>CATLBN010000033.1 GCA_949878885.1 uncultured Clostridia bacterium | reverse complement strand
GTTTGCAACGAACAGTGGTCAGGCGATGCTGTTTATATTATGGACGAAGCCGAAAGCGACGAAAACAACCCCACGGAATTATGGTATTCGGTTCCGGACGAGTGCACTAATATTTGGTTTGACGGTTGGTTAAAACTTAAAAACGGCGTAAATTGGACGGCTGAACGGCACGAAGCCGCCGAAGCTTTTGTAAACTACTTATCCCGTCCGCAAAGCGCAATAAGAAATATGTATTATATAGGTTATACCTCCGCCATTGCCGGCGACTTGGTTTTTGAATATATGAATTATAATTACGGCGCGGAAGAAGATACGGACGAACAAGATATATATGAATACGATTTAAGTTATTTTTTCGGCGACGGCCACAAAATAGACGCGGATATAAGCGTTTTTGACTTCGATAACGGACTGATTAACAGGGGCAGACAGCTTTTTGCGCAATACCCTTCGCAAAACGTTATAGACCGCAGCGTGGTTATGCTTGATTTCGGCGACAGGCTTGCCGACATAAACCGAATGTGGACTAACGTGCGCTGTCCGGATATAAAAGATTTTTCTCCCGTTACGGTAAGTTTAACGGCGGCAGCGATAGCCGTTATGGTTGCAGGCGGATGTTTATATGGTTTCAGATATAAACTGTTCATTAAAAATAAGCCGAAAAAAGGCTATAAATTAGCAGAAAAATAAATTGATTAAATAAAAGACTTTGCCAAACGGCAAAGTCTTTTATTTTAAATTGACCGCTGATTGTCAAAAATAAATAAACGGAACATATAAAAAATGTAATTTTAATATTTCTTTTGCAAAAAAATGATTTTTCGGTTTTAAAATTTATAAGCCTTTATGTTAAAATCGAATTTACCTAATTTACATATGGAGAAATATTATGAATTACTTAATGAGATTTATCAACTATCTGCAAGCAACCAAAAATTTATCGGCTAAAACTTTAAAAGCTTACAAAAGCGATTTAACGCAGTTTTTCAATTTTGAAAAAGACGTATTAAATCCGGATATATGCGCTTTTATTTCGCATTTAAACAACGATTTAAAACTTAAAGATACGTCTATACGCCGCAAAATAATAACGCTTAAAAATTTTTACGATTATCTTTTGAATTACGATTTTATTTCCGCATCTCCGTTTTTAAAACTTAAATTCAGATTTAAAAAAGAAAAACGACTGCCTAAAACGCTTGCCGTTGCCGACGTAAGCAAAATTTTGAATTGCTTTCAAATACAGCCCGCACTGCTTTCTGCTTTTGCAAAACGCGAATATATACGCGACGCAGCGCTTATGGATTTGTTAATAAGCACGGGCATCCGCGTAGGCGAAGCCGCCGCAATAACTTTAGACGACGTAATTTTAAGCGAACGCACGCTTTTAATACACGGAAAAGGCAGAAAACAGCGTTTGATTTATATTTCTTCTCCAATAACTTGGGAAAGAATTAAAACACTTATAAAAGAGTGCAAAAAAACCGAATGCAAACACCTGTTCGTTAACCGTTACGGACAACCTATTTCCATTCACGGTATTGAAGACATTTATAAAAAATACGCCAAAATGGCGCATATAGGCGTTAAATCCACGCCGCACTATCTGCGGCACACTTTTGCAACCAATTTGCTTGCCAACGGCGCCGATTTGCGTTCCGTACAGGAAATTTTGGGGCACGCAAGCGTTGCCACCACTCAAATTTATACAGAAGTTACCACTAACCGAAAAAAACAGGTTTTAACAAAGTTCAATTACAGAAATAACCTATGAAAAAATATAGATAGGAGTAAAAAAAGGAGGCGGCGATTTGGGACTCGCCGCCAAATAGGGATGTAAAAACGCGCAGTAACTGTGCGTTTTGGGTAAAGTTAAGGCTGAAATTAAGCGAACAGCCTGCGCTTTAAAGAAATAAGAT
>CATLBN010000032.1 GCA_949878885.1 uncultured Clostridia bacterium | reverse complement strand
CCGGGGTTCTTTTCACCTTTCCCTCACGGTACTATTCGCTATCGGTCACATGGTCGTATTTAGCCTTATGGGATGGTCCCCACATGTTCCGTCAGAATTCCTCGTGTTCCGACGTACTCTTTGTATCCTTCGCTCTCATCTTTTCGCCTACGAGCCTGTCACTCTCTTCGGGACGGCTTTCCAACCGTCTTCGGCTAAGTTGATTGCAAATCCTGATACCGGAAAAGTATTTCTACTCTTCTTTCGGGCTCCTCCGTTTTCGCTCGCCACTACTCGCGGAATCGTTTTTACTTTCTTTTCCTCCGGGTACTAAGATGTTTCAGTTCCCCGGGTTCCCCTCATATAACTATGGATTCATTATATGATAACGTATGTCTCCATACGCTGAGTTCCCTCATTCGGATATCTGCGGTTCTCCGGATATTTGCTCCTCCCCGCAGCTTTTCGCAGCTTGTCACGTCCTTCTTCGGCGCCATGTACCTAGGCATCCTCCGTATGCTCTTTGTAGCTTGATCTTTATTTTTTTCCTCAATAGCATATCTTCGCTATCTTGTCTACTTATCCTTCTTACAAAAATTCTACTCTTTTTAACTCGACTAATCTGTTTCCTCAGTTCAAAAGCGTGCAAAATTGCTCTTTCTTTCTTCGTATTAACCTATTAATCTTATTGCCTTTTTGTACTTTTTTCTTTTCTTTCCTATGCAGTTGTTAGTCTTCGCTTTCGCCGAAAAAACGGCGGTTTTTCAAAAGAAAAACATCGCTGTCTAAACCGACAGCTTTTATATCTTAACAAAGCAAGTAAATAATGTCAAGCATTTTTGTTAAAAAATTTTTTATTTTTTTATGATTTATAAATTAATAAGTAATAAAAATAGAAAAACGGCGCTTTTATTACAAAAGTCCGCTGTCTTTCCGTTATATGCAAAAATAATGTAATTCAGTTTGCCAAGTTCTTTATAAAATCAATATATTTTTTTAAATCTTCCGCTTGCGCAAAATCCGCACCGCCCACTATAACGGCGCCGTTAAAGCTGCAGTCTTTAAGCCTTGCAAAAAGTTCACCCGCTTCATACTTTTGCAAATGCGGAATACGCACCGCAACAAGCGCGCCTTGCGTTTCCTTTAAATACATAGCGTACGGATATCCGGATTTTACGGCTTGTTTTAAATCCAACGCCGCCGTTAATTGCGGACAGCGGTGTTTAAGCTCTTTAAACGCCCCCGCTTTGCAGTAAATGCCTTTTTCCGAATTTACTACGCTTAATTTAACGCCGTAACGCGCGCAAAAGTCCGAAATTTCGGTTAAGCGAGCCCCCGTAGCGTCAAAATCGTCATCCGGACGACAAAATCCTTTAAACAGATAATTTTTTGCGCCGAAAATTTGAGCCGAACGCATAACCTGGTCAAGCCAATAAAAACCGTCGCCGCGCGTTCTGCGCGATGAATGAGTAAGCTGATTTTCAAAATTATATTCAAAATCGCTAACCGCCCACGCCTCAACGTTTTTCAGTCTTTTTGCATTTTGCGTAGCAAATTCCGGGCGGTACTCGTAAAAAGTCCGCAAAAAAATTTCGCAGCAATCGGCTTTTAAAATGTTTGCAAAGTCAAACGCTTCTTCGGTTTGGTATTTTTCAGGCATACAAGCCGTAGATATTCCTACTTTCATAAGCGTATTGTATCATAACAGCGCATAAAAAGCAATAGCCGATTGCTGCATAATATGTATATAAATTTACGCTTGCAAATATTTGGAAAGCGAATAAGCTATATCTCTGTCCGCAATATTGCTTACGGGCTTTAACGGAAACGCAACCGACGGCGAAGAATTGCTTTGCGTTTCGGCGCCGTCGGACGAATTATTCCAAAAAGCGGAAACGCCGTCAGTACTTTGAACATTATCCGAAGCCGCCCCGCCGAATTCTTTAACAGCCGTTAAAACCGAAGTTATTTCTTCCGCGCTTTTAAGCGCTTCTTTCATACTTTCGCCGCCTATGCTTTCAAGAACCGGTTTAACCTCCTCTATAAGATTTTTTGCGCCGGATTTGCCTGCGTACATCAAAAGCGCAAGAATAATCAAAAGTTGCATAAAAAATATCCCCTGCATATTTTAATATTAATATTATATGCGGAGATTTTATGAAAGATTTTAAAAGCTATTCCAACGAACAGCCGCAAAACGGCGCAAATACGGCAAGTACGGGAAGTACGGAAAACGGCGGCGCGTCGCAAAGTCAGGTTAACAACACCGTAGAACTTGCAAAAATTCTTACCAAAGCCATGAGCGGAAAAAGCGAAAGCCAAATTTTAAAAACCATAATTTCCGAAGCCGAGCGCGGCAAGCGCGACGGCACTTTGACAAACGCGGATTTGGACAATTTTTATGCCGCGCTGTCGCCTATGTTAGACGGCTTTAAAAAGAAAAAGCTTAAAGAAGTTATAATGCGCCTTAAAAGCATTTAATTTTATTAAATACTGCCGCGCGGACGGGTTACCGTCCGCGCGGCAGTAAAGCTAAACGGAAGTCAGCTCTTTAACGGCTTGTAAAAACGTTTGGCATTCCGACGGAGTATTAAACGCCGAAACCGAAGCGCGTACAAGCCCTTCGCTTTCAAGCGCTTTATGCATAAGCGGCGCGCAATGCAATCCGCCGCGCACGCAAACGGAAAAATTTTCCGAAAGATTGTAAGCCGCCATTTCCGACTGCATATTTTCAAGCGAAAACGCAACTATTCCGAACGGGTTAACTTTTGAATACAGCTTTACTCCCCGTATTTGCGAAAGTCCGTAAATAAGCGTTTTTGTCATATCTTCTATTGCCGCCGCGTGTTCGGACAACCTGTCTTTTAAATACAGCGTTCCTTCGCCCAATGAAACTATCGCAGGATAAGAATCGGTTCCGCTTTCAAGCCTATCGGGATAAAAATCGGGCATCTGCAAATTATAGCTTTCGCTGCCCGTTCCGCCGAAAGTTACCGGGTCGGGATTAAAGCGTTCCGAAAACAGCAGCGCTCCGCTGCCCTGAATTCCCAGCATACCCTTATGTCCCGCCACAGCAAGCGCGTCTATGCCGCTTTTTTTCATATCGATTGTTATATGTCCGCACGCCTGCGCGCCGTCGCATATAAGCAGGCAGTCTTGGGGAATAACTTTCCGCACATCCTTCACCGACGGCGAGCAGCCCGTAACGTTTGAAGCAAGCGTAACCACAGCCGCCTTAGTATTTTGGGTAACCAACTTTGAAAGCGCGTCTACGTCTATATTCCCGTTACCGTCTAACGGAGCATACTGCACTTTTAAGCCCTTGTTTTTTAAAAATTCCAACGGTCTTAACACCGAGTTATGCTCTGCAACGGTTGTAACAACCGTTGCCCCCTCCGCCGCAAAACGTTCAAGTACGCCTAATATGGCAATATTTAACGCTTCGGTACAGTTTTTGGTAAATACAACTCTGTCATAACTGTAACCGCCGAAAAACTCGCAAAGAATTTTACGGCAGGCGTAAACTCTTTCAAGACAGGCAAGCGAAAGTTTGTGTCCGCTGCGTCCCGGGTTTGCGCCCGCCTTTATTGCCGCGGCAACCGCCGTTAATACGCAATCGGGCTTTACGCCGCCCGTAGCCGCATTATCGAAATATATCATAAAATTTTTCTCCGTCATAATATAATAATATATTTTTATACCGGAGATAAAATAAATATGACTGAAATACTTGCGGTATTCCGTTCGCGTATGCAAGCTATAGACTGCAATTCGCGCTTAAAAATAAACGGGCTGCCGTCTGTTTTGGTAAATACGCCAAAAGAACTGAATATCGGCTGCGGACTGTCGGTAAAAATTCCGCAAAACGCGCTGCCGCGTGCAAAAATTTTAATTACAAACGGCAGGTATTCGGCGTTTTACGGCTATTATACCCTGCAAAGCCCTTACGGTGGCAACCGAAACGGACGTTCGCCGTACTGAATACCCTCAAAAAGCTTAACGCCGCTTGATTTTTTTTAAATTAAGTGTTAAAATCCGTTTATGGATAAAAACAGCGTACAAAAGATATTAAGCGGACTTGAAAATTTGTATCCGGATGCAAAGCCCGCTCTTTTATTCCGCTCTCCGTACGAGCTGCTGGTTGCCGTTATACTGTCGGCGCAGTGCACCGACGAACGGGTAAACAAAGTTACGGCGGAATTATTTAAAAATTACAACACACCTGAAAAAATGCTGGAGCTTTCGCAGCAGGAACTTGAAAAATATATATTTTCCTGCGGGTTCTATCATAACAAAGCGGCGCACATACTCTCCGCCTCACGCGATATTTTAACAGAATACAACGGCGAAGTGCCCAAAACTTTACAGCAGCTTAAAACGCTTGCAGGCGTAGGGCAGAAAACGGCGAATGTTGTATACGCCGTAGCATTCGGCGGCGACGCCATTGCCGTGGATACGCACGTTTTCAGAGTAAGCAACAGGCTTGGGATTGCCGAAGGCAAAACGCCGGAAAAAGTTGAAGAAGGGCTTTGCGCGGCTATTCCCAAAGAGTTATGGTCTAAGGCGCATCACTATTTAATTTGGCACGGCAGAAAAGTCTGCCATTCGCAAAAGCCTGACTGCCCAAACTGCACTCTTAAAGAAAACTGTAAATTTTATAAATTAACAAAATAACGTTTTTAAAAAACAATCCGCGGTGCATAAAATGCACCGCGGATTTTAATAGACATAAATTTTTATATTTGTCTTCCTACAAGTTCATCAAGCGTTATTCCGTAAAAATAGGCAAGTTTAATACAATCGTCAATCCAAGGCAAATGCTTGCCGCTTTCAAAATAATTTATCTTCGGTTGCAAAATACCCGTTCCGTCCGCAACTTGTTTTTGCGTGTATTCGTATAATAACCTTAAAATTGGAAACCCGCGTTTCAGAAGTATATTTTAAAGAATGATTTAAACTTGGATTAAATTTAACAATACAAAACGTATTTTAACGTAAAACGCTCCGCGCATAAACTGCGCGGAGCGAGTGTTTCGAATTAAATTTATTTAATATTAATTATAAATTAAAGAACCTTAACAATAGTACCGGAACCTACCGTTCTGCCGCCTTCACGGATAGCGAAACGAAGTTTTTCTTCTACTGCAACGGGTTTGATAAGTTCAACGGAAATTTCTACGTTATCGCCGGGCATAACCATTTCTACGCCTGCGGGAAGTTCGATAGAACCCGTAACGTCGGTAGTTCTGATGAAGAACTGAGGACGGTAATGGTTGAAGAAGGGAGTATGACGGCCGCCTTCATCCGCTTTAAGAACGTATACCTGTGCGGTAAACTTGGTAGCGGTTTTAACGGTGCCGGGTTTAGCAAGAACCTGACCCTTTTCGATACCCTTTCTGTCGATACCGCGGAGAAGTGCGCCTACGTTGAAGCCTGCAATAGCTTCGTCAACGCTCTTGTGGAACATTTCAAGACCGGTAATCGTAGTGGAAACGGGCTTTTCGATAAGTCCTACTATTTCAGCGGGGTCGCCCACGTGAGCCGTACCTCTTTCTACTCTGCCGGTTGCAACGGTGCCGCGTCCGGAAATAGTGAATACGTCTTCCACAGGAAGAAGGAAGGGTTTAGCCGTATCTCTTTCGGGAGTGGGGATAAAGCTGTCGATAGTATCCATAAGTTTAAGGATGCACTGCGTTTCGGGAGCTGCAAGAACTTCCGCATCGGGTGCGCCGGAAGAAGCTTTTTCCAAAGCTTTAAGAGCCGAACCTCTGATAATGGGGCAATCTTTGAAGCCCTGGCTTTCCAAAGTATCGGTAATTTCCATTTCTACAAGTTCCAAAAGTTCGGGATCGTCCATTTGGTCGCACTTGTTAAGGAATACTACAATGTAGGGAACGCCTACCTGACGGGAAAGCAGAATGTGCTCTCTTGTCTGGGGCATAGGGCCGTCGGTTGCCGCAACTACGAGGATTGCGCCGTCCATCTGAGCCGCGCCGGTAATCATATTTTTAACGTAGTCTGCGTGTCCCGGGCAGTCAACGTGCGCGTAGTGGCGCTTATCCGTCTGATATTCAACGTGCGCCGTGTTAATTGTTATACCACGAGCTTTCTCCTCGGGAGCCTTATCAATCTCGTCGTATTTCATTTTTGCTGCCTGACCTTTGCACGCCATTACCATAGTGATAGCTGCGGTCAGAGTGGTCTTGCCGTGGTCAACGTGGCCGATTGTGCCAATGTTAACGTGGGGCTTGCTGTTGTCGTACTTAGCCTTTGCCATTTTT
>CATLBN010000031.1 GCA_949878885.1 uncultured Clostridia bacterium | reverse complement strand
AGTTGGCTTTATAGTCCATAGACAGCATAAGCCAAAGATTTAACAGCATAGCCGCCAGCAAAATCAGTACGGCGATAGCCACAGTCTGTCCTTTTGCTTTTCGCATATTTGAACGTGCGATAAGAAAAAGCTTTCTCATTTTACCACCCCATATCTTTCAGAAAAGCAGTAAGTTTTTCGTGCCTTGCCGTATCGCCGTGCGCGTATTTCCCCAAATTGCATTCACCCAAGATTACGCCGTCTTTAAGGTAGAGTATGCGGTTGCCCCGGCGTGCGGAACGCATATCGTGAGTAACCATTACAACGCTTTGCCCTTGTTCGTTAAACTTTGTAAGCGTGTCTAAAACGTCAAGCCCCGTCTTGGAGTTGAGTGCGCCCGTAGGCTCGTCGGCAAACAGTATTTCGGGACTGTTTATAAGCGCGCGTACGATGCCGACTCTTTGCGCTTCGCCGCCCGATATCTGCGCGGGGAATTTTTTTTGCGTTTCTTCGGATATATCAACAGCCGCAAACAATTCTTTGGCGTGTGATACGACAGCCTTTTTATCTTTGTTTACGAGCAGTCCTGCGGAAAGCACGTTATCCATAACGCTCATTCCGTCAATTAGATAAATTTGCTGAAATACAAATCCGCAGTGGTCGCGGCGGAATACGGCAAGCCCGTCCTGCGATAAATCTGATATGACTTTATCTCCGAACGTAATTTTGCCGAGCGACGGAGTATCCATTCCCGAAAGGGCGTATAAAAGCGTAGATTTACCTGCGCCGCTTGCACCCATTATTACGGTAAAATCGCCCTGATAAAGTTTCAAATCGATATTTTTGAGAACGTGCTGTTGCTGACCTCCGTTAGAGAAAGTCTTACATAACTTTTCGGTTTTGATTAGTATTTGCCTTTGCATAAAACCTCCTTTTTACACGTTCATTTTAACTTTTTTATTTCTTAAAAGAATTTAAAAAACTCTTAAATATTTCTTAAAAATTGCCGCTGAATTTAATTTTAACGGTTACTTTTAAGCCGTGTTCGCCGTTTTCAATATTCAATTCGCCCTGCATCGCTTTCATAAAGTAGTCGGAAATATAAAGTCCCAAGCCTGCGCCTTCGGTATTTTTAGCGTTAATGCCGCGTTTGTACTTTTCTTTGAGAGTATGCAATTCGTCCTGTAAAACTCCGCCGCCGAAATCTTCGATTATAATATTAACAAAATTATGGTGTTTTTCGGTTGCAACTATAATTGCCGTATTTGCGTATTTGTAAGAATTGGCAAAGATATTATCGAACACTTGCTGTAGGCGTAAGCTGTCGGCATATATTAAACATTCCGGAATATCGGGAATAGTTGCGCGGTGCAGGTAATCCGCATTTTCCAGCATTGTTTTTACCTTAATGCTTTCTATGTTCGCAGGAGTAACGGTAAGCTGTTGAAGTTCTTCCAGCGTTGCCGTGAAAAGATTTGTAACTAGTGTGTTTATCTGGTCTGTTTTGCCTATTATTTGCGTGTAGTTAGCTTTGTCTTTCTCGCTATCCGTTACGGCAAGCCCGACTTCGGAAACGGCTTTGATGCTTGCAACCGGCGTTTTAATATCGTGGGAAAGTTTTGCAACTAGTTCTTTTTTGCTTTGTTGTGCCTGCGCTTCGGCAATGCGCGCTTTTTTGAGTTCCGAGCGCATAATATCAAAGCTTTCGGTAAAAGCGCCGAAAAGATTTCGCCTATCCATTTCAAGCGGAATATCCAAATTTCCGCCTGCAATCCGCTCGGCGAAACTTTTGAGTTTACGGAACGGTCTTATCATCGTATAGTGCAAATACAAGGCATAACCGAGACAGATACCGCTGCTTATAACGATTGCAACCGCCAAAACGATAACCGACGTTTGCTTTTGCGATTGAAGCGTTTGCGCACCGTCGTTATATATTATAATTTTTCCGACTGTTTTGCCGTCGATTGAAATATCGAGTATTGTATCTCTATGAGTGATTGCCGCGTTCACGCTTTCGGAAAGTCCCGATTTTGTTTTATATAGAAGATTGCCGTTTTCGTCCAAAACAACATATTCAAGCGCAGCGGTATTTTTATGTTCTTCCAACGCATCAAAATCTTCCGTTACCGATTGTAAGGCTTCGTTTACGGCAACCGTATCTTGCGAGAAGTCGGGCGTTTGCACGGCAAAGACGATAAGCGTAATAATTTCGGCTATCAGTATGAGAATAACACCGATTAAAAAGGTTTGTTTTTTCATTCGTTGCCTCCCGTAAATTTGTAACCGTCGCCCCAAACGGTAACAATGTATTTCGGCTCGTTGGGGTTGCTTTCTATGGCTTCGCGCAATCTTCGGATATGCACACTCAAGGTTCCGTCGCCCGTAAATTTATCTTCCCAAACTTTTTCAAACAGTTCTTTTTTCGATATAACTTTGCATTTATTTTCAATAAGATATGCAAGCAACTTATATTCAAGTGCGGTAAGTTTTACCGTACCGCCGTTAACGTTGACTTGCTTTGAAGCAAAATTGACAGTCAAATACCCGTCAGAATATTCGGCGGTTGCGGACTGTCCATACCGTTTTAACACTGCTTTTACTTTTGCAAGCAACACTCCGAGAGAATACGGCTTTTGAACGTAGTCGTCGCCGCCGATATTGAGAGCAACTATCTTGTCGTCGTCGCTTGTCCGTGCGGAAATAAACAGTATGGGAATATTCGTCTTTTCCCGAAGTTCCTTACATAATTCAAAACCGCTTCCGTCGCCCAAATTTATATCAAGTAAGAGCAGTTCGGCGGTATTGTCTTTAAAAAATTTGCGGCAATCGTCCGCGCCGTAAACAGCAGACGTGTTCACGCCGAAAAGATTAAAATATTTTGCCGTGCTGTCCGCAAGCACTTTTTCGTCGTCGATTATAAGGCAATTATATTTCATACAGCACCCTCGTATTAATTATACCATTTGTGATACGGAAATCTTTAAGAATTCCTTAAATTTTATTAAAACTTAAATTGCGTTTAAATAAGAATTAAAAGGGAGGCGCATCGGCGCCTCCCTAATTACATAAAAAATAGTCAGTATTTAAATATGGGTTTAACTCAATACAATAGTTTAATAATTTAACTGAATTTTTCTTGCAAAGAAAAAGATAAATTCGTTTAAAGTAGGCACTCCGCGTTCAGACTTTACTCTTGCCGTATAAACTTTTTGCAGCTGATCTATATCTACGGTAGACCAAGTTCTGTTTATAGCGTTTTGCATTGCGCGTTCTATTGTAGAGCTTGCTTTTTTATAGCGCTTTCCCAATTCAACGCAAATTCTTTCGGGACGCTGTTCAATAACAAGCAAAATCGCTTCTGCCAAAAGCGAATAGCCTTTTAAACGCGGATTTACTCCAAGCGCGTCCAATTCTTTGCAAATAGGTCTTAAATAACGTTTTTCGTTTATTTGGTTTTTTGTTTCGTTATCGGTGTGCGATATTTCTACTGAAGTTTTTTTCTTGCCTAAAATAAAATTTCTTGCAGAAAGTATAAAATCCGTAGCTTCTTTTGCGGTATGTTCGCGTTGGCGTTTTACAAAAATGTAATCTGCGCCCAATGCTCTGGCAGCTTCGAGAACGGTTTTGCTAATATTGTGAGTGGTAACTACAATAAACGGGGGTGTGGACAAGCCTGTGTCTTTAAGTTTTTGTAAAAAAGTCATTCCGTCGCCTTCGCCGTAATGTAACTCCAAATCCAATATCAAGGTATCGGGGCATAAACTTAAAACCATTGATAAAGCTTCTTCCGAGCTGTCTGTAAAACCGACGACTTTCATATAATCAGAATGGTTTTCCACAGCGTTAATCATAGCGTCGCGGTCAGCCGGATCGTCTTCAACAATTATTATATTAATAATTTTTTTAGCTTGTTCGTTTTTTTGACCGTAGATTTGATGAGAAACATCCACAAAGCTTTCTGGCATATCCGTTTTCCTTCCGATTTTTCTAAGTTAGCGTAATTATATGCTAAAATGCGACAAAATGCAACATATTTTTTATTTATCAGTGTTAAAATGCATTTAAAATATAAATTTATCTTAAATTTATAAAAATTTCATTTTTTAAAGTATCTCAAAAGATGTTTAATTTTTTTTTGATAATAATTGCAATTTTAACGTCGTTATGATAAAATAAAAAAAATTTGGGTAAAAACGTTTTTAACGTTTTTTAAATAAAACAAAAGAGGAGTATTTTTTACAATGAAAATGATTTACGGCGTAAAAGACAGACCCAAAGCAGGGCAGCTTGTGCTTTTTGCTTTGCAGCAGGTGCTTGCAATTTTGGCGGCTACCATAGCTGTGCCTATGGTCGTGCAGGGTCAAACGGGTTATTCTATGTCAACTTCGGCGGCGCTTTTCGGCGCAGGCGTGGGAACAATAGTGTATTTGCTGTTTACAAAATTTAAAAGCCCTGTGTTTTTAGGCAGCTCGTTTGCGTTTTTGGGCAGTATGTTCGCGGCGTTTTCAGGCGGAGTATCGGCGGCGCTTGGTTATTTGGGCGTTATTATAGGCGCAGTGTTTGCCGGAATCGTTTACGTTATTATTGCGGTAGTGGTAAAATTTGCCGGCGTTAAATGGATAGATAAAATTATGCCGGCGGTTGTAATAGGTCCCACGGTTGCAATAATCGGACTTTCGCTTGCCGGCAACGCCGTAGGCGACCTTATGAAGGGCAGCGTTTCTACCTGTTCGCCCTATGTAGCTTTGTTTTGCGGACTTGTAACGCTTACCGTTGTAATTGTTTGTTCGGTTTACGGCAAAAAACTTATGAAGATGATACCCTTCGTACTCGGCATTTTGGCAGGATACATTGTAGCGGCAATCTTTACGGGATTAAGCTATATCCCCGGAGCCGAAGCGCTTAGAGTTATAAATTTTGAACTTTTCAAAGAGATGAAATGGTATCCCGATTTTGCTTTTGTTCAGCTTTTCAGCAAGGATTACGGCGCGGGCGATTACGGAAATATTGGTTCGTATATAGGCACGATAGCCGTTGCCTACATCCCCGTTGCGTTTGTTGTGTTTGCCGAACATATCGCAGACCATAAAAATATCTCCTCTATAATAGACAGCGACCTGTTAAAAGAACCCGGACTTACCAGAACGCTTTTGGGCGACGGTATAGGTTCTATTGCAGGCGCGGTGTTCGGCGGATGTCCCAATACCACTTACGGAGAATCGGTAGGTTGTGTGGCAATTTCGGGCAACGCTTCCGTTATTACAATTCTTGTTGCGGCGTTAATGTGCATAGTGGCGGCATTCATTGCTCCGTTTGTAACATTCCTGGCTACGATTCCGTCGTGCGTAATGGGCGGCGTATGTATAGCGTTATACGGATTTATTGCGGTATCCGGACTTAAAATGCTTCAAAAAGTGGATTTGAACGAAAATAAAAATTTGTTTGTAGTATCCGTTATACTTATCGCGGGCGTCGGCGGAATGACGCTTACCTTCGGTAAAGTGACCATAACGGAAGTTGCCTGCGCGCTTATACTCGGAATACTTTGCAACTTGCTTGTAAATATAAAAGGCAGCGATAAGAAAGAGGATAAGCAGATGGTAATAGAAGAAGTGGCGGATACGGATGCGGCGGCTGCGCAAGACGTGGCATCTTCCGAAACCGCAGAGGAGGAAGTTAAATGAACAAGTACAAAAACGTTTTTGTGTTTGACCATCCGTTAATCCGCCATAAGGTGTCCATACTGCGCGATAAAAACACGGGAATGAAAGAGTTCAGAGAGCTTATAGAAGAAATTACCACAATGATGACGTACGAGAGTATGCGCGATATCGAACTTGTGCCCGTTAAAGTGGAAACGCCGCTCGAAGTTACTACGCAGTATAAAGTGCCCGACGACAGCGTTGCAATAGTTCCCATACTTCGCGCAGGGCTTGGAATGGTAAACGGAGTTCACAAGGTATTTCCCACGGCTAAAGTAGGGCATATAGGTATGTACCGCGACGAGCAGACTTTGCAGCCTCAGGAATACTATTGCAAGCTTCCCGAAGGGATAGAAAATAAAACGGTATTTCTTGTAGACCCTATGCTTGCGACCGGCGGCTCTGCGTGCGACGCGCTTGCGGCGCTTAAAAAACGCGGCTGCACCAACATTAAATTTATGGCTATAATAGGTGCGCCGGAAGGGGTTGAAACGGTTGCAAAAGCGCATCCCGACGTGCCTGTTTACGTTTCAACTCTTGACAGACAGTTAAACGAAAACGGATATATTCTCCCCGGTTTGGGAGATGCAGGCGACAGACTGTTCGGTACAAAATAAAATAGAATTTAAAAACGGCGGAAGCGTTTACGGTAATTCCCATAGGGAATATAATAAAACGCAAATAAAAAGATTTAGGCATAGCGTTAAGCTGTGCCTTTTCTGTACTTTTTTTCGTGGACGAATTAGGCTACTCGTAGCCTAGTGAGATATAGATATGTTTTATATTTCCCGCAAAATTCAATCGGTTGCGTTCTTTC
>CATLBN010000030.1 GCA_949878885.1 uncultured Clostridia bacterium | reverse complement strand
CCGCGCAAACCGCCGCAAGAGCCGTTGAAGAAGAAATTGCAGACAGCAAAGCTGTGGAAGCAGTTGAAGAAGTTTACGGCGTGCAGACGCATACGGCATTATTGCCGAAGGCTGTAAAGGCTGATACAACGCAATACGTTGCGGAAACCGAACGCAAAAACCGCAAAACCGCGGAATGCGTTAATCCGCTTAAACAGCATTACGAACCTGCTAAAAAACGCTTAAACTCTTTCTTGGACATTTAATTATTATTTGTTCATTACAATTTTAAAGCCGCGGGCTAAGCCCGCGGCTTTCTTATTACGGTTTAATAACAATTTGACAAAAACGGAAACAAGTGCTATAATCTGAAAAAAACCAAAGGAGTTTTAAATGAGTAAATATACGGGAACACAGACCGAAAAAAATCTTCAAGCTGCATTTGCCGGCGAATCGCAGGCAAGAAACAAATACACCTATTTTGCTTCGGTTGCAAAAAAAGAGGGATACGAACAGATTTCTTCGTTATTTTTAAAAACGGCGGATAACGAAAAAGAACACGCTAAAATGTGGCTTAAAGAGCTGCAAGGAATAGGCAATACCGCCGAAAATTTAGCCGAGGCTGCAGGCGGAGAGAATTACGAGTGGACGGATATGTACGAACAGTTTGCCGTAACCGCGGAAAAAGAAGGATTTACAGAACTTGCGGCAAAGTTCCGTGCCGTAGGGGAAATAGAAAAGCATCACGAAGAAAGGTATCGCGCGTTGCTTAAAAACGTTGAAACTGCCGAAGTATTTAAAAAGAGCCAAATAAAAGTTTGGGAATGCAGAAATTGCGGACATATTACGGTTGGTAAAAACGCCCCCGAAGTTTGCCCCGTGTGCAATCATCCGCAAAGCTATTTCGAAGTTCACGCGGAAAATTATTAATTTAAAATTTTAACTTTAAATATAAATTACCGCAGCGTTTACGCTGCGGTAATTATAATTTTATTAATCTGCATTATAGTCTTCTTGGCTTCTTATCTCTCTTATTTTTCTTTCCATTTCGGTTTCGGGCTTGCGCTCCGGCCATCTGTACGGTATTAAAAATATAAATGCAAACAGTACGCCGCCGATAAGTAATGTCAATGCCGCGCATAACGGCGTTTTGTTGGGAAACCTGTCTTCAATCCAAGCCGTGCTAAAACCCTCGGCGCCTATATAAATTGTAATTTCACTGTTATATGCAGACATTGCGTCTTCATAGTTTACGTTAAATTTGTAATAGCCGGAATATTCGGTTCCGTCGGGAGATATGTAGCGGTATTTTAAATCGTACAGAGTATTATCGGAAGAATTAACGGGTACCAATTTATAAATTTTAGCGGTTACGGGATTGTCGAAATCAACGTTTTTGCGTATTGCTTCAAGTTCTAAAAAATAACATAAAAGCAAAATACCCGCAGAAATCATTATGAAAGTTGCTACGGCGTATATTATTAAACCCGTTTTGCCGCCCAACCATCTTTTGGGCGGTTTGTAATTGTTTTTCATCGGTGCCTCTTTAATATTTTATCCCAGCTTAAATTCAAGTATAACGGGGTTATGGTCGCTGTATGCAAACTGCGTGTCAACGGTGCGTTCGTCAATAACGGTTACATTGTCGGAAACTATAAATCCGTCGATAACCGTGGAATAAGTTACGTCTTTTTCATAAACTATATCTGCGCCGCGGCACGTAGGCGCGTTAAGACTTGCGCAAAGTTTATAGCCTTGTGCAAGTTCCGATTGCCGCAATACGGAGTTTTTTACCCAATCGGGTGTTTTTTGTTGGCTTTTAAAATATTGTAAAGCCTGCTCGTCGTTTGAAAAGCGGTCGGCAATCAGACAGTGGTTGAAATCTCCGCCGGCAATCACAAAATTTCCCGTTTCGCGCTCCTGCTTTAATACCTCGTTCAGCATTTTAAGCTGCTGTGCGCGGATTGTGCCGCCCTTATCGTATGCCGACATATGCAAATTTATAAGCGCAAGTTTTTTATCGCTGCCGTTAACGGGCAGATAATGCACTGCAAAGCAGCGGTCTAAGTCAAAGAGTTTATCTATAAAGTTTGTTGTAACGGGAAAAGAACGGCGCACAGCGCTTTGGATTTTATAGCGTGAAAAAGTTAACAGTCCGGCGTCGGTTTTGCCTATAGGGTCGTTAAACGGATAAAATAAATTTGCCGTGTGAAAATTTTGCGCGTATGTAACGCAGTGTTCGGGAAACGCGTTTTTAAAACTTTCGCACATATCTATGTTATAACTTCTGTCGGCTTTTTTATCGGCTTCCTGAAACAAACAGAAATCGGGATTGAGCGATTTTGAAACGTTTATCTGACCGTTAACGTTTTTTAAAACGTCGGCTTTGTCAATGCCTTTGGCATACTTTCCGCAAACTTCGGTGCCGTCGTTCATAACGCCCGTATCCATAAAAAACGTGTATTCCGGCGAATATGCGCCAAAGCCCAAGTTATAAGACAAAACTGAATAATTTTGATTTAAATTAACCGCTTGGTCTTTGTTATTAATAACCGTAAGTTCAATATTGTCTTCTATGCGGTAATATTGCAGGGCAACGTACGATACGTAACCTCCCGCAAGCAAAACAAACGCCAAAATTACACAAGCGAGAGTTATACAGATAATTTTAATTATTTTTTTTGATTTCATATTTTTATTTTATATTATAGTTTAAGTTTAATCAAGCTAAAAGCGCAAAATAATTATTAAATATTATTCTTACAAAGCAACCGCAAACGCTTGCCTGTAAAAATTTTTAAATTTATAATTATGGCAGTAAGAGGTTTTTATGCAAAGTAAATATCCGTTTATTTTGGCACACGGCATTGTTTTAAAAGATTTCAAATTTTTTAAAGCTTTCGGGCGCATAGAAAAAAAACTGAAAAGCGCGGGATACAGCGTTTATACGGCAAAAACCGACGGGTTCGGCACTATAGAAAACAATGCCGAACAGCTTAAAAAATATATACGGGAAATACTAATAAAAGAAGGCTGCGACAAAGTAAATATAATAGCTCACAGCAAGGGAGGGCTTGACGCCGCTTATATGATTAAAGAGCTGGATATGGCTTGCGCGGTAGCTTCGCTTACCACTCTTTGCACGCCGTATAAAGGTTCGCAAATCGCTTCTTTGCTTTTAACGCTTCCTAAACCCGTAACTTCGTTTATGGCGTTTTGGGTAAACGGTTTTTACAGAATTTTCGGAGATAAAAAGCCGAATTCCCTGCAAGTTTGCAAACAGCTTAAAAAATGCACGGCGGACGGGGAAAATTTATTGGGCGTTTCTAACGGCGTTTACTGCCAAAGCTTTTCCGCAACTATGGCAAAAAGCCGCGACGACTTTATTATGGGTATTCCGCTTATGTTCAATAAACACTTCGACGCGGGCGCTTCTGACGGAATGGTTACAGCCGATTCTTCCAAATTCGGTAATTACAGAGGCGATTGCGTGGAAGGTTCGGTTTCTCATCTGCAAATAGCGGGTTTTTCGGCAAGTAAGAAAAAACGCGAAAAAATTTATGCGTTTTACTTACAGCTTTGCAGTGAATTGTCGCAAATGGGTTTTTGATTTTTTACGTATTTTATAACAATAAAAGCATATCGGTAAGTTTATATGAATTGGTTTAACTATTACGGACTTATTATAATGGCAATAATTATGATACCGAATATTATTTATGCGGTAAAACATAAAAACAGCCAAAACGTTTATAGCAACAAAACGGTTGAAATTTTAGAGCAAATAGGTAGATACGGCTGTTTTGTTTTTATGATATTTAATATTCCATATACGTATTTTAACTTTTGGTTTGATTATGCGCTTACCGTGTATTTGTCCGTAAACGGTAGTTTATGCTTGGCATATCTGTTTTTTTGGGTAATATTCCGCAATAAAAACGGCAAATTAAAGGCTCTGTCGCTTTCGGTAATTCCTTCTTGCATATTCTTATTCAGCGGCGCAGTGTCGGCAAGTATTCCGCTTATTGTATTTTCGGTTGTTTTTTCGGTGTGTCATATTTTTATAAGTTGCAAAAATGCTGCTTTTGTATAAACTAAACGCAACCTAATCCGGTATTCGGATAAGGTTGCGTTTATTAATTTTTAAACAGTTTGTATCCGCAGCCTAAAAAAGAGGTATAGCTTTATAGGCTTTAGCTTTGGCATTTTTGCAAAAATTTTTCCAAAGCAATATTAAATTCTTGCGGAGCGTCCATATTTACGCAATGCCCTGCGTCTTTAAAAATTATTTTGTCGCATTTTTCATATTCAGCCCATTCGTTTACAATTTCTATTTCCGTAGGAATATCGTGTTCGCCGCAACCTACCAATAATTTATAATTCCGTTCTTTTTTAGGATATTTATTTACAAGTTTATTAAGTCCCGACAAATAGGTAAACGAACTTTTTTTGAACTGAATATTCATATTGTAAAACGCATTTTGCGCATCGTTTGAATAGGCGGAAATCTTTTTGTTTGCTTTTGCAAACCATTTAATAGAAAACAATGCCTTTAACATCATTTTTATTTGAACTTTTGAATTAGCTTTTTGCTTTTTTATATCAAAATTATTTATTTCGTATCCGCCGAAACAGGCAAGCGACAATACTTTACTTTCGTATTTGTTGGCAAAGTCCTGAATAAATAACGAACCTAAAGAAACGCCTGCAAAATGAGCGGCGGTTATATTATGTTTTTGAAAAATTCTGTCTATCCAATAGGATAATTTTTCAATATTGTCGCCTTTATGTGCGCGAATCGAATTTCCGTGGCCTAAAATATCAATAGCCAGCAAATTATATTTACCCGTAAAATACTCAAATTGTTTTTCAAACATTCTATGGTCAACAAACGCTGCGTGAATAAAAACAAGCCACTCGGTATTTGCGGTATCGTCTATATAATAGGCGATAGGCGAATTTTCTAAATATAGGTTATCCATTTTATACTCCAACTGTTGCTAATAGTAAC
Organism: uncultured Clostridia bacterium; assembly: GCA_949878885.1. Taxonomy (GTDB): domain Bacteria; phylum Bacillota; class Clostridia; order Christensenellales; family Borkfalkiaceae; genus Coproplasma. The sequence continues at coordinate 1,927 of CATLBN010000030.1, read as the reverse complement.
ATTTTAAATAGGTTCAGTCAACTTTGTAATTATATGCTCAGTCAACTGAAAATTATAATTTTACGGTTTCTATTTTAAAGTCGCAATAATATTCGGCGGATATGCCTTTAAATTTAAGTACGCAATAATCCGGGTCGGTTACGCCTTGCTTGTAAAATATTTTATCGCCGAAACGCCAAATTTCGTCTTTGGTTGTTTGGTCGGTGCAAACTTGCATTTCGCCTATTATCGTAACGCCTTGATACTTGAATTTTCCGCGCTTGTAAAAATAGATACAAGCCTTATCATTCGCTAAATATTGTTTTATTTTATTTGAAGAGGTGTTTGTAGAAAAATAAATTTCGTTTCCGTCAATTTTACGCGGTGCAAGCGCTCTTATTACGGGATAGCCTTGCTTGTTGACAGAAGCAATAAACGCCGTTTTTTGTTCGGATATAAATTGAATAATTTGTGATTTATCCATTGTATTTTTTCTCCGCTGAATTTTTGTTTATTATAAAATTATAATATCATATTTATTTGTTATTAGCAAGCAGTGCTTTTATTTACCGGCTTTTATTAAATTAAAATTGGGGCAATTTTGGGGCAATATTAAAGAAAATGGTCAAATAAAAGCAAAAACGAGGCAAAAACAGTTGTTTTTGCCTCGTTTTTATGTCAATGATGAATGATAAGTAGCGTACTGAAACTCCGAAAAGGGTAGCAGACAGACACAGGGATTGAACCTAATTAGCCGCTATTTTGAAACTAAGCAGCGTGTAAGCGCTTTGATTGAGTTGACATACGCGTTGGGGCGTGGTACTATATAGCAAATTAAACGGACAGTTCGTTTGCGCCATCCTGTCGTTAAACAAAACCAGGGCATCTGAATGGGAATAGTCTTTTTAGGTGCAGTCGTTTTGTTGCGGCTGTGTTTTTTTGCGCAAAGGGAGAGATATGTATTACTTAAAAACTTCGGCTTGTTTTGACAGCGCGCATTTTCTTTACGGATATAACGGCAAGTGCGCAAATATCCACGGTCACCACTGGGTTGTGGAAGTAAAGATAAGCGGCGGCAAATTGCAGGGAAGCGGCGAAAAGCGCGGTATGCTTCTTGATTTCGGTGATTTTAAAAAGACGGTAAAAGAACTTGCAGAAGGCTTTGACCATACGCTTATTTACGAAAAAAACACTCTTAAACCTGTAACCCTTGCCGCGCTCAAAGAAGAAGGGTTTTCATTGGTTGAAACGGATTTCAGACCCACTGCCGAAAACTTTGCCGCGTACATATACGCCTACCTTTACAAAAAGGGTATGCCCGTTTTCAGTGTAAAGGTGTACGAATCGCCGGAAAACTGCGCGGTGTACGGTGAGTGATATGTATTGTTTTAAAGTTGCCGAAAAGTTTGTAAGCATAAACGGCGAAGGTCCGCGCGCGGGCGAACTTGCCGTGTTTTTGCGTTTTTGCGGCTGTAATCTTAATTGCGGCTACTGCGACACGCGCTGGGCAAATACAGCCGACGTAAAATTTGAGCTTATTTCTGCGGAAGGACTTGTTGCATATGTAAAATCGACCGGCGTAAAAAACGTTACCTTGACGGGAGGCGAACCGCTTTTGCAGGCGGATATTGAGTATCTTATAGAACTTCTTGGCGAGGCGGGAGCGGAAGTTGAAATAGAAACCAACGGAAGCGTGCCGTTGAAAGGTATCGTTTCCCTATCGCCACGTCCGTCCGTTACAGCCGATTATAAACTTCCTTCAAGCGGAATGGAAAAATATATGCTGACCGAAAACTTTTCTCAACTAACGTTACGTGACGCAGTCAAGTTTGTGGTCGGGGATATGCGCGATCTGGCGCGCGCGGAAGAGATTATAAAGGGGTACGGACTTACTGACAGGTGCCGCGTTTATTTCAGTCCCGTGTTCGGGAAAATCAAGCCCGAAGAA
>CATLBN010000029.1 GCA_949878885.1 uncultured Clostridia bacterium | reverse complement strand
AATGAAACACTATATACTGCGTAAAAAGACCGCAAGATTAGTCTTTATCTACTATATCTTGCGGCTTCTCTTTTTCGTCGTCGCTCCTGCCTACAATAAGCATCGCGTCGCCGAAAGAGAAAAATCTATATCTTTTATCTACAGCTGTTTTATATAAATCAAGCGCTTCTTCTCTGCCCGTCATAGCGGCAACAAGCATTATAAGCGTACTTTCGGGCAAATGAAAATTTGTTATAAGCGCGTCTACGCATTTGAATTTATACGGCGGATAAATAAAAATTTGAGTATTGCCGCTGCACTCTTTAACAAACCCGTTTTCGTCCGCCGCGCTTTCCAAAGTGCGAACCGACGTAGTGCCTACGGCAATTATCCTTCTGCCGTCGCATTTTGCCGAATTAATAATTTCAGCCGCATCCTTACTTATTTCAAAATATTCAGAATGCATTTTATGGTCGGTAATAATATCTTCTTTTACGGGGCGGAACGTGCCCAAACCCACGTGTAAAAGCACTTCCGCTATATAAACACCTTTTGCGCGGATTGCTTTTAAAAGCTCTGGCGTAAAATGTAAACCTGCCGTAGGAGCCGCCGCAGAACCGTCTACCTTTGCATATACGGTTTGATAGCGTGTTTTATCTTTGAGCTTGGTCTTAATATAAGGAGGCAGCGGCATAGAGCCGAGTTCTTCCAAAATTTCTTCAAACACTCCCTCGTATGTAAACTTGACCACGCGTTCGCCCGTTGCCGTTATATCGGTAACGGTTAAAGACAGTCGGTTTGATATAATAAGTGTTTTACCTATGCTGCACTTTCTTCCCGGTTTTACAAGCACTTCCCAAGTGTTTATGTCATACCTTTTTAACAGCAGCACTTCTACAACGCCGCCGCTTTCCGTATGCGCAAAAAGCCGCGCCGGCAATACTTTTGTGTTATTAATAACAAGCACGTCGCCTTCACGCAGGTATTGAGTTATATCCGAAAAAATTTTATGTTCTACGTTTTTCTGCGCCCTGTTATAAATTAACAGCCGCGAACTGTCGCGCGGCTCGGCAGGAGTTTGCGCAATAAGCTCCTCGGGCAAATCGTAGAAAAAATCGCTTTTTTTGTATTGCATTTTATTATTTTATATCTTTGTCGAACAAACTTACCTGTTCGCGTTGTCTTTCAGTCATTTTATAACCGAGATGCTCGTAGCCGCCGCGGAGTATCATTCTTCCTCTGGGCGTGCGGGCAATAAATCCAAGCTGCAGCAAATACGGTTCGTAAACGTCCTCTATTGTGCCTGCGTCTTCGTTAATTGTTGCCGCAAGCGTTTCCAATCCTACGGGTTTGCCTTCGAATTTTTCAATCATAGCCCTTAAAAGCGCTCTGTCAACTTCGTCAAGCCCCAAGCCGTCCACTTCCATTTTAGAAAGCGCATAGCGGGCGTCGTTAACAGTTACCGAGCCGTTGCCGTTAATCGTTGCAAAATCGCGCACTCTTTTCAGCAGCCTGTTGGCAATTCTGGGAGTCCCGCGCGAACGGTTGGAAATTTCGGCGGCAGCCTCGTCTTCTACTTGAATATTCAGCATACGGGCGCTGCGCATAACTATATCTTTAAGTTCGTTAGGCGTGTACATTTCCAAACGGCAAATAATGCCGAACCTGTCGCGCAGCGGATTAGCTATCATTCCAGCACGCGTTGTAGCGCCGATTAGCGTAAATTTTTTAAGCGAAAAACGTATATTTCGCGCGCTGGGACCTTTGCCTACGATTATATCCAGCGCGTAATCTTCCATAGCCGAATATAAAATTTCTTCCACGCTGTGATTCAAACGATGAATTTCGTCTATGAAAAGTACGTCGCCGTCGTTTAAATTGGTTAAAATAGCCGCCAAATCGCCGCCTCTTTCAATAGCGGGGGCGCTTGTAAGTTTTAACTGACCGCCCATTTCGTTAGCGATTATATGCGCAAGCGTTGTTTTGCCTAGACCCGGCGCGCCGTATAAAAGAACGTGTTCCAAAACCTCTCCTCTGGTTTTGGCTGCGTTCATATATACTTTCAGGTTTTCCTTAACCTTATTCTGACCTACATATGCGTCGAGCGACTTAGGACGAAGCACGTTTTCTTCGAAATCGTATTCGCCCTTGGTACTCTGCACCAATCTGTCGTCGGTTTTAAATTCTTCCTCGTCGTTATCGAAAAACATAAATTACATTCCCTGCAATGCCGTTCGTATTATATCCTCTATGGATTTTGCGCCGCTTTCTTTGGCTTTTGCTATGGCTCGCTGACTTTCCGTACGGTTATACCCCAACGTCATAAGAGCAACCACTGCGTCTTCATCCGCCGCAGTAACCGGCACCGTTTTTACGTTTGCGTCCGTAGGCACGTCAACCATATTGATTTTTTCTCTGAGTTCCAAAACAATGCGCTCCGCGGTCTTTTTACCCATTCCTTTTACCGTTGAAAGCAGTTTTATATCGTTTGAGGCAATAGCCGCCGCAACATCGCTTACGTTTAACCCTGATAAAACCGTTATACCCAGCTTTGGACCCACCCCTGATACGGATATAAGTTTTAAAAACATTGATTTTTCCGCAACGGACGAAAATCCGAATAAACTTACGCCGTCTTCACGCACCTGCATATAAGTGTATAACTCGCCGTCTTGCTTATTGTAAAGAGAAGAAAAAGCCGTACCCGTAATATTCACTTCAAAACCTATGCCGGAAGCCGTTTCGATTAGCGCGTATTCGTTTGACAAAGATAAAATTCTGCCTTTTATATATCCTATCATAAATTACCTTTTAAACCGTTTTATCTTATTCCGAAAAGTTTGCCGAAGCGCGAAGTATGCGCATGGCATAGCGCAACCGCCAATGCATCCGCAGCATCGTCCGGACGCGGAATCTTCTGCAAATGCAAAAGCGATGTTACAACGTGCTGCATTTGAATTTTATCCGCTTTTCCGTAACCCGTTAGCGATTGTTTTATTTGATTTGGAGTATATTCGTAAAGTTTTCCGCAATATTTAATGCAAGTTAAAAGCATTACTCCCCTTGCGTGTGCTACAGGAATGCCCGTAGTTATATTTTTTGAAAAAAACAATTCTTCAACGGCTATTTCGTCAGGCTTGAATTTAGTTAAAATTTTATTTACGCCTTCTTCAAGCATTGCCAAACGCACAGGCAGACTTTCGTCTTTGGGAGTAAGCACAACGCCGTAGTCAACCGCAACAGTATTGTCGTTTTGCAATTTTTCCACAATTCCGTAGCCCATAGTGGCAAGTCCCGGGTCCAATCCCAGTATTATCATACACCGTTTACCCAAAAGCGCGGCAAAGCCGCGTTTTTTATAAAATAATAAAAATTACTTATTGATTAATATTTAAACTTTTAATTTTATATTATTATAACATAAGCCTTAAAAAAGTCAAACCAATACAACAATACAATTAAGCAAAGCCTATAAATTAAAAAATAATTGGTTTTTTGTTGATTTTTGAAGAAATATGTTGTATATTATAATCGTCGGTTATATGATAGGATTAAACTTAATTTTTTTAACAAGCAAATTGCAAAATTATTGTCTGCGTGCAAAGTTTTAATAAGTTTAACTCCGTATTATTAACCGATAAAATAAAAAATTTATTTTTTGGAGAGAAAAAATATGGAAATTAAAAAGCGCAATGTCGCACTTGCGATAATCTTCACGATCATTACGTTCGGTATCTACGGCATTTACTGGTTTGTTTGTCTTACCAACGACAGCAACAAAATAAGCCCTGATAAAGCTACGGCAAGCGGCGGCCTCGCTATTCTCTTTACCATTATTTCTTTTGGCATTTACGGAATTTACTGGAACTATAAACTTGGCGACAAGCTTACGGGAAGCGGCGTACTTTACCTTATTCTCAGTCTTATCGGTTTCGGCTGGTTAAACTACATTCTCGCTCAGTCCGAAATTAATAAGCACGCTGCTTAATTTTATTAGGTTTTAATTCACGCAGACTTAAAACAGTCCGCCCGCAAATTATGCGGGCGGACATTTTTTATTTTTATTGTTATTTATAACTTTCGGCTAAAGCTTTAAATTGCGGCAAGGCGTTATTTATTGTTTGCGGCGCAACGCAATAAGCTATTCTCACATAACTTTTACAACCGAAATCATCGCCCGGCACAAACAGCAATTCATATTTTTTGGCGCGTTCTGCAAAAGATTTTGCGTCGGGTTCCAAAGACTTTACAAACATATAAAACGCACCTTGCGGCTTTACCACTTCATAGCCGTATTCAACCAAAGCATTATAAAGCAAATCTCTGTTTTGCTTATAAATATTAATATCCGCGGTTTTATTGCAAACTCTTTTGATAACTTGCTGAAACAAATTAGGAGCGCATACAAATCCCAACGCCCTGCCCGCACCGCATATACCTGCGTAAAGTTCCTCATAGTCCGGCATATTGTTATTAACCGCTATATATCCTATTCTTTCTCCGGGAAGCGAAAGACTTTTGGAATAAGAATAGCAAACCACGGAATAAGCGTAAAAGTCCGTAATATACGGGGATGTATCGTGTTTTTCATATACCAATTCCCTATAAGGTTCGTCAGAAATCAAATAGATTCTGTTTTTATAACGTTTGGAATACTTTTCAAGCAGTTGCCCCAGCAATATCATTGACTTTCGGCTGTAAACAACTCCGCTGGGATTGTTGGGAGAGTTTATAATTACAGCTTTTGTAGCGGGGCTTAACGCGCTTTCGAGTTTTTGCAAATCAATCTGAAAAGTTCCCTTTTCACAAGCCGCCGTTACAAACTTTGCGCCTGCATTTTCTGCAAAAACTTTATATTCGGGAAAGTACGGAACAAGCGCAACAACTTCGTCGCCGCGGTTAACAAGCGCGTTTAAAGTTATTGTAAGCGAAGCTGCCGCGCCGCAAGTTAAATAAATGCAGTTTGCGTTAAGATTAACGTTAAATCTTTTATTCAAGTCAAGCGCAATAACGTTTCTAACATCGTAATCGCCCGGCGCGGAAGTATAACCGTGCAAAGTTACGGGATTGCACGAATCTACCAAATCTTTTATTGCTGCGTTAACTTCCTCTGGCGCGGGAACGCTTGGATTACCCAACGAAAAATCAAAAACGTTTTCTTCCCCTATTTCGGCTTTTCGCGCTTTTCCGTATTCGTACAGCTCTCTTATAGACGAACGCACTTTGCCTAGCGCAACGTTTTTTTGGTTAATCATATCGTTTTTTCCTTTAAGCTGTTTTTATGGAATTATAACACAAAAACGGTAAAAAAACAATCTATATAAAATAACTTCAAGCAATTAATTTTTGCAAAAATAAAACGAACGCGCAATTTTAATGCCGCGTTCGTTTTATCAGCCCGTTAAAGATTTTCTGAAATTTTCCATTATTTTGTTTTCTATACGCGAAACCTGAACTTGGGAAACTCCCAGCATATTTGCAACTTCGCTTTGAGTCATATCTCTGAAGTATCTTAAAATAATAACTTTTTTGTCGCGTTCGGGCAAACCGTCTATCGCCGATTTAAGCTGAAGCGAATCTATAATATCTTCCTGTTTATCCTCAATAGGCAATTTTTCCAAAAGCTCCTGCCCTTTTTCATCCTTGTAATCGCTTTGATTGAAAATAGAAACGGGCATTCTGGTTGACCCCATTGTGAAAACGACTTCGCTTTCCGGCATATTGAACTCATCCGAAATAATTTTTACCGAAGGCTGCGTTCCGTGTTCTATAGAATATTTTTCTATAAATTTATTAATTTCTTTTGCGCAGCATTTAATTGCTCTGGATACTTTTATGCTGCCGTCGTCGCGCATAAAACGCTTTATTTCGCCGGCAATCATAGGTACGGCGTAAGTAGAAAATCTTACGCCGAATGCTTCGTCAAAACCGTTAATCGCTTTTAATAAACCCATACTTGCAAGCTGGTATAAATCGTCGTATTCAACGCCCTTGTTTAAGTAGCGGCGCACTATACTTTTTATTAAGTTGTTATTTTCGACTATAAGTTTTTCCTTTGCGGCTTTTTCGCCGTTTTTTGCTTTTCTTATTAAGTCGTTCGTCTCCTCGACGTCAAGCATTCTTCACTTCCGCTTTAAAACTTTTTGTCATATATACAACCGTTCCTTCGCCCTGAATCGAATTTACTTTAAATTCGTCCATAAACGTTTGCATAATGGTAAACCCCATTCCGGAACGTTCGTCCGACGGCGCGGAAGTATAAAACGGCTGAATTGCCTGGCTTATATCCGGAATACCTCGCCCCGTATCGCTGACTTTTATATGTAGTTCGGCATCCTCTATTTCGCATTCTATCGTAACTAAGCCCAGATTGCCTTTATATGCGTGCACAGTGCAGTTTGTAACGGCTTCCGAAACCGCCGTTTTAACGTCGGACAAATCCGAAAGCGACGGATTAAGTTCCAAACAAAACGCGGCTACGGCGTCTCTTGCAAATGCTTGGTTGCGAGGAAGTGAATAAAATTGAAGTTTTAAATAATTTTTTGTCATTTTTTTATCCTTTATTAGGCTTTGGGAATAAGCGAATATATTCCGCTTAAATTAAGAATTTTGTCTGCGGCAAAATTAGGTTTTTCTATGTACATAGGAAGCGCAAGCTTTGAAGCTTTTTTATATCTGCCTATCAAAAACCCTATGCCCGTAGAGTCCATAAATGCAACGTCGGACAAATTAATTACAATTTTTTTTGCGTTTAAATTATCTTCTATCAATTTATCGCATTTATCGCGTGCGTCGCGTGCGGAACATTCGTCCATTTCGCCGGATAGATTAATGTACAGAATTCTGTCCCGTAAGTAGCCTGTAACAACCATATTATTTTCTCCGTGGTTTTTTTTAATATTACAATTATAAGAATAAAATAATTTGTTTTATTTAACGGAATTTTGGCGACTTTTGTTTTTTACGTAAAAAAAGATTTATTTTTAAATGCTTTTAAACAAATTTTTTAACATGCAAATTTTTATATTTTTATTTAAAAAATTCTATTAAAATTGCTTTAAAAATTACTTGACAAAAATATTTGAGTATATTATTATATGTAAGCATTGTGCGAATAGCGCAGGCACCCTTTAAGGGCCTTTAGCTCAGTTGGTTAGAGCGGTCGGCTCATAACCGATTGGTCCGCGGTTCGAGTCCGTGAAGGCCCACCAAAAGAATTGTTTTACAGCGAAAAGTATTTAAAATTAATTTTAAAGCTATTTTCGTAAATTTATAATTATTTGGCCCGATAGCTCAGTTGGTTAGAGCGCCAGCCTGTCACGCTGGAGGTCGACGGTTCGAGCCCGTTTCGGGTCGCCAAATAGAAAACGCCGAAAGGCGTTTTTATGCCTTGGTAGCTCAGATGGTAGAGCGGTGGACTGAAAATCCATATGTCGGCGGTTCGATTCCACCCCAAGGCACCACCCCCTTACGGGCGGTAATGCTGGTGTAGCTCAACTGGCAGAGCAGCTGATTTGTAATCAGCAGGTTGTGGGTTCGATTCCAATCACCAGCTCCACTACACTACCCGCCCGAGCGGGGTATAACAAAATATTTGGGCGGATTGCAGAGTGGCCAAATGCATCAGACTGTAAATCTGACGTCTCCGACTTCGGTGGTTCGAATCCACCTCCTCCCACCAAAAGCGAAAGAGTTTGAACACAAAAATGTTCGAACTCTTTTTTCTATGCGCGCTTGTCAAGGTAAGCTCACGCCTGTCTGCCATTTTATATTTATTAGTTGCTTTATCTATGATATTATGA
>CATLBN010000028.1 GCA_949878885.1 uncultured Clostridia bacterium | reverse complement strand
TTGCTAAACGCTTTGAAAACAACGTTGCTTTTAATCAATTAAAGCGTGATTATTTAAGCACATTTAATAAGTATTTCAACACTTTAAGGCAGTTCGGCGGCGAGGAGAACGCCGAAACGCAGGAAATTGAAGAACGGCTTGACATTATTTTATCCGACGTTTTAAATTTATTATTATCTCATAATATCCAACGTTCGGAATTGCCGGACGATTGGAAACCATTTATACGCGAATTAATTCGCATATAGCAGGCGCGGCAAGTTCCGCGCCTTATAGGCGTTGCAAAGTCTTAAAAAACGGCTTAAAACGTCTATCAGAAGCCGACAGACAAAAACGAAAACCGCCCAAAAAACGGGCGGTTTTCTTATTGAAAAATTTACATCTTATAAAATAGACTTAATTATACTTAATTTCAATACCTGTAAGTATATTTTTAAAGACATACAAGTATGTTTTTCAAGACCTTATACAATTTTATTACCGAATTTTTTAAGAAAAAGAATGTACTAAGAAAAAGCCGCGCCGCAACGTTCCGGCAATGTTAAAGCGGTTTAAGGTTATGCGCCGGCAAGCGGCGCGAGAATTTAAAGCGGTTTGCGCTCGCCTACGTTCGCCCAGAGCGGCGGCAACATTACAAGCAGGCGAGCGCGATTTTAAAAGAAAACGCCGCCGAAATTGGCGGCTTAGGCTATTAAGTGGGTTATTATATAATCACGCCGCCGCGCTTTTCGATTGACTTTACGGCGGCAAAGTGGTATTATATTTTCAAGCAACAAGGACATTCTTATTAGGCGGTTAGTTCTCTTAGGGGGGAATTTGGTAAAAACCATTCCACGTAGGAGGGCGAACGTATGAATATCGAATACATACTTTTACTTTTGGAATTTATCCAATCCGGCAAAGTTTCTTCGATTACCGTTACAAAAAATACGGTAACTGTACGTATAAAAAATAACCGCCACGTTTGACCCCGTCGACGGTTATTTTTATAACTTTTTGGGGCTAACCGTTTAAAAGTTATGCCCTTGTTGTGTTTTTATTATAAATCAACTGCGCGGCTTTTGTCAAGCGGTTTATTAAAAGTGTTGCCCGCTTTTGCGGGCAAGGGATAAAACAGGCTATTATTTTGTTGGGGGCAGTATGGGGGCATAACTTGACAATCATTTAAATTTATGTTAATTTATGATTGTAAGGCTTGGTTTTGCGGCGATTTTATAGCCTTAGACAGGGCTTCAAATCCCGTCGCCTCAACCATAAAGCGGATTGTAATTTTTTACAATCCGCTTTTAATTATGTAGTTTACCGACGGAACATCCGTGTTTTTAAACTTGTTTATTCGGATAAAAATCCCGCTGCGCGCAGCGAAGCAAGCAGTTGGTTAATTTTAGCGCGAATATCCTCAGCGGTTGCATCTTCTGCCAAATCCGCAACAGGCGCCGCCGCAGTTACCGTTCCGTCCGCGCCCGTTGCTCCTGTGGGACCCGTGGGACCCGTTGCTCCGGTAGGACCTCTTTCTCCGTCAAGACCGTCAAGACCGTCTGCACCTGTTGCGCCCCTAAATCCGCGCGGACCGGTTGCACCTGTTGCGCCCGTTGCGCCGGCAGGACCTATCGGCCCGGCAGGACCTATTATCCCCGTACACGAATTAACGTAAACGGTTTTTACGCCGCCGCGGTTACCGTTGCAGCCGCAGTTTTCGTTGTAATAAGCAAAATAAATTTCAGGCAAGCTTTTAATCATTTTTTATCCTCCTTACCCAGCCGTGCGCAAAAATATTTTTTGTTGTTTAAATAGTTTTTGTTAAGAGGTTTTATTTTGCCGGCAAGCTCGTTATAGCTTTCCGCCTTTTCGTATTCGCCTAATTTATCGTACAAAACGCATAGCTGCATATAAGGAATAAAACCGCAATAATCAACGTTTACAAATCCTCCGTTTTTTTCGTAATTGCCGCAGTTTAAAGCGCATTGGTACCAATATATAGCCGAATTAACGTCGTTTGCGTCAAAAAACAGCTCGCCTAAAATACAGCAGGCTTCGCTTCGCGGAGGTGCAAGCATAAACGATTTTAAAAGCGCGTTTACAGCTTTTTCTTTTTGACCTATCGCACAATATGCGCGATATAAATTTATACAAGCTTCTATTTTATTTTCAATCCAACCGTCGCCCTTTAAAAATTCTTCCAATACGGCTGCGCTTTCGGCATACATTTTGTTGTAAAAAAGTTCCCTTCCGTAATAGAACTTTGAGCGTTCGTCAAGGCATATACCGCGTGCAATTTGTTTTTGAAGTATATTTAAATTGCGCAGAGGCGTGTTCTCTTTTATTTTTTTATGGTATATTTCCGCATCCGAATAAACAATAATTCCCGACGGCGTAACCGCTTCGTGCACGGCACCGCTGAAGCGGTAATTTTTGCTGCGGCGGAAAATTCTTTCTCTGTAATAGGTGAACGTAGGAGTTCCGTTGTCGAATGCGGCGGCATATTTAAGATACGCCATATCAAAAGAAGGACTCCCTGCTACAAGCTGTTTTATTTTAATGCAGTTGTCATCGGTTACCACGTCGTCGGCGTCAAGCCACATTACAAAATCGCAACTTGCCTTGTCAAGCGCGTAGTTTCTTGCCGCCGAAAAATCGTCGCACCAATCAAAAAAATATATATCTTTTGTAAACTTGGCGGCTTCTTCCGCAGTTCCGTCGCAAGACCCCGTATCTACTACTATAATCTCGTCGGCAAACTTTGCCGCACAGTTAAGACAGCGCCCTATTACTTCTTTTTCGTCCCGTACAATAATACATACGCTTAACGTCATACTTCCCTCAATGCAATATTACATTATATGCCGAAAGCAAGGAAACGGACAAAAAAGCAAGTAAGATAATTGCTTTTAAATTACTGTAAATAATTATTCGGCGGAAAATTAAAAAACACACTGTACTTATTATTAAAGATACAGTGTGCTATTGTTTATTAATAAAAAATTAATAATTTTTAGGTTTATGGTATTTCCAAGCAGCATATACGGACAAAACAAACAGCAATACGGCAACGGCGCCCCACAGCGCTATACAAAGCCACGGGATTTGCATATACGAATAGCACGCTTCTTCAAACGGAGTAACTACTTTTAATACTTCTGAACCGGCTGCAGAAACATTACTCAGCGCCTTATAAGCAGGCAAAGAAGTAAACGCCATACCCGAAAACAACATAATTATAAATGCAAACAAATACGCCAATCTGTATGTTCTGTTTTTGATGTACCCGCCCAAAATACCGCCGGAATAAAAAATTATAAAATATATTACCGCAAATAATCCGCCTTGTATTCCGGCATAATTTTGAACAAATTCTTCCGTATCTTCCATATTGCCGCCCGATACGGAATAAACAATTTGTACAATTATAAAAACCAGCAAAAACACAAGTAAAATTACGGCGGCAATTACAAGCAAACATAATAAAGTTAAATACAGCACAACCAAATAATCGTAAACGCATTTACGCCTGCCGCTTATAGGCAATAAAGCAGACAAATTGGGTTTTGTATTGCGATCCATTGCAACACCAACGCTAACGCCCCAAGTTACAGCGGATATAAAACATACGCTGAGAGCCATAAAATTCTGAGACATTATACCAATAAACAAACTGCCGATAAACAGTATATATGACATTAAACAAAACCAACCGTAACCGTTAAAGCCTTTCCCCGCAAACAATCTTTGATTACACGCCGAAGCATATCTGAAAAATTCGAATTTATTTAAAAATCTAAGCATTTTAAAACTCCTTAGGCTTTTCGCTTTTAATCGAAAATATTACGGAAACGGCACATATTCCCAGGGCAACCGCACCTACGCCTGCAAGCCATAACCAACTTTTAGGTAATTCATTAAAAACCGCAACAACGTTCCAATTAGCAACAAAGCCGTGTCCTTCGGCGGCAACGTTAACCAAAATAAGCGAAAGAGCAAACAGCGCAATATTTACGGCAAACATAAATACGCAGCGCAAAGAAAATTTTTTGATATAAGATATACTTACACCCGAGCCGAAAATAATAAAAAACAAAAATATGCAAAACATTATGCCGCTGCCGTCGGCGCCTGCCGTTGAAAATATAAAATTATGAAAAAACTCCCATTTGCCCGTAGCCGCCAGAATTATTAAACAAAACAGAAAATTAAACAAAGCGGAAAACGCAAACAAAAATACAATAAAAAATGTGGCAAAAATAATACAGCTTAAATGCGCAAATAACGCGCGTTTAATAAAACTTATAGGCGCAACGTACATAATCGAAGGTTTTTTACGCCTGTTTATACCCATTGACAAACTTACCCCGAAGACAATCGCAAAAATAAACGCTTCGAAACTTGTTTCAACAACACCGCTCTTTCCTCCCGGTCCCGAACTTAGCATACTTACAAATACAGCTGTCATTATTGCGTTTATAATTATAATAATAATTTCAGCAAACTCTTTTCCTTTTACAGCGGTGGAAGTTTTTGAATAAATTGCGCTCATTCTTAAATAATTGAAGAAATCATTATGAATAAATTTATGTAAAACCGATTTCATAACCCGCCTCTGTTTTGCAGTTCTTTATAGGATAAATTTTGATTGCCCCCTGAATATGTGCCGTTTTCGCCTAACATATGAACAAAAATTTCTTCTATAGTAGGTATTTTTACCTGCATTCCGCTGCCCGTAACGTTTTTGTTTTTTGTAAGAAACGTATATCCGAACATACCCTTTTTAATGCCTATGGCATTAGAACGCATTTCATCGTTAATGTCCGCACATTGTACTATTCTGTAATTTCCCGTAAGTGCATTTTTTTCTTCGTCAAGGGTAATTTTGCCGTTTTCCATAATGACAATGTAGTCGGCTATTTTGTCCAAATCTTCGGTTATATGCGTAGAAAAAAGCACCGTATTGTTTTCATCCAACATATATTCCTGAATAAGTCCCACTACTTCGTTTCTGTCAAACGGGTCAATTCCGGAAGTAGGCTCGTCGAGAATAAGAATTTCAGGACGCTGGCACAGCGCAAGAATAAGACAATATTTTTTCTGCATACCGAACGAATATTTGCCGATTCGCAAATTGTCAGGCAATTTAAATTTTTTCATAAGTTTTTCATACAGTTCGGAGTCGAATTTTTTATATATAGATTTATATAAACTGTAAATCCGTTTTGGTTTAGCCATTATATTAAAATGCGGCGCGTCGAAAACGCAAGCTATAGAATTTAATACCTCTACTTCGTTCTCGGCAAACTTTTTACCGTTATATAAAATTTGCCCCGCAACCGCGTCTTGTTGGCGCATAATTGTTTTTATAAGCGTTGATTTACCGCAGCCGTTTCTGCCGACAAGCCCCGTAATACATCCCTTTTTTAAATTTAAATCGATACTATCCAATTTAAACGTTCCGTAGTCCACAACCAAACCCGTAATTTTTAAACCTTCCATTTTCATTCCCCTAATATTTCATTTATAATTTCTTTTATAATTTTTACGTCAACAGAATTCAACTCGGCAAATGCCGCAACTTCTTTTATTTTAGCGCGAATTTCGTTAACGGCAAAACTGTCCGCCTTTTGTTTATTAATTTTAGAAACGAATAAACCTTTGCCTTGAACCGAGTATAAAAAGCCTTCGGCACATAAATCGTCATAGGCGCGTTTAGCCGTTATAATACCTATTCGCAACTCTTTTGCAAGCATACGGATAGACGGCAGCATAGCGCCCTCTGCAAGCTTTCCGCTGAGAATTTCTCCGCGAATCTGAGATTTTATTTGTTCGTATATCGGAATACCCGATTCATAAGATATGACAATATGCATAATGCTCCGTTACTTGTTTTAGCTAAACATAAAGTGCTACTACTGTGATTATACAATAAGTACAGTTTAATGTCAAGAGATTGTAAAAAATTTTTCAAAAAAGATAGGCGCGCCTAATTTTTAGGCGCGCCTATCTTTAAAATCACGTTTTATTTTAGTAATTTTTTAGCTATGTTTTTTAAAGTCTTTTTCAACGTCTTTTTTTCAAAAACAGACAGAAGGTCAAAATTGGAAAACGTTCCGCCTTCGTTCGAAGACCAACCTATTAGCCATTCGTCTTTTAAATCGTCGGTTAAATTTTGACTGTCGGACTTGTATTTAAAAATATAAAACTTTTCTTTCTTAACGGTTATATCACCCAAAAGTTCTATTGCATAGGGCGCTTTGCCGAGTTCCGTAGGATAAATAAGCCAATGAACCAAATCGCTTTTTGCCAAATATTCTTCCGTGGCAAATTTTTGGGGAAACAACTCCTCTTTTCCGTACTTTAAAAACGTGCCGTAAGTTAATTCGGCATAGCTTAAATCCTGTGCAAGTTCGTCTATAATATCGGCAGGCAAATCTTTTTTGAATTTCAAAAGCGTTTCAACAGCATAATAGCGCACGCTGCTTACGGGAATTTGCAAAATGTTTAAAACGGTTTTAAGCAGCTTTTCGTCTGCATAATACTTGCAAACGTCAACGGCAAATTCCATTGCCGCCGTTGCGTCGCCGTCCTTACCGTTTAATTTTATAATTCTGTTAAGTTCGCAATCGGTATATTCCGCCAGCGTTTGCTTGGCTTCCTGCGAAAACTTTTCAAAACCGGTTTTACCTTCCAAAAGCAGACTGAACAGTTTTCCGCGCTGATATTCGTCTTTTACGGTTTTTAAATTATTTAAAATTGCCTCTACCTGACTTTTTTCTATTTTTTCGGATTTCATAAGCTGCTCTACGGAAGATTCAAGCTTAGTTTCGTTTGCAACTTTTTGCACTACTTGTTTTATAATATCCGCTTCTTCGTTAGCTACTTCGGCGCCCTTAATTTTTGTCGCAGCGGTGTACACGTGCAGCAAAGCGTCTTCATAACCGAAAATTTCGTCTTTTTGCTTATAATTAGAAACTTGCGGAATAACGGTTAAAAGTCTTTTAAGTTCGTTTATTGCAAAAGCTTTTGCCGCTATTGCATCATTTAGTTTTATTTTATTTGAAGAATTGGTAAAAACGTTACCCAGGTAATGCAATAAACGGGCGCTTTCGCCGTAGTTCTGCGTACCTGAAATATCGTTGAATATATCTTGGAACGGGGGCATTAAATTATCTCCTTATTTTACGGCAGCGTAACCGCCGCTTTTTATATTTTATCATTTTAAAAAAAATAAATCAAGCCGTAAATAATTACCCTGTTCAATTTTTTGTATAAAAACGCTTGCAATATTTATTTTTTTTGTTATAATTATATAGTCGTTTATAAAAGCGAACAAATTAAAACCAGTGCTACTGTGGCTCAGTTGGTAGAGCAGCTGATTCGTAATCAGCAGGTCGCCGGTTCGAATCCGGCCAGTAGCTCCAAAATAGCCCCATAATAAATTTTTGGGGCTATAATTATTTAAAAATATGGATATAAAAACCAAACGCTATTTAATTGAATTGTATAACAAACTACCTTATCGAAATAAAGATACGAGTTTAAAATTTTATTATAAGTATAACGGAGTTAATGTTAACCTCTATTTTGATGCTTTTGATAGTTATTGTGTTGCATTTTCAATGATACTATCATTTAATAAGAACTATTACTTTACGCCGTTAAACATACTGGAAACCAATGCCTTAACAGAATACTTACCAAAAATAAATAAAGAAATTCTACAACAAATATTGGTTGATAATAAATTGGATAACTTCTTCTTGGTTATGGAACAGAAATTATTATCTAAGCAATATACAGTAATTAATTATCTTAAAGACTCTTGCTACTGTAATACTTTAAAATTTAACAATCCAGAAGAAGATTTGCTAGCAAAAAGTTTAGCATTTTTAGGAAAATAGGTTAAATGTTTATCTTGTTTTTGAATGGCACTTTTAAATGGTTTTAAATATTCATCATCGGAATAATTTATGCTGTTTTCTTTATATTTGGTAA
>CATLBN010000027.1 GCA_949878885.1 uncultured Clostridia bacterium | reverse complement strand
CGCTGTCGCCGCGCTTGCCAATATGGAGCAAAGCGGTATGAAGCCCGAGGTTGTCGCGGAAACTATTTATAATATTTTAATCGAGGACAAGCCTCCCGTCATAAAAATCTGCGGCGCGAAGAACACCGTTTTAAGGCTTGCCGCGCGCGTAATGCCCGAAAAGCTCACGCTAAAAATAAACGAAAGGATGTTCCACCAATGAAGCGCGATTTCGATTTGTCGCGCAGGGATGAGCGTGAAACTTTCGTAAAACCCGTAAAAGACGGAGGTGTTAGAAATGACAGGGAAAAACCGTGAAAATTATAATGCGAATTATCTCAATTACGTAAAAACGCAGGACCCGCCCACTCAGCATTTCAAAAACTGCGCGGCGGCGTTCGGGGTGGGCGGGCTTATATGTTGCATAGGTCAGTTCATACGCTATATGTTCGAGTTTGCGGGACTTTCGGGGGACGAGCTTGCCGGCGCAACTTCCGTGGCGCTCATTTTTCTCGGTTGCCTTCTTACGGGGCTTGGCGTATATGACAGAATAGGTAGGTACGCGGGCGCTGGATCCATCGTGCCTATCACGGGGTTTGCAAACAGCGTTACCTCGCCTGCAATCGAGTTCAAAACCGAGGGTTGGATTTACGGAATGGCGGCGAAAATGTTCACTGTAGCGGGTGCAATCATAGTGTTCGGCGTGTTCTCGGGAGTCCTAGTCGGACTCGTTTATCTGTTCGTGTAGTTCGGTAATTTACGTAAATATTTTGACGGGCGATTGAAAATTTTCGTATTAAGAAATTTTTGATTGCCCGCATTTTTTGTTTAAAGGGTTAAACGGCAGAAACTTAGATTATATTACTTGCAATTTTTGGTGTTTTATGGTAAAATAAGTAATCATAGGCGGTAAACAAAATGATAAAGGTTGCTCAAATAATAGGTAGTATGGACGGCGGCGGCGTGGAAGCCGTTGTAATGAATTATTTCAGGCTTATAGATAAATCAAAATTTCATTTTGACTTTATCGTTCACGGTAATTCCACTCACGTTCCTAAAGAAGAAATCGAGAGCTTGGGCGGCAGAATTATATATATTCCGCACTATAAAAGTATAGCTAAATACAAAAAAACGCTTTTTAAAATTTTTAAGGAAAACGAATACGATATCGTTCATTCGCATATCAATACGCTTTCAGTTATTCCGCTTGGCGTTGCTAAACGGGCTGGTGTGAAAGTAAGAATCGCCCACTCTCATTCAACGTCCGACAAAAAAGAGTGGAAACGCAATATAATAAAAAATCTGTTGCGCCCGTATTCGCGCAAAAACGCGACGCATTATTTCGCTTGTACGGAACTTGCCGGCAGGTGGTTATTCGGCGACAGAGCCTTTGACGAAGGTAAGGTCACGGTTATTCACAACGCGATAGATATCGATAAATTTAAGTTTAATCAAGAAAACAGAAACGAATTGCGCAGCGAATTAAATTTGCGCGATAAGCGCGTCGTGGGGCATGTAGGCAGATTTATGTCTCAAAAAAATCATTCTTTTTTGATTGATTTGTTTAGTGCGTTAAAAAAACGCGACGACGGCGTTGCGTTACTGATGCTTGGCGACGGACCTTTGATGGATGAAATCAAAAATAAAGTAAGCGGTCTAGGGTTAAAGAATTCGGTAGTTTTCGTCGGCAACGTTCCAAATCCCGAAGTTTATTACAGCGCAATGGATTGTTTCGTTTTTCCGTCCTTGTACGAGGGGTTGGGAATGGTTGCGGTAGAAGCGCAAGTGTCGGGGCTTCCCGTGGTTGCTTCAACCGCGGTGCCTGAAGAAGTTAAAATTTCGGAATATTGCGACTTCGTCGGCTTGGATGCGCCTATTGCTGATTGGATAAACGCCGTCGAACGGTCTTTTGAGTTAAATGCGGTTTGTTCGTCGGATAAGAATATAGCAAGTGATAATTACGATATTAAAAACGAAGTAAAAAAACTTGAAAACTTGTATGTTAATTTGAAGGTATAATTTTATGGATAAACCCCTGATATCCGTTATAATTCCCGTTTATAACGTTTCGGATTATTTGGACAGATGTTTGAAAAGCGTAGTCGAACAGACGTATATTAACCTTGAAATTATCTTAGTGGACGACGGCTCCACTGACGGCGGAAGCGAGAAGTGTGATTGTTGGGCGGGTATCGATTCAAGGATAAAAGTTATCCATAAAAGCAACGGCGGTTTATCGGATGCCAGAAATTGCGGATTGAATATTTGCAACGGCGAATACGTTGCATTTATCGATAGCGACGACTGTGTTTTAATTCGTTACGTTGAAAATTTGTATAAAGCTATTGAAAAATCCGGTTGTAATTTATCGATAAGTAGTTATAGCATATTTTTTAATGAACAAGATTTGGGTTCAATGCAAAATGAAACGAACGCCGTAGATGATAAAGAAATTGAAACGGTATCTTCGTCGGAATGTCTTAAACGAATGCTTTATACGCGAGGAACAGACGTTAACGCGTGGGGGAAATTATATAAAAAATCTTTATTTGACGGGATTCGGTTTCCTGTGGGTAAGCTTTACGAAGATATTCCCGTTTCATATAAAATAGTAGATAAATGCAAAAATGTTGCCGTTATACCGAATAAGGATTACTTATATTTTCAGCGACCTGACAGTATACAAAATTCAAAGTTTAAAGTGGCTAAACTTGACGCTGTTGAACATATGAGGGAATTATTGTATTTTGTCAAAGAACGTTATCCTGAAGTATTAAAAGCGGCGAATTGTAGATACTTCAGCGTTTTATGTAACGTTTTATTTCAGATAAACGATAAAAATTACGATTCTATAAAAAAAGAGCTTTGGTATGAAGTCAAAAAGTACAGAAAAGGGATTTTGCACGATAGTGAAGCTCGTAAAAAAGCAAAATATGCAGCTTTGATCTCTTATTTTGGTTACGACTTTTTAAAATTTGTTTATTCTAAAACTCAGTATAGAGGCCGAAAAAAATAATGAATAATATAAATCAATCACGGTCGCTGATAATTACAAGAACGCAAATCGTAAAGCTGTTGTTGATGGTTTTATTTGTTTCAATGTGCCTTCAAAACGTTGTATTATTGGATTTGGGCGGATTTGGAATTAAATTATCGCACGTAGTATCTCTGCTCTTTTTGCCTTTGCTTTATAAAGTAAAGATTATATTGCCCAATAGAATTATTAATTTTGCTTATTTGGGTTTTGGATTAATTAGCTTAATTGCCGGTTTTTTTTACGGCTTAAACTCTTTGCTTTTCAACTATATTTTCGGCTATTACGTTTTAGTTATCTCGCTTAATATTTTGAAAATACTGACCGTTGATGAAATTAAAAAATGCATAAGGTTCTCGGCATCGTTAGTATTTTTTATATGCGTCGTTAACATAGCGTTACAATTTGACGCTATTCTAAGTTTTTTAAACGATAGTTCTAACGGGCATCCGTTGATAAACACCGTTTTTTCAGGCGGCGTAAATTTAGAATCTTCTTGGCTCGGTCTGTTTGTTTGCTTTTTTGCGGATAAAAAATATATCAAATACGCCTTTTTACTTCTTAGCACGATAATTTCTTTTTTGTTGTCAAGTAGAGCCGGATTAATTATCAACGTATTAACGTTGCTATATTTTATTATTAACCTGTCCAAAAGCAACAGAAGAATAGTTTATTTGTGCTTATTTGTGATAGTAATAATTACTTCGATTGTTTTTAGCGATTATATAATTATAAATTTAAAAAGGTTTGTAAATATCGGAAATGAAAGCGGGTCTATCGGCCGCATAGCTATGTGGAAATATATTATACCTGCATTAAATAAGAACGTGTTTGGCTACGGTGTGGGTAACAGTATTTACGCAATAGAGCAGATATCCGGAATTGATTTTGTGGAAAATAATATACACAATATTTATTTCCAGTTTCTTTTGGATTTCGGAATAATTGGTATAATTTTTATTGTAGGCGTTTTAATATATTTCATAAATGATTTGATAAAGAATAAAAGAAATATTTTTTGCGCCTTTATAGTTATCTACTATGTAGTTGGTATGATTGAATTCAGGGGCGGCGACGCATTGTTTTTTCTTGTATTGGGAATTTATTTTCTAACGAAACGTCAAGGGGTAAAGGTTAAAAATGGAAGCGCTGAAGTTATACGTTGTTACACATAAAGAAGTTGATTTAATTCCAATAGGCCGTACTTTGGTCGGAGTAGGCGGCAAAGAAATTAAAAACGTTGATTTTTATGATAATACAGGGGATAATATTGCGGGAAGAAACGCTAATTATTGCGAATTAACCGCTTTGTATTGGATGTGGAAAAATAGCGACTCCGAATTTTTAGGGCTTGAACATTACAGAAGATTTTTTTGTACAAAAAATATCTTTAAAGCTGTTCCTCTTAAACCGAAAAGTATTTCGGATATTTTATTGCGTTACGATATAATACTGCCCAAGCGAGTCAAAATAAGACCTAACGTATACGATAACTATAAAAAAGAACACTTTGCAAGCGATTTGGATTTGTGCGGGAAAGTTATTAACGATAACTATCCCGAATACGCTGAAGCTTATAAAACGGTAATGAATTCGAGTCGTGCAAGCATGTTTAATATGTTCGTTACGTCGAAAAAAATTATCGACGAATACAGCGAGTGGCTTTTCGGTATTTTATTTAAAGTTGAGCAAACGTTAGATATTTCGGACAGAGACGCTTACCAAAAGAGAGTTTACGGATTTTTATCTGAAAGATTATTCAATGTATGGCTTTATAAAAAAAATTTTAATGCTTATTATGCAAGAGTTTACGGGCTAAACGAAATTCCTTGGCTCAGAAAAGTTAAAGGCTTATTCAGAAGAATTAAAGCTCTTTTTAAAAGAAAATAAGAGGGGTTTAATATGTCTGATAAAAACATTTTTCTTGACGTGGTTTTGCCGACTTATAATAATCCAAAATGCATTGAGTATATCTTAGAAAAAATAGAACGTTATTCGCAGTATGATTACGTTCTGTCTATATTCGATAGCAGCACGAATGACGAAACTCAGGCTATCGTGGAAAAGCGTTTAAGCGAAAAGATAACTTATACCCGCATAGACAGCAGCATTGACGTCGATGAAAAGACTTTAATAGCCGTAAAAAGCTCAACCGCAGATTTTGTCTACTTGTCTGCAGACGGTTATTTGCCCAAAATCGATAATATATTCAAAGCTATAGAAAGCCGTGACAGTCAAAGTGAAATTATTGCGCTTTACGATGAGGATTGGAATCAACAGAAGAAATATTACGACACTTTAACTAAATTTGTATACGACGATAAAGACGAGTTTTTTGAGAAGCATTTTTGGCAAATAATTTTATACGGCGGCTCCGTTTGTAAACGCGAGCTTATTCAAAGAATCGACGTGGCGGAATGCGTGCGGTTATTTAATGGAAGCGGCTTTATTTATCCGTGTTCGTTGACTATGTATAGTCTTGGGCGTTACGAAAGCAAAATCGGTAAGTTTATCGAACTCGTGCCGTTCAAAGCAGCTTCGGGATGGATCACGAATAAAACGGCTATAAAGATTTGGGCAAAGAATTTTTATGAAACGCTTAAATTGCCTGAACTTGGTTTAAACCCTGGAACTGCAGATAAAATAATTAGGACCACTGGCAAAAATACAGGCTTTTTGACGTTTCGCGGATTACTTCATCTGAAGGTAACACGCAATTTTACTTTCAAAATATATCGTAAATATCGTTTTTATATTAACGAATGTAAAGCTTGTTCGGCGTTCTCGGCATTTATGCTTGCAATAAGTCCGACGTTTATTTTTATTTTGATGCGTAAAGTATATAAATTAATCAAAAAATAAGGTTTAAAAATTTATGAAAGTAGTTTTACTTGCAGGGGGATACGGAACACGTATTTCCGAAGAATCACAATTTAAACCCAAACCGATGATAGAAATAGGCGGTAAACCCATTCTTTGGCACATTATGAAAGAGTATTCCCATTTCGGGTTTAACGAATTTATAATTTGCGCGGGATACAAACAGCACGTTATTAAAGAATGGTTTGCCGATTATTTTTTGCATAACAGCGACGTAACGTTCGACTTTACGAATAAGAAAAACGATATGATTATTCATAATCAGTATTGCGAACCGTGGAAAGTCACCGTCGTCGATACGGGTTTGAACACGATGACCGGCGGCAGGCTTAAAAGAATTCAGCCGTACGTCGGCAAAGAACCTTTTATGATGACTTACGGCGACGGAGTGTGCGACGTTAATATAAAGGACCTTTACGAGTTCCATAAATCGCACGGAAAAATCGCAACATTAACGGCTGTAATGCTCGAACAGCAGAAAGGCGTTCTCGATATAGGCGGCGATAACGCCGTTCACTCGTTCAGAGAGAAAAGTTTATCCGACGGCGCGCCAATAAACGCGGGATATATGGTACTCAACCCCGAGATTTTCAATTTTATCAGCGGCGACGAGACGGTATTCGAAAAGGAGTCTTTGACGCAACTTGCAAAGCTCGGCGAATTGATGTCGTACAAGCATAAAGGTTTTTGGCAGTGTATGGATACCAAGCGCGAACTTGATATGCTGAATAAATTCTGGGATTCGGACAAAGCACCTTGGAAAGTTTGGAACGATTAATTATGATGGATCTGTCTTTTTACAAAAATAAAACCGTTCTAATAACGGGACACACGGGCTTTAAAGGCGCGTGGCTGTGTAAAATTCTCGTCGACGCGGGCGCAACCGTCGTCGGTTATTCTTTGAAACCGCCGACCGAGCCGAATTTATTTACATTGTCCGGTATAGAGAAAGAAATTGTGTCAGTCATAGGCGACGTGCGCGATTTTGAAAAAATGAAAGCTGTTTTCGATAAGTATCAGCCGGAAATAGTATTTCATTTAGCTGCGCAACCGATAGTCCGCGATTCGTATAAAGAGCCTAAGTACACTTATGAAACCAACGTAATTGGCACTGTAAACGTGCTTGAATGCGTGCGGTTGACCGATTCGGTAAAAAGTTTTTTAAACGTTACTACTGATAAAGTTTATTTTAATGACGACGCGCCTAACCACGCTTTTAAAGAGGACGAGCCTTTAGACGGTTACGATCCGTACAGTAATTCGAAATCGTGTAGCGAGTTGGTTACGCACAGTTATAAAAAGTCGTTTTTTCAGGACGGAAGATGCGCTGTTTCGACTGCGCGGGCAGGCAACGTAATAGGCGGCGGCGATTTTGCAAACGACAGAATAATTCCCGATTGCGTGCGCGCAGTAGAATGCCGTAAAAAAATTGCCGTTAGAAATCCGTATTCTACCCGACCTTACCAGCACGTTTTAGAACCGTTATTTATTTATTTGTTAATTGCGGAGAAGCAATACGCAGACGAAAAGTACGAAGGTTATTATAACGTTGGTCCCGACGATTGCGATTGCGTGAATACGGGCGAACTCGTTACCCGGTTTTGCAACGCCTGGGGTGAAGGGTTGACCTGGGAAAACCTTTCCGACGGCGGACCGCACGAAGCGGCGTTTTTGAAATTGGATAACGGCAAAATCAAATCTGTATTCGGTTGGCGCCCGCGTTGGCACATTGATGAAGCAGTCTGTAAGACCGTCGATTGGACGCGCGTCTATATGACTGATAAAAATAATATTGCAAATGAAATGCGCGAGGAAATAAAAGAGTTTTTGGATTATGGGCGAAGAAGTCGTTAAAAAACACGGACTGAAAGCAAATTTTATATATAATTTCATAAGCCAGATTTTAACGCTGATTATTCCGCTTATCACTACGCCTTATCTTGCGCGGGTGTTGATGGAAACGGGCAACGGACAGTACAGCTATTCGGTTTCTATCATTACGTTTTTTACTTTGTTTGCCAACCTTGGTTTCGATATTTACGGACAGCGGCAGGTTGCGGCTTGCAGGAATGACAAGCAGGCTAAAAGCGCGGTGTTTTGGGAACTGTTTTGTCTTAAAAGTATCACGACGGTTATCGCGCTTGCGGTGTTGGCGTCGGTAGTATTTACTATCGGTTTCGGAGAAAACTACGATAAGCTGATCTTAATTTTAAGCATACAGATTATTGCAATACCGTTTGATATACAGTTTTTGTACAGAGGGGACGAAGAGTTTAAATCCATTGCAATAAGAACTATCATAATGAAGCTGATATGTCTCGTGTTCATCTTTCTTTTCGTGAAAGATTCAACGCAGACTTGGGTTTACGCTCTTATTATGTCGGTATCGGTAATTGCTTCTAATTTCGTTTTATGGATTTCCGTCTTTAAAAAAATATCATTCGTCAGGATCGGTAGTTTCAACTTACTCAAGCATATCAAACCGACGATATTGATTTTTTTACCTACGCTTGC
>CATLBN010000026.1 GCA_949878885.1 uncultured Clostridia bacterium | reverse complement strand
CAACCTAACCCAAAACGCAGCATAAAAGCTCGTTTTACTCATCCCTTGTGCGGCGGAGACTCCCAATTCTCCGCCGCATCTTTTTTACTCTTTTTCTGTATCCGCAATTCAACTTTCAGACGCAAAATAAAAAGCCCTCCTTCGCAGCAGAAGGAGGGAAATTCAATAATATATGGGGGTTAATCTTCAGATTCGTAGTATTTTGCAAGTCCGCCGGACGAGGTTTCTTTATAACTGTTCAATAAATCTTTACCTGTGTTGTACATAGTTTTAACTACGGTATCAAAACTTATTTTACGGCTGTCCGCAAGGAAATTTGCCAGCGACAGCGCGTTAATGGCGCGCATTGCCGCAACGGCGTTGCGCTCTATACAGGGGATTTGAACAAGTCCGGCAATGGGGTCGCACGTAAGTCCCAGATGATGCTCCATAGCAACTTCCGCGGCGTATTCTATTTGTCCCAAACCCATTTGAAACAGCTCGGCAAGCGCAGCTGCCGCCATTGAACAGGCGGAGCCAATTTCTGCTTGGCAGCCGCATTCCGCACCGCTTATAGACGCATTTTTCTTAATTAAATTGCCTATAATTCCGCCTGCCGCCAAAGCGTGAACAATTTGTTCGTCGGAAAAATGCCTTTCTTCCTGCATATACTTTAAAACCGAAGGCACTACGCCGCACGCTCCGCAAGTGGGGGCGGTAACGATAATTCCGCCTGCCGCGTTCTGTTCGCTTGTGGCAAAAGCGTACGAACATACAAGTCTGTTTTCGCGCGTTTGCGCCGATTCGTCTATATGCCTTTGATTGTAAAGTTTTTGTGCGCGGCGGTGGGTGCCCAAACACCCGGGCAATACTCCCGTAGTAGTAAGTCCTTCGTGTATCGTTTGCTTCATCCGCAACCATACTTCGGATAGATAATCAAGAATTTCCGGACCTTCGCAATTGACCGCATATTGCCAAAGTCTTATGTTGTGCGCGTTGCAGTAATTTGCTATTTCCTTAAAGCTGTTTAAGGGATATATGGCGTCGTTTGCGTATTTTTCGTACAGTTCCGCAGGCTCGCCTTCAAAAAACAAAGTTCCTCCGCCCACGCTGTAAACGCGTTTTCTGCCTAAAAGTTTTGCGCCTTCGTAAGCTTCCAAATCCATCGTGTTCGGATGAGGGCACTCGGCTTCGGCGTTAAACAGAACTTCGCATTTTAACGGCGCGGCGCTTTCTTTTATAACGGTATCGGTGCCGTGTCCCTTGCCCGTAAGCGCAAGCGAACCGTAAAGAGTAATTTTAAGCGCGTTTGCTGTGGGATAGCGAACTCGCATAATATTTACCGCCCTTTCCGGTCCCATTGTATGCGAACTGGAAGGTCCGCGGCCTATTTTGTATATTTCGCGTAAAGACTGCATTTTACCGTCCTCTATAAGTCAAAAGCAATAGCTGTTATGTCGTCGTTCAAATCGTGGCAAAACGATTTTAAATTGTTTTCCAAATTTTTTATAAAGTCGTCTGCCGTTCTGGAATAAGAAAGCGTTTTTATTGCACCGTCCGCGCCGAACATCTCTCCTCTGTCGTTGCGGCATTCCGTAACCCCGTCGGTAAGCAGAACAAGGATATCGCCTTTTTGATAAGGAATGGTATCGTCGAAATAAGAAGGATTTTCAAACCAGTTGCAAACGGGAGGAGAGTTAAGCATAATCCGAGTTATGCCAGAGCCCGTTTTTAAAAGAATGGGAACGTTGTGCCCTGCCATAGAATATGTTATTTCTTCTTTATCTATTCTAACTGCGGCAACCGTAACGTAGTTGCGTTCGTCAAGGTTGAGTTCGCGGAATTTAGAGCTTAAGTTTGTAATTGCCTGTGCCGGCGAGGCTATTTTTTTATCGTACGCGGCTTTTACAAATGCGGAAAGCATACCGGCTGAAATGCCTTTGCCCGATACGTCGGCTATCATACCGCAGGCGTTGCCGCCAACTGTATAAACGTCGGGCAAATCGCCTCCGATGTCGCGGCAGGGAATGTACATATACGAATATTTTTTGTCCGCCGCCCATTTGCCTGCCGGCAAAAGCCGCTGCTGTATGGTTTTTGCGGATTGCAGTTCGCGAGAAATTTCAAGTTCGAACGCATTGTCTACCGCGCCCATCGAAAGTCCGTCTCCAAGCGGCGTAACGGTTAGCGAGTAAGATATTTCGTGCGCGCCTCCGCCTGTTTTTACGCGCTGTATAATGCGCCTGCTTATTTCGCGGTTGGCAAGGAACGCGTCTTCGAATGCCGACAATAGCGGACAGCCTTGGCAGTCTTCGCCCTCGCCGCAGCGCTTGGAATTTGCAGCGCAGGCGGTTACGCTTCCAAGCATACCGCGCTGCGCGCCGCCTTGAAAAAGCGTGCGGAAAGCGCGGTTGCTGTAAACGGTTTTCATATCTTGGTCAACCGCTACAACCGCTGTTTTCAAATTATCCAAAATGCGCCGTAAATACTTGTCAGTCATAAAAATATATGCTATTGAGGTAAATAAAATTTTAATTGCCCCGATACTATGCTTGCGTCAATGGGTATGTTATCGTATAGTTCGCCTTCCGCCTGAATGGTAAAGTCCGCGCTTTCGTTTATAAAAACCGCCTGTTTTACCCGTAATACGGTTGCCTGTTTTACGCTGTTAACTTTACCGCGCAAAAGTTTTATTAACGCGCCCAAAATTTTAGGTTTGGAAATGTAATCCACAATAACCAAATCCAAATATCCGTCGTCTATTTTCGCGTCGGGGAAAAGTTTTATACCGCCGCCGAATTGCTTCCCGTTGCCTAACGCCGCAATTAAGCCGTAATGCTTTTCTTCTTTACCGTCGTACTTTACTGTAAAATTGCAGCTTTTAAAATGTATAAGGCTGGATATAAGCGACCTTAAATATTTTGTTTTTCCGTGTTTGTTACCGTTGTAGGTACGTTTGAGTACGTCTACGTCTATGCCCATACCTACCGCGTTAAGCGAGCGCAATCCGGAAGAAAGCTGAATATAATCGATTTTCCGCGGAGCAAGAAAAGCTATAATTTCAGCCGCTTTTTTAACGTCGTTGGGAATATTTGCCGCAGCGGCGAAATCGTTGCCGGTGCCGAGAGGGATAAGCCC
The DNA here is from genome assembly GCA_949878885.1 of uncultured Clostridia bacterium. Classification (GTDB taxonomy): domain Bacteria; phylum Bacillota; class Clostridia; order Christensenellales; family Borkfalkiaceae; genus Coproplasma. The sequence goes on along the minus strand of CATLBN010000026.1, from coordinate 6,362 downwards.
CAAAGAACAGTTTTCAAAATTCTTTATTCCGTTTAAAATGTCGTGCAGGGTGCCGTCGCCGCCCATAGCTATCAAAGTATGTTCGCCGTTTAATGAAGTTATTCTTTCCGCTTGGATTTTGGCGTCTCCCGTATTTTCGGTAAAAATAACCTCGTAAGGTTTTCCGGCGTGTTCGAAAACGTTTTTAACAATTTCAAGTTTTTTTGCGGACTTGCCTTTTAAATGCGTTTTGTTTGCAATAATATAATACACCTAACCGTCCACCTTTTGTAAATTCGGAATAATTATATAACAAACAAATAAAAATTGCAATATTTTTAAAAAAATGCTATAATAAAATTATCGTATAATTATTGCGTTTTTCCAATTTTGGTGTATAATAGTAGTACAAGGTAAAACCTTTGTGCGGCGGCAGGTCTGCCGTGCTGTCTGTGAAGCGCATATCTTGGTCAGGGAAGTCGTGCGCGGAGATGCTAAACGGTTATCGCTATCCAAAGCCTGTCGTAGGTGTAAAACCGAACAAAAAGCGTAAATTTATGAAAAGTGCCCTCTTTTGAGGGCTGTTTTCATTTAATAGGTTTACTATGAAAAATATAGGTAAACTGCCGCATATGGTGCGTTTAAATAAAAACGGAGAACAAAACGGCTATGCAAAAACTTTCCGAAAATATTATTGATTTTGCCGGAAGTCTGCCTTATCCGCTGTACGCGGTGGGCGGAATCGTGCGCGATTTTTTATCCGGACTAGAAAGCGAAAGTTCCGATATTGATATCTGCGCGCCTGTATCTGCCGAAGAATTTGCCGTAAGCGCCGAAAATGCAGGTTTTAAAGTGGACGCAAAGTATAAAAATACGGGCACGCTTAAAATTTCTCGCGGGGAAGAAAATTATGAGTTTGCATCGTTTCGCTCCGACGAGTATGTGCGCGGCGAACATTTGCCTTGCAAAACTTTTTTTACCGGCGATATTCTTCTTGACGCGCGCCGCCGCGATTTTAAATGCAACGCCGTTTACTACGACATATCCGCGGGGCAAATAATAGACCCGTTAGGAGGCGCGGAAGATATAAAACGCAGCATAATAACCACCGTAGCTCCTTCGGACAAAGTTTTCGGAGAAGACGGGTTAAGGCTTATGCGGCTTGCAAGGATAGCGGCGCAAACGGGCTTTGTCCCTTCGCAGGAATGTTTAAGCGGAGCGTTGAATAATGCGGAACTTATACGCGACGTTTCCGTAGAACGCATTTTTGCGGAACTTGATATGATTTTACACGCCGATGAAAAGTACGGCAAAACGGGGGCGCAGTATCGCGGCCTTGATATTTTGCATAAGACGGGAGTTTTGAAAAATATTTTACCCGAACTTGCCGAAGGCGGCGGTATGGCGCAGCGCGCGGATATTCATAATTACGACGTTTTGGAGCATACTTTTCGCACGGTTAAGTATGCCGACGGCAGCATTCGCTTGGCGGCGCTTTTACACGATATCGGCAAACCTTATTGTTATAAAAACAACGGAAATTTTTATAATCACGAAACAGTCGGTTCGGAAATCGCTTCTAAGGTTTGCGCGCGGCTAAAAGTTCCTAAAAAGCTTGCGGAAGAGACGGCAAAACTAGTTGCACTGCATATGTATGATTTGCGCTGCGACGCAAAAGAGAACAAAGTAAGAAAATTCATAATTGCAAACTACGGGTTATTAGAAAAACTGCTGCTTTTAAAGCAAGCCGATTTTTCGGCTTGCAAAGATGATTTATCTACTGCGCCTTCTGTAAGTAAATTCCGTAAAATTATAAACGATATGCAAAAAGAAAACGCGCCGTTTTGTTTGAATCAGTTAAACGTAAGAGGAGACGATTTGCTTAATTGCGGTATTCCGCCAAAGAGAGTGGGCGAAGTGCTGTTTAAATTGCAAAACGATTGCGCGGTTAAAATTGTTGCAAACAATAAAATAACGTTATTGCGCCGGGCAGAAAAAGTATATTTGCGCGAAACTGAGACGGACGGAAAAATTTGATTTTAAATAAAACGAGAGTGCGGATATTGAAAAAATGCCGATAAAAATGAGTTGACAACGTTTGTAAAATAATGTAATATTGTACAAGCAAAGTTCAGCTTTGAAAAAAAACCTTGCATACCGTAGGTGGTATGCCGATTAAGACCGGGAGGTGAATTTATGAAAACGTACGAGATGATTTATGTGCTTGACGCGGCTGTTGCGGAGGACGCAAAAGAAGCTTTCGCCAAGAAGTTCGAAGACGTAATTACGTCTAAGGGCGGCAATGTCGTTTCCGTAGACAAGTGGGGCGTTAAAAAACTTGCGTATCCCATCAATTACAAAACGGAAGGCGACTACACTGTATTGACTTTCGTTTCCGACGGAGCTACGGTTAAGGAACTTGAAAGAGTTTCCGACCTGTCCACGGAAGTTTTGAGAAGAATAATTACGGTTAAGGCATAACTTAAGGAAGAAAATCAATGAATAAAGTATTTTTAATAGGGAATTTGACTCGCGACCCGGAACTTACGGAAACGAGCGGCGGCATAAAGATTTGCCGTTTCGCCATTGCGGTTAACCGCAATTATTCCGGCGCCGACGGCGAAAGAAAGACCGACTTTTTTAACGTGGTTGCGTGGCGCAACCTCGGCGAAACCGTTTCTCGCTATGCAAGAAAAGGCAATAAAGTAGCCGTAAGCGGTTCGATAGAACTTCGGAACTACGAAGACAGTCAGGGCGTAAAGCGCACAGGTGTAGATATTGTTGCGCAGGATGTTGAATTTTTAACGCCCCGTCAAAACGGCGACGATTTTGACGCAGCCGCGCCTTCCTCAAATGCAGGCGGCAGAGCAAAACCTCAGCTGCAGCCGTTTGACGACGATTCGGATATTCCCTTCTGATAATTTAAGGAGATAAAAATTTCATGGAAGAAAATAAAACTGCGGCCGTGCCCGCAAAAAAGGCATATAAAAGAATTCCCCGCAAAAAGGTTTGCGTGTTCTGTCAGGAAAAGATTGAACTTATAGACTATAAAGACGTAAACCGTTTAAAGAAATTTGTAACCGAAGGCGGCAAAATGCTTCCCCGCAGAATGAGCGGAACTTGTGCAAAGCATCAAAGAGAGCTTTCAAAAGCAATCAAACGCGCAAGAGTGGCGGCGCTGCTTCCGTTCAAAGCAGACTGATTTTAAATTTTTCCGCGAAGCGGCAAAGCCGCCGCTTCGCGGTATAAATCAATATGATTTTACAGCTGTTATAAATTTACATAGGCGTTCTATTTGGAATTGCCGGTATTAAAAACTAGAACAATAAAATTAAATAAAAATTGGGGTATCGCCAAGCGGTAAGGCAACGGACTCTGACTCCGTCATTCGTTGGTTCAAATCCAGCTACCCCAGCCATAGACACTATATATTGTAGGTTCTGAAATTAAGAACACAATATATAGTGTTTTATTTTTTAGCAAAAATGGCTGGAAACCCCGATTTGGGAGTAAATTTGGGAGTTTGCGGGGACTAATGCGGGGACTAAACCTTTAATTTACCACGAAATCCAAATTTAAGTAGTTTACTTTCTCCGCTTCGCGCAGTTGAAACTCTTCCGAGTAATGCGTGTAAACAGTAGTCGTAATTGTTCCGCTTAATGAATGTCCAGCCCAAATACTGACGACTTCGCTTAAAACGCCGCTTTCTTTGCTCCTGCTGATGAACGTATGTCTTAACTCGTGGGAGTGGTGATTCGGGAATAACCGCTTCATCGTCGTCTGCAACGTACTCAGGTTGACGTGCTTCGCCTTTTCGAAGTCTATATACGGCAATACTTGTTTCATCATCGGCGTAATGGGTATTTTGCGCTTGACTACATTTTTTCCCATACGCTCTTTGCTCGTTTCGCATTCGAGCCAAACGCCGTCAATCACGTTCAGACTTGCAAGCTCGCTCCGCCTGAGTCCTGCGTATAACAGCACGAGAAAGGCGTGAGCTGTATCTCTATTAAGGTGTGCAAGACAATGATTGACAAGCTGTTTTTCTTCGTCGTAGGTAAACGCAGTTCCGCTCTTACTCTGATAGTTGGGTACAACAACCTTTTTCATCGGCGTTGGAATATTGTAGTCCTCCGCAATCATATCGAATATACAGTGCAGCAAGAGATATAGCTTTTGTGCCGTACGCAGAACGCCTTTCTGAACGTAGGTTAAAAGGAAGTTCTGCAACATACATCTGTCTATCTCTATAGCCTTTATTTCTCCGAACGTAGGCAGAACGTCGTGATTTAACAATCGTATGTATTCGTTGCAAGTCGAAGGCTTTGTCGTAACCTTCTTAATGTTCAGCCATTCGTCGGCGTATTCCGCAAAGGTCTTGTCCTTTTTATCGGGCTGTTCGTCTTTGTGATTGAGTTTATCAATAAATTTCTGTTTGAGTTTAGTCAAGTCTTTGGACGAAACTTCAATATCGAGTCCCTGTCTGTGGAATCGAGCTTCATACACACCGTCCTTTCTTAAACGGTAGTGCACTATTAAATCGTTTGCCGCAAAGATATTTTTGAATTGTGTCGGCATCTGTGAAATCTCCTTTTTTGTAAATTTCAGCTTACCCCGACGATTTTCAACTTTACTCTTTTCTGCTATGGGAGCCAATCCCGCCAACACCTGCTTATAAAGCTCGTTTTGCTTTTTCAAAGCTTCAAGCAACTGCTGTACGGAATTGTCCGTTTGTATTGTGTTAGTTTGTTGCCTTTTCAACCGCTTGCGTAAGTTCTGTAAGTTCGGCTTGCTTTCGCTCTGTCTGTTCGTCGATTTCCGCACCTCGCTGTTTGGCGGCTTCAACAATCTTTTTTGCCTTGTATTCTGCCGTATCAATATGTACCGCCTGACTGTTTGGCTTGCCTCTGTCAAGACCGTATTTTTCCCCGACTTTCTTCCAAACTTCTGTCTGTAACTGCGCAAGTTTTCTGTTGCATAGTTCTTTTGCGCACAGCCGACCTTCTGTTATGGGAATGAAATTCAGATGCATGTGCGGCGTTGTTTCGTCCATATGCACGACAGCCGAAACAATATTTTCTTCGCCGTACTTTTCTGCAAAGAACTTTGCATAGTCCGTAAAGAATTGCCGCTGTTCGGAAAGTGTTTTGCCCTCAAAAAATTCGGAGCTTGCTCCGAGAACACAACTGCAAATATAAACGGCATCCTTGCGTATCTTTCTGTTGGTTTGAAGAGTGGCAAGTTCCTTGTTGATTTTGTCCCAATAACTTGCTTCAGGCTTAACTACGTGATAATTCAGAATGGTTTTTTCGTGGTCGATGTTCTTGTTATCGCCTACGTAGGTTTCGTCGCGTTCATTTTCTTTTTCGATGTCGGCAACGTCGTTCTTGTGAAATTTCTTTAAATTACAAATGATATAAATAATTTTTCCTCCATAAATTGTAGATTTTTTTAGCTAACTTTCTGCGAAAGTGTAGCTCACTACACTTTTTTCAAAAGTTTCGTTCGCCCTGCGGGATGAGTTTCGCTTTCTCCAAACAGCACAGTGCGCTGTTTGGGCGAAACGAAATGAGTGAGCGCACGTCCGCGCGAGCGATGACCGAGAACGGCGTTCCCCTTGCGCCGTTCGAGAATCGGTATTAGTTCGGTGCAACTTCGGCGTTGCAATGTTCCTTGAACTTTAAAACTACCGAATACATATTTTGCCCTTGAATCTCTGACTGTTTGTCTTTAATGTAAGCGTAAAGTTCGTTAAGGTTTACACCTTCCAAGACCGAGTTTTCCGCCCGTAAATAACCTGTTATAAACGGGAAATCGCTACGGATTTTATCAAGCGTAACAGGTTCGTTTATCGGCTTTTTATTGCTCTTTTTTGCCCTTTCGGATTGCGCTTTGCTTTTTGAAAGAGGTATCTTTATTGCCGAAAAATAGCTTTTTACTGACTTTGATTCTTCTGCCGTAACAAGACTTCCGCCGAACATATAATCGCAGATTTGCTTTATTAAAATACCTGCGTCGGCGTCTTTCAGACAGAAGAAAATGTTTGCGTAAATTGAACGGAAAGCAAAGCGACGCTCATTGCAAAACCACGTCATAACAGCTACCTATCATACGAGTATTAGGAAAATGCCCAGAAACGGTTGATTTTAATATAGCTTCATAATTGAGGTTAGTTGATTTGTCGTTCAAACGTACCGAACACATTGTTGTCTTGGATGCGTAATTCAATTCTTCAAGCTCGGCATACTTATCTGCCGTAAGTATGATTTGAGTTAAAGCGCAGTTATGAGAGCCTAACATTGTGTTGTTGAAAAAACCGCATATCGTGTAGATTACGGGATGGCTACCGATAGATATTTCAATCGTTTTACCTACGGAATTAT
>CATLBN010000025.1 GCA_949878885.1 uncultured Clostridia bacterium | reverse complement strand
GCGTTAAGCTGTGCCTTTTCTGTACTTTTTTTCGTGGACGAATTAGGCTACTCGTAGCCTAGTGAGATATAGATATGTTTTATATTTCCCGCAAAATTCAATCGGTTGCGTTCTTTCATTTTTCGTGATATAATAATTGTACGATAAACAGTAATTTAACGGAGAAAGAAAAAGTGAACTTCAAAACATGGATTGAAAATAACCGAAAAGCAATAAAGATAATCGGTATGTCTGTTCTTTGCTTATTGGCTGTTTTGACTTTTGCCCTTATTCCTATAAATATCTTTTGCGCTAATTTCCCTGAATGGGTAACTGTTCTGTTGAGCGTATTTTTTTGCGGCGGTTTGGTTGCTTATCTTATAATTTTTAAAACGAAACTTGTTACAAAAATAATTATGCCGATAGTATTTGGACTTGTTGCTATAATTTGTTCATTTTTGCCGTATATGATTCCATATTGGAATTCGTATGTTTTCAAAAGTTACAACGGCATAATATTGAATTATAATGAAGTTATTTCGTATAAAGCCGCCAAAGAGGATTTTAATGAACTTAAAAATCATCTTGAAAGAACGCACCCTATGTTTAAGAATGGATTAACGGAAGAAGTTAAAACGGCTTACAATGCTTCTTTGGAAAGGTTGAAAGACAAAGATAAAATTTCCGTTAACGATTTGCGGCGTGAAATACAATCCGTTTTGCACCTTATGGGCGACGCGCACACTTCCACTTATAACAGCGGTTTCGGCGATACTTATCTAAAAGCAATCCCACAAAAGTATAGTCAAGATTACGATATAACCAAAATCAACGGCAAAACCGTAGAGCAAATTTATAAGGATGCCGAGCCTTACTACTGTTACGAAACAGAAGCGTGGATCGATATAGATTTAGGCAGTCTTGCAACTCTTGATTTCTTGGGCTATTCCGAGCCGTTTATATACGAATGGTCGAACGGTGAGAATATAATCGAAGAAACGTACACCGCAAATGATTTTGTGAGTTGGGATGAATTTGTGGAAATCCGCAACCAATACTACACGCCGAGCGAACCGAAAGACTTTGTGTATTACGATATTGACGAGCAAAAAAGCCTTGCCGTGCTTACTCTTACTCAATGCAATTACAACCAAACTTATATCGATTGTGTAAAGACAATGTTCACGGAAGTAAAACAAAAGAACATACAAAACGTAGCGGTTGACCTACGCGGAAACGGCGGCGGCAGTTCTATGGTGGGCAACGAGTTTATAAAGTATCTTCCCGTTGACAGCTACTATGACGGTCCTTATGATTGGCGTTGGGGCTTTTTGGAATTTCATAGCAACGTTAAAATCTCCAATAAACAGTATAAAAATTTACTGTTTAACGGAAATGTGTATATACTTACCGATTATGATTCTTTTTCGGCGGCTAAGGATTTTGCTATGCTGATACAGGATAATCGTTTGGGCAAAGTAGTAGGTGAACCGTCGGCGAACGCTGTAAACGGCTATGGCGAAGTAACATATTTCTATTTGCCGAATACGGGCTTGTATGTACAAATATCTACAAAAAAATGGTATAGAATAGACAGTACCAACACCGACGAATACGTTATGCCGGACTATCCTTGTGAAAGCAAAAACTGTTTTGATAAATTATTTGAAGTAATCGGAGTTAAATAAAATTCAGACACGATAGGACGATAAATTTCAATTTATCTTTCTAAAAGGTTTGTAGTAAAAAGCTCTCGAACGAAATGTCCGAGAGTTTTTTGTCTCGCTTGAAAGTGCAACTCCTAAAATTTTAATTTTTTATTTCCCTATGGGAAGTGCACTTTGCTTCCGCCGTTTTTATTAATTAACCCCCGTAATATGCGGCAGTTAATCGCTTTTTCTAACTCCCAAAATGTGAATTGCGCGCGCTGTAGCAAAGGAATAGGAGTTGAGGGGTTTATTATATGCGTCGTAAGTATGCGCGGCTAAAAGGATTTGTCCGCGGGCAAATCCTACAACTACGGGGGAATGGTAAAAATCGCCTACTTGATTGCCTAGCTGAATAATATCGCCTATTTCAGCTTCGGCGATAGGTACGGTTTTTGCAAACGGTCCCAACCCTTGATTCGTTGTAAGAAAGTTATATAAATATTCAACGCCCGTCCAGCTTGCTGTGCGGTCGTTTGCCGATTTATAGTACCAACCGAAATCTTTTGTAAAATTCATTTGATTGGCGCCCGCAAAAATGCATTGCGATGCAAAATTTGTGCAGTCGCCGCCTATTTTAGAAAAATCGTAATATGCGCGGTTGCGGCTGAACGCCCATTTTTTTGCGTACATTACGGCGGCGGTGCGGTCGTATTGAACAGTTCTCATACAGTATTTTATGAAAAATAGAAGCGCAGCCGTGCAAATTTAATTGCACGGCTGCGTTAAAATACTTTATAAAATCGCTAAAACACCGCATATTAAGGGGGCAATTTAAAATTAATCGTTAAACATTTTATATCTTACGGAAGCTGCGGCAGCAATATAAACTTTATTTGCTCCTGCGGCAATAAGTATGCGCGAAATCTCGTTTGCGGTTGCTCCCGTTGTAAGCACGTCGTCAATAACAAGTACGCGCATATTTTTAATTTCGCTTCTTTTTGCAACTTTAAACGAGTTTTTCAAATTTTCCGCGCGTTCGCTTCCGTTGAGTTCTTTTTGATGTAAAGTTTCTTTGGTTTTTATAACGGCGTTTTTAAGCAGTGGTTTGCCTGTTTTTTGCGATACGGATTGTGCAAGTAAAAACGATTGATTATAACCTCTGCGCCGCAAAGATTTTGCCGCAGACGGAACGTAAACAATAAGGTCGAAATCCGGAAAGTTTTTAAGTTTTTCCGCAATAAGCAAAGCAAAATAATTTTTAAGGTAAGCGTTTCCGTTTTTAAACTTTTGAATAAGCTTTATTGTTCCGTTTTCATAAACAAGCGGCGACACCGCTTTATCGTACAGCGGAAGCGAGTGCTTGCACTCAATGCAAATTTCGTTTGCAACGGTTTGTCTTCCGCATACGGGGCAGGTATTCCCGTCGTTTTTTATAACCGAATTTTTGCAATCGGGACAAAGATTTGTGCCGAACGTTTCCGAGCCGCATAAATCGCAGGTAAAATTTTCGGGAAACAGACTTTCGCTTATGTTTTTAAATAAGTTTTTCAGCATTGAATTTGATTTTTAATCAGCGTTTTCTGTTGGCAAAAGCCAAAATCTTTTCAGTGTTTCCGAAAACCAACATATGGTCGCCGTCCTGAAATACGTAGTCGGCGCCGGGAAGCGGAGTAATGGATTTGCCTTTTTTAATTGTAAGCACGTTCAGTCCGAACTTTCTGGGGTTTACGTCTATAACTTTTTTGTCGTACCAGCGTTTGGGAACGGCAATTTCGAATATTGCGTGTTCCGAATCCAATTCAACGTAGTCGTAAACCTTGCTTGCGTTAAGTTTTACCGCAAGCTTTTCGGCTATATCGCGGTTTGGATATACAACTTCATCGGCGCCTACGCGCAACAAAAACTTGCGCTGAATTTCCGTGTTCGCTTTAGATACAACGTGTTTTGCGCCCAAGTCTTTAAGTACGGAAGTAATTTCAAGCGAACTTTGAAAGTCGTCGCCTATGGTAACCACGCAAACGTCGTAAGAAGGAACGTCAAGCGATTTAAGGTTATCCGCAATCATACAGTTTGCTATAACCGCGCCAGAATACTTTTGCGCAAGCGCGTTTATAACATCTTCGTTTTTGTCCACAACCATTACTTCGTCGCCCATATTCAAAAGCTTTTCTCCGAGCGCCTGGCCGAACTTCCCCATACCGATAAGCAATACCGATTTCATAATTTTTCTCCGTTGACCCCGTACTATGCGGGAGTTTTTATATTTTTAGCCTATAAGCAGCGTGTCTACGGGCTTTCTTATAGCCGATACGCTGTGTTTTTCGCCCAACGCAAGCGCAAGCGTTAATATGCCCACCCTGCCGGCGTACATAAGTGCAAGTATTATTACTTTAGACGCTGTGGAAAGCTGAGGAGTAAGGTCCATAGTCAGTCCTACGGTTCCAAGTGCCGAAACGCATTCGAACAGTACGCTTTTAAACGTTATTTCCGGCGCGGTTTCTATTGCGCTTATTATAAGAGTACCGACAAGAATTAACATAAGACACGCGGTAAATATTGCAAGCGCCTGAGAAAGCAGCGAATACTCAATACGTTTTTTGCCTATATTAATATCTTTATTGCCGCGGAATACGGCAATCATTCCCATAATTATTACGGCAAAAGTTCCTACCTTTATACCGCCTGCGGTAGAGCCCGTGCTTCCGCCTATAAACATAAGTATAATAGTTAACAGATAGCTGCTGTCAGAAAACTGCGAAGGCGCAACCGTATAAAATCCAGCCGTGCGCGACGACGTTGCGATAAAGAAGGAACACAATAGTTTTTCGCCGAAATTGTAACCTTCAAACGCCGATTCGTTATATTCGAATCCCAAAAACATTGCGGTTGAAACAACCGTTATAATGCCGCTCCACAAAAATACTATTTTTGTATTAAGCCGCATTTTCGAAGGATTGAATTTGCTGTCCCAGCAATCGCTCCAAACTATAAATCCCAAACCGCCCGTTATAATAAGAAAACAAACGGTAAGGCATACCAACGGGTCGTTTGCGTAAGCCGCAAGCGAAGTTCCGTTTGTCCCCACAAGGTCTATGCCTGCGTTGCAGAAAGCGGAAACCGAGTGCCAAACGGCATAGTAAACGCCTATGCCGCCGTACTGCGGTATAAAGCGTATGGAAAGCAGACACGCTCCGGCAATTTCAAAAACCGCTGTACCTATAAAAATCCGCTTTACGAGTTTGGATATTCCGTCAAATTTAATTCCGTCTCCGGTGGAGGATATAAGGGCTTTGCGTTCGTAATGGCGCATTCTGTGTTTAAACATTATAAACACGGTGGAAACAAAGGTCATAAAGCCGAGTCCGCCCGTTTGAATAAGCACCAAAATGACTATTTGACCGAACAGCGACCAATGAGCCGCCGTGTCAACCGTTGTGAGTCCGGTTACGCAAGTGGCGGAGGTGGCTACGAACAGCGCGTCTATATACGGCGTTGCAACGCCGTCTTTCGCGGCGATCGGCAAAACCAAAAGAACGCTGCCTACGGCAATTACAGTTAAATATCCTATGGCGAGAAACTGCCACACCGAAAGTTTTAATTTAAATTTTCTTTTCATTGACTTTGCAAATTTTAGCACACGCGCGCGCAGTTGTCAACAAAATAAAATCTTTTAAGCAATTTAGCCGTATGAATAAACGAAGGGGCAAATTTAAATATTTTACTTTGCGCGTAACATAAATCGGCTGCGGCGCATATGTTTTAATACACAGTCGTACCGCGGCGCAAGTGCGTTTAAAATCAATTTTTTTACGGCGCATATGCGCCGCGGCGCAATTAAAAAGAGTGGAGGGAGTGGAGTACGGGTAAATATTTCGGAACCGACGGTTTTCGCGGCGAAGCAGGCGTTACGATAACCGCCGAACACGCGTTTAAAGTAGGCAGAGTTTTAGGTTGGTATTTCGGCGAGCGTTTGGGCGGTAAGTGCAGAGCGGTTATCGGCAAAGATACTCGGCTTTCTTCTTATATGCTTGAATATTCACTTGCATCGGGATTAACGGCTTCGGGGGCGGACGCTTACATACTGCACGTAACCACCACTCCTTCGGTTTCTTTTATAACGCGCTGCGACGGGTTTGACTGCGGAATTATGGTTTCCGCAAGCCACAACGCGTATATGGATAACGGCATAAAGTTAATGAACGGGCAGGGCGAAAAAATGGAAGACCCCGTAATATGCCTTATCGAAAGATATTTAAACGGCGATTTTCAGCCGTTCGGGGGCAAAGATTTGCCGTTTGCGCGCGGTTCGGATATAGGGAAAACTGTAGACTATATTTCGGGACGCAACCGTTATATCGGTCATTTAATATCCCTCTCCACCTGTTCTTATAAGGGGCTGCGCGTAGGGCTTGACGGCGCTAACGGCAGCGCGTTTTCCATTGCAAAAAGCGTTTTCGACGCGTTGGGCGCAAAAACTTTTGTTATAGGCGACGAGCCTGACGGCGAAAACGTAAACGACGGCGTAGGCTCCACTCATATAGAAGCTCTTAGAAGGCTGGTGCGCGACAATTCGCTTGACGTTGGTTTTGCTTTCGACGGCGACGCCGACAGATGCATTGCCGTTGACGAGCGCGGCGAAGTTGTAACGGGCGACGAAGAAATGTACGTGTGCGCAAATTATCTTAAAGAACGAGGCGAACTTAACGCAAATAAAATAGTTTGCACTGTTATGAGCAACGGCGGACTTATAAAGTCGCTTGCCGCCTGCGGAATCGATTGCGAACTTTGCGAAGTAGGCGATAAAAACGTTTGCGACGCAATGACAAAAACGGGCGCCGTGCTGGGCGGAGAGCGCAGCGGACACGTAGTTTTTTCAAAATACGAAACTACGGGCGACGGGCTTGTTACGGCAATAATGCTTATGGAAGCCGTTGTGGAAAAAGGTCCGCTTTCCAAACTTGTAAAAGGCTTTAAATCGCTTCCCCAAATTTCCGTCAGCGTTCCCGTAACCGATAAAACGATTGCAATGGAAGGCGTTTTGGAACTTTCCGCAAGATTGGAACGCGATTTAAAAGTGCGTATTATTGCGCGGCCGTCCGGAACGGAACGCGTTGTAAGAATTATGGCGGAGGGCGAAAACGAAGAATGCTGCGCTTTGGCTTGTAAAATTTTAATAAATAAAATTACGGAAAATTGCGATTGACCCCGTTATATGCGGCGGTTAAATAAAATTTTGTTATAATTTTTTATCGGAGATTCAACATGTGCGGAATTATGGGTTATATTGGCGGCAAAAATGCCGCCGAAAATGTTTTAGAGGGTTTAAAAAGATTGGAGTACCGCGGATACGATTCTGCAGGGATTGCCGTTTTGGATAATAAAGGCACTATTTCAGTAGTAAAGCGGCAGGGCAGAGTTATAAAGCTTGAACCTCTAATTAAAAATTTACAAGGCGGCGCGGCAATAGGGCATACGCGCTGGGCAACGCACGGACGACCCTGCGACGGCAACGCCCACCCCCATTCGGCGGGGCGCATAACCATTGTTCATAACGGCATTATAGAAAATTATGCCGAACTTAAAAAACAGTTTACCGACGAAGACGAAACTTTTTTTTCGGAAACTGACAGCGAGGTTGTAGCCAAGCTGATAAATAAAAATTATAACGGAAATTTGCTTTGTGCGCTTTATAAAACCGTTTGCGTGCTAAAAGGGTCATATGCGCTTATGGCTATATGCGAAGGAGTTGATGCGATTGCCGTTGCAAAATGTAAGAGTTCGGTAATACTCGGCTTCGGCAGCGGCGAAAATTACTGCGCAAGCGACGAACCTGCGCTTGCGGGAAAGTGTTCCGAAATATGTTCGCTGGAAGATTACGATTTGGCGCTTATTACGCGTAAAAGCATTCAAATTTTCGACGGTAATTTAAACCCCGTTTCCCGTACAAAAAGACCGAATACGGCAGTATCGGCAAGTTTGGATTTAAACGGTTACCCCCATTATATGCTTAAAGAACTGCACGAAGTACCTGCGTCAATTAAAAATACCGTATCGGCTTTCCCCGAAGTTTGCGGCAGCTATTTAAAAGCCGTTGCCGGCGCGGACAGAATAATTCTTTTGGGTTGCGGCACCGCTTATCACGCGGCGCTTATAGGAAAAAGATATTTCGAATGTTTTGCACGCATACCGGCAGAGGCGGAAACTTCAGGCGAGTTCCGTTATAAAAACCCCGTAATTACAAAGAACACTGCGGTGCTGGCTATAAGTCAAAGCGGAGAAACTGCCGACACTGTAGAAGCTGCCCGTCTTGCTTCTTCGTTGGGGGCTAAGGTGGTTGCCGTAACCAACGCACCGTACTCTCGTCTGACAAGAATTTCAGACGTTTCGGTGCCCGTTGAGGCAGGCTCGGAAATATGCGTTGCCGCAACAAAAAGTTACACGGGTCAGGTTGCGGCGCTTTATCTGTGCGCGCTTGCGTTCGCCAACGGAGGCATTTCTGAAAAAGAGCTTTCGGAACTTGAAAAAATACCCAAGCTTTGCAAAACGGCGTTAAACGACATAAACGTAGATTCACTTGCGCAGATGTGCGCGCAATCACACGGCGTTTACTTTATAGGTAAAGATTTGGATTATGCTGTTGCTTTAGAGGGCAGTTTAAAACTGAAAGAGGTTTCATATGTTCCCTCGGAAGGTTATCCGGCAGGAGAATTGAAGCACGGCACGCTTGCGCTTATAGACGGAAATACCGTATCCGTGGCGCTTATGTTCGATGAAAAGCTTAGCGAAAAGTGCAGTAACGCGGTTGAGCAAGTGCTTTCGCGCGGAGGTAAAGCTGCGGTTATAACGGACAGCGAAACAATAGCAAATAAATTCCGAAACCGATGTTCCGTAATAATTATGCCTAACGCAGGTAAATATCTTTCTCCGCTTGTTTCGGCGGTTGCCGTTCAGGCAATAGCCTATAAATGCGCTGTTTTTTTGGGACGCGACCCAGATAAACCGCGAAATCTTGCAAAGAGCGTTACCGTTGAATAACTTGACTATCGTTATAAATTAATATATAATTTTTATTGGTTTTAACGGTTGCGGCCGTTTAAAGCAAAATTTTTTAAAGGAAGAAACATATGGGAAAAACGGTATTGGTAACGGGCGGCGCAGGCTATATAGGCAGTCATACCTGCGTAGAACTCTTACAAAGCGGCTACGACGTTGTAGTAGTTGATAATCTGTGCAATTCATCAAACGAAAGTATGAGTAGGGTTTGTAAAATCGCCGCAAAAAAATTAAAATTTTACAATGCGGATATACGCAACAAGCAGGCTCTCGAAAAAATATTTTCGGATAATAAAGTTGATTGGGTAATTCATTTTGCAGGTTTAAAAGCCGTAGGCGAATCTTGTGCAAAACCCTTGGAATACTATGAAAACAACGTTAACGGCACGCTTGTGCTTTTGGAAGTAATGCGTGCGCACGGCTGTAAAAAAATAGTATTTTCTTCTTCGGCAACCGTTTACGGCACTCCCGAACGACTGCCGTTGGACGAAAACTGCCGCGTAGGGGAAACTACCAACCCTTACGGTTCTTCCAAATATTTTCAGGAGATTATTCTAAGCGATTTATATAAGGCGGATAAAGAGTGGACGGTAGTGCTGCTGCGCTATTTTAACCCCGTAGGCGCTCATAAAACAGGCAAAATAGGCGAAGATTCCAAAGGTATTCCCAACAATCTTACGCCGTATATCTCCAAAGTCGCAATAGGCGAGTTAAGCGAAATTCACGTGTACGGAAACGATTACGATACGCCCGACGGTACGGGAGTGCGCGATTATATTCACGTTGTGGATTTGGCAAAAGGACACGTTGCGGCATTAAATAAAATTACCGATGCCGGTGTATATACTTACAATCTGGGTACGGGCGTAGGATACAGCGTTATAGACGTTATCCGCGCGTTTGAAAAAGCCTGCGGCAAAAAGCTGCCGTACGTTATAGAACCGCGCCGTAAGGGAGATATAGCCGTCTGCTATGCAGACGCTTCAAAGGCAAAACGCGAGTTGGGGTGGGAGGCGACTCTTACGCTTGACGATATGTGCGCAAGTCTTTGGAAATGGCAGCAAAAAAATCCAAACGGATTTAACAGTTAAAAACAAATATAAAACGGCGCCGGCAAAATTCTGCCGGCGCCGTATATTTTTTATTCTAGATATTTGTTTTTTAGCGTTTGTATGTCTTCGTCGGTTACTCCCAAAGCTTGTTTGCAGTATTCGGTAACCGAACCGTATTTTTGTTTGATTGCAGTCATTGCCCCCGATATATATTGGGGTTTAGCCGCCATTTGCGCAAATAAAAACGTTTTAAATTTAAAAAACGCCGGCATAAGCCATAAACCTACTTTCTGTAAATTGCGTTTATGCCGCTGGAATGTATCCGACATAACGTAATCGTCTATAATAAGTTCTTCGTCAACGCCCAAAAGCGATTCCAATAACATTGCGGATATGCCTGTTCTGTCTTTACCTGCGCTGCAATGCCATAAAATGCAGCCTTCTTCTTTTACAACCAAGTCTAAAAATTCTTTTAATTTTTCCTGCGAGGCTTTGTCAAAAAGAATAATTTCATAGGTTTTTAAAATGTAATTGTCGCAATCGCCGAATTCGTGCTTTATGCGCTTGCTTTCTGCAAGCATAGTGCGGGTCATACTTTTTTCGTGGGTAATTCCCGTTGTGGCTGTGCAAACGAGAGGAACGCGATAATAGTTTACGCCTTCAATAACGGTAGTGGGATATTCGATACACTCAATGTCCATACGCATATCCACTACTGTAGTTAGACCGATATCTTTCAGCTTTTGCTGCGTACTTTTGGGAAGTTTATAAAGTTTTCCGCTTCTTATAAGCTTTCCGCGTTTTATTTTTCTTCCGTCTGTGGTAGTAAAGCCGCCCAAATCACGAGTGTTATTCAGTTTTCTGAGTTTAAGCTTTTCTATGTGCATAAAAATATTATAGCTTATAAAATTTGCACTGTCAATACTTTTGCTTTACTTACCTTTATTGACAAAAAACGACAAATGCGTTATACTTTAAAAGTCATTTTAAAAACATTAAGTTAAAAACGTTAAACTTAAATTAAGGCGTTTTAAGGATTTGGTCTATGCACGAAGGGCACAGAAAACGTATGTATGAAAAACTTAAAAGCGGAGATAAGCTTTACGACCACGAATTGCTTGAAATTTTGCTTTTTAACGCATACGCCCGTAAAAATACTAACCCGATTGCGCACGCGCTTTTAGATACGTTTGTTACAATTCCGGCAGTGCTTAACGCAAGCGTTGAGGAGCTTTGCGCGGTAGAAGGCGTAGGCGAAAGCGTTGCGCTTTATTTGCGCACAGTCGGCGAGTGCACAAAAAACATACGCTCCGCGTCCGATGCTGCGGCGGTATTATACAGTTATGAAGACTTTAAAAATTATGCCGCTTTAAGACTCAAATTCAAAACTCAGGAAATTTTAGAGCTTTATTGTCTTGAAAAGAACGGCAGACTTAAAAAGACTTTTACTTATACAAGTAACGAAAACAGCAAGGTAGAGGTTAGCTCGGATAAAATCGCGCAGGTGCTTGCAACGGTAAAGCCGTACGGATTGTTTATTGCGCACAATCATTTAAGCGGCGACAGCCGCCCTTCTGTAAACGACGACAGATTTACAATGGAGGTACAGCTTTTGTGCAGTATGAATAACGTGCAGCTTTACGACCATTGCATTTACGCTTCGGACAAAAATATTTACAGTTATTTTGCCGATGGTAAACTTGACGAAATAAAAAGAAAATATTCTTTTAAAAGTATTATAGACGAAAAATTTAAAAACGATAAATAAAGCCGTACGGCTGCAATTTTGTTTGACAGAATTATGTTGTTTTGCTAAAATCATAATCGCCGCTTATATATGCGGTTGCTATTATATGCGTTTTTGCAATTTGCTTAAATTAAAGTTAAATCTAATAATTAAGGAGAGATGGCAGAGCGGTAAGCACAAAGTGCTTCGGTGCGACGAATGCTCCGCATCCGCCCGCTCCCATAAAAACTGAATTATTAAGGAGAGATGGCAGAGCGGTCGAATGCGGCGGTCTTGAAAACCGTTGATGGGCAACTATCCGGGGGTTCGAATCCCTCTCTCTCCGCCA
>CATLBN010000024.1 GCA_949878885.1 uncultured Clostridia bacterium | reverse complement strand
CAGATATGGGCAGATTGCTCACGCGTTACTCACCCGTCCGCCATGTAGTAAACTACATTCGACTTGCATGTGTTAAGCACGCCGCCAGCGTTCATCCTGAGCCAGAATCAAACTCTTAAGTTTAATTTGTATAAAACCGAACGCCTAAGCGTTCGTGGCTCTATCTCGACTATTTAGTCATTTATCTTTGCTGACTTTGCTTTGTGGTACTATTTGTACTTCAAAGTTAATTGACAGAAACTTTTTAAAATTCGTTTCCTTCTATTCAATTTTTAAGCTTCGTTAAACCGAACTGACGTCGGTTGCTCGTTAGCGAGCTTTGTAATAATAGCATAGCTAAAAACTTTTGTCAACAAAATTTTAAAAGTTTTTTAATAAATTTTTAAAATTTTTTATTTTTTTTAAGTTTTGTTTAAACTATGTATTTCCGCCGCTTGCCGACAGCCGTTATAAAATATCATAAGCAAAATATTATGTCAACGCTTTTAACTTGTTTTAAAAAAATTTTTAACTTAGTTAATTTTTGACATATTACGAAAATTTTATTCATATTTTATTTGAAATTTTTTACCCTTAAACTTGTTACAAAACGTTATATTATATATATGGTAATATGTGCGGTCATAAAAACGCGCAAATTAAGTATAAACGTAAAATTTGAATATGGTTGCAATTTTATATTTTTTGCGTTATATTATAAATATGTATAAAAACTTACGCATTTTATTTTGTATACTTGCCGTGATATGCGCCGCAGTTACGGTATTTATATTCGCATACTTCGGTTGGTGGGGATTTATACCGCTGTGCGGCGGTGCAATTTTTGCCGCATTAATGATTTTATGCAAACGCGCTCAGGAAAACGAGCAGTTTAAAGCAAATCCTCCCAAGCCCGAAGGCGATTTTATTACGGGCAAAAAAAACGATGAATAAAACTTTGCGCATTATAAGGAAATCTTATGAATGACAAACTTGGATTTTCCGCAGGTATTATTAATATAATTTTGGGTATGTTTTTGCTTGCTGATGCGGTTTTTTTCGGCATAACGGCTTTCGCTAGTCTGCTTTTAAGCGCAACTCTGTTTTTTATGGCGGCAATTCCGCTGTTTTTGTTATTGGGCTCGATATGTCTGTTAACGTTAGCCGCAACCGCAGCAAATATAATTACGGGAACGGGAACCATAGTAGCTTCTATAAAAGGCGGAACGGCATCAAAGGTTTTTTCGACTGGTTCGGTAATTTTAGACGGTTTGGTTATTCCGCCCAACGTTTTTGCGGTTTCTTATTTAATTTACGTTTTAATTTCAAATATTATAGAAAACAACAGTGAAAATATAGCATTTCTTATTTTTATAATAATATTCGGCACACTTACGGTTGCGCTTACCGCAACAAGTTTTATAATACATTTAACTAAACTTTCAAGCCGAAAATCCAAAAAAATTATCGAACGAACACCGCAGAGCACGGGGGGCAGAATATGAAACAAACCAATAAAACGGCAATGCAAATTGCCGCTACGGTAAGCTGTATGCTTATTGCCGCAATGTTTTTCGCCTTAGCTGTTTATGGCATTGTAACTATAGTACAGCTTGCAACTATGCCTGAAATTTCCGCGGGAGAAGCAGACTACGGTTTCTTTATTGTGTTTTTAATATATTATTTTGCTAAATTTGCAAGTTTGTTTTTAGTGTGCGCCGTAACAATAGTTTGCGCAATATTTACCGCCGTTTACGCAATTTTCGGCAATATAATAGCAAAAAATATTGAAAACAGCGAACAGCCCAAACCTTCTAACACCGCCTATGCCGTTTTGTTAGGGGTAAGTATTTTTATAATGGCAACCACCGCCGTGCCGTTTATTATAGCAATAGCAAGACTTTTTGTTCACGGTATAGATAAATCTGACGCACTGCTGTCCGTTATATACATTCTGCCATTTGCGCTTTGTACCGTGCACGTAATTTTAAACCGCCTTGCGGTAAGAAAACCCAAAATCAATATTCAATAAATCCGTAAAAATTAACGGGAGAGCAATAATTAGCTCTCCCGTTTTATTATTTAAATTCAGAATAATCTTTGAGCTTGGATAAAGTAACTCCATCTTGTCGATGAAATTTGTTCTATCTTTGCAAAATCCGACGCCGTGTGCAAAATCCAGTTGTCGCCCAAAAACAGCGCCACGTGCCCTATCCGCTCAACTCCCGTAAGATGTTTGCGCGAAGCGTTTGTAAAAAACATTAAATCTCCGCGCTGCAACTGCGAACGGTTTACCGTTTTACCCTGCTTTACCTGCGTACGCGTATTCATATTAAGAAGCAATCCCGCCCCCTTATAGAATATGTACTGCATTAACGACGAACAATCGAACTTGTTAATATCAAACGATTTCAGCTTGTTGCCGCCGCCGTCGTGATAGCGCACCGCGCCGAAAACGTATGCCGTGCCCAAAAGTTTTGAGCCCTCTGCAATAATCGCCTCTATCCGTTCGTCCTCGCTCGCACGCATATCCACGCTTTCGCAATATTTTGCCGAAAGATACGCCGCGCTGTTTTTATATCCCGTTTTGTACCAGCCGCCCGACTGTCCGTTATTAGAATACAGCGTTGATTTTTGCGCGGTACCCCGTACCGCATAGTTTGTACCTGCGCCCGAACGGATGTTAAGCCCATCGGTATTCGCCATTAAATATGTTACGGTTTTAACCGTAGGTTTGGTATCCACAACGGGTTTATCCGGTTCGGCGTCCGGCTTGCTGTCCGGAGGAGTTAACGAAGGGCCTTCCGGTTCGGGAGGAGTTACGTTATCCGTTATCGTGTCGTCCGGAATAGGATTCGATACATTTATGTCATCCTCGTTTCTGTCGGCATTATTTATATTAGAGCAGCCGACGAGCGTTACCGACAATGTGAGAGCCGCCGCGACAGCCGCAAGTTTTTTAATGTAATTGCGCATATTTGCATTACCTCCTTTGATACTCGGATTATATCAAAGAACAAATATGATCCGCAATGCAAAGATTTTGGCAGCCGAGGTAAAGATTGGAATTGCAAATTAAGCAAAAACCGCGCCGTCCGAAACAGTATCTTCGGACGGCGCGGTTAAATTTTAATAATATTATTCAACGCCTTCGTTGAGTTTTGCCAAAAGCTTTTCCAAATCCGCTCCGTGTACGCTTACGGCTTCTTCAATGGTTTCGCCGTGAGCCATAGCGCAGCCTATGCAGTGCATTCCTACCGCCTGCAAAATTTCCGCGCTTGAGGGATTTAACCTAAGACAGTCCATTATTAAAGTATCCTTAGTTATTTTTGCCATAATAAATCTCCGTTAAATATAATTACTATAAGTATAACACCGTTTTGCTTTTTTTACAAATATTTTAATGCAATAATTTACCATTGACAAAATTTGCGTTTAAAGTTTATAATACGGATATGAAATTAAAAAAAGCAACCAATACGGCATTGCAGGTATGTACGGGGCTTTACCTTGCAATTTCGCTGATACTGACTTTTACCGTATCAGATTATTACATATTCAACCGCATAAGCGAATTCGGCTTATTTTTTTCTATAAGCCATTGGTTTAAAAAATGCGGACTTTTACTGTTGCCGTTGGCGGTATGGTATAAAAAGAAATGCTGTTCCGATATCGCAAAATATTTTCTGCCGCTTTTTACGGTTTTGAGCTGCTGTATTTTCGGTAGTTTTTTTGATATAACGCTTATGACCGAAACCGCAACGCCTGCGGAAAAAGTTTTTGCAAGCATTAACGAATTTATGCCTAAAGCGGCGAATATGAGTTTATACTTTATTGCCGCGGCGCTTGAACTTATATGCTGCGCAATGCTTTTCGTGCGCGACGGATGGAAAGCCGGCGCAAAAAGTTTTATTTATCTACCGTTTGCAATAGCAGCGATTATGCCGCTGAACATCTTTGAAAACTTTTTCGATATAAATTCCATACCTCAAGACAGTTTTTTAAGGTTTAAAAACTTTACCGTTTGGCACTTTTTAGCGCTTACCGCGCTAATCGGTTTTACCGTCGGCTGCTATTTTCTGCTAAAACGCTTTAACCGCACAAAACAGCAAGAGTTTCTTATTGCAGGGGCAATAGTATTGCTTGTTCAGTACCACAGCAAAGATTCAATGTTGTTAGGCGACGGTTACAACGTTTACAATAACGTTTTTGCCGCTCTGCCTCTTTTTATATGCAACATAGGCGTATATATTTCAAGCCTGTCCGTAATTTTGAAAAAACGGTTTTTGTACTCAACCTCTTTCTTCGTGCACGCCGCCGGAGCCTTGACGGTGTTTATTTATTTCGGAAAAGACGAAATGTCTAACTACGGAATTTTTTGCAGCTACTCTATTTTGTATTTCTGCTTAACTCACTGTCTGCTGTTCGGGTTATGCGTTCTGCCTACGGCGCTTGGGCACTATAAATTCAAACTGAAAGACTGCATATTTCCGCTTGTTTACTACTGCTGCGTTATAATTGTCGCAACCGTTGCAAGCGGACTTGTAAGCACCTTTCTAACCACTTACAGTTACGGCGGATATACGCTTACCTTAGGCGACTACGGTGCGCCCGGAGTGGATATGTCGCCGCCGAACTTTGCTTTTACGCAGGTTAATCCGCTTCCTATTGCATTTAATTACATACCGTTCCGCATAGGCAATTACCGATTCTACCTATCGTATCTTATTGCTTTATACATAGTTTACGTTGGTTTGTTTTGGACTTTCACGGGCGGATATTACGCATTTATTACTGTAAGATTGCGTATTATAAGTCGAAGCGCCGCGACGGAAACGTTAACGCAAGCAGTGCGCGAAGCCGCACAGGAAGCGGCAGCAACCGAAGCCGAAGACGGCAAAAACGACGATTGACCCCCATATATGCTTAAAATAAAGCCGTTTGACTGACAAAAAACAGTCAAACGGCTTTTTTAATTTAACGGTGTTTTTATTTATGAGCGTATGATTTTACCGAGTTTGCTATATTGTGCATATGGTCGCCGATACGCTCCATATTTATTGCAAGCTGCAAATAAACCGCTCCCGCTTCCGCAGAACAGCTGCCTTCGGTCATACGCCTGAGGTGGGCGTCCTGCATTCTGCCGCACATATCGTCGGTAGCCTGCTCCTCGCGCTCTATATCCGCGGTATATTTTAAATCAATCTCCGAAAAAGCAGACTCTACATATCTGTACAACTTGGAAATATGTCCGTCCATTTCGCGTATTTCCGCTTTTGCGTGGTCGGAAAACTGCGCTTTGTTTTCAAGCATTTTTTCGGCATATTCAACTATGTTTTCGGCATAGTCGCCTATTCTTTCAATATCGGAAGTTACGTGATAGAACGAAGAAACTTTCTTTTCGTCCGTTTCGGCAAGGTCTTCCAAAGACAATTTTACAAGAAACGAAGATATGTAACTGTTATAATCGTTTATGTGCTTTTCGGTCTGCGCAAACTTTTCTTTTTCCGACATATCTCCCGTTAAAAGCATATTCAGCGCACGTTTGTAATTTTGGTATGCTTCTCCGCCCATATGCAAAATTTCTTTGCGCGCCTGACCTACAGCTATTGCAGGAGTTTTCAAAAGACGCTTATCCAGCACTTCGTAATCGTCCGGTATGCCGGAAGCGTTCTTTTTTTCGGGCACTATCAAGCACGCCAGATTTACCAAATACTTTATAAACGGCAGCAAAATCGCCGTTGTAAACAGGTTGAACGCCATATGAAACAGTGCAATCTGCCATGAAATCGAAGGGATGAAAGAATTTAAAAAGTCCGCAATGTAACCGCTTGTAAATGCCAGCGGAATTATAAAAATGAAACTGCCTATTATATTGAACAGCAAATGCACAATTGCGGTACGCTTCGCGTTTACGCTAGTTCCCAGCGACGAGAACAGCGCCGTAACGCAAGTTCCCACGTTCGTACCCAGAATAATGAACATAGCTATAGGCAGAGAAATAAGTCCGCTGCTTGCAAGCGATATAACAATTGCAGTGATTGCCGATGAAGACTGCACAAGCCCCGTCAGCGCCGCGCCGAGCAGGAAAAGAACGATTATCTGCCACCAATTCGGCGTACCGCCCTCTCCGCCTATCGCGATAAACAGGCTTATTACCGAACTTTCTATTTCCGGGTCGGCAAGCATGCTGCTCATCGAAGCCGACATCACGTTCATCCCTATGAAAATGAGTCCTAAACCCTGAAAAATAGCGCCTATACGTTTGATTTTATCCTTTTTGGCGGTTATCATCATCAAAACGCCGACAAAAGCAACAAATGCAAACAGCGCCGTCACCTGAAACTCTGCGCCCGAGGTGGAAATTGCAGCCATAAACGCCGTAACGGTCGTACCGATGTTTGCGCCCATTATAACAGAAACAGCCTGCGACAAAGTCATAAGCCCTACGTTAACAAAGCCGACAATCATTACCGTTGTTGCCGAAGAGCTTGTTACAATAGCCGTAACCGCAGCGCCCGTAGCAACGCCCAAAAAGCGGTTTTTAGTGGCTTTTGCCATAAGCCTGCGCATAGATTTGCCCGCCGCGGTTTCAAGGTTTTGCCCCATCATATTCATACCTATGATAAACGCGGCAACTCCTCCGAACAAAAACAGCATACTGTTTACTATCGTAAGCGCTTCTTTTGCGCCAAGCGACAATAAAGAATTAATCATATCTTACTCACATTTAGTATAATAGCGGCAAGTCCCGTTAGGACATAACCTTATAAATATTGTAACAATTTTAAAAGCGCGTTGTCAAATAAAATATTAAAGACTTTTTGATTGCGTTTTTTTTAATGTTATATTATATTTAGTGTACCGCTGTGCGGATATCGATTTAGAGGAATATTTATGTTCAATATAGTTTTGGTAGAACCGGAAATACCGCAGAATACGGGCAATATAGTAAGAACGTGTTCCGCTACGGGATGCCGTCTTCATCTTGTGCGTCCACTCGGCTTTGAAACAGACGACAAACATCTTAAACGCGCGGGACTCGATTATTGGAACGAAGTTGAAATTTTTTACTACGACAGCTTTGACCGGGTGCTTGAAAAATACCGCGGAGAAAATTTTTATTACTTTACCACAAAAGGACTTAAAACCCACAGCGAAGCAAAATTCAAACACGGGGATTTTTTGGTTTTCGGAAAAGAAACGCGCGGCTTACCGGAAGAACTGTTAAAAGCCAATAGGGAAACCTGTCTGAGAATTCCTATGGTTAACGAAACAAGAAGCTTAAATCTTTCAAACTCCGTTGCAATAGCCGTTTACGAAGGTTTACGGCAACTTGAATTCAAAGGTTTTAAAACCGAAGGTCAGCTTCACAACCTAAAATGGTAGGTAACGCTTTACATTTATTTAAGCTTGTATTATAATAAAAATATGAAACTTGATAAAATAGCCGTAGCAAGCGGCAATGAAGGAAAAATAGCCGAAATCAAAGCCATATTCAAAGGCGCGGAAATTGTTTCTATGCACGAACTGGGATATGACGGAGACATTGAAGAAACGGGAAAAAGCTTTAAAGAAAACGCTAAAATAAAAGCGGAATTTATTGCAAAAATGTTTAATATGCCTGCGCTTTCCGACGATTCCGGACTTTGCGTAAACGGTTTAAACGGCGCTCCGGGAATTTATTCCGCCAGATTTTCCGGCGAAGGTCCCAAAGCCAACCGCGATTTGCTGTTAAAGCGTATGGAACACGTATATGACCGCAGCGCATATTTCGAAAGCGCGGTGTGCCTTTGTTTGCCGAACGGTAAAACGTATTTCGGCGAAGGTAAAACTTACGGCAAAATTTTGCAGGAAGAAATAGGCGATAAAGGTTTCGGCTACGATTGCCTGTTTTATTCCGACGATTTGAAAAAGAGTTTCGGCGTTGCCGAAGAAGACGAAAAAAATGCGGTTTCGCACCGCTTCCGCGCTTTGCAGGATTTGCTGGATAAAATAAAATGAAAACCGTTTTAATACTTTCTGACACGCACGGAAACAGGCGCGGAATCGATAAACTAGATGATATTATGGGGGAAACCGACTTTATAATACATCTAGGCGACACTTCTGCCGACGGAGCTTACATAGCCGCCAAGCACCCTGAAAAGACGGTTATAATAAACGGTAACTGCGACCCCGTTAAGCTTGGGCAAAACGAAACAGTGCTGGAAATAGAGGGCGTTAAAATTTTTGCCGCTCACGGGCACCTGTATTCCGTTAAAACCAAACTTACACCGCTGGCGGAACGGGCGCAAGAATTGGGCTGCGACATTGCGCTTTACGGGCACTCGCACAAACCGCGCGAAGACCGAATTGAAAACGTTACGCTGATAAACCCCGGAACATTAAGCGCTTACTCGAATAAAAGTTATTGCTATTTGGTAATAAACGACGGAAAATTTACACATAAAATTGTTGAAACCACTTGATATTATGGGGGCAATCAATAAATTAACGCCAAAATGGAACACGAAACAGACCTTATTAAAAATATTAATTTAATACATAGTACGGAACTTGGAGTTAGCAGAATCAGAAAAAATTTAAATCTAAATTCCGACCAAGACGCAGTGGCATACTGTAAAAATAAAATTACAGATAAAAACTGCAAAATTTACAAACAAGGTAAAAACTGGTATTGCATAACGGATAATACAATAATTACGGTAAACGCACACAGCTATACCGTTATTACGGCGCATACCGTCAAATAGCTTATAAATTTAATTTTTTAATTGCACTTTAAAAAGCCAAATTATATGGAGATATATGAAATTCAAGCATACGTTTAACGTTTTCGTAGACAACTTTTCTATTACCTACAAGCAGCTTTTATATAAACTTATAGTGGCTGTTATAAGCTGCGCCGTTATATTTGCGGGGCTTTCTCCCTTTATACGCAGTCTTTTGAACTCCGACTCGCTTACCAGAATTTTAAACGGCGTTAAAGAATTTCTTATCAACTTTTTAAACGGCGATTTAAGCGAACTCAGCAATATTTCGCACAAAGTCAAGGAAGCTTATGCCGAATTTATGGTGCTGCTGGAAACCAAAACCACACAGATTGTTTTAAGCATAACGCTTATAATTGCAGTATATGCCGTAGGCAAATGGTTTACGGGGCTTGGGAACTACGCTGCGGCCGCCGCCATTAACGATAAAATGACGCTGCGCGCAAACTCGCCGTTTTTAAGCACATTAATAAGAAATTTAAAGGAAGCTTCTTTATACAATCTTATTTACGTGCCGTTAACTCTGCTTTTCGATATTGCGGTCGGCGTGGCAATGTTCTATTTTATATTTTATTTGCTAAGCACCTTCCTTCCCTTCCTCATCTGCCTGTTTTTGTTCGTTTTGGTTATCGTTATGGCAAACTCCGTTAAAATGACTTTTACATCCGATTGGCTGCCTGCGCTTATACGCGGTAAAATGGGACAGAAAGCTTCTTTCATATATACGTTTTCGCGCAAGGGTAAAGGCACTTTAAACGTTCTTTCCAACTTTGTCGTACTGCTGCTTATTATATTCGGGCTTAACGTTGCCGCACTGTTCTGTACGCTTGGTGCAGGTTTGATTATAACTCTGCCGGCTAGCTCGGTTATTATTTTAAGCTTCCAAATGGTTAACTACTTCGACCGCGAAGAAATAAAATATTTTGTAGATAAAAACAATATTGTTAAACCGTTAAAAGAACGCGCGCCTACCCGCGAAGAATTTTTTAAAGGCGACGAAAACTGAATACGGCTATAAATATTATTAAATTAACAGGCTTGTGCTTACGTGCACGGGCCTGATTTTTTTTAAAGCCCCGAAATACGCAAAAGATATTGCAAATTTTAAAAATAATCGCCAAAACGGCAAACTTTTTGTTTTAGTCCTCTTTACAAGTCGGCAAATTTTATATATAATGAACAGGTAAAATGCCTTGCGGCGTTTGACGCAATTTTACAAAACGGCATATCGCAGGATGTTGCGGTATATGATAATCAAGGAGGAAACAGATGAACTATTCGGAAGTTTATAAAAGCTGGACAAGCGACGAACGCCTTAACGACGAGGCAAAAGCCGAACTCGCAAAAATAAAAAACGATAAAGAAGATATAGAATACCGCTTCGGAGCGGAGTTGGAATTCGGCACGGCAGGTATGCGCGGCATTATCGGATACGGTACCAATATGATGAACGTATATACCGTAAAACGCGCAACTCAGGGCTTGTCCGAATTTATTAAAACTTTGGGCGAAGACGCAAAAAAGCGCGGCGTTGCCATTTCTTACGACACGAGATTAAAGAGCGACGAATTTGCAAAAGCCGCCGCGGAAGTTCTTGCGGCAAACGGCATTTGCGCACATTTATACGGCGACGTGCATCCCGTACCTATGCTGTCGTTTGCGGTGCGCAACCTTAAAGCGGTAGCGGGAATTATGGTTACCGCGTCGCACAATCCCAAGCAGTATAACGGATATAAAGTTTACGGCGAAGACGGCGCGCAAATGAGTCCGGAAGATACCGCGGTAGTTGTGGATTTTATAAAGAATATTAAAGATTATTTGGGTATCCCCTCCCCCACCGAAGAACAAAAAAGAAAATATATTAAAATTATCCCTTCAAAAGTCGATAAAAAATATTATAAAGAACTTAAAAAACTTACCCTGTCCAAAAAAGCGGTAAAAGCTTGCGGTAAGGATTTAAAACTTGTATATACCCCCGTTCACGGTTCAGGCTATATACCTGTTACAACAATTCTTAAAAAAATAGGCATAAACGCCACTACGGTTAAAGAACAAACGCAAAAAGATACAAACTTTTCTACCGTTGAAGTACCCAATCCCGAATATAAAGAAACGCTTTCTATGGGAATTGCGCTTGCGCAGAAAATAGGCGCAACCGTAGTTTTCGGCACCGACCCCGACAGCGACCGTTTAGGCGTTGCCGTCAAAAACAAAAACGGCGAATTCGAAGCGCTTTCGGGCAATCAAGTCGGCATACTCCTACTCGATTACATTCTTACAAGACTGAAAGAAGAAAACGCTTTGCCCGATAACGCGGCGGTTGTTAAATCGTTTGTTACAACAGGTATGGCAAAAGCCATTTGCGATAAATTCGGCGTTACTCTTTACGAAGTGCCCGTAGGATTTAAGTTTATAGGCGAAAAAATTAAAATTTGGGAAAAAACTCACGAACATACTTACGTGTTCGGATTCGAAGAAAGCTGCGGCTATCTCCGCGGAACTCACGCGCGGGACAAAGACGCCGTTGTTGCGTCTATGCTTACAGCCGAAATGGTTTGCTATTATACCTGCAAAGATAAAACGGTTTTCGACAGACTGCAGGAAATTTACGACACTTACGGATATGTTTTGGACTGCAACATTTCCATACCGTTTAAGGGCTTAAACGCAATGAAGGATATGAACGCCGTTGTAGACGGTCTTAAAGTTACGCCGGCAACCAAGTTTGATATTTATAACGTAACCGCCGTGCGCGATTATTCCAAAAATATAAAAATAGACGTAGCTACGGGCGCGACTTCCGAACTCGGCTCGCCTATAACCAACTGCGTATATTACGAACTTGAAAACGGAAGTTTTATATGCGTGCGCCCCTCCGGCACTGAACCAAAACTTAAAATTTATTTTTCGGTTAAATCGCGCAACTGCCGCGACGCGGAAGAAGCGCTTGAAAAAATGCAAAAAGCGGTAAAAGCGCTTATTGCGGTTAAATAAAATATTTTTTTATACGGACGCGGCAAGCGTCCGTATTTTTTTATACAAATACAGAAATTGTCTATTTTGCTTTTAACAAAGTTGCGTTTTGTTTAATATATGTATATAATTTGTTGTGCAGTTTACGGCTTGGAAGGACGATTAATGAATTATTTTGCAATTATTATAGTAACTTTTATATCGGGAGTATTGGGAACGGGCGCGGGCGGCTTGATAGGCGCCGTGCTAAGGCGCGAATCCAACAAAATAGTAAGTTTGCTGCTGTCTTTTGCCGCTGGAATTATGCTTGCGGTTGTATGCTTTGATTTGATGAGCGAACCCATAGAAATGATGAAAGACGGCGATTTACCGTCTTACACTCCTTTTATAATTGTCGCTGCGGTTATTGCGGGATACGCCGTTATTTATATTTTGAACTTTATAATAGATAAACGCACAAATCACGAAGTTCAGCACATAGACGCAAATCATCCCTCTACCGCCGACGATTTGGACGAGCTTATCCATTCAAACCATTTTGAAACTCATAAAAAAACAAACACAAACCTGTTTATAGCCGGACTTGTAATGATGGCGGCAATAGCCTTACACAACCTTCCGGAGGGTATGGTTATAGGCGCTTCGTACGCGATTACGCCTGATATAACTTCAAACATTTTTTCCGGCAGCGGCTTTATAATGGCGGTAGTTATAGGCTTGCATAACATACCCGAAGGTATGGCGGTTGCCGTTCCGCTTATTTCCGGCGGAATGAAAAAACCCAAGGCGGTTTTACTTACTGCTTTAAGCGGATTACCTACCGTCTTCGGCGCGCTTTTGGGGTATGCCTTAGGCGGAATAAATCAAATTATGCTTACGCTTTCGCTGGGGTTTGCAAGCGGAGCTATGCTCTACGTTGTATTCGGCGAACTTTTACCGGAAGCAATACTGATGTGGAAAAGCAAGCTCCCCGCGCTTTCACTGTTTATCGGTCTTCTTTCCGGATTTTTACTTGTAATGTTTTAAATAAATAATTATAAATATGAACAGCATCACAGAAAAAATATTTAAAAACAAAGTTGCGCTGCCGCAAAAATTTTTGCTTTACGGGTTTATAAAGCAAGGCGAAAGCTATGTTTATAAAAAGAATATCTGCGATAATCAAATGGAAATTCGCGTTGTACTAGATGCAAACGGAAACGTAGACGCCAAGGTATTTGAATTTGACGTAAACGATTACTACACTCTGTATTTGGACGAAAACGCAGCAGGCGGTTTTGTAGGCGGCGTTCGCGCAGAGTACGAAAGCGTGCTGTGCGATATTGCCGAAAAATGCTTTGACAAAAAAATTTTTAAAAGCGCAATTACAAACGCTTTAATTGATTACGTGCGCAATTCATACGGTGATGAATTGGAATTTTTATGGAAAAAATTTACCGATAACGCTATTTGGCGCAGAAGCGACAATAAAAAATGGTATGCCGCGGTACTTACGGTGTCCGAAAGAAAATTGGGGCTTGACAGCGACAGAATTATCGAAGTTGTGGATTTGAGAATGGACCCGAAAGCTATACAGGAAATTACCGACGGAATAAAATACTTCGGCGGCTATCATATGAATAAAAAGCACTGGATAACTATAAGATTAGACGGTTCGGTGGATATAAAAGAAATCTGCCGCCGTTTGGACGACAGTTATAATTTGGCGAAATAAAATAGCTCCCTGCAAATAATTATGCAGGAGGCTATTTTATTGTTAAATCAAACGTAATTATTATGATTTTTATAAAATTTTTTTAAATAAATCATATCTTTAAGCAGTACGCCGTCTTCATAAATAGCGAAAAATCATTTATTTTTGTTTGTCGGCAAGTAAAAGTAAATCAATATTGTTTTCTTTGATAATGCAGTTACAAAAAAATTTGCAGCTAAAAAATAAAAAGCAACGGTCTTTCCGTTGCTCTTTTCTTTTACTGCGCTCTGACAAACTTTCCGTTTTCCCGAACATTGTGGTTGTTTTCATACGTTAGCGGTTTGGGTTGCCACCTTGCGACAAATCCCGTAAGCCCGTTTATAAAAACATACTGCATTGTATCGGCGTTAGAACGCGATTACTTCTGGCGGGACATCATCATCCGAATTTGAACTTTTTATGTATAAAAAGCATTTCGGGATATTGCTAGTTTTATAAAAGCACCTTTACTTTAAGCGACTTTAAAAAGAAATTAAAATGTTTTTGTGCCATCCGTATTGTAATATGTTATTTGAGGTTGCTTGTTTTTCCAGCTCTCAGGTATTTGACTAATAATATCATCGCGCTTTACAATGCCAGAACGTATTATATATTCTTGCATATCTCCTAAAAATAGAATACTCCAACCTTCTTTTACTCCTTTTACAAATACAGGGTCGCTACTCTCATATTCTTTTAATCGTACTGCTTCTTCCGCATTCAGCTCTCTTGGCGCAATAAAAGCAAACAAGCTTGCACTCTTGTTATTTTCAAATGTTTCCTTTCTATGGTTAGTTAGTTCAAATAGCCAAAAATTGTGAACAATCGAATCGGGATTACTCAACACTATTCTTTTTTGATCAAAAAGAGATTTGTTGTCCATACCAATGCCATAAGATGGGTTAATTAGCGTTGGATTGAGTCGTGCTATTCCAGCGATTCCATTCCCCGAATTACTTATTGACCTGCAATGAGATGTTATTTCCTTTATGTAATAATCATCATTAAGTGCATTAAACAAAAATGGATTTATTATAGGCCATAGCGAACTTACTAAATCGTACTCTTTATAAATTCCATCCCAAGTATCCGCCTTAATTGCTACTGATGCTAATGAAAAGTCACCATCATAAATACTATAACGATCCATAGGTAATGCACAATACTTAGCACCACGAATTGCCATATTTGTATCGTGAATATTTATAGCTTTTACATCTATAAGTCTTGAGACAAGAATACGTCGATATGTTTCCTGGTATATTCTAAAATCTACATTTTTTATAGATAAATTTTCATTTTGCATCAAAGACTTTACCGTCAATGTTTTTTCTAACCCGAATTGTTCTGGCACAGGAGCATCAAAGAGAGATGTATTACATAAAAGATGTAAGAACTCATCGGTTAAAGACGGGAATCTACTTGTCACAATGTTCAATATCAAAGATAGTTCTTTGTCGTATATATTTATCTTT
>CATLBN010000023.1 GCA_949878885.1 uncultured Clostridia bacterium | reverse complement strand
AGACGAAACAGATATAAAAAATTATTTTTTAGTCGCACAATACATTCAGTGCTTGAATAACAAATTATCATAGTAACGATAAATTTCAATTTATCGTTCTAATAATGTGTACTTAAAAAGCTCTCGAACAATTTGTTCGAGAGCTTTTGTCCTCGCTTGAAAGTGCAACTCTAAAAAATTTAGTTTTTTATTCCCTATGAGAAGTGCGCTTTGTACGCGGTCTTTTAAATAGCTTATATTATTTAAGATTTTGCAGATACGCGTGCATAGCTTCGGCAACGCGTTTTGAGGTTTCCGCCGCTTCCACAACGGTTTTTGCTCCGCGCACTACGTCGCCCGAGGCAAACAGTCCTTCGCGCGAAGTGGAACCGTCTTCGTTTATTTTGGCAAGTCCGCGTTCGTTTATCTCCAATCCTTTTGTTTGCGTTAAAATCAAGTTCGATGGCTTTTGCGAAACGCAAATCATAACCGTATCGGCTTTCATAAGTTCAGGCTTGTCGGAAGTGGATATAACTCTGTGGTTTTCGTCGCAAACGGTATCCGCAAACAGCACGCCTTCGTCGGTAATTTCCACAGGCGCCTTATTAAATATAAATTGCGCGCCTTCTATTTCGGCATATTCTTTTTCTTCCTCGCTTGCGGTGTATCTGTCGCTGCGTACAACTACTTTAACGTCCGTAAGTCCGCGTCTGAGCGCCGTTCTCGCAACGTCCATTGCAACGTTTCCGGCGCCTATAACTATCATACTTCTGCCCAATTCGTAAACGTCGGGGCGTTCGAGAAAGTGCACTCCGTAATGCACGTGCCCAAGCGTTTCGCCTTTTATATTCAATGAAATTGGCCAAGTTACGCCCGTACCTATTGAAATTGCTTTGAAACCGTCGCGGAACAGTTCTTCCACACCGAAAGCTTTGCCTATTGTTACGTTGAATTTAATTTTTACTCCGAGTTTGCGCATAAGCGTTTCGTAGCGGTCTATAATGGTCTTCGGCAGGCGGAATTCCGGAATTCCGTATCTCAAAACGCCGCCTATTTCCGATTTGGATTCAAAAACGGTTACGTCGTAACCGAGCTGAGCCATTTTAATAGATATTGTAATCCCCGCCGGACCGGAGCCTACAACGGCAACCTTAATGCCGTTGGGCTGAGCTTTATCAAGTTCCAAACTGTCAAGGTATGCGGAAGAAACAAAGTTTTCAATAGTGCTTATTTCAACGGGTTCGCCTTTAATTCCTCTAACGCAATGCCCTTGGCATTGGTTGCCGTGATTGCAGACTATAGAACAAACCGCCGAAAGCGGATTGTTTTCAAAAAGCATTTTACCGGCTTTTTTTATTTCTCCGTTTAAAAATGCCGAAATAAATTCAGGTATGGGCGTATTTATAGGACAGCCCGGTCTGCAAAGCGGTTTTTTACAGTTTAAACATCTTTTTGCTTCGGCAATAACGTTGTGCGCCATAGTTTTTCTCTCTTATAAATTTTGTTTTATTTCTTCAATCATTTTTGCGTATTCTTCGTCGGAAAGATATGTTTTCTGCGGATTCATAGTAAACGTTCCGCCCCATTCGTCGCCGCCTTCGTACTTTGGGCAAAGATGAAAATGCAAATGACAGCCCGTATCTCCGTACGCGCCGTAATTTATTTTATCAGGTTTAAATACCTTGTGCAGCGCTTTTGCCGCTGAGTTTACGTCGGCAAAGTAAGCGTTCCGCTCCTCGTCGGAAATATCAACTATTTCGCTTACGTGGTCTTTATACGCTACAATGCAGCGTCCGCGCTTAGACTGCTCTTTAAACAGTATAAGCTGACTTACGGACAAATCGCATATTTTAATACCGAATTTTGCAAGCGGCTGTCCGCCTACGCAATATCCGCAGTTACAGTCTTTCATATTATTCCCCCGAAATTAAAATTTTAACGTGATTATTTTAACACGCTTTTTTTTAATATTCAATAGAAAAATAAAAAATAACCGCCTGCAAAATCGGCGGCTTTGAATAATTTACTGTTTATTATAAAATTCTTCAAACAAATCGTTTGGCGTGCATTCCAAAATTTCGCATAAATCCTTTAAAATTTTAAACTTAATGCTCGAAGTTTGGTTGTAAACCAAATTATTAAAATTTTGATAACTTAAACCGAGTTGTTTGTTAAGCCAATATTTTGTTTTGCCTTTTTCATTTAATATATCCAATATTCTGAATTTCATATTTTTTTCCTAATTATGTAATGTTCACATTATATAATGTAAAAATGCTTGACATAAAGATTTATAAATTAATATAATGTGCACATTATTTTGTGATGGGATAGACAAAAATATGACTTTGATAAATCAATTAAAATATAAACTTTTGATGATATGCTCGGAAATTTCTGTGTACGGAATGATTGAAAACAATTTAGGAAATTCTACCGAAAACAATAAGCGCCGCCTAATTTAAAATTATGCGGCGCTTATTTTTAAAACACTATTGCAAAATGCCGTTTACAGTGATATATTACATATATATTTACTAAGGGGGAAATATGGAAAATTTACTGTTGATTGTGGCGGGCATTGCAATTATTCTCGCCGTTGCCTATGCCGTATTCAATTATTTCTGCGTGAAAAAACTTGAAGAAGGCACCGAAAAAATGGGCGAAATTGCCGGAGCAATCCGTATAGGCGCTAACGCTTTTATTCGCTACGAATATAAACTTGTTGCAATTATAGGCGCAATTATAGCCGTGGCTGTGTTTTTGGTTATAAGCTGGCAGGCGGCAATCGCGTTTATAATAGGCGCGGTTATGAGCGCTGCGGCAGGATTTATAGGTATGAAAATAGCAACCTATGCCAACGTGCGCGTAACCAACCGCGCGCGTGAAACCAAAGATTTGGGCAAAACGTTAAAAGTTGCGTTTAAGGGCGGTTCGGTTATGGGACTTTGCGTAGCCGGTTTTGCTCTTTTGGGCGCGGTTATAGTTTATTGTGTGTTCGGTCTTGCGGCAGGACAGATAGCCGACGTTGCAAACCGTACCATAGGCAAAAACTTTATAACGGGGTTGGACGCTTCGTTTACAATGACTCTTTCAGGCTATGCGTTGGGCTGCTCTATTATTGCAATGTTTAACCGCGTTGGCGGGGGCATTTATACAAAAGCGGCGGATATGGGCGCGGATTTGGTAGGCAAAACCGAAGCGCACATACCAGAGGACGACCCCAGAAATCCGGCGACTATTGCCGACAACGTAGGCGACAACGTAGGCGACGTTGCGGGATTGGGCAGCGACTTGCTTGAAAGCTACGTAGGCGCAATACTTTCTGCGGTTATGCTTGCCTGTGAAATATTTACCCACAATTTAACTTTTTCGGATACGGGTTTTTTAAACAAACTTCTGCTGTTTCCCGTAGTGTTCGCAGGCTGCGGACTTATGGCGTGCATAATAGGTATTTCGTACATTGTATTAAAGCCCAAACTTTCCAAAAACGTACATATGGAACTTAACATAGCAACTTGGATTTCCGCAGGCGTAACCGTTGCAGCAGGCGCGGTTTTAAGCTGGCTGATGTTCAGAGGCGTGCCCTCCGAAACTTTTAAAGAAAGCTTTATAGGCTTTAAAGCAGGTTCTTTCAGCCCTTGGCTTGCGGCGGTTTGCGGTATTGCCGCGGGGATTGTTATAGGCGTTATTTCCGAATACTACACAAGTTACGACTACAAACCCACAAAAAAAATAGCGCAGTCTTCAAAAGAGGGAGCGGCGCTTACTATAACGCAGGGGCTTGCAACGGGAATGATAAGCTGTTTAATGCCCGTTGTTGTGCTTGCGGCGGCAATTTTCGGCTCGTATGCCATTGCCGGTATGTACGGCGTTTCCTGCGCAGCGCTCGGTATGCTGTCTTTCGTTGCCGCTACGGTTTCGGTAGACACGTACGGACCCATTTCTGATAACGCCGGCGGAATAGCCGAAATGAGCGGTCTTGAAGACGAAGTGCGCGGCATTACCGATAAACTTGACAGCGTAGGCAACACAACGGCTGCGATAGGCAAAGGATTTGCAATAGGTTCTGCGGCGTTTGCGGCGCTGTCGCTTATGACGTCTTATCTGTACGCGTTTACGGGCAGCAATTTGCTTTTGAATATAATTAATCCCACAACGCTGTGCGGAGCACTGTGCGGCGCGGCGCTTCCGTTCTTTTTCTCGGGACTTTTGATAGAAGCCGTTGCAAAGGCGGCAAGAAAAATGGTTGACGAAGTGCGCCGCCAATTCAGCGAACATCCGGGTATTTTGCAGGGTACCGAAAAGCCCGACTATAAAACGTGTATAGGAATATCATCACAAGGCGCGCTTAAAGAAATGCGCGTGCCCTGTATATTCTGTATTCTGTTTCCGCTTGTTACGGGCTTTATAT
Organism: uncultured Clostridia bacterium; assembly: GCA_949878885.1. GTDB lineage: Bacteria > Bacillota > Clostridia > Christensenellales > Borkfalkiaceae > Coproplasma. The sequence continues at coordinate 16,180 of CATLBN010000023.1, read as the reverse complement.
TCGGTCCGTATTTTGTGGGCGGCGTGCTTATAGGGGCAACGGTTGCGGCAATAATGCTTGCGATTTTCTGCGGAAACGCAGGCGGCGCGTGGGACAACGCCAAAAAGTTTATAGAAGCAGGCGGAGTAGAGGGTGAAAAGAAAGGTTCCGCCGCGCACGACGCTTCCGTTGTAGGCGATACTGTGGGCGATCCGCTTAAAGATACCGTAGGACCTTCGCTTGATATTTTAATAAAGATAATGTCGACTATTTCGCTTGTTGCCGTGGTTGTTTTCAGTAATTGGAATTTGTTTTCCGCAATAGGATTGGGCTGATACAAAACTTTTAAAAAGCGCCTGCGGATTTTGTCCGCGGGCGCCGATTTGTTTAGGGAGAAATAATATGAGAATTAATTTGCTTGCCGCCGAAATAATAGCACAGCGCGTTTTTAATCCGCTGTACATTTATTTGGATATAGTTTTTCTTGTTGCGCTTTGCGCTCTGCTTATAGTTAAAAAGAAATATTTAACGCTTATATTCGGTCTGTCCGGCGGCATATTGTATATGATAGTGGACTACGGTATTTTCCATCTTGCTTTGCATACGCGCTCTATCGAGGGCGGAAATCTGTTTGCAGTATTGCTTTGGATGTCTATGAGTTACGGAATAACCAATTTCGTTTGGATTTGGCTATGGTTTTCAAGGGATAAACACAAGTTCGAATGGACGTTGCTTATTTTGGTTTGGTGGATAGCCGCGCCAATGATTGCAAACACTTTCGGCGGCAATCTTCCGCTAATAAAAATACAGCGCACTACGGGCGCGTATCACGGTTATATGGCGCTTATTCTTTTTGCTGGGTATGCTTCGGCAATAATATACAATCTGTTGCAAAAAGACCGATTAATGCGGATGCCTTTGTTGTGGCTTTTAATAACGGGAATAGCCGTGCAGTTCGGTTGGGAGTTTTCGCTGCTTATCGGCGGAATCCGCAGCGCCGAATTTGCGTCTTTTGCCGATAAAATAATGACGTTGATTGTTAATTCGCTTTTAGAAACAAATCTCGGAGCGGTGCCTATTTACTGTATTTACGTTATAACAACCGCTTTTTTATGCGAAGATTTGAAAAAGAGGCAAAAAGTTTCTTTTACCGATAGGCTTTGCGAACTTAATCAAATAAAAATAATCAATTAAAAGCGGTATAAGCGCAACCCGTAAAATTCCGCTTTAAACAAATTGACAATAATTTGATTTAAAAGTATTATATATAAGAAATTAATCATCTGGAAAATTTAAGGAGATAAAACTTGAAACCTTGTTTTAAAAATTTATTTAAAAGCAAAGCGGCAAAGCGAATTTCCGCCGCGGCGATTTCGGCTGCGGTTATAGCTTCAACGCTGTGTATTGCGGCTTGCGGCGGAGATAAACCGTTTGTTATTCCCGAAAACAAACTTCCCACAGAGGATAAATACGCGCTTACAAAATACGATTATCAAAATCTTGACGAAGTAAAAGCGACTCTGCGGTCGGATACTATGCAGGTAACTAAGCGCAATCTCGAACGTCCGTCGCCGGAAATACTAACGGACGAATTTTCGCTTACATACAACGTTTCAACAAAAACTTTGCGTCCCGAATATTCTATAGTTCAAAGTACTTCCACAATCAAGTCTTCGTCTATAACGTTTGTAAATTCGGCATATCCTTATCCCGGCGGTTCTGGCGGCGGCGACGGCGGTTCTACTAAATTCGTTAACGCTTACGCTCCCCAAGCGGAAGCGGCAGGCGTATCCAAAGAAGATTACTTTTATTATTACAAATATATGCTATTAACGCAGGGTCAGCATCTTGCGGTAGAAGCGCAGCGCCGCAGCGCGGAAGGTACGCTTACGCAGGATTGGCTTAAAAAACACCCTGCGGCGGATTTGCAGTACGGCGCGGTTAAAGGCGAAAACAACGCCGTGGAAAAAGAGATTATTTTAGATCCGATTTACAGGGCATACCACGCTACGGGGCTTTATCTTCCGGCAGGCGAAGTTGTTAAGGTAAAGGTGCAGGGGCTTGCCCCCGGCGAACGCATTTCGGTATTTGTAGGTTTGCAAGACTCTATTGGCTGGGCAGGGGACGTTACAAATGCGGGACGCAGTGAAATTAACGAAATTACCGGCGGAGAAAAAGTTGAATATTTTAACAGCGGTTCCGCTAATTTCTTTAAGCAGGGCGATATTTTAACCGCCTGCGGCTCTTTTTTCAAATATAACAAAGGAAGTTCGTTGCCGTTTATGCAAAACCAATGGAAGCGCCAAAACAACCGCGCTCCTTGGGTTACGGCGCAGTTTGTATTCAATGCCGACGGCGAATACAATATAGGCACGCATTTCGGCGGAATTATGCATATCAATCCGCTGAACTGTTATTCGCAGGTTAAAACAACTTTTACGGGCGCGGTTGAAACTCCGCACTATATCTTGGGCGTAACCACTCCCGATTATTTTGAAGAACACCTTAAATCCGCTCCCGGAGTTGTGGGCGTTATCGATACCGAAAACGGTCAGCTTATAGGACCTACGGGAGAGATGGATACAACAAAAAATATCCGCGGTATTAAAAAGGACGAAGTAGATAAACTTGCAATGCTTTGGCATTCGTTCTTTGCGGTAAACGAATCGTTTACGGGCGGAACGTACAACCGCGGCAATTTGGTTAAGTTTGACCAGCATGTGCCGGCAGGCGCGGCGGTTGCCTTGGGCGGATATGTCTATGCCTGTCCTACGGACTGGTACAGCGACGCTACAAATTACAGAAGACTTCTTACCCACGGCACTTGGGGAACATTGCACGAGATTGGGCATAACCACGGCGGCAGCTACGGCTCTATTTGGGGCTTCGGCGGCAATCAGGAAGGAGAAGTAAGAAACAACGCGTTAAACCTGCTGTGTTATATAATGTTCTGCGATTTGGGCACAACAGTTCGCAGCGGTACTACTCCCGAACACGGCGAATATGCAAATCCGTACAGGGTTTTAAACGAAACAATAGCGCTTAAAGGTAAGTTGGCAGACCACAACAACGCAAATTACTTTCAGGCGCTTGGTATGTACGCAAATATTATGCACTCGTTCGGAGCGGAAAAATATTACGAGCTTTTATACACATACAAAACAAATTCGTCGTATTGTTCAAACAAACGCGCCGACTTTGCTTACCGCTGTTCAACTATTTACGGAATGAACTTTTTAAGGTATTTCAACGATTTTTATTCGGCTAAAATAACCGAAGATATGTTTACCGCCGAACAGCTTGCCGAAATAAAAGCTTTGCCTAACTACGAACCGGTTTCCTGTTTTTACGCAGGCGGAATAGACGGCGTTAAAACCGCGGGAGACTATTTGGTTTCTTACGGAGAGAATATAACGTTCGACCTTAAAAATCAAACTGTGTCTACGTTGGACGAAGGCGAGGAAAAGGGCTTTGAAATAATTTCTGTAGATAAACCCGAACACGGTAAAATAAAAGAATTGGGCGACGGCAAATACGAATACAGTTTTAACAGTAAATATACGGGTGCTTTCGACGAGTTTTCGTTCGACGTTAAGCTTGCCGACGGAGTGGTGCACAAACTTACAATTACTTTGCGCATAAGCTATAACGGGTCAAGGCTTTCCACTTACGAAGGCGTAAACGTTAAAGCAGGCGAGTGGGACGCTTTGGAAAATGAAATGAGCGCCGTTACTCCTACTGTAGTTTCCACTAAATATTCTTATATAAAAACATATAACAGCAAAGTAAAAGAAGCTAAGGTGCTTGAATATTATTGGAAAGCGCCTGTAAGCGGAGAGGTAACGCTGTCCGCCCAAAGCGACGATACGCTGCGCTTGTATTTCGGAGAAAATTTTAACGAAATGCAAATGCTGTTGGAGCTTAATCAATATAATACAGGATATTCCGACGATAAAAGCGCAAAAATTACCGTAGAAAAAGACAAGTTTTATGCGGTTAAACTTTTGAATTACAACGGCGGAGGACCCGGTTCGGCAGTTGTAGCATATAAAACGGGCGACGGCGATTACACGGCTATTCCCGACAGCCAAGTTTACCATCCCGGTTTCCCCCAAGGCAAAACTCCTCAGGAATATATTTACGAACCTCAGTTTATCATTTCCAAAAAAGATAACGTAAAGCTTACTTTAACGGGCACCGACAAAAGCGAATGGAAAATGGAGAAGGCTCCCGAAAACATTGTAGGCGGAAGATATCACGAAGAAACGATGGTTGACGAGGAAACGGGCGAGGAAACGATTTTAAGAACAGACAAGTGGACTTATCTTATAGACGGGCTTACAAGCACAAATATGCACACCACTTACAGCGGCGCCGATAAAAAGATAACTCCCGAAAATCCGCACGAATTTATTGTAGACACAGCCAAAGTTCAAATGTTTAACTATTTTGCCGTAACAACGCGAAACAACGTAAATTCTTATATAACGGATTTTGAATTGCAGATTTCGGATACGGCGGACGGCGAATGGAAAACAATTACGACAGGCAACAGAGATAATTATTCCGGCACAACTATAACGCTTAAATTTCCCGAAGTTTCAGGCAGATATTTAAGACTTTTGGTTAAAGGAACAACGGGCGGAAACTTTTCGGTACTTGCAGAAATAGACGCAGGCATAAAATCAACAACGCAAAAAGTGGTCCCGTCTACAACTTCCAAATTCTTTGCAACCAAGGGCTGGGTGTATTCGTCAACAGTTGAGGGCGAACCTGCCGGATATCTTATGACGTACAAAAAGAACCAAAAGCTTGTAATAAAGTTCCGCGGCGAAAGTCTTGCCATTTACGCCGCTGCGGGCAATGGCTACGGTTCGGCACAGGTTATTGTAGACGGCAAAAAAGCGGGAGTATTCGATTTAAATAGTTCTATATCCGAATCGCGCAAATTAGCGTTTAATATCGAAAGTTTATCAAATAAGGAGCACACTGTGGAAATAATTACAAAATCAACGGGTAAAGTAATGCTTAACGTATTCGGCATTCCGTATTCTGCGTATTTGGTTAACGCGTCCAATATATATCTCGAACGCGGACTTACTATAGCGCTTGTTATTTTCATTGTTCTTTTTGCCGCGCTTGCGGCGTTTGCGGTAACGCTGTTGCTGCTGCCCGAATTCCGCAAAAAAGTTTTCGGCAATAAATTAGTGCAAAAGCTTGACAACCGCGAAAGAAAACCTAAAAAAGAAAAAACGGCGGCAAGCGATAATACGCAAAGTAAAAAAACCGAACCGGAAAAACCTGTTAAACCCGTAAAAGCGGATGTTAAACCGGCGGCAGGTAAAACCGCGACGGTAACTAAGACCGATGCGGCAAAGCCTGCTCCCGCGGTTAAAAAGACCGATGCGGCAAAGCCTGCTTCCGCAGCGAAAAAGACCGACAGCACAAAAGCCGCAGCGGCAGCTAAAAAATCCGACAAGGACAAAAAAACAAAAAAATAATTTTTAATTAAAGAAAACGCCGCGTAGGAAAGTAATTGCCTGCGCGGTGTTTATTAATAACGTTAGTTTTAAAATAGATTAATATGTTATATAATTTTTTTCCTCCTTCATTTTATATTATATCAAACAAATATGGCTATACACAACCATATTTATATAAAAACAAATAATAAAATTATAGTTGCCTACAACAATAATCGGAGGCAACTTATGGATAATGTAAATCATGCTTTGGTTTTGAGAATTAAAGAACTTTTAAAAGAAAAGAATATGACCAGATATAAGCTTGCAATGGAAAGCGGTGTTTCTCACTCAACATTGAAAAATATTATGCACGAAACGGTTAAAGATAATTTACTTTCAACTACTATTTTAATTGCAAACGGATTTGGTATGTCGGTAAGTCAATTTTTAGACAGTCCTCTGTTTTCAGAAGAAAACTTAAAAATTTAGACATTAAATAATTGTTAAGTTTTTATTGTTAATAAAAAAATTTTGTTGTATAATTAATAAAAACTTTTGGAATTTTAATTTATGTAAATAGAAAAAATAGTTGAAAATAATATAGAAGTTGCGCATATTACGGCAAAAGAAATTGTTATTGACGATACGCAAAGCGCCGTTGATTTAATGATGAGCGTTGTATATCAAACGGGAATTAAAAATATTGCCGTATCAAAAAATTTGATTACGGAAAAATTTTTTATATTGAGCAGCGGTATTGCAGGCGAAATTTTGCAAAAGTTTATAAATTATCAGTTTTGCATTGCAATATACGGCGATTATTCCCAATATACAAGCAAGCCGTAAAAAGATTTTATTTATGAAAGCAATAACGGGCACAGCGTATTTTTTGTTGATAACATTAATACCGCCGTACAATATTTAACTGCAAAATAAAGTTGAGTTACGGCACCGTCGCGCCACCACAATCAAAAAAGCGTGTTCAGTTGAGAAACACGCCGAAAACACATTTAAAAAATTAAAATATTCAACAAAAATCTTTCGGCACGGTGGAGGATGTTGTATAAAACGAACGCGCGGCGTAGCCGCGCGTTCGTTTTATACAACATCCGTCGAAATGTATGATTAGTAATCGTATTTGTCGTCTATTTCGCCTACTAATTCCTCTAAAATGTCTTCCATAGATATAAGACCTACCACATTATCGTTATCGCTTACAATGGCTTGCGGCACTTGCTGTTCCTGCAGTATCTCAAATAAATCCGATATAACACTTTCAGGCGTTGTAAATAATGCCGGTTTTAGAATTTGATTTATATCCGTTTTTCCGCTCAAAAGCATTTCATAAAAATCCGCACGGTAGAGTATGCCCAACACTTTCTGTTTGCTCTCGTCAAACACCGGAACACGTGAATAGTTACTGTCAACATACACTTTTTTAATTTTTTTTGGGTTGTCGGTAATGCAGACGGAAGTTATGTCTTCGGCTTTCGTCATTACCTGTTCAACTTTAGTTTCGTCAAATTTAATTGTGTTTTGTATAATTTCGGCTTCGCTTTCGGCTAGTACGCCCTCGTCGGCTATATCTTCAACTATTATAGAAAATTCTTCTTCTGTAATAGTAGGGTGTTTTTTGTCTAATCGAAAAATTTTGTTTACCAGCTTTTTCCAACCTTCGAATATAATATTAAGCGGCGTAAATATTATTTGAAAAACATAAAGAATTTTTACCGAAAACATAGCAAATTCTTCAGGGCGTTCTTTTGCTATACTCTTTGGCGTAATTTCGCCGAATATAAGCACTAAAACGGTCATTACTACCGTTGACAAAGTTACGCCCAAATCTCCGAACCAAAATGCAAATACAATGGTAGCGATAGAAGCGGAAGCTATGTTTACGATATTATTTCCTATAAGTAACGTAGATAAAAGTTTATTATAATTTTCACTCATTTTCAAAACAAGCCTTGCGGACTTTTTTGATTGTGAAAGGTTTTTAATTCTTACTTGCGACAAACTTGTAAACGCTGTTTCCGAAGCTGAAAAAAACGCCGAAAAAACAAGCAGAATAAATAAAACAACTATAAGCACTATTGCCGTGCCCGTATCCATAAAATATATTTCCTCCGAATTTGATTTTTGCTTTTAATAAAAGTAGAGTATTACACGACCGTACACCTCCGTAAAAAAGCAAAAAAAACACAGTCGGCATTTTTGATTTGCCGATTATGTTTATTCGGATTTAAATTAAGTTTTAAAAAATTGGCGGCGACACAGCTTGGGTCGTCATCCATAAATTTTTACTCCTTATAAAAAGATATTAATATACTAACATACAATTTATTCAAAGTCAAATAAAAATAAAACATCTTAAAATGCTGTTTTGTTTTTAACTATAATTTTATATCCGTCATCTAATACTTTTTTGTACTATTATCCAAAGGTAAATTATACTGATAAACAGCCGCAACCGTGTTTTTTAAGTTTGTTTAAAACACACAGTTGAAAACAACGCGAATTTATGATATTATTTTAATATGGTAATTTTGATTTCGGGAACAACGCATACGGGTAAAACCGCCTTATCACAACGGCTTATGGAAAAATATAAAATTCCGTATTTTTCTATTGACCACTTAAAAATGGGGCTTATCAGAAGCGGTAAAACATCGCTTACAGTAAATGACGATAAAGCACTAACGCCTTATCTTTGGTCTATATTAAAGGAAATGATAAAAACGGTAATTGAGAACAAGCAAAATATTATTATTGAAGGGTGTTATATACCATTCGATTGGCAAAAAGATTTTGAAGAAAAATATTTATCTGAAATTAAATTTTATTGCCTTATTATGACAGCTGACTATATTGAAAATAAATTTTGCGATATTTTAAAATTTGAAAATACTATTGAAAATCGCATTGCATCCGACATAAATAAAGCCGAATTGATTTCAGATAATATGCAAAATTTAAAGATGTGCAAAAAGTATGGGCTTGAATATGTTTTGATTGATAAAAATTACGCGGTAAATATTGAATTATGAAAATCAGGCAATACAAAAACGAAGATTGCGGTATAGTGTCAAAATTATTTTATGAAACAGTCCATTCCGTCAATGCAAAAGACTATACGGCGGAACAACTTTCAGTTTGGGCAAATAATGCCGACAGCTTAAAATCACGGCGCAACGATTTATTAAAACAATATACTTTAATTGCTGAAATTAACGGCGTTATTGTTGGTTTTGGCAGTATTGATAAATCGGGTTATTTAGATTTACTTTTCGTACATAAAGATTATCAAAAACAAGGTATTGCTACTGCATTGTGTAACGAATTGGAAAAAGGCTTTTCGGTTATAAATACTTTTGCATCGATTACGGCAAAACCGTTTTTTGAAAGCCGTGGATATGTCGTTGTAAATGAGAGGGAAGCAGAGCATTTGGGTGTCAAATTAAAAAATTTTGAAATGCAAAAGAAAAACGCAGCCTTATATTAATAAGGCTGCGTTTGGTGCACCGTAAGGAATTCGAATCCCTAGCCTTTGGTTCCGTAGACCAACGCTCTATCCAGTTGAGCTAACGGTGCGTAAAATTGCAATTAAGTTTAATAAAGCTTATTTATTATATTAAATGCAATTTATTTTGTCAAACGTTTTTATAATTTATTTAAACTGTCTTTTTTATTTTTGCGTTAAACAGTTAAACTTGCAAAACACAGTGGGGAAGGGGTTATTTCCAAAGTTTTACAGGGTCGTAGCCGTAAATTTGCACAACTTTAACGTGAGGGGAATTTGCTAAATTTTGCGGCGTAACAATAAGACCGCCGTTGCTGTCCAAATCTATTCCAATTTGCTTATACGCATACCACACAAGATGGGCGCACTGAGTTTTTTGTATTTTATTTTTGTTTGTAATTATTCCCGTTAGGCCCTCGTAAGGAATTCCTAATAAATTTTCTTTTGCGTAAGTTACAACTTCTTTTTGCCTGTCGGTGTCAACTTCCAAAATCATAAACGCATTGCAGCCGGTAAAATAATTTATGCTGTCGGTTTGGCTTGTGGTTCCGTAAGTTAATGCGTGCAGAACTCTGTTGGCGGCGCCGTCGCAAACTAAGCCGGAATGCCCCATACGCCAGCCGGCAAGATTTGTGCAGGGGCTTACTACAATATCGCCGTCTTTAAGATAAACAGGCGTAATTATCGTATCGGCAAAATCCATACACGTAAACGGTGCAATTTTGTTGTGTTCTATTGATCTTGGTGCAAAATAATCTTTTTGAATGTCGCGGATAAGCCGTTTTCCGCTTTCGCCGCGCGCAAGCGCACGGTCTGCGCCTGTTTTGGTAAGACCCGTCTGCGAATAAATAAAATCGTAGTCGCATTGGCTTAAACTGTTTTCGCCGTTCCACTTATCAAGCTGTTCGTCAATGCTCTCCATAGAGTAGTCGGGGTGCCAAACGTCTGTGTTGTCTGCAACCAAAAACGCTATTTCGGCGCCTAAGCAAGTTAAAAGCAGCGTGGCTATTATAACTCCGCATACTATAAGCGCAATTATTTTTTTGGGAAGTTTTCTTTTTTCTTTCATATTAATCTGCCGCTGCGTTAAACCTTGTACGGTTACTTACCCGTAATTCTTTCCAACGCAAGCTTATAAATTTTAAAACAGTTTTCTATTTTTTCAAACGAAATATATTCGTCCGCTTGGTGCACAGTGCATTCTTCTCCGGTTTCTTCGGGACCGAACGCCGCGCCGAATTTCAAAGCGCGCGCATAAGTGCCGCCGCCTATTGCTATAGGTTGGGCTTTTTTGCCCGTAACTTCGTTATAAACGCCGCAAAGCTCTTTAATAATGTAATTGTTTTTATCGTTGTAAAGTGGCGCTTGCTCGTGCACTATTTCAAACTCTGCACCGGCTTTTTCCAGCTCGTTTATAACGCTTAATTTAGACATAGTTGCAGGGTAACGCACGTCAACAAGCGCATAAAGTCCGCCGTTGAAGCCCTGTATAACGTTTGGAGAAAAAGTTAGCCTGCCTGTTTCGTCGCAAAGTGATTTAAGATTATAACAATCGTCAAAAAGAACTTTTTTAACGTCATCAAGCCCCAAGTACTGCAAAATAGGAGGAATGGCGTTTATTCCCTCGTCGGGTGTGGAGCCGTGCGCAGACTTGCCCTCGGAAATTATTTTTCCGTCTTGCAAGTACAGTCCGTTTAAAAGAGGGGCGCTGCCGTCAAGCGCGTTCACTTCGCACCTGTCGCAAACCATATTGGCAAGTTCGCCGCCTTTTAACGAGCTTAAATCGCCGTCGGCGCGGAACGTAATCTTTATTTGCAATATGCCTTTTTCGGCGTAAATTACGGGGAATTCCGCATCCGGAGAAATACCTTCTTCCGGCATAACGGCGTGCGCATTGTAATACTTAATGCATTCCCAACCCGTTTCTTCGTTGCAGCCTACTATAAGTTTTATTTTTCTTTTGGGCGTAAAGCCTTGGTCTTTTAACGCTTTTAAAGCAAACAGCGCTATAACTGCGGGACCTTTGTCGTCCATAGCTCCCCTGCCCCAAACACGTCGGTTTACAAGGTCTATTTCGCCGCCGAACGCTTCGTGCGTCCAGCCGTTGCCTGCTGGCACTACGTCAAGGTGCGCAAGAATGGCAAATTCTTTGCCTTCGCCGAATATTACTTCGCCCGCGTATCCGTCGTAGTTGCGTGTTTTAAAACCTAAAAATTCTGCAAGGTTCAAAAAATAATCAAGCGATTTTTTTACGCCTTCGCCGAACGGCGCGCCGTTTTTTGCTTCCGACTGAGAAGAATCGAATTTTATGATTTGTGAGATATTTTTAATAATGTCGCTTATAATTTTATCCATAACGCACCGTTTTTAAAAAAGTATTAAAAACATTATACAACTTTTTTTATTTGTGGTAAAATGAATTCAAGACAATAATTAACAAAAAATAAAGCGGAAATCTATATGCGTTTAAAGTTGGAACAGAAAAATGTAATAGAATATTTAAAAGTTGCGTTAATAGTGCTTTTGGTTTCCATAGAAATTGTAGTTTGCGCGCAGGCTTATACGCTTATAGAAAATCTTTCAGGCTTTGTTTCGCTTATAGTTTGCAGCGTAGCGCTTGCCGTTATAGAAACGGTTAACACGTTCGTAATTAAAAATTTTGTTTCCAAAATGGTGTTTTTCGGATTGGATTCGGCGCTTTTGCTTACAATATGTATTTTAACGGGGAACACGTTTTTATCTACACTTTATTGCATTGTGCTTACAGGCTGTTTTATAACCGTAGATAAATTCAGGGACAGAACTATTCTTTTCGGAGTCAGCTGTGTGCTTTTTTCGGCTTCGATTATAGCCGGCTGGGCAATACGCCACGTGGGCGCGCCCGTTTACAGCAGTATTGTAGAAATATTAAGCGGTATGTTTTTCGGACTTGTTGCAATGACGGCGGATTACATTATTGCGCAGTTTTTGCTTAAATTTTATAAAACTAACAGAGAATTGAGAGTTGCGTTAAAAGAAGCGGCGGAAAGTCAGGCGCGGCTTGAAGACGCGTATGAACAGCTTACGCGCGTTAAAGTATATGAAGAAAGAAACCGTATTGCAAAAGATATACACGATAACGCAGGGCACTCTATGACAACCGTTATAATGCAGACGGAAGCGGCAAAGCTTTTGATAGACGACAATCCGCAAGAAGCAAAGACAAGGATAATTTCCGCCAACATTCAGGCAAGAAACGCATTGGAGCAAATGCGCGAAAGCGTTCATCTGCTTGCCGGGCGCACAAGCGTGCGTTCGGTAAGGGAAGAAATGGAAGAAATTATCGCTCAAACCATAGACGGTACGGATATTAAAGCAAGAAGCGATTTAAGCGACGTTACGCCCACTTACGAGCAGTACAGATATCTTTGCAACAGTTTAAAGGAGTTGCTTTCAAACGGAGTAAGACACGGTAAAGCAACGGCTTTTTACGTAGAACTTAAAGAAAGTTTAAACGGTTTAACGCTGCTTGTGTCCGATAACGGCTTGGGCGTAGGCGGCGACATATGCGAAGGTTTCGGATTAAGAGGTATGCACGAAAAAGCGGAAGCGTTGGGCGGAAGCTGTGTTTTTAAAAGCGAGGAAGGCGAAGGGTTTGAAGCGGAAATAACTTTGCCTATAATAAGGAGCAGCGATGATTAAGGTTTTACTTGTAGACGACCAGCAAATACTTGCCGAAGGAATAAAATCGGTTCTGGAAACAAGCAAAGAAATAGCGGTGGTAGGTATAGCGTTAGACGGGTTGAAGGCGTTGGAACTTACGGAAAAGTTGCATCCGGACGTTATTTTAATGGATATACGTATGCCTAATATGAACGGCGTTGTTGCCACTAAACGTATAAAGGAAGCACACCAAAACGTTAAAATAATAATTTTAACCACTTTTGATGACAGCGATTATATTTTAAGCGCAATAAACAACGGCGCAAGCGGATATCTCTTAAAAGATATAGGTTCGTCCGCGCTTATAGACGCGGTTAAAAACGCTTATGCGGGCGATACTATTCTGCCTGCCAAAATCGCAAAAAAAATTACAGATGCGGCGGCAATGGTATCTTCGGATAAAGAATATAAACTTAGAAAAAGTTTTAATCTTTCCGAACGGGAAGTGGAAATAGCGCTTATGCTGTACGACGGTTTTACCAACAGACAGATTGCAACGGCGCTTAAACTTTCGGACGGCACCGCAAGAAACTATATAAGTTCTATTTATTTAAAAATAGGCGCAGATAACCGCGAAGCGGCGGTAGAAAAAATAAAAGCGCTTTTATAAACTTAATTTAAAAACAACCACCCCCGCCCGTTTTGGGCGGGGGTGGTTTTACGTTTATTTAAAATGCTGTTTATAAATACAAAAAACATAAAAAAACCAATATTTTCCAACAAATTCCAACAAAAACATCAACAGGAAAACTAAATTTATTTTTCGGGAGAAACAGTTATGATTTTAATGATAACGTTAAGTTTACAATAGTTTTTTAGCCTCCCATAGGCGGAGGTTTATTGTGATACAAAAATTTAATTCTGAATCGGTTATGTATATCTTTATTGATTACTTAGAAGACTCTTTAAATCAGTTAAAAGAAAGCCTTAAAGAAAATCCGAACGATTTTACTTTGGGACAGTATTATTCTTTTGTTGAATGTCTTGAATTTTTATCACATAATTGGGAAAAAGCTTCAAGCGCCGGTCTTTATTATAACATAGAAGAAAAATACCATTTAGAATAATACTATGAATATAAAACTGAAAACGCCGCTTACACAAAATTGTGAGCGGCTGTTTGTCGTACAGAAAATTAGCGGATTATTTACGCTTTTGCGTTATACGCGCAGCGTTTAATTAACAGGTTGGGTCGAATCGGATTTTTTAACGGCTTGTTCGCGTTTTTTAAACACCTTGGGAAAAGTAATAAAAATAACGACGGCGGTAATTATTCCGGCGGCGAAGTCGGCAATGCCTTCCGATAGATAAACGCCCTTGAAACCCATAAAATGAGTAAGCGTAAAACACAGCGGTATTAAAATTATTATTTTTCTTGTAACAGCAAGTATAAGCGCGGATTTCGACTGCCCCAACGCAACGTTTATATTTTGCAGAGTCATCTGTACGAAAAACATTATAGAACCCATAAGGAAGAACGGCGTGTACGCTTTGACTATTTCCGTTACGCTGTCGCTCGCCGAAAAAACGTATGCGTACAGCTGCGGAACCGCAAGCGAAACCGACCATACGGCAGCGGCAAATCCGAACGCAATAAAAGTGACGTATTTAATTGCTTTTTTAAGTCTTGCCGTGTCGCCCTTGCCGTAATTATAACTTACAAACGGCTGCATTCCGTAACCAAGACCGTTAAGAGGCAAAGAAATAAACTGAAGCGCGCTCAGCATAACGGTAAGCGCTGCGTTATAGTCTTTGTTGCCGCCCGTCGCGGCGTTTAAGTTTACGTTGAAAACAATTTGTATGGCGCATTCCGTAAGCGTCATTACAAACGGCGTAAATCCCAGCGAAAGTATGCTTAAAATTCTTTTTGCTTCCGGTTTCATTTCTTTAACACGGAATTTGAAAATACTTTTTTCGGAAAAGAAAAACGCAATAATCCACACAAACGAAATACATTGCGAAATTACAGTTGCAAGGCTTGCGCCGTTTACGCCCATTCCGAAAGCGAATATAAACAGCGGGTCCAGCGCAATGTTTATAAGCGCGCCTATAAGCACGGAAAACATTGCCGTCATAGAATAACCCTGCGCTGTAATAAAGGGGTTAAGCCCTTGTGCAAACATTACTAAAACCGTTCCCGCAGAGTATATTTTCAGGTAAGATACGGCAAATTCGACTGCGCTTTGCGGACAGCCGAAAGCTATGACTATCTGCCGCGAAAAAGCAAAAGAAACTATGCTTATAAGTACGCCCGTAACGCCGAGCAGTACAAACGAGGTGTTAAAAATTTTATTGGCTTCCGAATTGTCGCCCTCGCCTAACTTAATGCTTGCCCGCGGCGAACCGCCGAGCCCTATAAGATTGGAAAATGACTGAATAATAAGCGTTATAGGCAAAACAATTCCCAAAGCCGCCAAAGCGTCCATTCCAAAACCTTCGATTTTGGCTACGAACATACGGTCAACTATATTATATAAAAAAGTTATAAGCTGCGCTATAACCGCAGGAATAGTCAACCTGAATATAAGCGGTAATATTTTGCCTTCGCCTAAAATATCGGTAGCGTTTTTTGAAAAATTAATTTTTTTAGACATATTTTATTTATGCAGATAAACTTATTTATATAAATGACAGCCTTGAACGTGGTCGTTAACAATTCCTACGGATTGCATATACGCATAAATTATTGTACTCCCTACAAATTTGAAACCGCGTTTTTTTAAATCATTGCTGATTTTGTCGGAGAGGGGAGTTGTTGCAGGAAGTTCTTCTACCGATTTAAACCGGTTAATTATAGGCTTGTTGTCAACATAAGACCATATAAAAGAATCGAAACTGCCGAATTCGTTTTGTATTTTTATAAATTCCCGTGCGTTTGTTATTGCCGCTTTAATTTTTAACTTGTTGCGCACTATTTTTTCGTTTGTCAAAAGTTCGCTTATTTTCGCTTCGTCGTATAACGCTACTTTTCTGCAATCAAAATTGTCAAACGCTTCTCTGAAAGCGTTTCTTTTATTCAATATCGTCAACCAAGACAATCCTGCCTGCATACCTTCTAGCACCAGCATTTCAAATAATCTGTCGTCGTTATGTTCGGGTATGCCCCATTCGTTATCGTGATATTCCTTGTATAAGTCGGTAGTTGCCCAAGAACATCTTGATATAGGCTCGTTCTTCATAATGTACTCCTATGTATCTTAATTTTTTCCGCAAATTTGTTTATGCGTAAATAATGCTTAAATAAAATTATAACAAAAATAAATGCGTTTTTCAAGCGCATATGCATTGCCGAAATTTTGAAAAAGATTTGCTGGCTGTTGCTATAACCGTGCGTGCGGCTGCGCCGTAAAAAAAGTACGAACCGTTTGGGTTCGTACTTTAAGGACATTGGTGGAGCTCGGGGCTTCAAAGTCGAACACCTCGCCAGCGACGCCCCAGCTCTCTATATCGTTGACAAAGTCGTATGTTATGCCTTCGCTGTCGCCGGTATAATTGCAAACCGCGCGGAAATGGT
>CATLBN010000022.1 GCA_949878885.1 uncultured Clostridia bacterium | reverse complement strand
CGGAAACTTTGTCTTCGGGTATAGTTTTGCCCGTTTTGTCTTCAAGCGTCATTAAAAGCTCAACCACGTCAAGCGAATCTGCGCCCAAATCTTTAACTATTTCACTGCTTTCGGTAATTTTAGATTTGGAAATACCAAGCTGTTCGGCAAGTATTTCTGCT
This sequence comes from uncultured Clostridia bacterium, assembly GCA_949878885.1. Taxonomy (GTDB): domain Bacteria; phylum Bacillota; class Clostridia; order Christensenellales; family Borkfalkiaceae; genus Coproplasma. The sequence continues at coordinate 20,803 of CATLBN010000022.1, read as the reverse complement.
ACTTCTTCAAACATAATTATATTCTCCTAAGCTTTTATATGTTTAAATTTTACTATAACAGCTTTTTGCTGTCAAGTTTAATTTGCCTGTTTTTTAACTTGTTTAAGCGACAGACCTATACGTTGTTTTTGCTTATCCAGATTTATAACTACTGCCTTAACTTGCTGACCTACTTTCAATACGTCCGACGGATGACGGATAAATCTGTCTGTTATTTCGGAAATATGTACAAGTCCGTCCTGATGAACGCCGATATCGATAAACGCGCCGAAATCGGTTACGTTACGAACCGTGCCTTCTATTTCCATACCTACGGTCAAATCTTCTATACCCATAATATCTCGGCGGAGCTTTCTCTGCGGCAAGCTGTCGCGTATATCTCTGCCCGGCTTTATAAGTTCGGCAATAATATCGTTCATAGTAGCCTTGTCCAATTCGCACTCGGCCGCTGCTTTATCTTCGCCGTAAGCTTTAACCTTAGCTGATAAATCCGAAAGATTGCGTTCTTTTACGTCTTTATCTGAAAAACCGAACAATTCCAAAAGTTTTTCTGCTTTTTTATAAGATTCGGGATGAACGGCAGTATTATCCAAAATATTCTTACCGTCGGGAATACGCAAAAATCCTGCGCATTGTTCGTAAGCTTTTGCGCCCAATTTGGAAACTTTTAATAACTGCGAACGCGCCGTAAATTTACCGTTTTCTTCACGGTAAGAAACAATGTTTTTAGCTATACCCGAATTTAAGCCGGCTACGTACTTTAAAAGCGATACGCTTGCCGTATTCAAATCAACGCCTACGCTGTTAACGCAGTCTTCCAATACGCCGCTTAAAACTCCGTCCAGCCTCTTTTTATCCATATCGTGCTGATACTGCCCTACGCCTATTGACTTAGGGTCTATTTTTATAAGTTCGGCAAGCGGGTCCTGCAACCTCCGCGCAATGGAAATTGCCGAACGCAAAGTCAAATCGTAATCCGGAAATTCTTCAACCGCAAGAGGGCTGGCAGAATAAACGCTGGCGCCTGCCTCGTTTACTACTGCATACGTAACTTCTCGGTCTACCTCTTTTAAAAGCTCCGCAACAAAAATCTCCGTTTCCTTGCTAGCCGTTCCGTTTCCTATGGAAATAATATCAACATTGTGTTTTAAAATAAGCGCTTTAACAATTTTCTTTGCGCCCTCTATATCGTTTTTAGGCGGAACCGGATATATAACCGAAGTATCCAAAACTTTACCCGTTTCGTCTACAACGGCAACTTTACAGCCCGTACGATAACCGGGGTCAAGTCCCAACGTTACCTTACCCTTAACGGGAGGCTGCAGCAACAGCGGACGAAGATTTACTTCAAACATCTTTATTGCCTGTTCGCCAGCTTTATCCGTTAAAATTGCGCGAACTTCACGCTCTATGGAAGGCTGTATAAGCCTGTCGTATCCGTCGTCTGCGGCTTCTTCTATGAGTTTTGCGCAATCTCCCGTAGAATGTATGTATTTTGCAACGCATACCCGTTTTGCAATATTTGGTTCAAAGAAAATTTTTACTTTAAGGCAATCTTCTTTTTCCCCTCTGTTAATTGCAAGTATTCTGTGATTTTTAATTTCGGGAACAAGCTCAGAATAATCGGCGTACATTGCGTAAGTACCCTTTTCGTCGTCCTTAACCATCTTAACCTGCATTTCGCCGTGGTTTTCCAAAAGAGAACGCAATTTTTTGCGAAGTTCGGCATTGTCGGAAACTATCTCCGCAATTATATCTTTTGCTCCCGCAATAGCGTCAGCAACCGTATTTATACCGTTTTCTTCGTTTATGTAATTTTCAGCTTCTTTATAAGGGTCGCCTTCCTGAGCAAGAATAAATTCCGCAAGCGGCTGTAAACCTTTTTCAATAGCAACCGAAGCGCGTGTCTTTTTCTTTTGCTTAAACGGACGGTACACGTCTTCAATTTCCGTCATTGTTTTTGCGCCGTCTATTGCAAGCTGAATTTCTTCGGTCATTTTTCCCTGTTCGGTTATTGCATTGGCAACCTCTTGCTTGCGCTTTTCAAGATTTTTCAAATATTCGTATCTATCGTTTAAAGCGCGCAAAACCTGGTCGTCTATTGCGCCTGTGGCTTCTTTTCTGTAACGCGCGATGAACGGAATTGTGTTTCCTTCATCTAAAAGATTTAAAATGTTCTTAACATGGTCAGGACGGAGTTTAAATTCTTCGGTTAACTGTTGTGAGATTTCCATAAATATTTTTTAATACCTTTTAAAAAATTTTTTTCAATTTTGAAAAGCATTAAACTTTTCAAAACTTTTTTAATCGACTGACTGTGAGTTTTTGTCCTATTACCGAATTTTTTGATTTTAGCAGACAAAACGCTCAACCGTTTCCGAAAATTCCTTGTAACGCACTGTGCCACTCCTCCGTTGTAAACCGCGTGTTTGCAGGACTTGTAGACGTTAACTTTATTATTTTTATTCTTTCTGAAATTTGCGGAAAGTGTTTAATAAATATATTGTAGGCCGTGCCGCCGTTTAAAATTATAAAACAAATTTTTGAATTTTGCAATAGCTTTTCTATATCTGCAATTTTATAATTTTTTATTGTTGAATCTTTGGAGCCTACAATTTCGCATTCTTCAACAACATCCCAAAGCGCTATGCCGTATTTTAAAAGAAACTGCTTTTTACCGTCTGTGGTTTCCGGCACGTTTTCTAAGAAAAAAGAACACAGAGTACGCCAAAATCTATTTTGTTTATTGCCGTAATAAAAATCTATTTGGCGGCTTTTTACAGACGGAAAACTGCCTAAAATAAGCAATTTACTGTTATTATCGAATATCGGTCCGAACCCGTGTTTGACTGTATTCATAAGTCAAAGCGGCTTGTCTACTGCGCCCACCACAGAGAGAGCCTTGTATTTATCGTCAAAATTATATTCGGTTGCTTCGAAAACGTCGTTTAGCGTTACAGACGAAATTTTATTTACACGTTCTTCAAAGTTATAAACTTTATTCCAATACATAACTTCTTTACCGAACAGCAGCATCTGCGAACTTGTGCTTTCCTGCGCAAAAATCTGAGAGGATATAAGCTGTTCCTTACCGCGCAAAAATTCTTCTTCGGATATATTTTTCTTTTTAATATCTTCTATACAAGAATAAATTGCGTCTACCGATTGATGATACTTTTCGGCGTTAACGCCTGCATATACGGAAAGAGAACCCGTTTCGTTGTAGGAAGAAATAAACGAATAAACAGTGTAAGCTAATCCCAATTCTTCGCGCACTCTTTGGAAAAGCCGCGACGACATACTTCCGCCGAATACCGCGTTCATCATTTGAGTTGCATCAAAAAGTTTTTCGTAACGTTTTAACGTAGGATAAGATATGCCTATATGCACTTGTTCTATATCTTTTGTTTTATATAACGATTTACCCTGCAATTCCACAGTGATATCGTCATTTTTGCAACATTTTCTCGTAAGTACCCCAAAATACTGCCCTACCATATCTTCGGCAAGTTTTGCGTCTATATTGCCTGCCATAGAAATAACAATGTTATCCGGTATATAATATTTATCCATATACGCGGTTACGTCGGCTTTGGTAAATCCCGAAACGTTTTCGCGCGGACCTAAAATATTTCTGCCGTAACCGCGTTCGCCGTAAAACGCGCGTGAAAGAATATCCAAACACAAATCGTCGGGCGTATCTTCGTTCATGCTTATTTCTTCCAAAATAACGCCTTTTTCACGCTTGATTTCATCTTCCGGGAAAGTGCTGTTTAAAAACAAGTCGGAAAGAATTTCAAACGCTTCCGCCGCGTGCGACGTTGTGGATTTAGCATAATAGCAAGTCATATCTTTGCCCGTAAATGCGTTTACCTGCGCACCTATTCTGTCCATTTCGTCAGAAATGCGGAATGCCGAACGCTTTTTTGTTCCCTTGAACATCATATGTTCTATAAAATGGGAAATGCCGTCTTCTTTGTCGGTTTCAACCGAAGCGCCTGTATGCACCAATATACCCATAGTAACCGACATTAATCCTGACATTTGATTTACAATAAGTCTTATACCGTTGTCAAATTGTTTAAAATGAATCATTCTTCTCCTAAATTTTGCGAAATCGTGGCTGTTTTTAAACCGCTTTCGCTTATGTAAGACAATATTTCGGGCAGAGCTTCAACCGTTACGTCCTTGGGATGCATAAGTATAAACTCTCCTGATTTTAAATTTTGGGTAGCGCGTTTTTTTATTAATTCCACGTCTTTATCGCGCCAATCTATCGTGTCTCTGCTCCACATTATAACTTTCATTTCCAAAAATGCGCAAGCGGAAAGAGTATTTTCGCAAAACGCGCCGGACGGCGGAGCAAACAAAGTTATTTTTTTACCGCAAATCATTTCAAGAAGTTTTACGCTTGGACGGATTTCCTCTAAATTTGCGTCATACGACATTTTGGAATGGTCTTTATGAAAATAACCGTGGCTTCCCAACTCGTGCCCTCGCTTATATATTTCACGTACGCAGTCAACGTTATCGTCAGCCCAACTGCCGCCAATAAAAAACGTTGCTTTTGCTTTATATTCATCTAAAATTGTTAATATTTTTTCTATATTTTCGGCGCTTTCGTAAACATTAAATGTTAAACTTACCGCACCGCCGTCCGCTTTTCCGTTGCTATACAAATTGGTGTTTTCATAAGAAACCGCAGTTGCGTTACCGCCGAAAAATCCTACAAGCGATACGGCGAGAACGATTATCATTAACGTGCAATTTGTGATTAATGTTAAAAATTTGCTTTTCAATTAGTTTACCCCTAAAACGAAATACTATTTATATAATACTACGCTTTAGGAACATACTTGACTGATTTTCAAACTCTTATTTAAGCTTTATAAAAGTTACGCCCGTTTCTCCTTCTCCGTATTTTCCCTCGCGGAAACTTTCTACGTTTTTGTGCCTTTTTAAATGTTCGCGGATTGCTTGTTTAAGTTTGCCCGTTCCAACACCGTGTATAACCTTAATTTCGTCCAAATTATCTGTTACGGCTCCGTCTATAAAATTATCAACTTCGTATAAAGCTTCCGGCACGGTTAAGCCCAAAACGTTTATTTCAAGAACCGGCATAGATTTGGGCAGCTTTTTTGTAACTTTAACTATTTGCGGTTTACGTTCCGCCGCTGCGTTTATTATTAAAAGTTCGTTAAGTTTTATGTGCAGCTTTATGCTGCCGCACATAATTTCGGCTTCATTCTTATTTGGAGTATATGCGTAAACCTGTCCTGCGCACCCCATAGGCTTTATATATACTTTTGCTCCTGCTTTTAAGTTTTTGGGAGTAGCCGGCGTATAATCCGTTACTTTTTCGCGTTCTTCTTCATCGTCGAATGCCGTGGATTTTAATTTGTTTTTAAGAGTTCTCGCCTCTATCAAATCTTTTTCGCTGAGTTCTTCTTTTTTGAATAATTCTTCTATTTTTTCAAGTATTTCTTCGGCTTTTTCTGTTTTTTCGTTAATAATTCTTCGGCTTTCTACCCTTGCCGAACGGTTTATTTTTTCTTTTTCACGGTTAAGTTCGTCTATTTGCGCATTAACTTTTAAAATTTTTTCGCGCCATTCCGTTTCCATTGCGGTAATTTCGCAAAGTTTTTTTTCTGCTTCCAACCGCGATTCTTCGGCGCGGCGAACAACGTTTTCAAAACTGCGTGCACCCTCGGAAAGATAACTTTCCGCCGCCTTTAAAATTTTATCGTTCATTCCCAATCTTGCGGATATGGCAATAGCGTTGCTTGCGCCGGGCAACCCGATTTTAATGCTGTACAGCGGTTTTAAAGTGTTTGAATCAAACTCCATACTTGCGTTTTCTATTCCGTTTACAGAATAAGCAAATTCTTTAAGCGGCGTAAAATGCGTTGTTACAATACCCTTGCAACCGCTGTCCAACAAATGTTTTACCACAGCTTTTGCTATTGCCTGCCCTTCGTCGGGATTGGTGCCTCCGCCCAACTCGTCAATCAATACCAAACAGTTTTGTTCGGCGCTGTCGCAAATATCTATTATGTTTGTTATATGCGACGAAAAAGTTGACAGGCTTTCTTCTATACTCTGGCTGTCGCCTATGTCGCAATAAACGTTGTTAAATACTGAAACTGAACTTCCGTCTGCGGCAGGAATAAAAAATCCGCAGGCAGCCATCAGACAAAACAGACCCGTCATTTTCAACGTAACGGTTTTTCCGCCCGTATTAGCGCCTGAAAGCAGCAGAAAATTATAGCTTTCTCCAAGTTCCACGGAAACCGGCACCGCTTTTTTGCCGTCTATCAGCGGATGCCTGCCCTTTATGATATTAATATATCCGTCTGAATTTATCTTCGGACAAACGCATTTTAACGAATAAGCATATTCGGCGCGGGCAAAATAACTGTCTAACTGCGCAAGTATCTCCGCATCGGCGGCAAGCTGCACCGAAACAGTGCCTACGCGCTTAGAAAGCGCACGGAGAATAGCTTCTACTTCCTCTTTTTCGTCAATAGTGAGCGCAATTAGTTCATTATTTAACTCTAAAACGTATTCAGGTTCTATAAAGAACGTTGCGCCCGTCTTGGAACGGTCGTGAACAAATCCGCGTATGCGGCTTTTATACTCGGCTTTTACCGGTATAACGTATCTGTCGTTTCTAATTGTTACAATCGAATCCTGCAAATACTCGCAATTTTTGCCGGAAGTATATTCTGAAAGCTTTTGGCGTATCCGTTCGTTTAGATTTTTTATTTTGGAACGAATTGAATAAAGTCTGTCGCTTGCAAAATCGCTTACGTCGTCAACCGAAATTATTTTTTCCGTAATTTCGTTTTCCAACACTCTGTCAAAATATAATCCGTTTGATATGCGCCTTATTAAAACTATGTCGCTATCGTCTGTTTTTTCGATAGAATCGCAGGCAATCCGCGCCGAGCGCATTAAGGATGCAATGTTTAAAAGCTCGCTGCAAGAAAGCGCCGAGCCTTTTTCGGCGCGCAACAATACGTCTTCCGTATAGCAAAAGCTTTCGATTTTACCTATTCCGTGCAAAAAAAGCAGCTTATCGCACTCGCGCGTTAAACTAAGTCTGTTTTTGACTTCTTGAACATCGCAAGACGGTTCACTGTTCAAAATCAAATTTTTACCGCTGTCAAGAACTGCAAATTCTGCCGCAGAAGTCAAAATTTTATTAAGTTCAAGCTTTAAAAAACTTTTTTTATCCATAATCATTTAACAGGCAATTCGGAATGACCTCTTGTGTAGTTTCCGCAAAAATATTCTTTTAATTTTTCCGTATTTTCGCTTGCCTTTAAAAATTTTTTACAGTCTTTTTCCAAAGAGCATTCTTTAAGCGACCCAAACCCGTAATTCTCGCATACAAGGTTTGTGCAATTATACACTTCAAACCTGCATTCGCTTATTTTATATCTTCTAAGCGGAAATTTGCGGTTGTTTTCGTCGGTTAATTCATAAATGCCGCGCTTATCGCACGTTTGACAATGTTTACCGAACGGGCAGTACAGCAAATCCATAATTTTTAAATTGCCGCAATTAAAATAAAAAGCATTCGAAGTTTTTAAAATTTGCGATTCAGAATAGGAAATTTCCTTTGAAACAACAAAATATTTGGCGCCGCACTCCAAAACGCCTAATCTGTTGGAAATATTTAATCCCGTACCGGCAAAAAGCGGAATATTCAAACTTTCGCACAGCTTAAAAGCGTATATACCGTCGCAATAAACACCGTCGAATTTTTTTATAACCGGCTTTAATTTTTCCAACTCCGCGCCCTTTAAAAACGGAGGCAAATATAAATATTTTTCGCCGCTAAAAGTGGCGGCTTTACATTCGTATTCGCCAAAATAATCCGTAGGCTTATAAATAGCTATATCTGTCGAAATCCCGTTTAAATCCGTACAAATAACCGCTGATTTATTGTTGTTTTGATTAATAATTTGGGGGATTTCGCAATCATCTTCTATCGTTTTATTGTTATTTTGCGAAACTTTATAAAAATAGCTTTCAAAAATTTTTCTTCTTACGGCATTTAAGTCGGATTTTAAAACAAACGCATTTTGCGTAGTTATTTCTTGAAATATAACTTTATACGGAAACTTATCGGTTTTAGAAAAACAAATCTTAATATCGTTTTCCGTTAACGGGCTGCCTGTTGCACGCTCTAATGGTTTATCTCCGCAAAACTCAATACCGTTTACGGTAACGCAATATTTTTCACCTGCATTAAACCGCGCCGCAATATTAAGCGTAATCTGTTTTTTTATTTCCGACAGTTTTGAGTTTAGCGAGGCGTCGGTAGTTATAAACGCCTTGTCTCCGTTTTTTAAACGGAGTTTGGATGATAAAATAAATCCGAATTTGCAGTCGCCTACATAACTTGCTCCGCCTACTTCTTTGCCTCCGCGCAAAATCTTAAAACTGTCGCCCTTTGAAAATTTAAATGTGCTTTGACAAATAAACTTGCCGTTTTCTACTTTTATTGCGCCGGCAAATTCGCCTATGTGCCCCTGTACGGAAGACGAAATAAAACTTTTATCCTGTCCGAACGCCAATCCCTTAGTATAATTGCCGCGGTTATACGTTCTTTTCAAATCGCTTAAATCATTATCCGCACTGTTTCCGAAAAGCAAATTCTTATAATATTTTACAGCTGCCGAAACGTATTCCGCGCGGCGCATCCTGCCCTCTATTTTAAATGAAAATACGCCTGCTTCAATAAGTTTTTTAATATCATCTCCTACGCAGAGGTCGGCTAACGACAATCTGTACGCGCCGTCTGTAAACCCTTCGCGGTTTATTGAATACTTTTTTCTGCAAGGCTGTTTGCATTTTCCGCGGTTTCCGCTGTTACCGCCTGCAAACGAAGACATATAGCACTGACCTGAAAAACACGTACAAAGCGCGCCCTGAATAAAAACTTCCGTTTCAATTATTCGAGCAATCTGCTTTATATCTTCAATATCTGTTTCGCGGGCTAAAATAACTCTTTCAAATCCGTATTCTTTTGCAAGTTCGGCGGCATACGCATTGCAGACTCCTGCTTGCGTAGATAAATGCAAAACCATTTGCGGAAATTTACTTTTTAAATATTTTCCCAGAAACAAATCGGAAATTATCAAAGCATCGGCGCCGCAATTCCAAGCCTTAATTGCCGTTTGTACAAAATTTACCAACTCACTGTCTTTTACAAGCGTGTTCATAGCTACGTACACTTTAACGCCGAAAGCGTGTGCATAGCTTACTATTTCTTTAAACGCCTCAAAATCAAAGTTTTCCGCCGAGCTTCTTGCAGAGAATTCCTTTAATCCCAAATATACAGCGTCGGCGCCTGCATTAATTGCCGCATAAGCGTTTGATTTACTTCCTGCCGGAGCTAATATTTCAGACATAGTACTCTGCAAATCCAAATTTTTCTATTATTTGAGCTATTGCTCCTTGGTTATTGGTTACTGCAATAAAATTCGATTCATCTTTAAGAGTTTGTATTGCATTACCTACGGCAACTCCTATTCCGGCACATTTAATCATTGGCAAGTCGTTTAAATTATCTCCTACGGCAACAGTTTTTTCTATAGGCACCCCGTAGTGTTGCGAAAGATATTTTAAAGCTTCGCCCTTATTGTCGTTTATTGGAGAAATTTCAACTAAAACACTCGCGCTGCAAGTTACGTCGAATTTACCGCCCAAACGCTGCGAAAGTACTTTATAAAGAGCTTCTCTGTTCTCCTTGGCAACTATTACAGAAATTTTTTGGCAAAACAAATTTTTTTCGAGTATGTAGTCCGACATTTTTCCTTCTATATGGACGGAATCTATGCCGACAATTTTTTCATACAGTTCCAAATAGTCTGCTTTTTTAGGTATTGCCGTAAACATATCATCTCCGCAATAAACGTTTGCAAGCTGCCCCAAATCTTCCAATACACGGCAAGCAAAAGCACTGTTTTCACTGGATATTCCGCCGTATTTTAAAATTTTGCCGCTTTCTATTTCCGCAATTACCGTTCCTTGGTGCGCAACAACCAAACCCTTTAAACCGAGCTCGCGAACGCGCGGTAAAATAGAACAAAGCATTCTGCCCGTACAAACGGCAAAAATTCCGCCGTTTTCAACATATTTGTTTACTGCCGCTGTAACTTTTGCGGGGATACGCCCGTCGTCGTCTATAAGCGTTCCGTCAAAATCGGAAACTATAAGTTTATAATTAATTTTTTTCATAAGTTATTTTCTAAATATTCTTTAACAGCCAATGCAAGCGGTTTACTTATTCCTTCAACGGAAGTCAGTTCTTCCAAATCCGCACGCATAATTTTATCCAAAGTTCCGAATTTTTCCAAAAGCGCCTTTCTTTTAATTGTTCCTATACCGCTTATCTCAGACAATACGCTGCTTAAATTACGTTTTGAATGCAGATTTCTGAAATAAGTTATTGCAAATCTATGCGCCTCGTCGCGTATTCTCTGCAACATTTTCAACGAGTAATCGCGATGATTTATTTTTACGCTTTCGTCCGAATACAGTGTAAAAACTTCTTCCTCCCGCTTAGCAAGCGAAATAAGTTCTACGTTTTCAACGTTTAAGTTTTCAAAAGTTTTTTTAATTGCAGAAAGCTGACCCTTGCCGCCGTCGATTATAATTAGATCGGGCTTAGGAAATTTTGCTTCTTCTTCGGTACTTAGTTTTTTAATACGTCGCGTTAAAACTTCTTGTAACGAAGCAAAATCGTTAGCGCCTTCAACAGTTTTTATTTTAAAACGTCTATAACTGCTTCTGTCCGCCTCCCCGTCTATAAATACAACCATTGAGCCTACTTTATCAACTCCGCTTATGTTTGAAATATCGTAACATTCCATTCTGCGAGGATAAGTTTTTAAACCCAACAAACTTTGCAGCCGACGGCAGGCGTTAACCGTCATATCGTCTTTATGTTTTATTTTATCTACGGACTTTTCAAGATAATCCATAGCATTTTCTTTTGCCATTTTTAAAAGCTTGGCTTTATCGCCTTGCTTTGCAACAGTAATTTCTATATTCCTGCCGAATTTTTCTTTAAAATAATTTTGTAAAAGTTCTTTTTCGCAGAATTCCTCGCAAATTATCTCGGCAGGTATATCGTGATTTGAGTAATACTGCGAAATAAATCCCGTAAGAGCTTCGGAATCATTCAAATGCGCTTCGTCTAAGGCAAAGCTTGTACCGCCTTGCATAATTCCTTTTCTTGTAACTAAAACGTTTACCGCGGAATAAAGGTTATTGGTTGCATATGCTATAATGTCTGCGTCAACGTACCTGTTGAGAGAAGTAATTCGTTTTGCTTCGAGTTTTGAAAGCATTGCAATTTTATTTTTATAATCCAATGCAAGTTCAAAATTTTCGTTTTCTGCGGCGGTAAGCATTTTTTCTTTAAGTACTTCCGCACCCATTTTATAGTTACCGTCAAGAAAATTCAAAGCTTTTTTAACGCGCTCCATATATTCTTCGCGCGTAATTTTACCGGCGCAAGGCGCCGCGCATCTGCTGATATGATAATTTAAACACTCGCGCTTTTTACCCGTGGTTTTAGTATGGCAAAGCCTAACGGCAAACGTCAACTGCAAGGTATCCAAAATATCTTTGCAGTTAATTCCGCCCATAAAAGGTCCGAAATATCTGCACCCGTCTTTTTTTATTTTGCGCGTAATGTAGAAATTGGGAAATTCTTCGCGCATATCTGCTTTTATATACGGATAAGTTTTATCGTCTTTTAAAAGTATATTATACTTTGGTTTATACTTTTTAATTAAGTTATTTTCAAGCGCCAAGGCATCGATTTCCGACGCCGTTATGATATAGTTGAAATCTTTAATATTTTCAACCATTTTCATAACTTTTTCCGGTTTTGGAGAATTATGAAAATATTGGCGAACCCTGTTTTTTAAAATCCGCGCTTTACCAACGTATATAATATTTTTATATTCGTCAAGCATTATATAAACGCCCGGATTTTCCGGCAAAAGCTTTAATTTTTCCTGTAAAACGCTCATAACTCTAAAAATTATTATAACACATTTACCGTATTTTTGCAATATTTAACGGCAACAAAAAAGAGCGAAAACCGCCCTTTTCCTGTTATTTAATATCCTAAAAATTCAACGCCTTTAAGCATTACGTCGTTAACCGTATCGTTAACCAAACTGTAAAAAATAATTTTACCTTGTCTTTCGCTTTTTACTATTCCTAAGTTTTTAAGCAGTCTGAGCTGATGCGAAACCGTTGTTTGGTTTATTTCCAACACCCGCGATAAATCAGTAACGCACATTTCCGAAATTGCAAGCGCAGAAAGCATTCTTACCCTTGTAGAATCGGCAAAAATAGAAAAAAAACATACTATACTGTCTAAAACGTCGCCGTCCGGAACGTATTCCCTTACTAAATCTTTTGTACGTCTGTCTAACAACATAGTGTCTTGCATACGCGCACCTCCTACCTAAATTATAATGCTCCGTATGCTTATATGTCAAAACGTTATAATGACTTATACTGTCAAAATTTGCCTTCGTTTGTCGGTTAAGTTTATTCTTCTATTTTATTAACGGAATAGCCGGCATCTTTAATAAGTTCGCAAACTTCTTCGTTTGAAACTTGTTCTCTGCTGCGTATTATTGCAATTTTCTTTTTAAGCTTAACGTCTACGGAAACAACGTTTTTTGCCGTAGAAAGCTTATCTTCCACTCGCTTTGCACAATGCTCGCAGCACATTCCGTCTATATGCACGGTTTTTTTCATAAAATCCTCCATTCTGTTAAAATTTTTATTTTTATATAATAACAATCTCAATGCGTTGCCAACTACGAAAAGTGAACTTAAACTCATACAGGCGGCGGCAATCATAGGACTGAAAGCAACGCCCACCGCAGAAAGTGCGCCTGCGGCAACAGGAATCATTACAACGTTATAAAAAAACGCCCAAAATAAATTTTGCTTAATATTTCTGACTGTTGCGCGGCTCAAATCAAAAACGGTATCAAGCGTTCTCAAATCTTCGCTTACCAAAACTACCCCGGCTGAATCTATTGCAACGTCGGTACCGTTACCCATAGCTATACCTACGTCGGCTTGCTTCAGCGCCGGTGAATCGTTAATGCCGTCACCCACCATTGCTACGCAGCCGCCGCTTTTCTGAAAGTTAATTACGGCGTTAAGTTTGTCTTCAGGCAAAATCTCCGCAACAAAACTTTCTATACCTACGCTTTCGGCAACGTATTTTGCACATTTTTTTTCGTCGCCCGTAAGCATGGTCACACTGAAATTTCGCTTTTTTAAAAGTTCTATTGCCTGTTTACTACCTTCCTTTACAGAATCGGAAACAGCAATCAGCAAAAGCACTTTTTCCGAGTCGGCAAAATATATTACAGTATTGCCTTTTTCTGAAAGAGATTGCGCTTTTGTTATTACCCTGTCGGAAACTTTTAATTCGCTTAAAAGACCTATATTCCCTATATGATACTTTTTGCCTTTATACTCGGCGGTTGCTCCTCTGCCTACAGTATATTCAAAATTTTCTACTTCAACAAACCCGTCAACGTAATCCGCAACACATTTTGCAAGCGGATGATTTGAATGTTTTTCTATTCCGCAGGCAATTTTAAGCATATCGTTTTTATCGCAATCAAATTCAACCACTTCCGTAACCCGCAATTTACCTTCTGTAACGGTAGCGGTTTTATCTAATAAAATTGCGTTTATCTCACATAGCTTTTGCAAACTTTCGGCGTCTTTATATAAAATACCCAAGGAAGCCGCTTTACCCGTTGCTGTCATAACCGCTACGGGAGTTGCAAGCCCCAAGGCGCACGGACATGAGATTACAAGCACGTTTATCGCATAAGTTACACTGTGCTCCGGTCTAATGCCGCCGTCTATAATCAACCAAATAACAAACGTAAGCAAAGCCGCCAACACAACAGCCGGCACAAAAACCGCGGCAACTTTATCGGCAAACTTTTGAATAGGCGCTTTGCTTGCTCCTGCCTCACGCACCATTTTAATTATTTTGGACAAAGTTGTATCGCCGCCTACAAGTTCCGCCCGCATTTTAATAAAACCGCTTTTTACAAGCGCTGCCGAAGTAACGGTATCTCCTTCAGAAACTTCAACAGGCAAACTTTCGCCGGTTATTGCGCACTTGTCAATAAAAGCGCTTCCCGCAATTACTTTTCCGTCAACGGGAACGTACTCGCCCTGTTTTACGATTACCGTATCTCCTGATTGTACGTCTTTAACCGAAATTGTTTGCCGCTCTCCGTCGGCAAGTTCCACAGTAACCGTGTCAGGCGCAAGCTTTAAAAGCTTTTCTATTTCGTCGCCAGTTTTCTTTTTTGATTTTTCTTCAAGCCACTTTCCTACGTCTACTAACGCCAAAATCATTGCCGCCGACTCAAAATGCAAATTCATTGCGTTGGACATCGGATCTATTCCAATAAATATAAGTACTGTAAGCGCAACGGAATATGCAAACGACACTCCAGAACCGAGCGCAACCAGCGTATCCATATTGGGTACTTTTTTAAATACGGCAACGGTACCGTTTTTAAAAAATTCGTAATTCACTCCTATAACCGCCGCCGACAGCACTGCTTGATACAGCGCAAACCACTTTTCACTGCCCTTTGAAGGGTCAATAAAAAACGGCAGAGGCATCCCAAACATATGCCCCATTGAAACAACCATCAGCGGCACAAGTATGCATACTGAAATAATAAATCGGATTAACAGTTTTTTATCCGTTCTTTCGGTTTTTTCTGCAATATCCTCGCTCTCGTTGTGAATACCGTATCCCAACGACTTTACGGTTGCAAAAAGAACATCTTCGGCTATAACATTTTCGTCGAAATCCACGTTCATTGACTTGCCCATTAAGCTAACTTCGCAAGCATCAACGCCGTTAAGTTTTGTTACCGCCCTTTCTATTCCCGAAGAACACGCAGAGCAAGTCATTCCCGTTACGCAATATCTTTTTTTCATAATTAAATTATTATACTCTTTACTTTTTTTATAATTATAAAAGCTAATTCCTATTTTGTCAATAGGAATTAGCTTTTGCTTTATTTTTAATTATTTAAAGATATAATTTTTCAAAAAAATGATTACTGTTCAATTCGTCCTCGATTTTCACATTTGAACCAAGCGCAAGCAGTACTTTTACAGTTGCCATTTCAAAACTAATATCGTACGCAGCAGTGCAAAGTTCCGGTAAACCGAGCGCGCTTTCGTAAATTCTTGCGCGGCTGTCTATAGGCGCGATAACAACCTCAATACCTAAATTTTTGCAGTATGCAAGAAATTTTTTAAAGTTTGCTTCTTCGCCTTCCGTGCACACGGTACCGCTATGATAAAGCTGAACCATTACAGCCTTAGGCTTTATATCGTTAAATCTGTAATAATTGAAATTCAAAAGCGAATGAGCCTGAATCGTAACCATATCGGTACACAGTTTTTGCGCGATACAGGGCTTTCTAGGTAATTTTAACTGCGCCGCAGTAGGATTAATAGGATTATTATTATAAACAAACTTTCCGTTTACAATTTCTCCGAAATGTACGTTTAAAATACTTTCGTATTCTCCGCTTACCTGCGACGCGGAAACCAATCTTGAAGCAAGATGAATTTTTAAATTTCCCGTGTAATTGCGGAAACTTACAAATACTCCGCCGAAGTCAACGCTTTTAATAAAAGTTACGGCTCCAGCAAAATTTTCCACACCCATACTTCTTTCATCGTCAAGCGGATATAGCGCGGAAACAAAAACAACGGGTATTTTTATGTCGCAGAAAATCTGACTGAACAAATTTGCCGTAAAACACATTGTATCTGTTCCGTGCGTTATTATAATTCCGTCATAGCGGCTTTTATCTACGCCGCGGACGCAATCCGCCATTTTTTCCAAATCTGAAGGCTGAACGTTTTCGCTTAAAATATTAAGCGGACGCAAAGTATCGAATTGGACTGCGCTGCCGTAAAGAGCGGTATATTTTTCAATTAATACGCTTTTATCGTCCTTATTTAAATCAACGGTATTGCCGCTTATTACCGAGCCGATTGTTCCGCCGGTAAAAATTATAC
The DNA here is from genome assembly GCA_949878885.1 of uncultured Clostridia bacterium. Lineage (GTDB taxonomy): Bacteria > Bacillota > Clostridia > Christensenellales > Borkfalkiaceae > Coproplasma. The sequence continues at coordinate 4,669 of CATLBN010000022.1, read as the reverse complement.
AAATTTTGTTTTTCATAAAGTAAAATTCAGATATTAATTACAAACTTCCTACCGTTCTGGGATACAAAAGCGTGTCGCGTATGTTTTGAACGCCCGTAATATACATAATTATTCTTTCAAAGCCAAGTCCGAAACCGCTATGCGGAACACTGCCGTATTTACGCGTGTCAAGATATTCCGTATAAGCGTCCAACTGCATACCGCGTTTTGTCATTGCCGATTTCAATTTTTCTAAATCCGCTTCTCTTTCGCTGCATCCTATAATTTCGCCTATTCCCGGAACCAACAAATCGGTAGCCGCAACAGTTTTGTTATCTTTATTTTGCTTCATATAAAACGCTTTTATATCAGCGGGATAATCTGTTACGAAAACGGGCTTTTTAAAATATTCTTCCGTTAAATAGCGTTCGTGTTCGGTTTGCAAATCGCTGCCCCACTCAACGGGAAATTTAAAATCTTTTTTACTGTCTTTAAGTAATTTAACCGCTTGGGTATAAGTAACTTTACCGAAATCGCTTTGAATAACGTTATTAAGCTTTTCTTTAAGCCCTTTTTCAATGCGCTCGTCAAAGAAATCTATTTCTTCTTTGCAGTTTTCAACCACGTCTTTAATAATAAATTTAATAAAATCTTCTGCAATTTCTATTATGTCGTTTAAATCGCAAAAACATACTTCAGGTTCAATTTGCCAAAATTCCGCCGCGTGCCTTGTGGTATTGCTGTGCTCGGCGCGGAATGTGGGTCCAAATGTATAAATTTTACCCAAACCCATAGCGGCGACTTCGCCTTCAAGCTGTCCGGAAACGGTAAGCCCTGCCTTTGCACCGAAAAAATCTCCGCCGTAATATTCGGCTTCGCTTTTTGCCGCTAAGTTCCACGGCTGAGTTGTAACCCTGAACATTTCGCCGGCGCCTTCGCAATCGCTTCCCGTAATTATGGGAGTATGAACGTACTTATAACCGTGTTCTTGAAAATAGGTATGAATAGCATAAGCAAGTCTGCTGCGCACGGCAAAAACCGCTTCAAAAAATTTGGTTCTCGGTCTTAAATGTGGAATACTGCGTAAAAATTCAAGGGTATGGTGTTTTTTCTGCAATGGATAATCTTGCGGACAGCCGCCTAAAATTTCTATTTTACAAACGCTTAATTCATATCCGTTACGTTCGGAGGGTATAAATTCGCCGTCAACTTTCAAAGCCGCGCCTACAACCATTGCCGGACGTACTTCATTATCGTCAACCGAGCCTTTTTCTATTACAAGCTGTAAATTTTTAAGCGAAGTTCCGTCGTTAAGCTCTATAAACGCAATGCTTTTGGAATCGCGCCAAGTGCGCACCCAACCGCAAACGGTTACTGTTTTACTTTGGTAATATTCGGCTTTTTCAAAAAGTTCTTTAACGTCAACGTGTTTCATTTTAACTCCATATTACGTTATTATTTAAATTGCAAAAATACGGACCGCCTTTAAGGCAGTCCGCAATTTCGTCAGTTAGCTTTCTTTTCGTCCTTGGAAACTACTTCGACCTTGTCGTAGTAGCCGCAATTACCGCAAACCCTGTGAGCTTCCTTCATCGAATGACAATGCGGACATTCTACAAGTGTAGGAGCCGTAGCTTTGTAGTTTGCAAATCTCTTGTTGGTTCTGCTCTTGGACTGTTTTCCCTTAGGTACTGCCATCTTTATACACCTCTTTTTTCTTTTTTAGGTAACGTCAATACCGTTGCAGTCCTCTTTACAAAGTAAAACACCGGGCTGACTTATAAGTATTGCATCGTCAACGGCGGTTTTTAAATTAATTTTAAAACCGTCGTAATAATAATTGTCATCGTCTTTTTCAGGTACGAACAGCACGTCGGAAGAAAATGAAATTTCGCGTTTTGCATCGGATAAACAATAGGAGCATTTTCCCGTTAAAAAGTATTTAACCGTAAAAATTACACCTACCGTATCGTCTTCGTAAATTTCAAACTCCCCTTCAATCCTTACTGCCCCGTCAATTTTGCAAAGCGGAAGCAAACAAAGATTGGAAGCAGGTTGATAATCGAAACCGAAGCTGCCTACATACTGTTTTTTCGCATTAAGTTTTTTAACTTCAATTTCCATACCTTGACAGACGATAAAATTATATTATAAAGAAAAACCTATGTCAACTTATTTTTCGGCTGTTGACAAAAATATATGCTTATAAAATATTAAAAATATTTAAACTTTAAAGTAACGCCTTGGTTTCCCTTGCTATTACAAGTTCTTCGTTGGTAGGAATAACAAGCACCTTTACCTTTGAATTTTTTGCTGATATTTCACGTATTCCGCCGTTGTTCTTTGCTTTATTCTCTTTATTGCTGAATTTAACGCCGAGGAACTTCAAACCTTCGCAAACAGACGCTCTGACATATGGCGTGTTTTCGCCTATTCCCGCAGTAAATACAATGCAGTCGAGCCCGCCCATTACGGCAGCATACGCTCCGACGAATTTTTTTGTTTGATAAGAGAACATATCCAACGCCAACAGACAGCGTTCGTTACCCTTTTTAGCTCCTTTTTCAAGGTCGCGGAAGTCGCTTGAAACGCCTGATATACCTGCAACGCCGCAATTTTTATTAAGATAATTTAAAATTTCAGTATGCGACATACCTTTTTTTCTAGCCAAAAATTCAACTGCCGAAGCGTCGATATCCCCTGAACGCGTACCCATCATTACGCCTGCAAGCGGAGTAAAGCCCATTGAAGTATCAACGCATTTCCCTCCGTCTACCGCCGTTATAGACGAACCGTTACCCAAATGGCAGGTTACAATTTTAAGTTCTTCGGGATTTTTTCCCAAATATTTTGCCGCCTCGCCGGATACATATTTATGGCTTGTACCGTGCGCGCCGTACTTTCTTACTCCGTATTCTTTATAATCGTTATAATCTATACCGTAAAGATATGCTTTTTCAGGCATAGTTGCGTGGAACGATGAATCGAAAACGAGCGCCATAGGAGTTTTGGGCATGACTTCCATACAAGCGCGAACGCCTGTTGCCGCAGCCGGATTATGCAGCGGGGCAAGTTCAAACGTTTTTTCTTCCAAAGTTTTAAGGACTTCTGCATTCACAAGCGTAGGCTTTTTAAAGTATTCGCCGCTTGCAACAACGCGGTGTCCTACGGCGCCTATTTCTTCCATTGATTTAATAACGCCTATTTCGCTGTCGGTCAAAGCCTCTAATACAAGTTCTATTGCAACTTTATGGTTAGGCATTTTTTCTTTTATAACTTTTTCCTGCCCGTTTCCTTTGGCTTTTAATACCGAACCAGAAATTCCTATTCTTTCGCAGCCGCCTTTGGCAAGTACTTTTTCTGTTTGCATATCTATAAGCTGATATTTAAGCGACGAACTACCTGCGTTTACAACTAAAATTTTCATTTTTTATCTTCCTGTTTTTATTTTTTATTCCGCTTGTAATGCCGTAACGGCAACTGTTGCAACAATATCTTCAACACTGCATCCGCGCGAAAGGTCGTTTAACGGTTTTGCAAACCCCTGACAAACGGGTCCTATCGCCATATAGCCGCCGAAACGCTGTGCAATTTTATAACCGATGTTACCCGCGTTTATATTGGGGAACACAAATACGTTTGCTTGTCCCGCAACCGACGAATCGGGAGCTTTAAGCTTACCCACCTCGGGCGCTACAGCCGCGTCAAACTGAAATTCGCCGTCAAGCGCAAGCTCGGGCGCCGCCTGCTTTGCAAGTTCGGTTGCTTTTTGAACTTTTTGAACCGACTGAGTAAACTTATCGTCGTTGCCGCTGCCCTTAGTAGAAAACGAAAGCATTGCTACGCGCGGTTCTATTCCGGCAATAGCTTTTGCGGTTTTTGCCGAAGTTACGGCAATATCCGCAAGCTGCTCTGCGGTAGGTTCTATATTAATGGCGCAATCTGCAAACACCGCAACACCGTCGGGATTGTAAATATTTTTATTATCGGGAGCTATCATTATAAAACAACTTGAAACCGTTTTTATTCCGGGAGCGGTTTTTACGACCTGCAAACCAGGACGCAAAGTATTTGCCGTTGAATGACAAGCGCCTGAAACGTAGCCGTCTACGTCGCCAGCTTTAAGCATAAGCGCTCCGAACATAGTTCTGTCTTTAGCCTGTTCTGCCGCTTCGGCTTCCGTCATACCCTTAGCTTTACGCGCTTCATACAGAATTTTTGCGTATTCCGCAGTCTTTTCGGAAGTCAACGGGTCAATAAGCGTTACTCCTTTCAAATTTACGTGCGGAGCAATTTTTTTGCATTCGTCTGCATTGCCTATAAGAACAATTTCCGCTATTCCTTCCTTAGTAATTTCAGCCGCCGCTTCAATTACGCGCTTGTCTTCGCCTTCGCAAAGAACTATCTTTTTTTTAAGGGCGGACGCTTTTGATTTGATTTCATCAAGTAACGTCATAATTCTTCTCCTAAATCACTTTATTTATCCGTGAAAATATTGTATAATATTTCCATCGGCGCTTCCAATAGCGATTATACAGCTTTTTTTTGCGCTTGTAAAGAGTAAAAATGAAAATTTGTGCAATAATTTGTGAATTAAAACGAAAATCATCTTGGAACATTTATAGACACTAATCATCACTTGCACAGAGGGTTTGCCCAACTAAAAATCATTTATTATCACTTAAAAACA
>CATLBN010000021.1 GCA_949878885.1 uncultured Clostridia bacterium | reverse complement strand
TCTGTAATAAAAGTAAATAAAAAATCCCCCGACCTAATTAAGGACGGGGGATTTAATTTTAAATTATAATATTTATAAGTCTTTTGGGAACTAAAATAAATTTCTTAATTTGTCTTCCTTCCAAAAGCGGTGCAATATCTTTATGCGTTTTAACTATTTTTTCTATTTCTTCCGAACTTAAATCTGCCGGAATGGTAATTTTGGTTTTGATTTTGCTGTTTATCTGCACGGCGTATTCAAATCCGTTTTCGGCACATTTGGAGTTATCGTAAACAGGCCAATTTTCATATGCTATCGTATTTGAATGTCCCAATACCGTATTCCATATTTCTTCTGTTATAAAAGGAATTACGGGGTTAAGCAGTTTTATCAAACCCTCGGCGTATTCAACGGGGAAATTTTCGCCTTCGCCTATTTCTTTATACACAGCATTTACAAAAATCATCATTTGCGAAATCGCAGTGTTAATTTTCATCGATTCGTAATCTTCCCCGACTTTTTTAACCGTTTGGTGATAAATTTTTTCAAGATTTTTATTTTGAGCGGGGGAAATAACATTTAATTCAAAGTATAATCTGTATATTCTGTCTATAAACTTTTTAACGCCCTCTATATTTGCGGTAGACCAAGGTTTTGTATCGGCAACGGGACCCATAAACATTTCGTACATTCTTAATACGTCGGCGCCGAATTTATCCACAATGTCGTTGGGGTTTATAACGTTGCCCAAACTTTTAGACATTTTGTTGTTGTCCTCGCCCAAAATCATACCTTGATGGAACAATTTTTTAAATGGTTCTTTAACGGGTACAAGACCTTTGTCATACAAGTAATTATTCCAAAAACGCGAGTATAAGAGATGTCCGACAAGATGCTCTTTACCGCCTACGTAAAAATCTACGGGCATCCAATATTTTAAAAGTTCATAGTCGGCAAAAACTTTATCGTTATGCGGGTCGCAGTATCTTAAAAAATACCAAGCAGAACCTGCCGACCCGGGCATAGTTGTGGTTTCGCGCTTGCCTTTTACGCCTTTTACTTGGGTATTTACCCAATCCTGCGCGTTTTCAAGAGGCGCATTTCCGCCGTGCGCTTTATAATCTTTCATTTCAGGCAGCACAAGCGGCAGTTCGTCGTCCGATAATACGGCAACTTCGCCGTTTTCCAAATGAACGACGGGGAGAGGTTCTCCCCAATATCTTTGTCGTGCGAAAATCCACTCGCGCAATTTATAAGTAACGGCTTTTTTTCCGCAATTATTTTCGTTAAGCCAAACAAGCATTTTATCTATTGACTGTTTTTTATCAAGTCCGTTTAAAAAGCCGGAATTTACGTGTTTGCCGTCGCCTGTAAAAGCTTCCTTTGTAATATCGCCGCCTTCCAGCACTTGAACTATTTGAATGCCGAATTTGTTAGCAAATTCATAATCTCTCTGGTCGTGCGCAGGAACAGCCATAATTGCGCCCGTTCCGTAAGACGTTAATACGTAGTCGGAAATATAAACGGGTATTTTTTTGCCGTTGACGGGATTTATAGCATATGCGCCTGTAAACGCGCCTGTTTTTTCTTTATTTAACTCTGTGCGTTCCATATCCGATTTACTTGCGCAAGCTTTTTTGTAAGCTTCTATTTCCGCACGCTGAGTTTTAGAGATAATTTTATCGACAAGTTTATGCTCCGGCGCAAGCACACAGTAAGTAACGCCGAAAAGCGTATCGCAGCGTGTTGTAAATACTGTAAAAGTTTGATTGCTTCCGTCGATTTTAAATACTACGTTTGCGCCTTCGGATTTGCCTATCCAATTTTTTTGGGCCGTTTTTGAAGCTTCCGGCCAATCAACTTCGTTTAATCCGTCCAAAAGTCTTTCTGCATATTTGTTTATATCTATTACCCATTGTTTCATATTTTTACGAATAACGGGATAGCCGCCGCGTTCGCTTTTACCGTCTATAATTTCGTCGTTTGCAAGCACGGTTCCCAATTCTTCGCACCAATTAACGGGAGTTTCGGTATATCTTGCCAACCCGTCTTTTAAAAGCTGTTTAAAAATCCATTGAGTCCATTTATAATATTTGGGATCACAGGTTGAAATGGTTTGGTCCCAATCGTAAGAAAGCCCAAGCATTTTAAGCTGTGAAGTAAACGTTAAAATATTTTTTTGCGTAAAACCTTCGGGATTGTTGCCTGTGTTTATAGCATACTGTTCGGCAGGCAAACCGAAGCTGTCAAAACCGATGGGGTGTAATACGTTAAAGCCCTGCATTCTTTTCATTCTTGCAAGCACGTCGGTGGCGGTGTATCCTTCGGGGTGCCCTACGTGCAGTCCTGCTCCGGAGGGATAGGGAAACATATCCAAAATATAATATTTGGGCTTTGAAAAATCATATAGATCGGTATGAAAGGTTTTATGTTTGTCCCAATATTTAATCCATTTTTTTTCGACTTCGTTAAAATTATTGTATGCCATCGAATTTAATTCCTCTTAAAATAATAAAGACATTATACAGATAAACGCAGAAAATGGCAAATATTTTTAAACGAAATGCGTTTTAAACTTGTTGACAAACCGATTTAAATGTACTAATATAAAGCTACTCGGAAAAGACAAGTACCGCTTGAAGGATTTACAGAGAGTGCGGGGGGCTGAAAGCCGCATAATTCTAAGGGATAAGGGAAACCGCTTTTTATTAACGAGCTTTAAGAGCGGCCTAATAATAGGCAATTAAGGTGGAACCGCGCGAAAAAAGTATTTTGCGTCCTTAAACGATTTTACGTTTAAGGATTTTTTATTTTTGGAGGATATATGGAAATTTTACTTAAAAACGGCAGCAAACTGCAACTTGAAAAAGATAGCGACTGTCAGGCAGCCGCGGCTAAGATAAGCGAAGGGCTTTCCAGAAGCGCTGTCGCAGCCAAAATAAACGGCAAACTTTGCGATTTAAGTACAAAACTTTCTAACGGAGATACGCTTGAAATTATTACTTTAAAAGATAAGGAAGGGCTTGATATTTACCGTCATACTTGTGCTCACGTGCTTGCTCAAGCCATTAAAAATATATATCCTACCTGCAATCTTGCAATAGGACCCGTTATCGAAAACGGATTTTATTACGATATCGATTTCAATACGCCCATAACGCAAGACGATTTTGAAAAAATCGAAAACGAAATGAATAAAATAATTAAGTCCAAAACGCCGATAGAAAGGTTTGAACTGCCCAGAAAAGAAGCGTTGAAGCTTATGAATAAGTACAAAGAAAAGTACAAGGTTGAACTTATAAACGATTTACCTGAGGACGCGGTTATATCGTTTTATAAGCAGGGTTCTTTTACCGACCTGTGCCGCGGACCGCATCTTGAAAATACAGGCAAAATTAAGGCGTTTAAGCTTACTTCGCTTACGGGCGCTTATTGGCGCGGAAACGAAAAAAATAAAATGCTTACGCGTATTTACGGTACGGCTTTTGAAAAGAAAAGTCAGCTGGAAGAATATTTAATTGCTGCCGAAGAAGCAAAAAAGCGCGACCACAACAAGCTTGGGCGTGATTTGGGTATTTTTATGACAAGCGACGTTGTAGGTCAGGGATTGCCTATTCTTATGCCCAAAGGCGCAAAAATTTTACAGATTTTAACGCGATTTGTCGAGGATGAAGAAGCAAAACGCGGGTTTATGATAACAAAAACGCCAAATATGGCAAAATCCGACTTATATAAAATTTCCGGACATTGGTCGCATTACCGCGATAAAATGTTTGTTTTGGGCGAAGTAAACGAAAACGGCGAAAGTACCAAAGGCGAAGAAATTATGGCTTTGCGCCCTATGACCTGTCCGTTCCAATATCAAATTTATAAAAACGGTTTAAAATCGTACCGCGATTTGCCTTGCCGTTATTCGGAAACGGCTACAGAGTTCAGAAAAGAAGCGTCTGGAGAAATGCACGGATTAATAAGAGTCAGACAGTTTACTCTTTCCGACGGTCATATTATTTGCACTAAAGAGCAGGTTGAAGACGAGTTTAAGCGCTGCTTGGATTTATCTTATTATATTTTAGATGCGTTGGGTATGCGCAGTGACGTAAGTTTCCGTTTTTCCAAACGCGGAAAATCCAAATCTGACAAGTATATAGACGACGACGAGGCTTGGAATAAAACCGAGTCAATGATGAAAGTAATTTTGGACGATTTAAAACTTGATTACGTTGAAGCGGACGACGAAGCGGCTTTTTACGGACCCAAGCTTGATATTCAGGCAAAAAACGTTTACGGTAAAGAGGATACACTTATAACCATTCAAATAGACTTTGCCGCAGGGCATAGCTTTGATATGCAGTATATCGATGCCGACGGCAGCAAACAAACGCCTTACGTTATTCACAGAAGTTCGATTGGCTGTTACGAAAGAACATTGGCGCTGCTTATAGAAAAATATGCCGGCGCGTTCCCTCTTTGGATGTGTCCCACGCAGGTTAAAGTTTTACCTATAACCGACAGAACGCTTGCATATGCGGAAGATATATGCAATAAGCTTATGAGTTTGGGTATAAGGTGCGAAGTTGACAGGCGCAACGAGAAGATTGGCTATAAAATAAGAGAAGCCAAAATGGAAAAAACTCCGTATATTTTGGTTGTAGGCGACAAAGAAGCCGAAGACGGTACCGTAAACGTAAATAAAAGAGGCGTTGAGGACAAAGAAACCGTTAATTTGGAATTATTTATTGAAAAAGTTGTAAAAGAAGACAAAGAAAAAGTTATTTTCTGATAAAAATTGTTTGACAAACCGTAACAAAAATAATATTATATATTCGTTAAGCAAAGGCAAACCCTTTCGCCGTACGGAATTTTTGTTCGGCATATAATGATTAAAAAACAATAGTTTTGTTTTGCATTATAAAATCGGGTTGCGTTGCAGTCCGATTTTTTTTCGGAAAAAATTTCAGAGAGGTATGAATTATAAAAGACTTGTATTCCGTAAATGAGGCGATTCGGGACAGGGAAGTAAGGCTTATAGGACAAGACGGCGAAATGCTTGGCGTTATGTCTTCCAGAGATGCACAGCGTCTTGCAAACGAGGCCGATCTCGACCTTGTCAAAATTTCTCCCAACGCGGTACCGCCCGTATGTAAAATTATGGATTATTCCAAATTTAAGTACGAGCAAAGCAAACGCGAAAAGGAAAACCGCAAAAATCAATCTACGGTTGAATTGAAGGAAATCCGCCTGTCAATGACTATTGACGTCGGAGATATAGCGGTAAAAACCAAACAATGCCTAAAATTTTTGGAAGCCGGCAATAAAGTTAAAGTTTCCATAAGAATGAAGGGCCGCGAAAATTCGCGCGCATATCAAGGCGTTAAAGTAATGCAAGACTTCTTTGAAGGGTTGGACGGCAAAGCTATTCAAGACAAAAAACCTTCTACCGAGGGCAGAAACATTATAATGATTCTTTCGCCCGTAAAGGCTTAAAAAAATTTGTAAATATTCATTGGAGGATAAATATATGCCTAAGCAGAAATCACACAGCGGCACTAAAAAACGCTTTTGGCTTACATCAAGCGGTAAGGTTAAAAGACCTCACGGCGGAAAAAACCATAAGGCTGAAACTAAAAACAGAAAAAGAAAGAGAACTTTGCGTCAGAATACGCTTGTTTCTACTACGCAGGAATCCACAGTTAAGTCAATGATTCCTTACAAAGGTTAATGGGAGGTAAAAGATATGCGTATTAAAAGAACGGTAAACGCCTTAAAAAAGCGCAGAAAAATAATGCGTCTTGCTAAAGGATATTTCGGAAATAAATCAAAATCATACAGAATAGCGCGTGAAGCGGTTATGAAATCGCTTAACTACGCTTATATAGGCAGAAAGCTCAGAAAACGCGATTTACGCAGTTTGTGGATTGCGCGTATTAATGCTGCAGCCAGAATTAACGGACTTTCTTACTCAAAGTTTATGCACGGTCTTAAAGTTGCCGGAATTGAACTTAACAGAAAAGTTCTTGCGGATATTGCCGTAAACGACGCGCAGGCTTTTACAGCTCTTGCTGAAAAAGCGAAAGCATCTTTATAATTTTTGTTTAAGCCTTTAAGTTTATAAAGGCTTAATTTTTTGTATGGTTATAACTTCGAAATCAAATCCGTTAATAAAAGAAATATATTTGCTTTCAGATAAAAAATACCGTAAAGAAAGCGGATTGTACGTTGTGGAAGGTATTAAACCCGTTAAAGAATGTACGGCTGCCGGACTTGAAATTGTAAAAACGGTATGCGTTGAAAGACTTGCGGAGGACTTTCCCAATGCCGTAAACGTAACCGAAGCGGTGTTTTCGCATATTTCAACAGCAAAAACGCCGCAAGGCGTACTTGCATTGGTTAAAATTCCCAAAGTTGAAATTGCAGAACCCAAAGACAGCTGTATTCTTTTGGACAGGATTCAAGATCCCGGTAATTTAGGAACTATTATACGCACGGCAAACGCAGCAGGCTATAAGGAAATTTATCTTATAAATTGCACCGACCCGTATTCGCCCAAGTGTGTGCGCGCCAGTATGAGCGGTATATTTTTTGTAAATATTTTCAGCGGTTCGCAGGAAGAAATTCTTAAAGCGCTTAAAAGTGTAAAACTTATATGCGCCGATATGGACGGAGAAAGCATTTTTTCGTTTTCAATAAACAAACCGTATTGTTTATGTGTCGGTAACGAGGGCGGCGGCATTAGCGAAGAAATTTTAAAGCAAGCCGATTATAAAGTAAAAATTCCTATGAGCGAAACCTGTGAAAGCTTAAACGCGGCTGTTTCGGCAGGGATAGCTATGTATCAACTTAAAAATTCTTTTAGAGGTTAAAAATATGTCAGGACATTCCAAATGGCACAATATACAGGCAAAAAAAGGTAAAACAGACGCTGCGCGCGCCGCTGTTTTTACTAAAATTGGCAGAGAACTTGCCGTTGCGGCTAAGGGTAATCCCAATCCGGATACAAATTCAAAGCTTGCAGACGTTATAGCTAAGGCAAAAGCGGCAAATATGCCTAACGAAAATATAAAGCGTTCTATCGCTAAAGCGGCGGGAGAATTGGGCGATAAAGACTATAAAGAGCTTACGTACGAAGGTTACGGAGTAGGCGGTTCGGCGGTAATAATTAAAACTCTTACCGACAATGTTAACAGAACTGCCGGCGACATCCGCTCTGCAATGTCGAAATGCGGCGGACAAATGGGCGCTTCCGGCTGCGTTTCTTATATGTTTGACAGCAAGGGGCTGTTTGTTATAGAACGTACGGTTGCGCTTGACGAAGACACAATGATGGAATATTGTCTTGAAGCAGAAGCTGACGATTACGTTGTGCTTGACGACGTTTACGAAGTTTATACTGCTCCCGAAAAATGGTCGCAGGCAAGAAAATATTTTGAAGACAAAAAAGTTACGTTTCTTGAAGCTGAAATAAAAATGATTCCGCAAAACTATATAAGTTTGGATAACGAAAAACTTGAAACGTTTAATAAAATGCTTGATAAACTTAACGAACTTGACGACGTACAGGACGTATATCATAACGTTGAGTTGCCTGACGAAGAAGAATAAAAATTTAAATGCCGCTATTGCGGCATTTTTTTTGTATAAAAATTTAAATGATATACAAAATAATATTACAAGCGTAAACGCTTTATTTATATATGCTTGCCCGCTAAAATATCTAAGATATTCTAACGGACAAGATAGGGAGCACTCTTTGGGTGCTCCCTATGTATTTTTATGAGTTTTTCAAAATACAATAGAATATGCGCAAATTGAAAAGCATTTTTAAAAAGATAAAAAACCCTGTTTTACCGTTCTTTTTTGTTGGATGTATTTGCATAATAGTATTTGTGCCGATAATCGCCGCTTCAATAAATATAAAAAAATCAGAAGCGCACAGTTCGGAATTAACAGTTTTAAACATATGGCAAATTGATGGATTTGAAGGCGGAAAAGGTTCTCGCGCTACGTTTTTGCAGAATATAGGCAACGCGTTTTATGAGAGCTACGGCGCGTATACTACGGTTACAACATTAACGGCAGATGCTGCAAGAGAAAATTTAAAAGCAGGTATAATTCCCGATTTAATATCGTATGCGGCGGGTATGTACGGTTTAGAAAATTTTATTTCCGGAAAAAATCCGTTTTACAGTTGGTGTAACGGCGGTTATTGCTTGCTTTCGACAGCCGATAGCGCCGATTTCAGCGACGTAACAGCAGAAAATACAGTAATAAACGAAGGAACGGGAAATTTATCTGCGGCTGCCGCTATGTTTTGCGGCTTAAACGGAGCAGCTTTTGAAAAGCCTACCGGAGCGTATGTAAAACTTATTAATAATAAATTTAAATATATGCTAGGTACACAGAGGGATATTTTCAGACTGAAAACACGCGGAGTTGCTTTCAGTATAAAACCTATAACGCAATTTAACGATTTATATCAAAATATTTCTGTTACCGCAAAAGAAACAAAACGCCGTAACATTTCCGAAAGTTTTATTTTGTATTTAGCCGAACATACAAAAGAAATTACAAAACTCGGTCTTATGTGTGCAAATACAAAGCTGTACGACGACGAAATGAGCGTTATGGAAAATATAAAATATGAATTTACGCTAAAAACTCCCGTAAGCGAAAGTATAAAAAAAGAAATTGACTTTGCAATTGAGAATAACGATATAAAAAAATTGAAAATTTTATTTAATTAATTGTAAATAAATTAAAAAAATGTTATTATATAGAGGTAATACTTTGAAAAACGGAATTATTCAAAATAGTTTATTGAATAATATTGAATCAAGCGATAATTTCAGTTTTGCAGATCACACTACCTACGGGTTGGGCGGTAAAGCAAAAATTGCATATTTTCCAAAAACGGAAGAAGAAGCGGCAGCGGTTTTTAAATATCTTAAAGACAGCGGTCAAATGTTTATTGTTTTAGGTAACGGTTCAAACGTATTGGCGTCGGATAATTTTTTCGACGGAGGCGTAATTAGTACTAAGTATTTAAAAGGTATAACCGCATACGGCGGCATTTTGCGCTGTTTAAGCGGGACTACGGTAAACGAAGTTTTAAGATTTTGTTTGGAAAATAATTTGGGCGGTCTTGAATATTTGTCAGGTATTCCTGCGAGTATCGGAGGACTTGCGCTTATGAACGGAGGCATTCCGTTAAGACATATTGAAAGCGATATAAAAAGCGTACGTATTTATGACGGTAAATTAATAGATTTATCAAATAAAAAATGTAAATTTGGCAATAAGCATAGTACTATGCGTGATATAGATTGTATTATTACGAGTGTAAATTTGTCGATTTCCGCCGTTCCCCGTGAAGCATCCGAACTGAAAATAAAAAATTTTTTATCTGCAAGAGGCATTCAGCCAAAGGGAAAGAACTGCGGCTGCGTATTTAAAAATTATAACGGATTCAGCGCCGGGAAAATTATAGAGGATGCAGGATTAAAGGGTATAAAAATAGGCGGAGCAGAAGTCAGCGGTATTCACGCAAATTTTATAGTTAATAACGAAGGTACGGCAAAAGACGTATATTCGCTTATTGAATACGTAAAAAATAAAGTTTATGATTTAAAAGGGATAAAACTCGAACAAGAGGTTGTGTACATAGGTGAATTTAATGATTTTGACGGCTGATTATCATACGCATACACCGTATTCCCACGGCAAAGATACGGTTTTGGAAAATGCCAAGGCGGCAAAAAACTTAAAATTAAAACAATTAGCTATATCTGACCACGGTTTTAATCATTTGCTTTTCGGTTTAAAACGCAAAAACTTAAAGGATTTACGCGCCGAAATAGACGAGGCCGAAAAACTTACGGGCATAAAAGTTTTAATGGGTATGGAGAGCAATATAATTTCCTTAGACGGCAAAACGGATATGAAAATGTCGGATTTGGAATATTTTGATATTTATCTTTGCGGAATCCACGAAGTTTTAAAATATGCAAGTTTTTCCGATATGTACAATTTGATGATAAAAAATTATACCGCATATAAATTCGGCAAAAAGCCTTCGCAAAAAGTTATAGATACAACAACAAAAGCTTACGTTAACGCTATAAAAAACAACCCGATAGATATTTTAACGCATATAAACTATAAATGTTATTGCAATTTAACCGAAGTTGCAAAATGCTGTGCCGATTACGGAACATATATTGAAATAAACACTAAAAAACGCCACGTTTCGGCGGAAGAACTTAATGCAATGGCGGCTACGGGCGTAAAATTTGTTGTTGATTCCGATGCGCACTCCGCAAGCAGGGTAGGCGATACAAAAATTGCCGAAGAACTTTTGGCGCAGGCAGATATTAATTTAGAGCAAATTGAAAACATAGACGGAAGATTGCCGCAATTCAGATTACAGGAATTTAAATACAGAAATTTATAAAATGTTTAGCTTTACCGAAGAAATTAAAAATGAAATAACTTCGTTAAAAACGGCGGCGGAAGGCTGCCGGCTTGCAATGCTTTCGGCGTTTATAAGAACGAGCGGAAGCATTTTATCGCGCTCAGGAAATTACGGTTTTGAAGTAGTTACGGAAAACGAACGTACGGCAGAATATTTTACCGAGCTTTTTGAAGGCTTCGGACTTAGATTAAGCGTTTCAAAAGCTAAATTCGACGTAATGTCGGGTAGAGATAAACTTGCTTTTCAATGCGTTGACTGCAATTCAGACAGTTTTTTGCAAAAAATAGGCATAGTCGGAGAAGACAGCGAAGGAAAGTTTATAAAGTTCGGCATTGACGAAAGCTTATTAAACGGTAAAGATAAAAAAACAGCATTTTTGCGCGGCGCCTTTTTAGGCGGAGGCAGTTGCACGCTTCCGGAAGAAGGTATTTACAGCCGTACGGGATATCATTTTGAAATTGTTTTTTCCAATAAAGTAACCGCTGCTGATTTTTGCGACATTCTTTGCGGGTTTGAAATACTTGCAAAACTTGTAAACCGTAAAGATTCTGCGGTTGTGTATGTTAAAAGTAAGGAAGTTATATCCGATATTCTGCACGTAATGAACTGTTCTTCAAGTCTTGACAAATTGAACAGGCTTGTGGAGCATAAGGATAAACAGAATAATGCTAACCGAGTGAACAACTGCTCGGTATCGAATATAGATAAAACGGTTACGGCTTCCGTTAAACTTGTTCAGGCAATAGAAGTTATTACTCAGACAATCGGACTTCAAAGTCTTGATAAACCGCTTTTCGAAGTTGCCGCTTGCAGACTTGCCGATAAAAACGCCTCTATGCAAGAACTTGCAGAAAGGTTGAATATATCCAAGAGTTGTATTAATCACAGAATGAGAAAAATCCTTGAAATTGCCAAATCGCTTGGAAAGGATTGAGGGATAATTATGACAGATTTCGTTCATTTGCACTTACACACCGAATATTCTCTGTTAGACGGTGCGTGCAAAATTGACAATTTGATAGAGCACTGCAAGAAAAACGGAATAGATACCGTATGCATTACCGACCACGGAAATATGTACGGTTCGCTTCAGCTTGCAGAAAAGGCGTTTGCTGCCGGCATAAAATACATAATAGGCTGCGAATTTTATTTAACTAAAAATATGTCGGATAAAAATACCAACACGGCCGAACATCTTATATTGCTTGCAAAAAACAAAGCTGGATATAAAAATTTGGTGCAGTTGAATTCAATGGCGTTTGTCGATGGGTTCTATTATAAGCCTAAAATCGATTACGGCGTGCTTAAAGAGCACTCCGAAGGCATAATCTGTCTTTCTGCCTGTCTTGCCGGCGGAATTCCCAAAAGAATTTTAAACGACGATTACGAAGGCGCAAAACAACTTGCCTTAAAACTTCAAAATATATTCGGCGAAGATTTTTATATTGAAATTCAGGACCACGGAATTCCTGAAGAAAAACGAGTATTGCCGCATCTTTTGTCGCTTGCAAATGAAATCGGCGCTGAAATAGTAGCCACCAACGACGTTCATTATCTTGAAAAAAGCGATGCGGAAATGCAAGACGTTTTAATGTGCATTCAAATGAAAAAGCAGCTTGACGACCCCAAGAGAATGAAATTTTCCACGCAGGAATTTTATTTTAAAACAGGCGATCAAATGCTTGCTTTATTTCCTAACCTTGAAAAAGCAATAAGCAACACAAGAGTTATAGCAAACAAAGTTAACGAACCTGCGTTTAATTTGGATAAAAAAGGCTATCCAATAAAAGATAAATCGCTTATTCCTATGTATTCTCCTGAAGACGGAAGTTCTGCGGAGCAGTATTTACGAAAACTGACTGCCGAAGGGCTTGACAGAAGATACGGCAATAAACTTTCGCAAAAAGAAAAAGACAGAGCAAAATACGAACTTGATATAATTTGCGGAATGGGTTACGCAGATTATTATTTGGTTGTATGGGATTTTATAAACTGGTCAAAAGAACAAAACATACCCGTAGGACCCGGCAGAGGGTCGGGCGTAAGTTCTATAGTCGCTTATTCCATAGGTATAACGGACGTTGAGCCGCTGCAATACGATTTGCTGTTTGAAAGATTTTTAAATCCGGACAGAGTTTCTATGCCGGACTTCGATATAGATTTTTGCACGGACAGGCGCGAAGAAACTATAGAATACGTTCGCCGAAAATACGGCAGAGAAAACGTTTGCCAAATTGTAACATTCGGCACAATGGCGGCAAAAAACTCAATTAAAGACGTTGGACGCGTAATGCGCGTGCCTTATTCCGAAACCGATAAGCTTACAAAAATTATGGACGGAAAAACGTCTATAGGTGATTTGCTGGGTAGGCGTATAGACGGCGCAAAGGCAAAATTAGACGCAGAGAGCGACGAAGATAAACGGTTGGATTTAGAATCGAAATATAACGAACTTAAAGCCGCAAGAAACAAAGAATTCTGTGAAATTTACGAAACCGACGACGTTTTGCGCAGAGTAATAGATATGGCTTTAAAGATAGAAGGTATGCCGCGTCAGACGGGTATGCATGCTGCCGGAGTTGTAATTTGCCAAAAGCGGATTGCGGATAACGTACCTCTTTCCAGAAACGGCGAGGATATAACCACACAGTTTGTCGCTAAGGAAATAGAGGCGCTCGGAATGCTTAAAATGGACTTCCTTGCGCTGGTTACTCTTACAGATATTAAAAAATGCGTTGATTATATAAGAGAGGATCACAACAGAGTTGTAAATTTCGACGAAATCGGTTACGAAGATGCCGGCGCATATTCACTTATTTCCGAAGGCGACACCGACGGCGTGTTCCAGCTTGAAGCCGGAGGAATGAAGCGCTTTATGAAAAATCTGCGCCCGGACAGTTTGGAAGACCTTATAGCGGGCGTTTCGCTTTACCGTCCCGGTCCTATGCAGTTTATCGACTCGTTTTGCAGAAGAAAACACGGACAGGAAAAAATTCAATTTGACTGTCCGCAGGAAGAAAAGATTTTGCAGGTAACTTACGGTATACCCGTTTATCAAGAACAGGTTATGCAAATCTTCCAAGACCTTGCAGGTTTTTCGCTTGGAGAAGCGGATTTGGTTCGCAGGGCAATGGGCAAAAAAGATAAAAAAACGCTGATGGCGCAAAAAGAAAAATTTATAAACGGCGGCATAAGCGACATAAACGGCAGTACAATCGTCGGCTGCGTTAAAAACGGAATTTCGGCAGAGGTGGCAAATAAAATTTTCGGCGATATGGAAGGTTTTGCTTCTTATGCATTTAACAAATCTCACGCTGCGGCATACGCAACGCTTGCTTATCAAACCGCTTGGTTAAAAAAATATTATTGCAAAGAATTTATTTGCGCGCTGCTAAATAACCGTTTAAGCAAAATAGACGAAACAACGAAATACGTTATTTATTTAAAAGATAAAGGATACAAAGTTTTACCGCCGGATATAAATAAAAGCCGTACGGTTTTTAAAGTTGAAAACGACGGCGTTAGATTTGGACTATCGGCAATTAAAGGAGTCGGACAGTCGGTTATTGACGCCATAATTGACGAGCGCGAAAAAAACGGTATGTTTACCGATTTCGGCGATTTTATTTCACGTTGCATCGATTTGCTGAATTTAAGACTTGTAGAAGGCTTAATTTATTCGGGTGCGTTTGACGAACTTGGAGTGGCGCGTTCAAAGCTTGCGGCAATTTACGAACCCGTTTGCGCGCGTGCAAAATCAATAAGCAAACAGAAAAACAGCGACCAGCTTAGTTTATTCGGTGATATTATAGAAGACGAAAAGCTTGAAATTAATTATCCAGATATTCAAGAACTCGACTTAAACGAAAAACTTTCAAAAGAAAAAGAAGTTTTGGGCGTTTATGTAAGCGGGCATCCGTTTGAAAAGTATATGCACGCTTTTCCAGATTGTAACTTTGATTGTTCTTTATTAGACGATTATGTTGAAGATGAAGACGGAAATCGTACTTATAACCGTATAGAAGACGGTATGCATATTACTATGGCAGGCATAATAGGCTCTTTAAGGCGTACAACAACAAAACGGACTGGAGCGTATATGGCTTTTTTGAATTTAGAAGACGTTTACGGCAGTTTGGAGTGCGTTTGTTTCCCCGCAGTTTATGAAAGGGTAAAAGCGGCTATAGGCAACGATAAAATAGTAAGAATATCCGGAAAATTGGATTTGGATAATGAAAAGGGATTATCTTGCATAATAGACGAATTAACGGAAGTTGACGTGGGAGCGCCCGGCCAAGCTGCGGCAAACACAAATACCGATATTACAAGACAAACGGAGACAACCGCAGTTCTTTGGCTTAATGCATCGGGACTATCAGACGAAGAATTTGACGAATTAATTTCCGTTTTATCTAATTACGACGGCGATATAGTTTGTAAAATTATACGCGGAGATAAAAAATATAAATTACCGGGAGTAAATTATTGCCGCGGACTATTGGCCGAATTGTATTCGCTGCTTGAACAGGACGCCGTGAAATACGTTGGAAATATATAAAAGATTTTAAATGTAAAAGTTTTGAAAATTTGTTGTATTTTTGAAATTACTTTGATATAATGATTTTTGGAATGATAAGGACGGTTATAAACGATTGTGGGGGCAGGCTTTTCAGCCGCGTTTAAAACCGATAATCAGCGGAGGTATGCTATGAAAAGAATAGGCTTGTTGACGAGCGGCGGCGATGCTCCCGGTATGAATGCGTGTATTAGAGCCGTAGTGCGTACTGCAATTTATTTCGGTATGGAAGTATACGGCGTTGAACGCGGATATCAAGGTCTTATCGACGATGAAATGGTGCCTATGGAAATGCGTTCGGTTTCCGATATCGTTCAGCGCGGAGGAACAAAATTAAGAACGGCGCGTTGTTTGGAAATGCTTACAAAGGAAGGCCAGAAAAAAGCGGTAAAAACTTTGGAAGCGCGCGGAATCGAGGGATTGGTAGTTATAGGCGGCGACGGTTCTTTCAGAGGAGCAAAATGTCTTTCCGAAGAATTCGGCGTTCCCACTATCGGAATACCCGGAACTATCGATAACGACCTTGAATACACGGATTATACGCTCGGTTTCGATACCGCGGTTAATACCTGTATAGACGTAATAAATAAACTTCGCGATACAATGACTTCTCACGAAAGAATTTCCGTAGTGGAAGTTATGGGAAGACGCTGCGGCGATATTGCGCTGTATGCGGGCATTGCAAGCGGAGCCGAAATAATTGTTGTTCCTGAAGTTGTATTTGATTTAGACGATATTGTTATGAAAATTAACCGTTCGCGTGCAAACGGAAAGCACTCTAATATTGTGGTTGTTGCCGAGGGCGTTTGCACTGCCGACGAATTTGCAAAACAGTTACAGTCGGTTACTACGTATTCGGTTCGTCCTACTACAATAGGACACATTCAAAGGGGCGGTTCGCCCACTATGGCGGACAGAATGCTTGCTGCGCAATTCGGCAATAAAGCCGTAAGACTTTTGAACGACGGAGCAGGCAACAGAGTGGTAGGTATCCGCAAAAACGAAATTATTGATATGGATATAATCGAAGCTGTAAGTATGAAAAAGAAGTTTAATTACGAACTTTATGAAACTTTGCAAATGATTTCGATGTAACAGCGATTTTAAGCCGCTTTATAAAGCGGCTTTTTTCTTGTGATTAAGGGTGAAAAATGATTTTAACGATTTGTTTAAGTCCGTGCATAGACGTAAATATTGAAGTCGATTCTTTATCGGTCGGGATGGCCCATAGAGTTATAAGCAAAAGAATATTTTTTACGGGTAAAGCAATAAACGTTGCAATAGGACTTGCAAGACTGCAAGCCGACGCTTTTGCAACGGGTTTTATGTACAGCGATAACGGAAATTGCTTTGAACAGGAATTGCACAGAGAAGGCGTACCTTATAAATTTGTTTGGAGCGAAGGCAGAGTGCGCGAAAACTACAAATTTATAGATAACAGGTCAATGCTTACCGAAGTTAACGACGTAAGTCCGGAAATAGGAAAAATTAAGCAAAAAGAACTTACGGAACTTGTTTCGGCTCTTTCTGAAAATAGCGAAGCCGTAGTTATTTCCGGTTCGTTAGCTAAGGGTATGAGTCCGGATTATTATGCCGAAATTCTTAAAAAAGTACCAGATAGAGTTAAAAAAGTTGTTGACAGCGAAGGAGAACGGCTTTATTCGGCGTTAACTTGCGGCGTAGACCTTGTTAAGCCCAATCTTGAAGAACTTGAACGAACTTTGAAAAAAGAACTTAAAACCCAATCCGATATGGTAAAAGGCTGCAGAACGCTTTTAGACAAAGGTGCAAAAAGAGTATTGCTTTCATTGGGAAAACAGGGCGCGCTTTTGGTTGACGAAAAATCGCAATATTACAGCAAAAGCGTAAACGTAGCAATGAATTCTACCGTGGGAGCAGGCGACGGTATGGTTGCAGCCGCAACGCTTGCTTTGGTATCGGGCGGAGATTCCGCCGAAATTTTACGGTGCGGCGTTGCCGCCGGAACTGCGGCGGTTACTTCGCCGATAAGTATTTCCTTCGGTAAAGAAAAATACAGCGAAATACTTTCGTCATTGACAGTAAAAGAATTTTAACGAAATACTTGAAAAATAAATTTATTAGTAGTATAATAAATTTATTCAATTTAAGGAGTATGTTATGTGGAACAGTGAAGCGCCTCTGAAATTGTTGCAGTCTATGCCGACGCAATTAACCATTGAAAATTTGAAAGTTATTCAGCAAACGATTGATTTGGATAAATATTTAAACAGTCAGGCGCTTAAACGCGATTTATGCGGACAATACGCGCCGTTCTGCAAAAATTGCGATAAAGGTATTCTTAAATATCCTTGTGCAGTAGCATATGTATTAATGATGCAGGCACAAGGAAGCGACGTTGAAATTGCGGCTACCGAAGAAGAACTTAACATTGAACCGGAAAAAGCGGAAGAAGCCTATGTAATTGAACCCGTTAAATTGGAAGATGTGCAAACCGAACCTGAAAAACGGCCTGAACCTAAAAAGTTTATCAGAATTGCAATAGCTAAAAGAAAACACTGATTTTTATTGTTTAATGTGGGTATCTTTAACGGTGCCCGCTATTTAATTTTAATAAAAACCGCAAAATAAATAATACTTATAGAAAGATAAAGATATGTTTGAGTGGAGTAAATACGACGCAATTTTTTTGCCGGTTACATTTTTATTAATGATATGCACGGGTGCATTATTAAGACTTATTCTCAGAGGGAAAAAACCTTATATCAGGCAGATTCCGCTGGTTGTTTTATCTTTAATTATAATTCCGCTTGAAATCTCTAAACAAGTTTATTTCAATTTTCTTGCAGAATACAATTATTACGTTCTGCCGTTGCATTTTTGTTCGCTGTTTATTTTCATAATGCCGCTATCTCAATGTTTGGGAGATAAAGCCGCAAAAATTTTTAAAGGACCTACGTTTGTTTATTCTTTTTTAGTGCTTGCCCTTGTCTTGGTGCATCCGAGAGCGTTGCTAGGCAATTCCACACGGGCACCGTTTGCGTCGTTTCATAATTTTCACGCTTTTTTCTATCATATGGTTGTAATAGCTTATTTTATATTTTCGCTATGGCTAACCGATTACGTACCTAAATTAACTGACGGAATAAATATAACCGCGGGAGTAGCGGTGTATGCAACGTACGCAGTACCCTTTGCATTTAAACTTGATACTAATTACGTTAATATCCTTTACAGTAATTTTAAACCATTAGAAGATTTTAGACTTTGGGCAGGTCAGGTTTGGTACGACGTAGTTCTGTTTTTAGTTGCGGTAACCGCATTAAGCGCTATTTTTCTTGTTTACTATTTCTCATTTGAATATATTAAAAAACATAAATTATCCGTTTTAAATATGGGTTTATCCTACGTTAATTCGGCTTATACAAATTTAAAAAATAAAAAACCGCCGTTAAGCGGTTTTTATGGAGCTGCTAACCGGACTTGAACCGGTGACCTCGTCCTTACCAAGGACGTGCTCTACCTGCTGAGCCATAGCAGCAATATTCTGTTTACTTGAATATTATATTTAAAAACGATAATAATGTCAAACCTTTTTAATAAGTTTCACATTATTTTTGGAGTAAAAATGGAAGGGAACGACCTTGAAAAAACAGCGGTAAAAACTTCTGTAATAACTTTGATTATGAACGGCTTGCTAACTGTATTTAAATTGTTAGCAGGCATTTTTAGTGCGTCGTATGCGCTTATTTCCGATGCTGTTCATTCTGCGTCGGATGTGTTTTCTACAATAATAGTTTTAATCGGTGTTAAAATTTCAGCAAAAGACGCCGACAAAAAACACCAATTCGGACACGAAAGATTTGAATGCGTTGCAGCCGTTTTACTTGCCGTTGTGCTTTTTGCTACCGGCGCGGCAATAGGATATTCAGGTATTAAAAGTCTTATTACAAAAGATTACGCAAATTTGCACTTTGATGCTTTATCGGCGGTGGGAATTCTTGCCATTATAGCGGCGACGGTATCTATAGTTGTAAAAGAGGCAATGTTTTGGTACACAATTAAAGCTGCCAAAAAAGTAAATTCTTCGGCATTGAAGGCCGACGCTTGGCATCACCGCTCCGATTCGTTATCCTCGATAGGAAGTCTTATAGGAATAATTGGGGTGATTTGCGGCATTCCTATTTTAGATCCCATTGCCTGCTTGGTTATTTGTCTTTTTATTTTAAAAGCTGCAATAGATATATTTATTGATGCAATAAAAAAGATGACCGACGAGGCTTGCGACGAAAAAACGGGAGAAGATATAAAGAATTATATTGCAAACGTAGAAGGCGTGCTCAAAGTTGATAAAATAATGACGAGAATGTTTGGTAACAGAATATATGTTATAGTAGAAATTGCTTGCGACGGCGGATTAACGCTTTATTGCGCCCACGAAATAGCCGAAAAAGTGCATAGCGGTATAGAAGAAAGTTTTCCGCTTGTAAAACACGTTACAGTTCACGTAAATCCTTATAAAAAAGAAGAAGAAAGTACTTAAAAAGCGATTGCTTTATTAAACTGCAACCGATTTTGTATTAAATATTTCTTATAAGTCCTACAACTTTACCTAAAATTATAATATCGTCAAACACAAAATCATCCATATTATCGTTTTCCGGATGCAAAATAATTTTATTATCGCGCTTGTAAAATCTTTTAACGGTAGCACCGTCGTCTGCAAGCGCAACCACAATATCGCCGTTATCGGCGGTATCTTGCCGCTTAACCACAACTTTATCTCCGTCAAGCATACCTATATTAATCATTGACGTACCTTGAACGTTTAACATAAATAAATCTTCGCCAGAAAAAAAGCTTTCCGGCAGAGAATAAAAACCTTCGTAATTTTCGGTTGCAAAAATGGGCTGCCCTGCGGCAACTGTGCCTATCAACGGAACAGAAACCGACTTCGCCGGCAGTGAAATTGCACGGCGTTTTAACTCCGATTTAGATAATAAGCCTCTTTCGCAAAGTCTGTTTACAACGTTAAACGCCGTCGCGGTAGATTTTAAATTGCAGGATTTACAAATTTCCCGCACGCTGGGGGCAAAACCGTTTTCGCTTACGTATTTGTTTATAAAGTTAAAAACAATATTTTCTTCGTTTAACCGTCTTTGAACTTTTTTTTGGCTGATTGGTTTATTGTTGTTTTTTTCGGTCATTTCTGCCTCCGTTTAATTCTCAAATAAAAATTTTATTTACTAAATTTATTATATCACAAAAATAATATAAAAAGCAAACATAAGTTTGCAAAATTATGGCAGTTTATTTGTTAAATATATATTGTAGGGTGCATTATGGAAAAACAAGAAAATAATAAATGCGTTTTATATGACAGAGAGTGTATAGGATGTATGGAATGCGAAGTGTGCGATTTAGACGCAAATAAAATTTGCGATAATTGCGGCAGATGTTTAAATATTAAAGACGACGCAATCATCAAAATCGATAAAATAATAATTTAAAAAGAGAATACGTATGAAAATTCTTGTAAGCGGGCTTTTAAATACCGAAACAACGGTGGCGGTAAAAGAATTCCCTATTTAATATTATACTATAGATTATCCGTTTTTCGGTATAAATACCGCAACGGCCGGCGTAGCTTTCAATATATCAAAGGCGTTACGCACTTTGGGCAACGATGTTAAGCTGACTTCAATTATAGGCAACGATTTTTCCGCACAGATTATATTGAATACTTTAAAAAATATAAAAGTTAACTCTGACAATGTGTTACAAAAACTTGAACAAACTCCGAGTTCTGTAGTTTTATATGATGAAGAAGGGAGAAGGCAGATTTACTGCGATTTAAAAAATATTCAAGATACGCCGTATAGTTTTAATGCTTCTTTAATAGAAGATATTAATTTTATAGTTGCCTGTAACGTCAATTTCAACCGTCCGTTACTGCATATTGCAAAAGAAAACAAAAAAACGATTGCTACTGACGTACATGTTATATCGGATATATACGACGAGTATAACAGCGAGTTTATGCAGTATTCTGATATTCTTTTTTTAAGCGATGAAAATATAGGGAATAATTACAAAGAATTTATTTTAAAAATTGCAAAAACTTACGGTAATAAAATTATTGTTTTAGGTCGCGGTGCGAACGGCGCCGCAATGTATTTGCAAAAAACCAATCAAATTATAGAAATGCCTGCGGTTAAAATTGGCAAAGCTGTAAATACGGTAGGGGCAGGGGATGCGCTGTTCAGTGCGTTTATTCATTTTTATTTAAAAGAAGGCAATCCGTTTAACGCACTTCATTTGGCTCAGATATTTGCCGCGTATAAAATAACCGTAAACGGAGCTTCTAACGGTTTTAAAACAGAAA
Organism: uncultured Clostridia bacterium; assembly: GCA_949878885.1. Lineage (GTDB taxonomy): Bacteria > Bacillota > Clostridia > Christensenellales > Borkfalkiaceae > Coproplasma. The sequence goes on along the minus strand of CATLBN010000021.1, from coordinate 7,307 downwards.
AAGAAATTTATGAAGCATAATTAAAAAGCCTCTTAATATAATTGAGAGGCTTTTTACATATATGTAACATTAATCGTCTTCGCGCTTTAATTTTACTTTACCGACAACGCCGCGGCGGTTTTCGTCGCTTATTGCCGCATAATGTTTACGGGTAGTATTAACGTCTTTGTGCCCTAAAACGTCTGCTACAATATAAATATCGCCAGTTGCTCTGTAAAGCTGCGTACCGTAAGTGGAGCGGAGCTTATGCGGAGAAATAGGCTTGAGAGGAGACACTATTTTTGCATATTTTTTAACAAGATTTTCAACGGCGCGAACGGTTAATCTGTTTTTATTATTAGATAAAAATAACGGGTCGGAGTCGAAAATTTCGCCGTTTTTATCCTTATAATCCATATAGCGCCCAATAGCTTCGGCAACGCTTTCGTCAAAATACAATATTGATTTATTGCCGCCTTTTCTGGTTACAATAAAAGAATTGTCTTTAAAATTAATATCTTTATTATTTAATCCAACCAATTCGCTTATACGAATACCGGTACCTAAAAAAAGCATTAATATTGCACTGTCGCGCACTTTATTTTTCTCGTGATAAGCCATTTGATGAGGGGAGAGCCCGTTTCCGCTTTCTGCAATATCGATTATATTAAAAACTTCGTATGAATCAAGGCGAATAATAGGCTTTTCGTGCAATTTAGGCGTAGGAACTTTTGAAGAATTATCAACGCCTATAAATCCTTTATTAAAAAAATATTTAAACATTGCCCTAACAGAAGAAAGCTTTCTGGCTTTGGCGCGTTCGTTACAGGAATGTTCGGTTTGATTGTAATTATAATGGGAGAGATAACTTAAAAAGTGTTCAACGTCTGTGCTAGTTACATCTTCCAAATCTTGCAGAACAATATCTTTAACAGTTTTTTTATTTCTGAATTTTTTTTCCTGCAAAAAATAGAAAAAAATTTTTAAATCGTGCGCATAATTCAAACGCGTTAAAGTGGACGTTTGACTGTCGATTGCAAGAAAGTAATCGTAGCAAAACGACGGCAAATCTTCGTCAAGCAGCCGTTCGATTGTTTCAAGATTTTTGTTGTTCCTTAAAGCGTAATAGTTTGACATATTAATAAAACAGGTGGAGTTTTAATAGAGTCAAACTATTCGTAAAACACAGTAACTTTTACGAATAGTTTACTTTTGACAAAAATATATCATAAGCGCGCTTAAAAGTCAAGAAACTATTTGTAAAAAGAATGTTTTACGGGTTGCTTCAACCAACAACACTTATAATCTTCGATAAAAATTATCGGAGGTTTTTTTATGGAAAAAAACAAAATCAAATTCAAGAAAGCATTAAGCGAAAAGAGCGGTAAACCGTACAACAGTATTTGCGTTGATTTGGGTTATCGTGAAGTATCTCTCACGTTTGACAGTGCATTAATTGCGGAGTTATTGGACTGTACCCCTCGTGAATTAGCAAGTTGTCCTTTGGGCGAAAAAGTCATTGGGTATCTTGAAACGGACGGAATAAGCGGCTTAGGTTGTGGCGAAAATGGAAAGAAATAAGCAGTTTAAAAACTATTCAATGGAAGAACGTATAAGTTATCACAAGGGCAGAAGTAAATCGGGCGGTAAACGTGGTGCATATTCGGCAGGGTATGTTAAAGGCGCAAAAATAGCGGCAAACAGAGCTAAAAATTATTACGGTAAACAAGGCGGTGCAAAATGAGGAAATCAACATTAAACGGAATTTTATCATTTCTTCTTTCGGTGGTATTGGCAGGCGGTGTATGCGCTTGCGGTTACGCTTCCCGTGATAATAACGGGAAATGGTTTGCAAACAAAAATTTGTCAACTTGGCATTGGTCGGATAACGCGACAGACAATTCCGACGATAAAGATAATAATACTTCCGAAGACTTTACGGGCGCTGTTGTTGATTGTGCCGACGGTAACGGGATAAATTTATTAAGTTCAGTGCTTCCGCGTTCGGCATATTCCGAAAACGGCATAAGCGAAACAGCAGACAGCGCATATACTTTGACGGCAGTAGTTACGCCTGAAAATGCTAACGATAAAAGAATTGCTTGGTCGGCAGCTTTTGCGGACAGTTCTTCGGAGTGGGCTAAAAATAGAAGTGTTACAGATTATGTAACGGTTGAGCCGTCAACCGCCTATTCGTCAACGGCAATAGTAACTTGCTTGCAAGATTTCGGCGAACAGATAATTGTTACGGCGCGTTCGGTAGATAATAGCAATGCGTATGCAAATTGTACGGTTGATTTTGTAAAGCCGTTAATAAGTTTTACCGCTGTATTAAATACGAATATAAATTCGGAGTATTTAGGCAGGTTATATGTTGACGGTCGTGAAAATGAAATTACAATTATGCCCGAATACGGCGTTGGTACCGTTGTTGGGGATTATGCCGAAATACAAAGCATTTTCACTTTTACTAAATCTACTTACGATAACATATTAAAAACAATGGATAATTGTTCCATTGCAGGCGTTACGGGAAGAATGGCAAAAGAAAGTTTTGCTATAAGCGGATTAAATTTTATTTGTCCTGTATCGCTTATGCAGAACGGTAACGGCAATTCTTCTGGCGCGGAAACTGTGCTTAATAATTATTTTTTTGAACACGGTTGGGGCGACGGCACAAGCGGTTCTTCCGTAGCTCAAATAGGTTCTTGGGAAGTAAGCTTAAATTATGTTTATGGCGACAGGGTATGCAGTACACTTGAATGTAGCGGCGGCGCATTTAACGTTCGCAAAGACGGTTTAATTAAAATTAATTCCGTAACAGATGTTGGTATGTCGGACGGTGGAATTATTTTTGACTAATAAGGCGGTGCAATTATGAAAAATAAAAGAGTTAAAAGAAAATATATAACTGTCTTTTTTGCTCTGTTATTGCTTATAATCGCGTTTATCGGTGGGCAGGGTCCATTCCCTGCCTTTGCCGATACTTCGGGCTATACAAACGTTTTAACGGATTTGCAAAAAGACAGCAAGTTTAATGTAAACGATTATAGCGATAATAAGGACGATTATTCAATACAAGTTATCCAAATAGCCGAAAGCAATAATAACGAGTTGTTTATTTACACTTATCAGCCCTGTCAAAAATCCACTTATCTTATTGCAACACAGGTTAATATGTCGCTTACCGATAAAATGGGTAGTTTCGGTATTGGAATTGACAGTTTAGACGAAGTTGACCAACCAAAATTATATAATTTGACATTATTAAGCAGTAACCGCGTTTTCTGTAAATACAAAGTAAATGATTTTAACGTAAGTAAAGACCTTGTTCGTTATTACAATATCGCAACCATTTATCGTGAATATAATTCCGATTACGGCGATACGGGTTCTTCAAGCGAAAGTATTATAACTGAAAAAGCTTTTGAAGTCGGTAAACTATATATAGCTAAAACCGAAAACGGGCAAGTCAAATATACCGTTCAAGAAAAAAAGACTATTGAAATATTAAATCCGTTTTTTGCTTATATTGAATATAATGACGGGTTTAAACTCTGTCCTACGCGCTGTCATTCGCATTACATAGCTTTTGATACCGATTTACCGATAGATTTCTTACAAGAGGCAACCGTTTCATATGTTTCAACTGAATGTTCACGTGCTACGGGTATAGGATTGGACGGAAGCACAAAAAAACAAGAGCCTGTTTCCCATCCAAACGAGGTTGTAAAGTTATCTAATACGGGCGAAAATCCTGCGGACGGTTGGTTAGGCGTTAAATATACTTGGGATAGGATAGAAAAAACCGAGGATTTTATTGAAAATGAGGATATTCAAGACGAATACATAAAAGGGTTAGAAAATACAAAATGGGTTGTTCGTTTTTGCGAAACTTCAACCGCTCTTATAGTTGGTTACGGTTCAAACGTTTACAAATGGACAGAAGTTTCGGAAGTAACAGTTCTTCGTTTAAGATTTATAACTAAAGGAATTACTTATGATTTAGGTGCAGTTTCTGATATAGGTCATAACAATGGTATGCCGTCAAATAACAATACAAACGAATTTGCAAGTTTATTCGAATGGCTTGGTCGATTAACGGGCGTGCCCGAATGGATTTGGTGGTTGCTCGTTGCTTTAATACCTCTTATAATCATTTTGCCTATACTTGGTGTGATATTCCCCGTTGTTGGAAAATGTTTAGTATTGATTTTAAAAGGATTGTTGTGGCTAATTTGTTTACCATTCAAACTTATAGCAAAACTTATAGAGTATATAAAAGATAAAAAGGGCGGCGGTTAATTGCCGTCGTCCTTATGTTTTGTTTCAACTTTATTTTCAGTCAATGTTTTTATAGTATCGTCAATAATGGTTTGTTCGGTTCCGTTCAATTTACGGTATTTTGCAAGCAGTAATTTTTCTTTATCGTTTAAATCTTTTTTGTATAGCTCGTCCAACTTCATATATTTTCGCTCTGCTAAACAATGCTGAATTACCATACAAATAATTAATACAGCTATAATGCAAAATAAAACGGCTATTAATATCCAACCGCCGTTGTTCAAGTCAAATTCATTTGTATTGGTGTTGCTTGGACTGCCGTTATTGTGCCCAATATCTAAAAGTAAATACATAAAACCCTCTAAGTAAAAATTTTAAAAAAAGTATAACATTATAAAAAGGAAAAATCAAGTAAATGATAGAAATAGAATTGTTTTATAAAATTGTAGAAGCGCATATCCGTTCCGTACATACGGAATATTTAAAGAGTTTAAAACGTGTACCGTTGCCGAAAACGGAAAAAAATAAACAAATAGCATTTAAGAACTTACCCGTAGGAAATAAGCTATTAAAAGGCTATAACAAAGGCATAGAGACAGCGTTAAGCGTGCTTATAAAGGAGTATAAGCGATATGAAAAACGCTTAAAAAAAGAGGAAAAGGACGGGCGTAAATTTTGAATTTAAATAAAATGTTAAAGTCTGCACCGTTGCCGTCTGGATTTTATGCAATATGTGGGGAACAGGGTGCAGGCAAGACTTCGCTTGCCGCCGCATTGTTTAAAGAGGACTACCGCTTACACCGTAGAGCACGGAAAAATATGGCGGTAGACCTCGCACGGCGTTTTTATGCGGATAGCGGAATACGGCTTGAAATTTCGGACACCCTTTATTTTAGTAACAATAAAATTATATTAGACAAACGTAGAGGTATAGAAACTTGGGAAGTTGATTTACAACGTTTAGGACTTCCAAATGACGATTTTGAGGTTCAATACTTGCCGCGTGGCTCTGCGGTATTCATTCAAGAAGCGGATATTTTGGCGTTCTGCCGTGATTGGGAAACGCTCAATAATTACCTCATAAACCTTATAAAATTTGTGAGACATAACCTTATAACGCTTATATTCGATATGCAGGTCGGCGGTGCGTTAGATAAGGCTTTACGACGTTTATTAGTGGGTATGTATTACGTTGTTAAATCGGGCGTAAGGCGTTTTCTGCTATTTTGGAAGCGACAGAAATGGAAGTTTCTTTATATCCGTAATCAGCTTAACGCTGTTGTAAAAGAGCTTTCAACGCTCGGTGTAAACGTAAAAATTAAAGTTGCAGAGTGGGGGCGTTTCCGTATTTGGGGCGATGTTTTTGACCGTTATAACTCGTTTAGCGGCGAGCCGTATTTTCTTTACGGTATAGAAAAAGTGGGATATGTATATAAAAAGCACGTTGACGATAATTTGAGCGTTGAAGGCGTTAAGGCTTATTGTACTGCGCACCCCTTGGAACGTCCCGATGAAGTGAAAAAGCAACAATCAAAGCCGAAAAGTGCGCCGCCGATTTCCTCACTTAATAGCTTTAAAAAGTACGGCTACGGCAAAAAAACTTCGCGTTCATAATTGTGGGGGTGAATTGCCGTAAACGAGGCGTAGGCGAGAGGCAAGAGGGGGATAAAAGCGACCCCGTTTTTATCCCCCTCAAAATGAACGCGAGCTATAAGCTCGGTTTTACTTGCACTCCGACAATACCGGCGCGCCCAGCGCCGTCGGAGTGCAGGCGCACAGTGTGCGCCGTTGCGGTTTTGCTATCTTTTGCATAGATAGCAAAACCGCACACACACACACATTTTTAAAATACCGGACGAAGTCTGAATGGTGGATAATGGAAAGATTTTACAGTTTTAAATTAGTAACCTATAATACTGACGAAAACTCATTTCAACCGCTTTTAGATAAAGCGTTTAAATGGGCGTGGATACTTCATGATAAAGACAAGACTGACCCACATATACATATCCTTTGCACGTTTAAGCAAAACAAAAGCTTCGAGCAAGTGCGAAAAATGGTAGAGGGGGAACAAAACACTTTTGCCCGAAAAATGGAAGATAAGTACCAAGATTTTATTTATCTTCCTCATAGTGAAGATTTCCCCGACAAAGCTATTTATAACGAAGCAGACATACATTCAAACGATATGTCATTTTTTCAACGGGGGTGTAAAAAGTCTGTTGATAACGAAGAGTTTGTAACAGATTTGTTGGATAAGAATATGACATACAGACAAAGGGCAATAAAATATGGGCGCGATTATATCCGTAATTTTAAGACCTACGAAAAGTTCGTTAGAGCACTACGCAGTCAAGAAAATATTTTGCAACGCATAGAGAACGGCGAATTAATAGTAGATACAAACCCATACAACGCATTTGAAGCACATACACAACCCGAAATAGACCCCGAAACGGGGGAGATAATCAACCATAAAAAAAGCGAGAATTAATTCTCGCTTTTAAAATTTATTCCTAATTCTGTTGTTATAACGGTTTTTAAATCATTAATGCTTGCGTTGATGGAGCATAATAACGCATAGTTGAAATTGCCTATATTGCAATCAATACTGAATTGTTTTAAAGTTTTAAGCATAACTTCTCTTATTTCTCCGTCGAGTTGATTTGCTATCATTGTTAAAGTGTTAAGATAAACAGGTATTAATTTTGTATTTTTCATAAATTTTAACTCCTAAAATATTGATTTTTTAAAGTGGATAAGTTATAATAAAAAAAAGTTAAGACGGAGTGGTAGGTTTACCCCGTCTGGGTTGAGCCGTTTAGTCGTAAGGGAGTAGACGGCTCTTGTTATGTCCTACAACGGAAACCGTTTAACTGCTTATGTAGTCAAGCAATTTAACAATTTCCGTATCCGTCCAACCGACAGATTTCAAATAAGAAATCAAGCGGTTGAGTTCCGAAACTGTCATTTCTTCCATTTCCTTTACCTACCTAAATTTATTTGCCTTTCGGCAGAACGGAAGCAACGCTTTTAGGGAGATT
>CATLBN010000020.1 GCA_949878885.1 uncultured Clostridia bacterium | reverse complement strand
TGCGCCAAAGCTCTACGTAGAATCCGTTCGGCGAAAATCCGTCGTTACGCCATTCCTGTGTCCGCTCGTTATACTTATATCCGAACGTCTGCCCTGCCAACTTCTTTGTTTCTATTACTTCTTCCGCCACCTTAAACGTCGCACCTATTTCATAGCTTAATTTGTCGGAATAACTGCCGAAAATATTATTTGTTATAAGTTCGTCGTATATAGTCTTATTTTTTGCTACATATCTTATAGAAGCAGCATTAGCGTTCTCTTTAATAGGCAAACTCAATACAGAAGATATATAAACGGTTGTAACGTGATTGTCTTTTATTGCTTCATCGCCTAAAATCTTTAAACTGTCCGGCAGCCGCACCGTTTTAAGGTTAGGACATGAAACTATAGCGCCTGGCATTACACCTACGGTTCCGTCTTTAACGATTAGCACATCTTTTATATTGGAGCTGATTTTCATAAGATACTTATCTACATAAAATGCCTCTCCGTTTTCCCATCTTTCCGGCGCGGCAAAATACGGCGTGTTTGTAAACGGTTCCGCACCCCAATCGGTTATATTTTCGCTTAAAACAATTTCTTTTAAATTGCTGTCGTAAAAACAGTATGAACCTATTGAAGTAACGTTTTGAGGCACGGTTATACCGGTAACAAAAATATTACTTTCAAAAGCGCACGTGCCAATTCTGTAAACGCAGTCGGGAATTTGTGAATTCGCACACCCTGCCAACATAACGTATTGCGTTTGTCCGTCTACGACTTTGCTGTCTTCAAAGGTCATAACGCAGTTGGTTTCAATACCGTCTACCTTACTGAAATAAGCTGCATTTCCTTCTTCTACTCTTAATGTCTTCACATCGGAAGCCGCAAGCGCATTTGCTTCTATAAAAGTTATCTGCCGCGGTACTACTATATTTTCGGCGCCCGTAATACCCTTGTATGCCGAACTGCTATATCTGGTAACGCAATCGGGCACAACCGTATTGCCGCAAGCAATATAAAGTTCGCAAAACTTTGAATCATGCTGTCGGACAATGCAATTGCCGCCGGGTATTGCACCGCTTGAAACAATATTACCGTTAGCGTCGAGGTTGCTCCCGTCGGAATATTTTGTATTTGCTTTGTCTATTGTTATACTCTCCAAAGAGGTTGCCGAAAGCGACAAATCAGATATGTGGGTAACCGTTCTGGGGATAAATATAGACTTTAAAGTTTTTCTGTACCTGAATGCATAACTACCGATACTGCTTATATCTTCGGTAAGAGTAACGTCGCCGCCTGCGCCTATAATAACGGTTTTACCTGAAGTTGCGGTTTTGGCGCCTTGAACTACGTATTGGTCGTTAACGCTGTACATCTTTTGAGTGGCTCCGGCGGCAAGTTCTTCAGCCGTATATTCATTTACGGAAACCGATTCAAGCAACGGAGCCTCTTTAACGGCGACTGATATACTTGAGATTGTTTTAGGGAAAACAAGACTTTTAACGCTTGTTTTTCCCAAAGCAGTAAGAACCTCTACAGCGCCTTCGGGTATAGTTATTCCTTTAAGCGCACCGCATCCCAAAAAATTGCCGCCTACGTGCGTTATGCCGTCGGGGATATGCAATACAAACGGAACGGTTATTGTGTTTGCGCTTTGCACCGAAGTGCCCAAAACTTTGTAGCCTTCTTTGGTTAAGCCATTAAAAGTAACCTTTTTACCGTCGCTTGATCTTGAAATATCAAAGTATTCTTCACGGTCAACTATATAGTTGCCGAATTCGTCTTGTTTTAAATTCGCAGAAACGTTAATAAAATTTCTGCCGAAATTAATTACGAACAAAGCAACAGCCGTTGCGAAAAATATAATTATAAACAACAATAAAAACGTAACTTTTAATTTTTGTCTGTATTTTTGTTGCATATAAATTCTCCTTTTTAACTCTTTTTATCAGTATATTAACCCATTTGAGTTAATGTGTCAAGCATTTTGGTTAAGAAAATAACCCATTTGAGTTATATAATTTTGAAAAAAGAGGAAAAAAAATTATATGGCGTTAAACGTAGTCGAAAAAATAGACAAGTTAAGATTAGAGCGGGGTTGGTCGGTAAACAACTTGGCAATGGAAGCAATGCTTACCCAATCTACGGTAAATAATATATTTACGCGTAAAGCAGAACCTAAAATTTCTACGCTCAGAAATATTTGCGAAGCATTCGGTATGACACTTGCGGAATTTTTTATGGACGAAGACAACCCGGAAACTTGCGAAACCGAGCTTACAAGGCGGATAAGAAATTTATCAAAAGCGCAAAAAACGGCGCTGCTGGTTTTACTGCGCTCGCTCAAATAAAAAATCCCTGCGGCTTACTGCCGCAGGGATTTTTATTTTTGTTAAGAAAGAAAAAATTTTTTAATTGCCGTTAAAGCTTCTACCGGATTAAAAATATTTTCCGTAATACGCTCCATAGGGCAAATACCGTTGCCAACGCGATTAATTATTTTATCCGTAAGCGTATCGTACTCGGTTTTAATTCCGTACTTTATACAAATTTTCAGCGCCGAATCGGTTATAACCTGAGCGTACAGCGCGCCTACGCCCATATACGCGTACAAAAGCGCCGCAGCTTTTCCTACAATTTTATCGGCTGCGGCAAAGCCTTTAAAATCTGCGCCGCCTTCTATAAAGTCCAAAATAGGTTTTACGCCGCGCTCTCGGCTTTTTAATGTTGTATTACCGTTTGACAAAACGCAAGAGCAACCGCCATTTAACAGCGTTTGCTTTACAAAATTTAAATTTTGCAGCATTCGTACTTTATTTAATCCTTACGGTTGAATATATAAAAGATGCCTGTAACAATTAACGGCGCTATTACCGCTTGCAATATTACCGCCGAAAATCCCGTTTGTATTTGCTGCCAAACAATATACGGACTAAGCGGAGAAACGCTTTGAAAAATTGCCGCAGCAGCTAAAAACGCGCATCTGCCTGCAACCGCCGCAAAAAGCACTGCGGGGAACGCAATCCAAGTATTTTTGCTTATTTTAGAAGAAAACGCCCCTGTAACAGCTGCATACACGGCAAGTTCCAACATCATATAAGGAAGTCTTACCGCCGCAGGCATAGCGTTTCCCAACGCAAACGTAATTAAAAAACTTATTACGGGAGATAGTAAGCCTACCGCCAATCCCCATTTTAAGCCGAGCAAGCAGCCGCCGACCAAAACGGGCATATACATAGGCAACAGCTTCGCGCCGCCGTCGGCGCCGAAGACCGCGTGAGTTATAAGCGGGAAAACTACCGCGCACACGATAATTATTGCCGAAACCAACGTTTTTACTGTTATTTTTAACTTTAAACTATATTTATTTTTTGATAATATTGCCTCTAACATTTTTTAAACCTCTTTTAATTTTGCCGAAAAATCTTTCATCATTTCGGAAATTTTTATTCCCTGCGGACAAACTTTTTCACAGCTTCGGCAGCCTATGCACATCTCAGGCAGTTTATCTTTTTGATATGCCGCAAGCGCCATAGGCGCAATAAATCCGCCGCCCGTAAAGCGGTGCTCGTTGTACAGCTTTATTAAATCGGGAATATCCAATCCTTTGGGGCAGTGGCTAGTGCAATATCTGCACGCGGTGCAAGGCAGTTTGGTTTTTCCCGTCATTTCGTCCGCTATGGACAAAAGAGTTTGCATTTCGTTTGCGTTAAGCGGTTTATCTTGCTTAAACGTTTCTATATTATCCTTTACCTGCGCCATATCAGACATACCCGAAAGTATTACTTTTACTTCGGGAATGCTCTGTAAAAATCTGAACGCCCACGCAGGTACGCCTTCGTCGGGACGAAGATTTTTTAACGCCTTTGTATAATCGGGTTCAAGCGCGGCAAGTTTTCCACCGCGCAGAGGCTCCATAACCCAAATAGGAATGCCGTAACTTGTAAAAAGTTCCGCCTTTTGCTTGGCTTGCTGAAATTCCCAATCCAAATAATTAATCTGCAACTGACCGAATTCCATAAACTTGCCGTATTTGTTTAAAAAACGCTTTAAAACATTTAATTCGCCGTGTCCCGAAAAACCTAAATGTTTTATTCTGCCGTTTTGCTTTTGCTTTATAAGATAATCGAATATCCCGTGTTTTTCATCCAGATAAGCGTCGATATTCAATTCGCATACGTTATGAATAAGATAAAAATCAAAATATTCCACCCTGCACTTTTTAAGCTGGATTTCGAAAATTTCTTCTACTTTATCAATATTCGCCAAATCGTAACCGGGGAATTTGCTTGCAAGGTAAAAGCTCTCTCTTTTGTATTCGGAAAGTATTTTACCAATCGCCGCTTCGGAATTTCCGTCGTGATAGCCCCACGCAGTATCAAAATAATTAACACCGTTTTTAATTGCGTAATCAATCATTTCGGCAGCCGCGTCTTCGTCTATATCGGCATAAACACCGTTTTTTACAGGCAGGCGCATCGTGCCGAAACCCAGCATTGAAATTTTTTTGTTTTGAAACTCTCTGTAAATCATAAGTCCTCCAAAGCGTTTTTGTATATTATAATTTGATATAGCGCAGCCGCAATACTATCGCGGCTTTTAATATTCAAACCGTTACGTTTCGATTTTTTCGCTTTTTTCGCTTTCGTCGCGTTTTAAACTTAAATATTCCGATAAAACAAACAAAGCCGTTCTAAACAGCAAGGTAACTCCCAGCGCTATAAGAGGCATATAGTTCAAAATACTGCCCGTAACAAAGAATCCGCATATAAAAATTATTAATAAAGATATAAGCGAACCGAACGTAAGATAACAGCATACAATTTTAAAACAAGTACCGAATTGTTTATACTTTTCGTCCTTTAACAGCGTTAACGCAACTTTTAAAAGCAAAGCGCACAAAACAGGTATAATGGCGATAAACGGCAGAAGTCTGAACATATTTATAAGATAAACGCTTGCAACGGTAGACGTTTTAGCGTAAAACGCATCTAAAATAAATTCATCCGCATTATCGGCGGTAATAGCGGCGTCTGCAAGCGAATTGCAATATCCGTAAAACTGTACCGGCAGTTCTCCGTAAGTTTGAAAATCGCCTACTATTAAATCGTCGAATACAAATAAATAATTTTTTACGGCGCTGTCGCTTAAATATTTTTGCGCGTAGTAGTTGCGAAGTCGGGGTATGCCGTCCCTTTCGTACGCCGAAATATCGGGATAGTACGCTTTAAGATATAATACATACACGCTTTTAAAATAATCTTCCGCTTTTAAATTTTGCTTGTCCGCAATTATGTCCTGATATTGTTTTTTAATATTTTCGTCTTCACTTGCCGAAAGATAGTCTTCGTAAACTTTAACCGAGTCTTCGGTAAGTACAAGTTCGTTGGGAGTGTAACGAATTCTGAAAGCGTAATCTTTTTGCTTTTCTTCGCCCAGAATAAGATAATCGGAATAAGTAATTTCTCTGCCGCTGCCGTCGGTTGCAACGCAATACGCCTCAAAATCGTCGTAAGCGGAATAAGGGCGCGTGTCTATAACAAAATTAAAACCGTTTAAGGAATACTTTTGACTGTCTTCCGAATTTTCAAAAGTATTAACTATTTTATCCGCGCAGATTAAACCGTTTGCAAGCGTTAAATCACCTTTGCCCAATGCCGCCTGTATAAAAGATTTGTAGTTAGGCGCGCCGTTATAATGCGACTTAAACGGAACGGTATTTGCGGCAAGTATTCCGCAAAAAATAAACAAAAGCGCAAAAACAAAACCAAACGCGATATGCATTATACCGCGTTTTTTTGCCTGCTTTGCAATTTTATCGGAGAAAAAACCCAACCCGAAAAATTTAAGCCAATCTTTCATTTTTATATCCTTAAATTAATTGCCCGTTTCTCTGCCCATTAGTGAAAGTTCGGTTTCTTTATCGAACAAATGAATATATTTTTCGTCAAAAGTAAGACGCACAGTGTCGCCGGACATATAGTCGTTACGCTCGGACAAACTTACAATATATTCCGCGCCGCCTTCAGAAAGCTTTATAAAAAGCTGCGTAGTACCGCCCAAAATTTCTTTAACCGAAAGCGTTGTATCCAAATAAGAACCGCTCTTTGCCTCTGCCGCCGCTATCTTAATGTTTTCGCCGCGGATACCCAAAGTTACCTCGTGTTCCCCGCCGTCCAACAAACTTTGGTCTATTTTTCTAAGCTTGGATAAATCGAAGTTTACAACCTGACCGCCTTCGAATTCGGTCTTTAATTTTGAGCCCGATTTTTTGATTTTTACATCCATAAAATTCATCTGTGGAGTGCCGATAAAGCCCGCAACGAATTTATTATCGGGATAGTCGTACAAATTGGTAGGCGTATCTATTTGCTGAACAACGCCCAATTTCATAACGACAATGCGCGTGCCCATAGTCATAGCTTCAACCTGGTCGTGAGTTACGTATATAAATGTAGTTTTAAGCTCGTTATGCAGTTTTACTATTTCCATACGCATACTTGCGCGCAGCTTGGCGTCTAAGTTGGAAAGCGGTTCGTCCAACAAAAAAACCTTAGGTCCCCTTACCATTGCGCGACCCAGCGCGATACGCTGGCGCTGTCCGCCGGACATTTCCGCAGGTTTATTGTCCAACAGTTCTTCAATACCCAAAACTTTTGCGGCCCACTGTACTTTTGCGGCAATGTCTTCCTTTTTCATATGCCTGTAAACGTAAGCCTGCACGGGGGTATTACTGTAATATTCAATATCCTTTTCAATCGCGGCTTTACGTTCGCTAAGCAGCGCTTTGGTTTCTTCGTCCTGCGCGTCCTCCAAATCGTATTGCACGTTTAAAAGTTTTTGTTTAAGCTCTTTAATCTTCTTTTTGTCGATAGCAAGCACGGGATTTCCGTCTTTATCTTTCTTTTCAACGGGCAGTTTGCGGAGCTTTAAAGCAAATTCTATATTCTGCTGCGCGGTCATATGCGGATAAAGCGCATAGCTTTGAAATACCATTGCAATATCACGCTCTTTGGGCGCAATATCGTTAACAAGCACTCCGTCGATATAAAGTTCGCCGCCCGTAATATCTTCAAGCCCGGCAATCATTCTTATGGTTGTGGATTTACCGCAGCCGGAAGGTCCTACGAATACTATAAATTCGCCGTCTTCGATTTCCATATTAAAGTCTTTCACGGCAACGAACTTGCCCGAACGTTTTTCAACCGCAGGCTTCTGTTCTTGCTTTTTGGTAATTTTGTTTACCAACGCCTTTATAGAACGCTTTTTTTGTGTGTTTCTGCCTGAATAAACTTTATATATGTGTTTAAGTACCAAACCCGCCATAACTTTGCTCCTTGTTTAATGCGATTTTTTCTATTTTATACCGTAAAGTATTAAAAATCAATATCAATTATCAAAATTGTATATTTCAACTTCGTAAACCGAATAGCCGTAATCGGTAATTCTGGAAATACCTTCTATTTTAATATACTTAACCCAATCTATATACGAAGGATTTATCAAATCCAGTCTGTCGCCGCCCTGCGAATACTCGCCGTGGAAAGCCTGGGTCCACTCGCCGTCTTTGCCCGTTTTTGAAAAATATATTTTATATTCTCTTGCCGAAGCCGCTTCCCAATACAGTTTGATTTGATATATTAGCGTCTGTTCCGAAAGTTCTAATAAAAGCCATTCGCCGTCGCTTTTGTGCTTGGATTCCCAGCGTGTTTTCATATCGCCGTCAACCGCATAGGAGGCAAAGTGATTTTCGTTATCCGAAGACGCCGTCGCGCTCATTGAAACGTTTGATTTAACAAGCGTAAGCTCCTCAAACGCTATATCCGAAATATTTACGCCGTCTGCCTTTAAGGTTACGGTATGCTTAAACGAAAGCGATAACGGTTTGCTTTTATATCCGCCGTCCGTCTTTTCAAGCGCGGCTTCTTCGCCGTCTATATAAAGCCTGACTGCACCGTTAGAGCTGATTTTTACGCTGTAATACGCCTCTCGGCTTCCGAAAGTAAGTTTATACGCCGCTTCGCCGCCGTTAGAAAAGGCAAGTCCGTTTGCATTGCTTTCAACGTTTTTGCTTTCCGCAAATCCGTCAACGGCAAAATCTTTTACGTCGCGATATTTAACGAATGAAAGCGTAACTTCCATTGGATTGCAAGCCGTAAGCGAACGCGCAGGCACCATTGCGCTGCCCGTTTCTCCGTTTTTATCCGCAAATACGAATTTTACCGCGTTACCCGTAGGATTCCAACACAGCGCGGTGTACTTGCCTCCGTTTTTATAAACCGTTGCGCTTGCGCCGTTTTTAGCCCATATATCGGTAGTGCGCAAGCCCGCGGATTTCATTCCGTGAATCAGCCAATAAACGTTGAACTGTTCAGAGGTATTGCCTACGTTGCCCTGTTCGCGCAGAACTTCGTCGTACCAATCAAGCGCTTCGTCCGCATCGTAAATAGCCGTAATAGGTATAAATATGTGCTGCCAGGCGTAAATGGTTTTGTGCGACTCCTCGGTATCCCACATAGCCTGTTCTTTGCGCATATTGCTTAAAAGACCTTCAAGTTTTTCGCGCTCGGCGTCGTTATAGGCGTAACTTGTTAAATATTCTTCGCCCGGTATAAGATGTATGCCGTACATATACAGCGGTTCGCCGTTGAAGAACGTTCCGTAAAAATTACTGCCGCCGTACACCTGACCGGCAACTCCGTACTGGTAGCTTTCCGAAAAGTCGTTAAAATAATTAAACCAATAATGCTTTATTGCGTTAAGTTCGGTAGTGTATCCGTAAATTGCCGCTTGGCGCACTTTTTCGTCGCCTACGGCGGTTGCATACAAATATGCGCCTACCCAGCTGTTTAGCGCCTCTCCGGCAGATTCCTGATTGTTGCCGCTGTTATTATCGGCATAGCCACCCGCCCAGCCGTGTCCTGCAAACGGGTCGAAATTGCGCATATACGGAAAGAGATCGTCATCGCGCTCGGGATTCATATAGTCGCGTATCAATAGCTCTATCATATCCCCCCAATCGTTTGCAAAATCGGGACGGTAAGCAGCAAGCACGCCTGCCGCAAGAGTATAATAACCGTAGGTAAAGTAGTGGTCGGCAAGGTTTACGCCCGCGCCGAATTCGCTGTTTTTATAATACAGCGTTCCCCACTCGCCGTCATAGTAGAAATACGCGCCCGTAACAGCATCCTTTTCTTTGTCGTAAGTAAACCAATCGGTTAAAATATATTCTATTTTATCTAAAAATTTATCGCGCAAATCGGTTGCGCCTATTTGGTCGGAAGCAAGCGCCGCCATTGCCATAGGGTGCAGATTTTTACCCTGCCAATAAGGGTCGCCCGAAATGAGATTACTGTCTTCCGGCTTTTTATCGCCGCCGTTGTTTGCATAAACAGTTAAAAGCTGTTCGTAAAGAACTTTTGCCGAATAACCGCCGTCGGTAGGTTCGGTAAAAGTAGGTACTACACCGTAAAAAATATCCTTTGTAACAAACGCGTTGCCCGTATATGAGCGGCAGTCGCCGCGTACGCTTTTATAAACTTTTCCGCCCGTATAATTGGATTTTTCCAATTGGTGCGGAAGATACGCCGAATACGCTTCCGCCGTATAGCCCTTGCGCATTGCAAGCGTTTTTAAACGGAAAACAGTTGTAACTTCGTTGTTTTCGCCGCTGAACGAATAAGTGCAGCTTGTATCCATAACAAACGCATAGCCGTGATCGTGCAGAGTTTTAACTTCTTCCGCAGGGAATGCAACGCCGCTCTGTTCGCCTGCCTTAACGGTATTTTTCTGCGAAACCGCGCCAAGCGAAAGATAGTTGCCGTTTTGCATAATTACCGAAACCGTACCTTCGCCGCGCTTAAACCGCGTATCCGCAGGAACGGAAACAACGTAATATCTCTCCTCGTACAGTTTTTCGTTTTCGTGTTCCGCGCCGTTTTTATCGCGGTATTTTTTTATGCCGCTTACGTAACCGCTGTGCGTTAAAACTTTAACTGCTATTGCGTCGCCCGTATATTCGGAATTTATGTTTTTTAATATTTCTTTACCCTGTAAATCGTAACAACCCAAAAGATTATCCGATTTTATAAGCGCCTTTTCGGGTTCGGCAAACAGACAATACGCGTAAAGCGCGCCCTGCGATAAAAACGCCGTAAGTTTATCCACTTGGTCGTCGTCGGTCATAACCGCGCTTATACCGTAATCGGAATAACCCGTAACCCGTACGGTTGCGTCCTTACTCATTCCGGCATAACCTATTGCAACGTCGCAAACGTCAACGTTTACAGTCTGCGAGCCGTTTCCGGGAACAAATCCGTCAAAATATCCTTCGCCGGGATTTGTAAGCCACAGCCCGTCTGTTTTAAACGTTGCCGTAAGCGGATTCATAAACATATTATAGCCTTTGTCGGCAACCAGCAGCCCCTGCCACCAATCGTTGCTGGGCACGGGTTTTCCGCGCAGACTCTCGTCTAAATACGCTATAAGCCTTGAAGAAGGAAAGTCGGTTCCGCCCGTTACGTACGAGCCGTTTTCCGTTTCTATTATTCCGTATTCGGGAAACGCAAGCGAAGTATCGTATTCAATCTTGCCTTCGCCGCTGGACTGAGGATATTGCGAACAAACTACCATTCCCTCCAACATAAATCTGTCTGCGTTGGGACTTTGATAATCTATAATTCTTATAAACCTTGCGTTTTCGTAAACGTAAACGCTTTGCTTGGGAGTTGCTCCGTGCGTTTGGCGGTAAACCGTTGTCCAATCGGTTCCGTTTAAGCTTATCTGCAAATCGTAAAATTTACCTTTGCCGCCGTCGTCGCCGCGCCAATATAAATCAACGCGCCCAACGGCTTTTACCGATTTTAAATCTATTGTCTGATACTCGCTGCCGTTTTGGCTTTCCCAATAAGTTTGGTCGTTGCCGTCCGTAAGAAAAGCTGCGCCGTGATTAGGCTGCGACGACGAAGCGCTTACCGAACTTACCGCAACCGCATTGCCGCCCAAACTGAATTTAACTTCGTTTATACGGTAAGCCGCGGAATAAAACCTGCGCTCGGTCATTTCTATTTTAAAATATCTGGCGTTAACGGTAACGTTATCCGCTCCGCCCTCTGTTATAGAAAAAGTATCGGCGCTGTAAGGTAAATTTTTTAACGTTATATACTTATAATGTCCGTCCGCGCCCGCGTAAGCTACGCGGTAAGTTGCAGGCGTAATATAGCCTTTAAAGGCAATTCTTACCGTATCAACGGCTTTTAACGCGCCCAAATCAAAGTTTACCCATTGTTCGTCCGCAAATTTCCAATCTGGCTCGCCCTCTTTTTGCGCGTTGAATAAATCGGGATAAATTTCTTTGGGAATAACCGTGCCCGTAGGTCCTTTAACTTGCAGCTCCCAAATTGAATAACCGTAAGCGGTAGAACGCTTTAAACAATTAATTTTAACAAACTGCGCAGTTAAATTTTCAAACTTATACGCATTTATAAAATTCTGTCTGCCGTCGATTACGGTAGATTTAAGCGTTTGGTCTGTTTCCGTCTTTAAAAGCTGCCAATCCGCGCCGTTTTCCGATACGGACAGCGTAAAGCTTTTTGCATACGAAGCTTCCCAATAAATATTAATTTCGTTTACCGGTACGCTTGCTCCCAAATTTACAGTAAGCGAAACGTCGTCAACGCCGTGAACGCTCTCCCAACGGCTTGAAAAATCGCCGTCGAACGCGTTTGCAACGTTTGTGAGCGCGGAATTCGTATAAGCTTCGCATCCCTTTGCAACGTTATAAGTTGCTCCGTTTTCCAAAGAATAAACGGGCACGGGCTTTACTTTACCTACCGCGTCGTTTTTTATTACTGTGATTTTTCTGCTTTTATCAAATACGTTGCCGTTAAAATCTCCAACCGAATAAGTAAGCGTGTATTCGCCCACCTTGGACGTGTTAACTTCGCCGTTAAGCGAAATATTAGGCGTTACGTCCTCGCCCTTGTCGGTTTTTGCCGTTATGCCTTTAAAGCAATCGAAAAACCTGCCCTGCAAAACTTCCGCGTCGTCAACGCCGTAAAAAACCACCTCTTTAAAATCCAACGGAGGCGGGTCGTACGGCGGCACAGAAGGCTGCGGCTTTTTTATTAATAAAACGCACGCAACAATAATTGCGGCAGCGGCAACCGCCGCGGCAGCAGATATTAAAATAATTTTTGTGCGTTTTTTCATATTTTACCTTATATTGTGTTTTTTTACTGTTTCCCGGGCGTTTCCGAATATTAATCCGGAAACGCCCGTCAACGTTAATTTATTTAAGCGTTATAAGTAACCGAGCTTGAATATTGAGCTTCGCCTACGTAGTATCCGCTGCCGTCCACTATTACTTTTGTACGGAACGACCAACCGTTTATTGTAAAATAGTCTGCAAGCGAATAACTTGTTTTAGCCCAAGCTTCAAAATCCGCAACGTTCATCCAACCGTTGCTAAGCTTATCGCAGGACAACGCCGTATTCTGTTTATCTCTGCTGTCGTAAAGATACATAGCCGAATCGTCTTCCGTTCCGTCGGTAAACAGGTATGCTCTGTAAACCTGAGTATCATTGGAAAATTCTATTTCTATGCACTCAACGCCGTTTTTGAATATTTCGCCTCTGCTGTTTACGTTTCCGCTGTTAGCCAAATCGGTTTCGTTAAAGGCGAACACCGCGCCTACAAACTTAAACTGAATGCCGTTGGGAACGGTATAATCGCGGTTGTAAGTCAAAACTGCTCTTTCGCCGCTTTCGTTATTTGCATAAACGGGAACGGAATCCAAGTAACCTGCATCTATGCCGTTTTCGTTAGCCAAAACTCTTAAAACAAACACAAGTTTTCTTGTAGTTATAAGCTTGGATTCTGCCGAACTTGCCCAAGCCTCGGTTATAGCGTTGTTTAAAGCAGTCCAGCTTATTTCGCTGTGTTCTCCGTGCGTAAACATTGCAAACGGAGTATCGTTTTCCACAAAATCGTAATTTTGCACGTCGGAAATATCGGAAGCGTCGTAAACCAATACGGTTAATCCGTCGTGATAATCTCTGTTCCACGTACTTGCCACTTCCCAAGCGCCGTACGCCCAAGTACCCGTGGGCTCGGTTGTAGCGTTCAATTTTCCGTTGGTGGCCCCCAAATTAATGGGCAGTCTGGCGTCTGCGGCGCTGACTGTAAGCGGCCAATCTTTTAAAGAAGTTTTTTCCGATTCTCTCAAAATATCGGAGTAGCCGGAATCTTCTTTAAGCGCCAAACGGATTTGCAGTTTATAACCGTTATCCGTATCGTTATTAAACAAATTCCATATATTGCGCTTTAACACGGCTCCGTCAAGCGAACCTCCCGTGCAAGGCATTGTAAACGTTTTGGTTTGGTTATTTAATGTAACGTCTATTATCCAGCAAAGCTGGTCTTTAACGTTTTGCTCGGTTACTGCGGGGGCGTTAAACTGCGCAGCCAAAGCCGCGGGGTTATATCCTGCGCCTAAAATTATGCCGCCCGTTGTAGGGTCTGCGCTCGTCATACCTACTTCCGAATATTCAAGTCGCGCTTTTGCGTCGTCTTCGGTTAAGTCAAGCAAATAATTATCTCTGCTTACCAACGCGTTTTTAATATTGCTTATGCTTATACCGTCGCCGTTGGACGTAAATTTATAAACTACAAAACATACGTTATATTTTTTGTTTAACAATATATCGCCGTAATCTTTAACCAACTGCGAACGCAAAGTTTCTATTTTCATTCCGTTTGTTACTTCAATGCCCTTTACAAGCGGGAAATCCGAAATAACGGGAAGCGTTCCGGCAACAGATACGTCTGCCGATTTATAAATATCGAAATAAGCTTTATCTCCGGGCGCGCCAGAAAACTGAATTTTGCCTTCGTCCGAAATGGCTTTGAATTCATCGGGATTAAAATAAACGTCGTCGTTAAAAGTTTTATAAACTACGGTTTGCTGTGAGCCGCCGTCAACAGAATAAGTAACTTTTAATTTATAGTCTGCGGAATCGTCGCCCTTTTGCAGGAAAGAAACCGTGCAAACATACACGTTTCTGTCATCGTCAAAATTGAACTTGCTCGCCGTAACTTCGCTGTCGGCGTCAAGCGTAAGCGAAAGTACGGGTTCTTTTGCAAGTTTTACCTGTTCTCCCAAAATATTTGTAGCCGCATATAAAACGGTAACAGTACCTGTTGCGCCGTCCACAAAAGTAACCACTTCACTCTTTTCAACTTTAACCGTTCCCAGCAAAGTTGTAATTTCGTTATTGAGTTTTTGTGTAAGTTCCAAAGACCAAAGCGAATTTGCATACGCTCCGAAAGTTTCAACGGCGTTTTTGTAACCGTTTAACAAGTTGTAATATTCAACCGTAACGTTTTCTTCTGCTATAACGCCCGTAAGCGCGTCAACGGCTTCTTTAACGGGGTTAACAGTTTCTTTAATTTTGTTCTGCGCAGCTTCAAGCGCTTGATTTACCTCGGTAAGTTTTGCTTCGGGGATTTGGCTTTTTACATACCCTTTGTAAGCTTGGTATTTTGTAAGCGCAGCGTTAGCGGCTGCAATATTTTCTTCCGCTGCCGCGTCTGACGAAAGCTCGCCAAAAGATATTCCGTTCCACTCGGTTTTCGCTTCTTCTATTTCCGCCGACCAAGCCGAAGCCGTTGAAGAAAGTCCGTTGTAGGAGGTGTTTTCTTCGCTTGTAATATAAGCCTTTGCCGCGTCGTTGAGCGCATTATATGCCTCGGTTACCGCGGTTATCTTTTTATTAAGCGCGTCAAGGCTTTCGGCTTTTTGCACTTCGCTCAAAGCGCCGTTCAAAGCCTCTTTAAAAGCGTTGTATAAGTTTAAAGCCTCTTGGTCTTCCTGCGAGGGTGTATAGCTGTAAGTAAGCGCTTCGGAATATTCGCTTTCGCCTTTTTTCTCCGTTGCGTTTACCTTTACGGAAAGCGTATTTTCGCCCGCATTAAGCTTTGTCTTTACCGTATTTAAGTCAAGCGAAGCCTGATTTACAGTAGTTGTTTCGTCCTCGTTGATTTTTACGGTGTATGCTTCCGCCCCGTCGGCTGCGTCCCAAGTAAGCACGTTTGCTTCAACCTTTAAGTTTGCGGGAGCCGAAAAATTTTTATCGCCTCCGCAAGCTACAAGCCCAAAGCACAGACAAGCGCACATTGCAACTGCAGTTACAAGCAGCAAAAGCTTGCTTTTAAAAGTTCTCATCGTTTCCTCCCTTTATGGCGGCTGTAAAATAAGCCGCTTATAAATTATTTGCTGTTTTTATCATCTATAAGCGCGCGGTACCATTCGCCGCTGCGCTTAATAATGCGTTTTTGGGTTGCGTAATCTACGTAAATAAGACCGAAACGCGGTTTATATCCCGCCGCCCATTCCATATTGTCCATTAAGCTCCAATAATAGTAACCGCGGCAGTCAAGTCCTTCTTCTATAGCTTTGGAAAGCTTGGAAAGATATCTTTTCAAATAATCTATTCTGTCGTAATCTTCAACCTTGCCGTCAACGTTTACTATATCGTTTAACGAAACTCCGTTTTCGGTTATATATAACGGCACTTTAAGCACGGATTTAAAGTATTTAAGCATTTCGTAAAAACCGTCTTCGGTAATGGGCCAATCCATATCCGAATGATGAACGTTTTTATATACGGGGCGCGTGCCCTCGCGTCCGTTTTCGGGCGCGGCTTCAACGTAATTTGTAAAGTAATGATTTATACCCAAAAAGTCTATAGGCTCTGCAATAAGTTTTAAATCGTCGGGAGTAATTTCGGGAAGCAAACCGCGCTCTTTAAACCATTTTTCGGCTGTCTTGGGATAATGACCCAAAACCACGGGTTCAAAATACCACCCCGCCCAAAATTCGTTAGCTTTTTTTGCCGCCTCGATATCCTCTTTTTTATTACTTGCCGGACAGTTATACGCATAGTCCAAAGTAATACCTATTCTGCCGTCTTTAACAAGTTTTCTAAAACTCCTAACCGCAGCGCCGTGGCTTTTTAACACGTTGTGCCCAGCCTTGATTTTAGCGCGGTAATCTCCGCGTATTCCGGGAGGGAACGAACCCGTAACGTAACCGAAATCGGTAAATACAAACGGTTCGTTAAACGTAAGCCAATCTTTTACCCTGTCGCCGTACGCCTTAAAAAGCGTTTCGGCATAATTTACATACCATTTAACGCTATCCTCATTCAGCCAACCGCCCATGTCCTGCAAGGCTTGCGGCAAGTCCCAATGATATATAGTTATAAACGGCTTTATTCCGGCCTTTAACAGTTCGTCTATAAGGTCGCTGTAAAACTTTATGCCCGCGGCGTTTACTTCGCCGTAACCGTTGGGAATAATTCTGGTCCAAGCTATGGAAAAACGATAGCTTTCAAGATGCATTTCGTGCATAAGAGCTACGTCCTCGCGCATTCTGTGATAATGGTCGCACGCTACCGCGCCTGTTTCGTTGCGGTCAACGTTTCCGGGAATATCGCAAAACGTATCCCATATGCTTTCGCCCTTTCCGTCTTCGCGCCTGCCGCCTTCAATCTGATAGGAAGCGGTTGCCGCGCCGAATACAAAATTTTTGGGGAAGTTAAGTTTCATTCAAGTCCAACCTCTATTTCTTTGATTTTACCGGAACGCAGCTCCTCGGCGAGCTCGCCCGATATTTCGCGGTGTTTTACACCGTTGATGCCGTAATATTCCGCGTTTACGCCTTCCCAAGTGCTTTTACCGCTGTTGTTTACATATGTTACTACGGTTGTTCCGAACAACGTAAAGCTTACCTTTCCGTCGCGGAAAAAATCTTTGTGCAGTTTAGGCGACAGTTTAAATTTCAGTTCGCCGTTTTCAAGCAAGAACGGTCTTTCAAAACCCATAATATGCCGCCACATAGACAATACTTCGGCGTTGGCGCCCGTAAGACGCGCCTGATAGCCCTTGCCCCATTTGGACTTATCGCCGTGATTGGAAGTTACTATAAACGAACTGTTTTCCAGCACGCTTCTTCCGTAGCGTTCGGGCGGCATAAACGGCACAAGCCCCGTTTTAATTTCACTGTAAAATTCATCGTACATTCCTGCGGAAAGCAGCGATAGCAGCAGCTTGTAGCTCATATGCAGAAAGCACGATTCGCGCTCCAACCAGCCTGCCGGGAAAGAGCGTATACGCCCTATTTCCAAAGTTTCGTTATCAAGCGGTTCCGAAGTGCGGAAAAGCTTTAATTTTTTATCGTAAAGCGGCGAACGCACCGCGCGTGTGTATTCTTCTTTTCTGTCTACGCATAAGCTTTTTGCAACGCCTTCGGCAAAATGAGGCAGCGCGCGCGCGTTAAACTTTTTAGGGGATACAAAACCGCATTCCGACTGCTCGTAAGATTCGACTTCAAACGCAAGATAAGTGGGAATTCTGCCGCCGCCCAACTTTTTAGCCGCGGCAATCCCTTTTTCCGATTTCTGCTCGGCAAGCGTTAAAAATTTTAAGATTTCATCGTTTTTAACAGTACAATTTTGTAAATTGAACCCCGAATATGCTTGATTTAAATATTTTTCTTTGTAATCCGCACTTTTTTCGTAATATTTTGCGGCTGTTGAATTTTCTTCCAACAACGCGGTTACCGAACGGAAAAATTCATTCTGCTCGCCGCACCATTGCACGTCCGCTTTATATTCTTTAAAAATCATTTTTAAAACTTTTATAAGCCTTAAAAGCTCTAATCCGTCGGCAACGTTGCTTCCGAAAAGCGCAGGCAAACCGTTTGTTGCGTCGCACCAGCCGGGTTTTCCGCCTTCCATATCGATTCCGCAGCCTATGGGGTCAAGCGTAGCCGTTTTTATTAGGGCAAGAAACAAAAGCTTTGCCGCAAGCGAAGTTTCGTATTCGCCGTTTCCCGCTTTCTGCCAGCCTTCTTCGCCGCATTTTTTAATGCTGTACAGTCTGCGCACTTTACCGCCCTGCAAAACAGCCCTGCGGTTTTTGGGAACGATGCGCACGCCAGAGCGAAACCATTTAAGCGGAGTTTCATAAAGCAATTTTTGCATTTTATCGGGATACACCCCCATATATGCCGTAATTAAATCAATTAAATAGACAAAATGGTCGGTCCAATATCCTTCGGAAAACTTTGCTTTGTAAACGCACTTGCTTACGCCGATTAACTCGTTTAACTTTTCGCCATCAAGCTTTAATTTTACGGCAGCCTCTCCTACCGTAAATTCGCCGCTTAAAAACGCGCTGTGTTTTTCAAGACCAGAGGGCGGGTTTTTACAAGTGTATTTAACGCCCAAAACCGATAACGGATTGTAACCGTCGGCTTGCAGCAGCGAAAAGAAATATTTTATATTAAAGTCGCCGCATTCCGGCGTTATATACAAATCGTTTCTGCGGTTCTGCACCACGTCGCGGAAATTTCCGTTGCCGCACGAATAAGGATTTGGCTCTATCTGAAACGCGTTGTAATCTCTTTCGGGGTCGCCGTGCTTGCGCGAAAATACGTAATACGGCTTACCTCCCACGGTAACAGGCATACCGCCGCGCAAAACGTTATCAAAATAACTTTGCTTTAAATATTCGTCGAACAAATCAAACGCCGTATGCGTTTCAACTTTATTTGCAATGTTTTCCGTTTCGCTGTCGGCTTGTTTTTGCATTTCAAAAATCTGTTCGCAGGTTAAACTTAACTTTAAGTCTTTAACCTGTTCCAAACTTTCGGCATAGCCTATAAGTTCGCAAACAACAAGCTTTCCGCCTGCGGGCAACTCTTGCTTTTTATATGCAAACGCGCTAAACAGCTCGTTTTCCAAACACTGCTCTTTAAAAGTTTTTTCGTTTAATTTGTTTTTTGAAAAACCCGTTGCAAAAGTTTTTGTTCTGTCTTCGCCGAACACCGCTTTGGGGTCTGCCAAAACTTTAAAATCTCCCACGGGCAAAAAGAAATTACCGCCCTCTACCGCGTTTACTTCCGCCGTGTCGGCAGTTGACGAGCGCATTTTAACAAACTCAAAACCGCAGTCCACGCCTTCCGCAACCATCCAGCTTTTAAACAGATTGCCCGTTTCCTTAAATGAAGAGTTAGAAAGTCCGTAGGGTAAAATCTGTGCTAGTCCGTCTAATATTTCAATTTTTTGAGCGCATTCGGTAAGATTGGTAAGGGTTACTATTCTTCCCAAAGCCGCAAATTCTCTGTTGGGTACGCCGAAGTATTCCGCGCTAATACTGTATAACGGAGTTTTTTCTTCTATTTTAAATCCGCTGCGGTAAATTTCCATAGTATGCGGATATTTTCCGCCTACCGCAAACGGTTCGAAATACTTTCCGTCAATTTTTAAAAAAGTTCTGAATCCCTGACGGGGAGCTGTTGCATACGCCGTTTCGGCAGGAAAAAACTCCATAATAGGTAACTGTTTTCCGCCGACGCCGAAACCTGCTATTCCCTGACCGCGGTTTATGTAAAACGCCCATACGGGGCGGCCTTTCAAACCTGCCACCGCAGGTAAAAAATTTGTAAACGGAGGCAATTCGTTATAGTTTTCAACGGCAAATCTGCCGCCTTTAAAGTAATATCTGCCTTTCATATTTCAACTGAATTATCAATTATCTGCTTTGTATTTTTAAAGTGGGAAACGTTCCGTAGGTAAAATTCCAAATATTTGTATCCCAGCCGTCTTCTTTGGGGAAATTCGCAGGGTCCATTAAATATTCCTTTCTTACTACGTCGGAATTAATTATGTCGCCAAGCTTATAATAAGTTAATACTCCGTCCACCCAAGAGAGCGTGCCGGGGAATGCCGGTATAGTGAAATTACCCAAAAGCGTTTCAAAATTATCCTGCGTGGTCCAATCGTCGTAATCGAAATTTTCGGGAACTTTTCCCGTTTCCTTGTCATAGCCTATATGCAATACATAGTCGTCTGCCACCGCCGCAAAACTGTTTTTTATTATGCCTGCATTCCAATCGGCAATACCGCGCGAACCGCCGGAAGAAGAATAAACCGCTATGCAGTTTTCAATTCTTCCCGCCGCGTCGCCGGAACCGTTTTGTCCGGCAATAGCGCCCGTATGTTCGGAATATCCGCCTGCGCCGTTTGTAAGCGAACACACTACGCGGCAGTTTTTGATTATGCCGCCGTTTGAGCCCACTACCGAGCCGCTGAGATATCCTACTACGCTTATATTAATAAAGCTTGTATTTATAATCTGCGCGCTGCCGCCCGTAGACATAAATATACCGTTGGAATAGTTGTTTCCGTTGCCTTGGGCGCCTCCGAGCGAAGGTCCCTGTCCGTTGCCGTCCTCGCCTTCCGCCCAATCCTGCGCCTGAATTTTAAGATTTTTTACGGAATATCCCATTCCGTCGAATATACCCTCGAATATGCCCGTGTTTTCGCCATTTTTTATAGCTTTGCCTATAGGCTGGAAAATATCTCCGCCGAAGTCTATATCGCAGCCCAAAACGTAAACGCCGTTCAGGTTTGTACGTATGGAATTAAAATCTTCCGTATTGTAAATTACCTTTGTAACAACGCGCAGCGTAATCTGAACGTATTTGCCGCCCACAAAAATTCTTATGCGTTTATCACCTGCCGACTCGTTCTCGAACACGCTTTTTTTGATGATAATAACGTCGTTGCGGTAAGAATATTCGTTGGTTTCCAATACGCGGTATTTATATGAAACTTTTTGAATTTTATCTGCTTCGAAATTAATTCTTACGTCTTCCGGACGTTCCAATTCGAAATAAGCAACTTCGGAATATTTTCCAACCGTTTCGGAAACGCCCTGGCTTATGCCTACGTTAGCTTCGGTAGTAAGCATCCCTCCGTTTTGTCCGCAGCCCGTCATTGCCGCGGCGCCGCACAAAATCATAGTTGCCGCAACGGCAGCAGAAATTAACTTTTTCATATATTTACCCCGCAAATTATCTTAAAATTATTTAACGTCAGCCCTTTAATCCGCCTACCGTCATATTGTTCATAATGGTTTTTTGGAATACGCAGAATATTACCAAAATGGGAATAGTCGCAGTAACCGCAGTTGCCAAAACCAGCGGATAGTTGGGGTCGTACGCCAACTGGTCCGCCATATCCTTTAAGCCGAGCGCTATCGTAGGCATACTGTTCAAGTAGAAATACGGCGTTTGATAATCGCACCAAAGCCCCATAAACGTAAGCACGCCCACCGCCGTTAAAGCGGGTTTTGCCATAGGCACCATTATTTGAATAAATATTCTGAAATCCGAAGCGCCGTCTATCTGCGCCGCTTCCGCATAAGTCCAGCTTATGCTCTTGAAATAAGCGTATAAAAACAGGAAATTAAAACCGAAACCGCCGGAATACAAAAACCATACGCCTAAAATATTGTCTACAAGCCCCAAGTTTTGCATCAAACGGTATTGCGCCGGCAAAGTGCCCACTATGGGCACCATCATAGAGATAATTACCACGTTATAGATAATACCTCTGCCGCGGAATTTATATTTTGCCATAGTGTAAGAAGCAAGCGTGCAGGATATAAGCGTAACCACAACGCCGCCGCCTACTACAAGCAGGGAATTCAAATACATCCCCAAAACCGACGTTCCCTTTACTTTGTAGTTGAAAGCCTGAACGTAATTTTCAAACCCTGCCGAAAAACTTATGCCCCACTTATTCAAACCGAAATCAACGGGGTCTTTAAACGAATTTATAAGTATCCACGCAAACGGTATTATAAGCACCAGCGCGTACAGTACGAACAGAACGAATACAAATCCGAAAAGCACGCTTTTAGCGGGCCCGGCGCTTTTAAATGCGCCTACCGTATTACGGTACAACCAATTCTTCGACTTATTGCCCACAGGTTTGAGTTCGGAACAAAAATCAGCGTTTTCCATAATTTTTCTCCTTAATAGTCGATATTGGCAAACATTTTATCAAGTCCCCAACGCGTAAGCAGTATTATGGGTGCAACCACTATTGTGGACATTATGCCCAACGTTGCCGCCTGCACGTTGCCTGAATTGTCGGTAGCTTTGTTAAAAATCCAAAGACCTATAGTCATAGTTTCGTCCATAAGCTTATCGGTTAAGAAAAGCGGCTGGAATACCACCGAAAAAATCCCCATCATAGACATTATGAAAAGCGTTACCAGGGTAGGCCAAATCATAGGTATAACAATTCTGAACAGCTCGCCCATAGTTCCCACGCCGTCTAACCTTGCCGATTCCAGAACTTCCGTGGGGACGCGCTTTATCGTACCCGATAACAGCAATAAGTTGCCGCCTATGCCCGCCCAAATCGTAAACCCGTAAACCGTCCATCTTACTTTGGGCGGTACAAGCAATGCGGGCGCTTCCAAATTAAAACCTTCGTAAAGCTTACCCAAAAGCCCGTCGATTTTTATCATATTGCTAAATCCAAGCGCAAGCACCACAAGGGGAATTATAGAAGGAAGATAAAACACTACCCTGAAAAATCCCGAAGCCGGAACTTTACGGCACAGAAAGTAAGATACCAGCAAACATAAGGGAAAAATTACAAACATTCCCACAACCGAATGCAGCGCCGAATTGACAAACATTACTTTATACGCCGGATTTACCCTAAACTTTTCAAACCAGTTTGCGTAGTTATCAAGCCCTACGAATTTCCAGCCTTCTATAGTGTCGTACTTTTGGAACGTCATCAGTATGGAGTCGAAGTTGACAAACGCCCACATAACCAAAAACTGGAATACGGGATACGCCAGCATACAAACCACAAAAAGATTTTTGCGGAATTTTCTGGATTTAAAAAAGTTGCCGTTGCGTCTTCTTTTCCTTCTTTTGGGTGTAATCCCCTCGGTTTCAGAATCGGCGGAAACCGCATTTTCGGCGTCTGACAAAACCGCTGCTCCGGCAGTTATTTCTTCCTGCATAAGCCCCCTCCTGCACTTAGTTAAACGTTTTATTATAAATCGTTTTTATAAACGTTCCAGTTATCTTTAACCTTTTTGAATATATCCGAAAACAGCCTGTCGGGCTTGAATTCGATAGAGTTGTTACCCTGCCAAGCTTTAAAATAATAGTAGTTGTTGGTAGGCCATATAGTGGTCATACGCGCCGAACCGCGAAGGTCGGTTTTACGCATCATAGGATGCTGCGTATAGTTGTTGAACTTGGTGCTGTTTTGGTCTATTTCGAATATTGCTTTCTGCCAAGCGGAAGCTTTATCTTCGCCGCCTTCCACAAAAGAATTCCAATATTCGTATTTATAAGGAAGCACCGTGCCGCCGCTGAGTTTTGTGAACAGCTTTGCGTTCTCCTCCTCTTGCATAAACAGAAGGAACTTAACGGCAAGGTCTCTGCCTGTGGATTTTGCCGGAATCATAGCGCTGTCGCCGAAAGAGCTTGTAAACGATACTCTGTTATATACTTTACCGTCAACGGTAACCGTTTTTTCGATTACGCCCGCTTCCGCGCGGATAGCGTCCAAAGTAACGGCTGCGGCGTTAGAATCCTTGGGAAGCACGTTGCCGTTGGAATCGAGTTTCACTTCCGAAATTATAGGCGTGGGCATAATGGAAATTTCCTGACCCGCCGCTTCCAAAAACGTTTTGGATTCGTACTCAATCCAGCAAGCCGCGGGAGTCATTGCGGCAAAACCGTTGGCAAACGCCTGTTCGTTTTCGAACTTACTGTTGCTGCCCGTCTTTTTGGTTGACCAATCCTTGTTGTTTACCACAAGGTCGTACCAAAGCTGATAAGCCTGCTTAAATTCTTTCCAGCCTACGTATGTGCTGGCTTCTTTATTAACCGTACCGTCGGAATTTCTTACAACGGCTGCTTTATCGGGGTTGTAAACTTCCTGGTCGGGATTGTTCTGCTTTGAAACGTCAAGATTGAAATGTTCGTCTACGTTGCCGAAGTTTTTAAATGTATTCATAGTTTCGGGTCCGGCAAGCTGTCCCCACCAGTCGAACATTACATAGTCCCACTGCCATTCTTCGGCTACGCCCGACCAAGTAAACGGAACGATTTTTTCCGAAGTAGGCTCGTCGGGGTCGGCGCTTAAATTCGCCGCTACGATGTCGGTGCAATATTGCAGCAAATCATAATAATCCACGGGGGCTTTTCTGTTCCACTGTCTGCCGGCGCCCGTTCTCTGCAGGTAGCCGTCTACCCTGTCCATAACAGTTAAATTATAAGCAATACCTGCCGTACCTATTGTCCAGGGCACTTTATAATAGTGCTGCTGACCGCTTGCGTCGGGATAACGGCAGCTTGCCAAAACGTCCTCGTCCCAAATTCTGTCGGCAAAAGTCGTACCGGTGGAAACTTCGGTATTGTATAAATCGTCAAGACAATAAATATACCCGGGAGCAACAAAATCCTCCCAAGTTATGTCATGACAGAATATTAAATCGTAGTTGGTGCCGTTTCTCATCATATTGGCAACCGAGTTTATAAGCTGTGTGTCGCCGTCCGTTCTTACGGAAACACCCGCATTTTCGGCTTCGAACTTACGCGCAAGCTGCTCTACCCATTCGGAACCGTAACCGCCTTTAAAGTATGTTATCCAAAGCTCGTTTTCGGCTTTTTTGGGTCCGCAAGCGGCAAATCCCATTCCCGCTGCGCACAAAGATGCCGCCAAAGCTAAGGCAACCGCCTTTTTCTTCATACAAAATCCTCCTTGAAACCAGACGTTTTTATTTGCTTTAAAATGCTTTTAACGTGTCAAAGACACGTTAAGGGGGTACCCCCTTGGTTTGCTTTTATACTTAATTTTTTACATATGTTTTTATGTATGGAAAACGATTTCCATTATTTGTAAAAAATAAGTCGTTTTTTAGTAAAATGATTATATCACACAAATATTGTGTTGTCAACACAAATTTTAAAATAAATTTTGTCATAATTTATAATTTTATATGCCGCGCCGTTGACAAACCGCAATTTCAATGATATAATTAAGAAAATTTTGGAAACCGATTTCTAAAATAATGGAGGAAAAATATGAAAGCAAGAAAATTTGCGTGCCTTGCTGCGGCCGGAATAATGCTTGCCGCGTCCGCTACGGCGTTTACGGCTTGTTCGGACAAAAATAAACTTGCCGAAGAAATGTTTAACTTCGGCGACGATTATTATAAATCGGTAAATTCACGATATACGCTCAACTACGACGAAATGATATACGACGACTTTACAGAGGGCATAAATCCCGACCGCTGGGTTATATCCGATTCGGTTTGGGACCAATGGAGCACCGACCAAAACGGCGTGCGCCCTCAAAACGTTTTTCTTGTAGAGGACGAAAGCAATCCCGATACGCATCTTTTACTGCGCGCAAACGGTTCTTATTATAATATGGATAACGACGCAATGTACAGCGCCGAAGAACGCGCGGCTTACGGCGACGGAACAAATCTTTTTACCCAATCGCAAGGCTACGGCGTTAACTGCGGCGCGTGCATTTCCACGGTTGAAGCGTTTGGACCCGGAAGATACGAAGTTAAAATGAAGGCTTGTCCCAGAATAGGCGCCCTTACATCTATGTGGGTGTATTCCTGGTTTACGTTAAACGACGGTTCCGTTCAGCAGAACGAAATAGATATTGAATTGGGACTTGCGCCGGACTTTACACAAGCGTATTTCACTACTTGGACTTCGCCCAGCAACAACACCAATATGCCCACTCCCGTAGACTTTTTTATAAACGACGGCAAATGGCACGTTTACTCCTACGACTGGGTTGTAGACGCGGAAGTTCCTTACGTGGATTATTACATAGACGGAATAAAAGTGCTTACTATAGATTCCAACGTTCCCACAACGAACGCAACGTTAAACCTGGGCATTTGGTGTCCTTCTTGGGCGGGCGGCGGCGTTAAGGGCGAAACGGGCGTTTCGGTTGACAGCCGTATGTTCGACAGCGACTTTGCAGAAATTTCCTGGTGGAGATACGTTCCGTTCCAAATGAAAAATTGGGAACAGCGTCCCGTTCAGAACAGGAACTACGCAGACGGTTACATTCCCAAAAAACTGACGGCTGTACCGTCGGCACAAAAGTGCGCCAACGGAAATTTTGAAAGAAATTCCGACAGCTACGGCGCATACGGCAATCCTTGGAAAGATTTTACCGTAACCGACCCCACTAACGAAACGTACGTTGCGGGAAGCAGCGCAAAAATAATTCAGGAAAACGCAAACAACTACTGCGCTGAAATTGTTAACGGCGGATTGTTGGGGCAATGGCTGCGCGGCGCGGCAACGGGATTTAAATACAAACTTACCGGTAAATACCGCACAACGGGCAGCGCATCGGCGGCATTCAGATATACCTACGTTTTGGGTTACTCCACAACCTCGCGTACGCAGGGCAACAAAACGGTTAATTTAGGTTCGTCGGCGGATTGGAAAGACTTTGAATTAGAATTTACCATAGATAACGCTTCTGCAAGAAGCATAAGATATTATCTTATGAACTCGGCAAACAGCGGCAGTTGCTATTTTGACGATATTTCGGTAACTTACTTGGGTAATTAACGGTTTTTCGTTTTTCTCCTAAAAAAGCCTAGCGGCAAATATTTGCCGCTAGGCTTTTTATTTTTAAAATTTATTTTAATGAACGGCAGCTGTTTGTTAAAAGCACCTCCGCTTCCACCTTTATAATTTCCTGTTTTTCTCCGCTGTTTTCAATAAGTTTAAGCAGTTTATCCGCAAGAGCCGCGCCTATTTTGGGAATATCCTGCTTTACGCAGCTAAGCTGCGGATTTGTAAGTTTTGAAAATATACTGCCGTCAAACGTAGCTACCGATACGTCTTGCGGAATGGAAAGCCCCAATTCGCGCAGCGCGTTTACGCCGCCCGTCGCCGAAAAATCGTCCGGATAAATAATTGCCGTAGGCTTAACTTCCGGATAAAGCTTTTTGGTCATTTTAAAACTCTGTTCCGGATTATAATAGCTTGTGCACACGCTCGGCAGCCGTTCTTTGCCCAACTGCTTAAAAGCGTCGGTATAACCGCGCACGCGTTCTTCGGTAACAAAGTTTTCGTCGCCCGTTAAAAAAAGAATTTTCTCGTGCCCCATTTCTATAAGTTTTAAAACCATTTCTTTGGTCTTTTCGTAGTTATCGCTAGTAACGCTTGACATACGTTCGCCTAGATAATCGAATCCCACGCAAGGAATTTCGCTTGAAATAAGTTCGCGCACCAAATCGGACCCGTAATCTCCGAATATAAGCACTCCGCTCAGCTGTCTTATGCGGCAGTGTTTTACAAAAGTCTGCGCCCCCAAATCCTTGCCCTTGGATAAAAGCGTAATATCATACCCTCTGGAGTCGGTAACTTTTTTAAATTCGTTTAATATCTGAATAAAAAAATGCTGGGTTAAATCCAAACTGTCGCTTATGTAAAATAATACGCCTAGGTTATAAGACTGTTTAGCTTTAAGCGCCCTTGCGTTGGCGTTTGGCGCATAACCCATTTGCGTTGCAATTTCAAAAATTTTTTTTCGGGTTTTTTCATTTACTCCGTAATAATTGTTCAAAGCTTTGGATACCGTGCCCGGAGCAAAGCCGCTTTTTTCAGAAATATCGTAAATAGTTATCATACTATAAATATAAATAAATTAACAATATTTGTCAACTGTTTTCAGAAATCGGTTTCTAAAAAACAAAAATAATAAATTAAAAGTTGAAATTATTATTATTGTTTTTTAAGTAAAACGACAAAAATTTTCATAATCCCTATATACAAATTAAAAAAAACGTGTTATACTTTTATAAGTATTGCGGACAATCCGTAAAAGATAAGGAGAATTAATAATGGAAATGAAAGATTTTAGATTAGACGGCAAAGTTGCGCTTGTTACGGGAGCTTCGTACGGAATAGGCTTTGCCATTGCTCACGGATTTGCAAAAGCCGGCGCAACCGTAGTATTTAACGATATAAACGAAGACTTGGTTAAAAAGGGGCTTGAAGCTTACAAGGCGGAAGGCATTAAAGCTCACGGTTACGTTTGCGACGTTACCGACGAACAAGCCGTTAACGAACTTGTTAAAAAAGTGGAAAAAGAAGTAGGCGTAATTGATATTTTGGTAAACAATGCCGGAATTATAAAAAGAATTCCTATGACGGAAATGACGGCGGAACAGTTTAGACAGGTTATCGATATAGACTTGAACGGTCCGTTTATTGTTTCCAAAGCAGTAATACCTTCTATGATTAAAAAAGGACACGGAAAAATTATAAATATTTGCTCTATGATGAGCGAACTGGGCAGAGAAACCGTATCCGCATACGCCGCAGCTAAGGGAGGACTTAAAATGCTTACCAAAAACATTTGCTCCGAATACGGCGAATACAACATTCAGTGCAACGGTATAGGTCCCGGCTATATTGCAACGCCGCAAACCGCTCCCCTGCGCGAAAAGCAGCCCGACGGTAGCCGCCACCCCTTTGATTCTTTCATAATTTCAAAAACCCCCGCGGGCAGATGGCTTGAAGCGGAAGAACTTGCAGGTCCTGCGGTATTCCTTGCTTCCGACGCTTCAAACGCGGTAAACGGGCACATTTTATACGTTGACGGCGGCATTCTTGCATACATCGGCAAACAGCCCAAATAAAAATTTTCGACTTAAATAAACAGGCGGAACGCTTTTGCGTTCCGCCTTAATTCCAATTAAAATATTATTTTTTAAGCAACAGCTTTGCGCCTGCCGCCAAGCCTGCAAGAATAGCAAGCACTCCTCCCGTTATTGCGCCTGCGCCGAGAGTGTAAAGCTTTTTAAAATTATCGGAAAATGCCGCCGCCGCGTCGCCCGTAAGCTTGCCTACGTTTACCACCATAAGCGCGTGCGCACAGAAAAACAGCACGCCGGAAGTTATAAACGCAGCCGCCGCAATTATAGGCGCAAGTTTTCCGAGTTTACCCAAAGCCGCAAGAACGGCGAATACAATTCCCACAAGGGCAAACACGTATGTAAGTAAATTACCTATAGAAAAATTGAGAATAGCCAACTGTTCTTTTTTATAGCCGAAAGTAATTTGCATACCGTTTAACGGGTCGGCTTTATCGATTCCCGTAACGCTTTTGTAACTCAGTTGCGGAACAAACAGCATAATTACAGCCGCAAGACCTAACAACGCAGCTGCAAAAGCCAAAATTTTTCCTAAACTTACTTTTTTTGATTTTGCCATATTTTCTCCTTTTAAAACAAATAATTATTGTCCGCTTTCGCGCTTACATTTAAATTATAAACACTATGTCTAAAATTGTCAATAGCACAAACGCGATAAATTTATAAATTTGTTAAAATACACACTCTGTTGTTGTTGTTATTGCCGTAAACTTTATTAACCGTTAAAAAACACTTGCGTTGAATAAAGCAAATTGCTATAATATTAATTGTTTGGTAAAGTAGCTTTTATTCATACTTTTAAAAAATTGAATACGGGGATATAGCACAGTTGGTAGCGCGATACGTTCGCAACGTATAGGTCAGGGGTTCGAATCCCCTTATCTCCACCATTGGGGGCGCAGTCGAACACTGGGGGCTGTTTGTGTACAGTACCGGGTTCGTTGCATCCATACCATTACCGACGCCGTAAGGCGCCAAAAAGAAAAGCCCCACCGCGGAAGCGGC
>CATLBN010000019.1 GCA_949878885.1 uncultured Clostridia bacterium | reverse complement strand
CAACCTAACCCAAAACGCAGCATAAAAGCTCGTTTTACTCATCCCTTGTGCGGCGGAGACTCCCAATTCTCCGCCGCATCTTTTTTACTCTTTTTCTGTATCCGCAATTCAACTTTCAGACGCAAAAATTTATTAATTTAGAGCAAAATTTTACGTTACAAACAAAATGTTTTACAAAATGTTAGGTTTCACGGCGGGCAAGTACCGTTTAAACGGTTTATTCAGACGGTTTTCGCCAAAATTCATTATTTTGTTACAAATTATAACACACAATATTTAGTTATAGCGTTAAAAATTATCATACAAGATATTG
Organism: uncultured Clostridia bacterium; assembly: GCA_949878885.1. Classification (GTDB taxonomy): domain Bacteria; phylum Bacillota; class Clostridia; order Christensenellales; family Borkfalkiaceae; genus Coproplasma. The sequence goes on along the minus strand of CATLBN010000019.1, from coordinate 36,835 downwards.
TGGTTTAAAGCTTGACTTTGTAATTAAAGGTTATTATACTAAACCTTGCTCGCACCGATAATCAAGTTTTTAATATGAGTAATATATAAATACTGCAATACAATATATTGTAGTATTAAGATTGACAATATACAATATATATGGTAGAATTAAAACGTATCTACCTTGGAGGAAGTGAATATGAAAGTTATAAAGCGCGACGGAACTACTTGTGAATTCGACAGAAAAAAGATAGCTACGGCTATATCCAAAGCCAATCTTGCGGTTGACTTTGAAGACAGAATTACCGATAAACAGATTAACGCTATAGTGGACGATATTGCTTCGCGCCACAGAATGCGTTTGCTTGTTGAAGATATTCAGGATATGGTGGAAGAAAAGCTTATGGAGATGCAGAAGTATCAGCTTATGAAAGCATACATTCTGTACCGTTACGAGCGCGCGCTTATCCGCAAGGCCAATACCACGGACGAAAGCATACTTTCGCTTATACGCAACGCAAATAAAGACGTAATGGAAGAAAACTCCAATAAAAACGCGCGCACGGCTTCTACCCAGCGCGACCTTATTGCCGGCGAAGTTTCCAAAGATTTAACGCGTCGTATTTTGCTGCCCGAATATATTTCAAAAGCGCACGACGAGGGCGCTATCCACTTCCACGACGCCGATTATTTCCTTCAGCCTATTTTTAACTGCTGTCTTATAAATATTAAAGATATGCTTGAAAACGGCACGGTTATGAACGGAAAAATGATAGAAAGCCCCAAGTCTTTCCAAACGGCTTGCACCATAACCACGCAAATTATAGCTTCGGTTGCTTCGTCGCAATACGGCGGACAGTCGGTTAATATTGCGCATTTGGGTAAATATCTGCGTTTAACGCGCGATAAATACGTGGCGCAGTGCAACGAACAATTCGGAGATACCTTAGACGCAAAAACAAAAAACAGCTTTGTGGAGCTGCGCGTTAAAGAAGCTTTGAAAGCCGGCGTTCAGACTATACAGTACCAGATAAACACGCTTATGACCACAAACGGTCAGTCGCCGTTTGTTACGCTGTTTCTTTACGTTGACGAAAAAGACGAATATATAGAAGAAAACGCTATGATAATAGAGGAAATATTAAAACAGCGTTACGAGGGGATTAAAAACGAAAAGGGCGTTTACGTTACGCCTGCGTTCCCCAAACTTATATACGTTTTGGACGAAAACAACTGCTTGAAAGGCGGTAAATACGACTATCTTACCAAGCTTGCGGTAAAATGTTCTTCAAAACGCCTGTACCCCGATTATATCTCCGCAAAGAAAATGCGCGAAAATTACGAAGGAAACGTTTTCTCGCCTATGGGCTGCCGTTCGTTCCTTTCGCCTTGGAAAGACGAAAACGGAAATTATAAATTCGAAGGCAGATTCAATCAAGGCGTAGTTTCAATTAACCTGCCGCAGATAGGCATTCTTTCAAAGGGCGACGAAACAAAATTCTGGGAACTTTTGGAAGAACGTCTGCAACTTTGCTTTGAAGCTATTATGTGCCGTCATAACGCGCTTATGGGCGTTACCAGCGACGTTTCCCCCGTGCATTGGCAGTACGGAGCTATTGCAAGACTGCAGCCTGGAGAAAAAATAGACAAGTATCTTTTCGGCGGATATTCTTCGATATCTTTGGGATATATTGGGCTGTACGAAGTTACAAAGCTTGTTAAGGGCTGCTCGCATACCGCGCCGGAAGGCACCGAATTTGCGCTTAAAGTTATGCAGTCGCTGCGCGACCACTGTAATAAATGGAAGCAGGAAACCAACATAGGTTTTGCGCTGTATGGCACGCCTGCGGAATCGCTTTGCTACCGTTTTGCAAGAATAGACCAAGAACGCTTCGGCACTATCGAAGACGTAACCGATAAGGGATATTATACCAACAGCTATCACGTTGACGTGCGCGAAAATATAGACGCGTTTTCCAAATTCCAATTCGAAAGCCAATTCCAAAAAATTTCTTCCGGCGGCGCGATTTCATACGTGGAAATTCCCAATATGCGCCACAATCTTACGGCAATAGAAGACGTAGTACGGTTTATTTACGATAACATTCAATACGCCGAATTTAACACAAAGTCTGATTATTGCCACGTATGCGGTTTTGACGGAGAAATTATAATTAACGACGACAACGAATGGGAGTGCCCCGTTTGCCACAACAAAGACCAAAGAAAAATGAACGTAACGCGCCGCACTTGCGGATATTTGGGCGAGAATTTCTGGAACGTAGGCAAAACAAAAGAAATTAAAGCAAGAGTGCTTCATTTATAATAAATCAAAAGTTCGGCTATTCCGATTTTTGCGGAATAGCCGAATTGCCCCCCTGATATACCCCAAATAAAGGAAATAAATATGAATTATGCAAAAATTAAACCGTTTGACGTTTCAAACGGACCCGGCGTTAGAGTATCGCTGTACGTGAGCGGCTGCCGCAACCGCTGCAAAAACTGTTTTAATCCGGAAACCTGGGATTTTTCTTACGGCGAGCCGTTTACGGAAGACGTGGAAAAATCCATTATAGAAAGTATGAAACCCGAATATATTAAGGGGTTTACGTTGCTCGGAGGCGACCCGTTCGAGCCTGAAAACCAAGTTGTTTTAGCGCCGTTTTTGGAAAAGCTGAGAAAAGCTTATCCCAAAAAATCGTTTTGGGCGTTTACGGGTTACGACTTTGAGTCGCATCTTTTAACGGGTAAACTCGGCGACGTGAACTTGGTTATGAGAATGCTGAAATGCTTGGACGTGCTTGTAGACGGAAGATTCGTTGAAGAATTAAAAGATTTGAATTTGCTGTTCCGCGGTTCTTCAAACCAAAGAATAATACTTGTAAAACCCACTTTGAAACAAGATAAAATTGTGCTGTGGGACGAAAAAACGGTGGTATGAGGAAAATATATGGAAGTACGTATTAAAAAATTAAACGATAATGCGGTTGTGCCTACTTACGGCAGCGAATATGCGGCAGGCGCAGATTTATATGCCTGCGTAAACGCAGATATTACCGTGGCTCCGCACGCAACGGCAGTAATTCCTACGGGCATATCAATGGAATTGCCCCTGGGATATGCCGGACTTATATATGCAAGAAGCGGTCTTGCAACAAAAAAAGGGCTTGCTCCGGCAAACAAAGTCGGGGTTGTGGATTGCGATTACCGAGGCGAAATAAAAGTTGCGCTTCACAATCATTCGTCCGAGCCGCAGACCGTGGCGGCAGGCGAGCGCATAGCCCAGATAGTTATAACGCCTTACTTAACCGCAAAATTCGTAACCTGTGCGGAATTGTCGGAAACGGTGCGCGGAGCCGGCGGTTTCGGTTCAACGGGTAGCAAATAAAATTTTGGACGGCGCTTTGCAAGCGCCGTTTTTTTATTGAAATAGACGGCAGGTATTGACGAAACGGCGATTTTGATATATAATTGAATATATTAATACTTAAAAGCGGTTTGCCGAACTGCGGCTGCCGAAAGGAATTAAAATGGCGTTGTTCATTGGTTTGGACGTAGGCGAATGTGTTGCAAGCGGTGCGGTTATAGACGGAAACGGCAAAATTTTGAGCGAAAGCAGTTTGCCGTTATACGAAGGTTCTGATTTAACGGAAAGACTTTCTGAAATTGCCGAATCCGTTGTACAGGGCGCAAAAGCTGTGTTTTCGCAAATTTGCGCAATAGGCGTTTGCGGCGATGATTTACTTATTGACGACGGTTCTCTTGAAAATATAAAAAATTGTTTAACAAATAAGTTCAAAGTTTCTGTTACGCTTGTAAAAAAGTGGGGAGCGGCGGCTTTGGGCGAGGCGCGTTTCGGCGCGGGCAAGGGCTATTCGGACTGCGTGCTTTTGAATATCGGCGAACAAATAAACGGCGGAATAGTTGCCGGCGGCAAACTTTTCGGAGGCAGTCTGTTTGACGGCGGACAGTTCGGACATATGGCTGTGGAGCGCGGCGGACACGTATGCAAGTGCGGCAGGCGCGGCTGTTTGGAAGTTTACTGTTCTTCGGCCGCTTTAAAAGCGTACACCAAATGGGCAATGGAAGAATATACTTCCTCGGATATGTGGAAAAGCCGCAATCACAATACCGCAGACGAAACTACGGCGTTTGAGTATATGGATACCGACCGTACGGCAAAAGAAGTTATAGAAAAGTATATGAAATATCTTGCTTGCGGAGTAATAAACATTGCAAACGTATTGCGTCCGCAAGCGATTATAATAGGAGGAAAAATTGCCGCGCAAGGTTCGCGCATAACGGTTCCGCTGAAACAAGCGATGCAAACCGAAATGTACCGCGGCAGACAAGGTTCTCCCGTTGAAGTAGTATGCGCACGGTTAGGCGAGCGAGCGAAAGTTTTGGGAGCTGCTGCTGCAGCCGCGGAAGTTGTAAAAGGAGCGTAAAATGAAAAGCGATATACCTGTTATATGTTTGCAAAGACTGCCTATTTATCTTAATTATTTAAAGTCGCTTGAAGGCGGTGAAACGTATATTTCTTCCGGCGCCATCGCGCGCGCTCTGAATATGGGAGAAGTGCTTGTGCGTAAGGATTTGGCTTATACTTCGGCAACGGGCAGAACGCGCGTAGGATACAACCGCGACGAGCTTGTTGCCGCGCTTGAAGATTATTTGGGCTGCAATAATAAAAAGAAAGCCGTTATAGTGGGCGCCGGCGGTTTGGGGCAAGCGTTGCTGTCTTACGGAGGATTTATTAATTACGGTATAGAAATTGCCGCAGCTTTCGATAACGACCCTTCGAAAATAGGAAAAGAAATAGCCGGTAAACCCGTTTTCGACGTAAATAACGCGCAAAACGGAATAAGGGAAACGGGCGCGGAGTTAGCCGTTATATGCGTTCCGGCATATCACGCGCAGGAAGTTGTCGATATGTTGGTAAATTGCGGCGTAAACGCTATTTTGAATTTTGCGCCCGTACTTTTAAAGGTGCCTGAAAACGTTAACGTGCGCAATATAGACGTGGCGGCAAACCTTGCCATATTGGCCAGCTCCGTTTAATTTTAATAATAAAAAAGCAATCCGCAAAGATTTGCGGATTGCTTTTTTTATTTCAATGCACAGTTATAAACCGACCGCGCAGGCGGAGAGCCGTGCTTTTTTGCAAGGTTTGCCGTAAAAAGCGCGCAGCAGAAAATGCACAAACTTATGCCCCAGCCGAAGCCGGCGAGAATCCACATAGGATATGCCAATCCGTTCATTATAAGCCGCACCGCTTCGTATATGCAAAGCGAGGATAAAACGGCGGGACACATATATTTAACAGAAATTTTAAACGGCGCCGCAGGCATTTTTAAGCGTTTGGTATAAGTATTTATTTCACGGCGTACGTCGTCTGTGCGTCCGCGCCAACCGAGTATTAAAGATTCTGCTATTGCAAGCAAAAGCACGTTGTAAAAATTTACGAATCTGTCGGAAACGTCCACTATTGTAACAGCGGCGGAAGTAGCGAAAATAATGCATATTCCCGTACCAATCGCGCAAAATACCGCGGCAGCGCGTGATTTTTTAAACCCGAAGTATTCCGCAAGAGGCGATAAAAAAGCTTCAGCCATAGACACGGCTGCCTGTACGGCAATCATAGCAAGAGAACCGTAAAACAGCACGCCTGCAACAGAGTTTAAAATAACGTTTTCGCCGAAAAGTTTTGTTATTGCAACGGGATAAACCGCAAACGCCGTAATTATGCCAGACTGTCCTATTTCGGTTTGCAGTCCGCAGCCGTATAAAGTGGTAAAGAGCACTACCGAGGCTAAAACCGAAACGGCAAAATCTGCGGCGGCAATAATAAGCGAACATTTAAAAATATTGGTTTCGGACGGCAGATAGGCGCCGTATGCAGGCATAATGCCCACGCCAACGGACATTGAAAAAAACACCTGTCCCAAGGCGCTGAGCCATAAATCCGGAGAAGACAGTTTTGTAAAATCCGGAGTAAAAAGCGCGGTAAGCGCCGTTGAGCTGTTTTCGTAAATAAGTCCGCGTGCTGCCATAAACGCCAAAAAAACAACCGGAATAACAACCGTAAATTCCGCGGCTTTCGAAAGCGTTTTGGCGCCGCCGCGCAAGCACAAAAACATAGTGGCAAAAGCAGCGGCAACGCCTATGCATACAATAGGAGAAATGTGCGAAATTACGCCGTCTGCGCGCGCGTTTAAAATTTCGTTAAAAAAATAGCCGCTTATTTCCGTTTTGGAAAGCTGTGCTGAAGCACTGCAAAGAGGAGTTATTTTAACCGTCATAGCTATTATCCAGCCGGCTAAACCGGCATATATAAGCGCGGTTACCAGCGAATTAAGGCACGCCGCCCAACCTAATTTTGCGCCGCCGCGCACAAGCCCTTCCATACATTTGGGCGCGCTTCCGGCAAATTTGCGGCCCAAGGCTATTTCGGCGTTCAGCATAGGAATTCCCAATACCAAAAGCGCAATCAAATAAATAAAGAGATAGGTTCCTCCGCCGTATTCGGCGCATAGCCCCGGGAATCTCAATGCGTTTCCCAAACCCACCGCCGCGCCTATGCTTGCTAAAACAAAACCTTTTTTAGAGGTAAATTTTTCCGTTGACATATATATAATATATTAAAATCAAAGCGGCATAATGCCTTGGCGGCAGACGACGGAAAAAAGAACGCCCGCGTATACGACGCGGGCGTTCTTGTGCGGAAATCAAACGGTTTCTACAGCTGAAATTATAAACTTTTGATTGTTTAAAAAATCAAGATTTATTCCGTTTTTGTCAAGCCGAATATTGCAAACGTAATATTCTTCAATAAGCGGTATTAATTCTTCAAGCAAATCGTTTGCGCTAAAACGCGCTTCTTCTCTGGCGGCTTTTAAATCAACCGCTTCTCCTTTAGTTCCAGCCTTCATCTTATCCATAAGTTAACCTCTTACGCGCCTTACGGCGCGCCACCTTGTATATATATATTATATCCGTCCGTGCTTTTACGGTCAATCTTAAAAGTACTTTTTAAGCGCGAATACTTTGTTGAAAAAGCACTTTAACGGTCGCATTTTGTCGAATGTTAAAAACATTATGTATTTTAAAGTAAAATTCTGACGAATATAATAAAATCCGCGCGAAAAAAACGCCCCGCTATGCAAGCGGGGCTTAAAATTATGTGTTGTTTTTTACTTGGTTTATTTGCGCTTGGAACATTTCTTCGGCTTTTAAAATGGAATTTTCCAAACTGTATTTTTTGGCTTCGTCTGCGTATAACGCGCTCATTTTCCGGCGTTCATCCTTGTTTTCAATCCAATAATCTATTTTCTGAGCAAGCGACTTTGCGCTGTTGTTTTTAAACAGCGAACGCTCGTCCAAAGCAAATTGGGGAGTAGCGGAAAGTTTGCTGTTGGCAATTACGGGCACCAATCCGCAGGCAATCGCCTCTATACACGCAATGGCTTCGGTTTCCACTTTTGCGGAATGTATGTATAAGTCGCTTTGCTGCAGTTTGTTTATAAGCTGTTCTCTGTTTAAAAAGTCGAAAACTGCTTCTATGTTAAGTTTTTCGGCTTGTTTAGTCAATTTATCTTTCTTGGGGCCGTTGCCCAAAAGCGTAAGGCGTATGCTGTTTTTGTATTTTGATTTTGCTATGGCTTTTAAAATTACCTGCTGATTTTTTTCGGGAGAAAGTCTGCCTACCATAACGATTTCAAATTTTTCGTTTTCGGGTTTTTCAACCGGCGGAACAAAATTTTTATCGTAGCCGTTGGAAATTACATATAATTCCGCTTTATAATTGTGCTTTTTAAGCGCGTTTGCAATAACTTTGGAAGGGCAGTGAATGCGCTGAAAATTTTTGTAAAATCTTGCTTTGAAAAAAAAGTAAAGAAAATCTACCACGGGTTTAAAATGCCCTAAGTGCATATTATAAGAAAAGTTTTCGGGCTGAACGTGAAAAGCCGCGGTATTGGGAATTCCCATTTCGTCGGCAAGTTTTTTGCATTTTTTTTCAAGATTAAAAGGAAAAATAAAATGTATTATATCCGCGCCTTCGAATGTTTTACGGATTTTTTCTTCATTGAATTTGCCGAATTTAACCTGATTTTTTGCGGAAACCTTGGAAACTAAAGGTATATGTTCTTCCTCAACGGCGCAATCTTTTTCGCCGTCCGCTCCTATAGCAACCAACCTAACGTCGTGCCCGCGGTTTTTAAGCCCGTTTGCAAACCGTAAGGCGGTCATAACTGAACCGTTGGTTTTTAAGTCAACCAAATCGATAACTATAATAATTTTCATAAATCTCCGACGGCTATACTTTGGTATTATTTACCGTAAAAGGTTTTTTTGCATTTATATATTATAAATTAAAAAACAACCTATGTCAAGGCGTTTTTGTAACGTTGGTGCTTTGCCTGCTGCATAGTTTAATATTACTGCAAAAAACGCATAATCGCGCAAATAAAATTTTGTTAACTTGTTGTTTTATTTTTGCCGAAGTGCTATAATAATAAAAATATTTTATATTTTTGCGGCGGATAAAAATTCCTGCCGTTTGCGGAGTATTTTTATGATAGATATTTCTTTGATTGCAGAAAGCGACCCGGAGGTTGCCGGCGCGCTTAAAGCGGAACTTTTACGTCAGCAAAACAATATTGAATTGATTGCAAGCGAAAATTTTGTTTCGGAAGCGGTTATGGCTGCAGCAGGAAGTCATCTTACCAATAAGTACGCCGAAGGCTATCCCGCCCACAGATACTACGGCGGCTGCCAATGCGTTGATATAGTGGAAGAACTTGCTCGCAACCGTTTAAAAGAACTTTTCGGCTGCGAATACTGCAACGTGCAGCCGCATTCGGGCGCAAGCGCAAACCTTGCGGTGCTATTTGCCGCCTGCAATACGGGGGATACCGTTATGGGTATGAATCTTGCGCACGGCGGGCATCTGTCGCACGGTTCGCCCGTTAATATTTCAGGTAAATATTTTAATATTGTGCCGTACGGCGTAAGCGAAAAAGACGAAGTTATAGATTACGACGAAATGGAACGCATAGCTACGGAGTGCAAACCCAAAGTTATAATCTCCGGCGCAAGCGCGTATTCGAGAGTGATAGATTTTAAACGCATACGCGAAATATGCGATAAATGCGGCGCTCTTATGTTTGTTGATATAGCGCATATAGCAGGTTTGGTAGCGGCAGGTATTCATCCTTCCCCTGTGCCGTACGCCGACTTTGTAACGACCACAACTCATAAAACGCTTAGAGGACCGCGCGGCGGCGTTATTATGTGCAAAGAGGAGTGGGGAAAAGCTATTGACAAAGCGGTTTTCCCGGGAGTGCAGGGCGGTCCGCTTATGCATATTATTGCGGCAAAGGCGGTTGCGTTTAAAGAGGCGCTTTCGCCGCAGTTTAAAACTTATCAAAATCAAATAGTTAAAAATGCCGCGGCAATGGCGCAGCAGTTTAAAAAGTGCGGCGTAAAAATGGTTTCGGGCGGTACAGATAATCATCTTATACTTTTAAATTTGACCGATAAGAATATGACGGGCAAGGAACTTGAAAAACTTTTGGACGAAGTACATATTACCGTAAATAAAAACGCCGTGCCGTTTGATATTCAAAAGCCGTTTGTAACATCCGGCATACGCGTTGGAACGCCGGCAATTACTTCCAGAGGTATGAAAGAAGGCGAAGCGGCAAAAATAGCCGAACTCATATACGAAATTATAGAAAAACGCGAAAATGCGTTTGAACGCGTTAGCAATGAGGTTGCTAAGCTTTGCGCGGCGTTCCCTCTTTATGCGGATTGTGTAAAGTAAATGTTATTAACACTAACGAATTGATACGTCCGACGAGCATAACGGGTGCGCTTTAATAAAAAAAATATTGACAAAATAAGCATTAAATAAAAGGAGATTAAATGAATATAAAAATCACTGCCGATTCAACTTGCGATTTAAGTCCGGAACTTATAAAAGAATACGGAATAGGTATAATGCCGCTTGCAGTTATTTTAGGCGATAAAATCTATAAAGACGGCGTTGATATTGCTCCGCAGGATATATTCGATTACGTTAATAAAACAGGAGTTCTGCCCAAGTCTTCGGCGCCTTCTGCGGAGGAGTATGCGGACTTTTTTAAAAGCGCTTTATCCGATTGCGACGCTATAGTGCATTTTAATATTTCATCAAAAGCTTCGTCCTCTTACGAAAACGCGGTTTACGCGGCAAAAGGTTTTAAAGGTAAGGTATGGGTTGTGGATTCTTATGCGCTTTCTACAGGGCAGGGACTGCTTGTTTTAAAGGCTTGCGATTTGGCAAAAGCGGGTAATTCCCCCCAGGATATAGTTAAAATAACGGAAAATTTGCGTTTAAACGTAAACACTTCATTTGTGCCGGACGCGCTGGACTATCTGCACAAAGGCGGCAGGTGTTCGCTTGCTTCGCTTATGGGCGCAAAGGTATTAAAACTGCATCCTATGATAGATATGAAAGATGGCAAACTGTACGCTAAAAAGAAGTATATGGGAGGTATAGAGCGCTGTCTTAAAAATTATATAAACGAGCTTGCGTCAGAATATCCTTCTTATGATAAAACGCGTTGCTTTATAACTCATTCCAGCTGCGAAAAGGAAGTTGTGGACAAGGTGCGCGAGCAGGTAAAAGAACTGTTTGAGTTTGACGAAATTTATGAAACGGTTGCAGGCTGCGTGGTAACTGCGCACTGCGGTAAAAACACGTTGGGACTGCTGTTTATTTATAATTAAGCATAATGCTCAAATACCGCAACTGCAAAGTCTAAACGGTAATTTAAGCAATACAGCGCGTATTGATTTGCGGCAAAGATTTGTCAACGGCGGAGTAAGTTAAAGTAAGATACAATTTGCATTGAAAATAAATATATTCAGCGCTTGACAAGAGTGAAATTACACAATATAATATAACTGTAAATTTAAAGTTATTCTTTGGGGCGGGGTGAAATTCCCCACCGGCAGTAAAGTCTGCGAAGAGCGCGTTGCGCTCCCGAACGGGTGAGATTCCCGTACCGACGGTATAGTCCGGATGATAAAAGAACTTTTAAAGCGATTTTGTCGTTTTGCGCTCCGATATTTTTCGGAGCGTTTTTTTGCAAAGAACTACTTTAAAAAAATATTCAAGGAGTTCTTATTATGGATGTAATTCAGCAAACGCCTTCCGCGGAAACTGCGGAAAATGCCGCCGAAAACACTTCGGCGGGGAAAGAAAAGAAAACGGCAAAACAGATTTTTGCAAACTATTTTACAGCTACGCGTATAGCGTATATGGCAATTTTTACGGCTATATCTTACGCTATAGGGTTATTGGACTTTGCGCTTTTGCCCGCATCTCCCGTAGATTTTTTAAAACTTGATTTTTCAAACGTGTTCGTACTTATAGGCGGCTTTGCGCTGGGTCCTGCCGCAGGTACGGTAATAGCCGTGTTAAAGGAATTGCTGCACGCAATAACGGTTGGGCATACGGCGTTTATAGGCGAACTTGCAAATATTTTAATGGTTTTGCCTTATATGCTTTTGCCGGCTATTATATACAAAAAGTATAAGGGCATTAAAACGGTTTTGTGGACCGTTGCGGTAGGTTGTGTTTTACAGTGCGCTTTTTCTATGCCTATAAACTATTTTTTAACTTTTCCTGCGTTTTCACAGGCTTTCGGCGGTACGTGGGAAGGCGGTAAGCAGCTGTTTGTAAACGTTTGGTATTGGGCGCTTTTATTCAATTTTATAAAATGCCTGTGCGTATCCGCCGCGGCGCTTTTATTGTATAAACCGCTGTCAAGGCTTATTAAATTTACAAATGAAAAATTTACGGGGGCAAAACGCGCGAAAAAGCATAAAAAAGAACAAACCGAAAGTCAGCAGGTTTGTTCGGAAAACAAATAAAATAAATTAAGGCGCGGGCAGATAATGCCCGCGCCGTTCATTTTAATTAAACTTATTTTTATCTTGCGCAGTCTAAAACAACGTAAGCAAGAGGAGAAAGACCGCAGCTTTCAACGCTTTCGTCTAACTCGTTAAGCTCATCGTAAATGCTTTTCATCTTAACACCTCCTTGTTTTTTTAACCGCATTTGTAAATTTTGTTTAAAACAATTTATTATTTTTTTCTTTTGAAATTTTTAAGAAGAACCGCGTTAGCCAATCCTGCATTGTTTGGATTTCCCATTGCCATTAAAAAAAACAAAGGAAACGAAGCCAAACCTTCGTTGTTTTCTTCTTCGAACATATCCTCAAACATTTCCGTACCTCCGATAGGAAGTCAATCGGTTATTTCCGATTGCAAGAGCAGTATATCACTGCAATTTTTGTTAGTCAACAACATTTCAAAAATTTTTTAAAAATTTAAAATTGTTAGTTTCTAACAATATTCTATGTTTAATCTTATAATTTATGTTAACTTTTCGTTTAAAAAATTTTTGCGTGTAATATAATAACAAACTTAACAAAAATTTTTAAAATTTAACATTTTTTAATTTTGCAATAAAAAAGCCTCCGCAGGTATTACTTGCGGAGGCTTTTTAAGGTTTGTCGGGTATTACGGAATAGACAAAATTATTTGGGATTTACTTCAAGGTAATCGTCGGGGTCTGCAAGTTCGTTGTCTTTGTAAATTTCAAAGTGCAGGTGGTCGCCGTCTTTGTTTTCAACGCCCGTTGCAGCCGCAACGGTAGCAATTACGTCGCCGCGGTTTACTTTGTCGCCGGCTTTAAGCGTTTCGGAAGGCTCAACAAACTTATAAACGGTTTTAACGCCGTTTGCGTGTTCAATGGTAATTACCGCGCCGTAAAGCAGGTCGCTTTTAGAAACTTCGGTAACTTTGCCGTCAACGGCTGCCAAAACCTGCGAGCCTGCCGTTGCCGAAAAATCCATACCGCAATGTAAACGGTACCAATCCATAGTTTTATCGTAACCGAACGCTTGTCCCAAAGAAACGTTTGCGTCTTTTATAGGCATAATAAACTCGTATTGGGTAGAGGTATCTACTGCGGGCGGTTTATCGTCGGGTTCGTTGTCGTCGGGGTCGGTAACGGGAGGATTTTCAATAACGTTATCGGGCAGTTTGTTTTTAATTCCGAAAACAACGCCAACGGTAACCGCCGCCGCAATCAACAGGCAAGCCGCAACCGATAGGTAGGTTATCAGAATTTTCTTTTTGGTAGGTTTGCTTTTTTCTTTGTTTTTCATAAATTTAACTCCTTTATTATGTTCTTGACGTCATTTTTCCGTTTTATTCAGTACCCGCCGAAAATTATCGGTGAAGCAACTTTTGCTTTATCTCCCCGCACCGAAACGTGCAGGTTTATGCTTGTACCGTATAAGTTAACCGAATAGGGCAAATCTGCGGTGCAGTAGTAGTTAACGCTGTCGGAAAGTTTTTCGCAGGCAATTATTTTTCCGTTTACGCTTTTTAAAAAACTTTCCAAATCAAAATCGCTGTATTCCGTTGCTTCTCCGCACACTTCGGTAAGCCCCAATCTTATTAAAGCGGCGTCGCTGTTAACGGTAACTTCTCTGCAGTCCTTTGAACTGTTCCCTATGTAGAACGTATAGTTTTCTCCGCTTGTAAAGCAAAGACGTTTGGGCAGGGCGGCTACTGCCGCCAATAATGCGGCAACCGCAACGGTTAAAGTTAATATTTTTGCAAGCCGCATACCGCACCTCCGAACGTTATGCGTTTTTTATTGCCGTTAAGGTTATAATTTAAACGCTTAAATTTAAAATTTTTTAATAGAACGGCAAAAAGCTGCGGCGCCTGTCTGTTTTGACAGGCGCCGCAGCTTGATTATTTATATAATTTTATCAAAAAATTATTTGCAGCCTCCGCAGGTTTTGCAATTACCGCTGCATTTTTTTATTGTTTTACCCGTAGCCGAAAACATTTCTCCGCAAAAACTGCGCTCTGCGGGTTTGCCGCATACGGGGCATAAAACAACATCGGTGTGTTTTTTTACAAGTTCTTCAAAATTTTTATTGCAATTTTTACATACGTACTGCAATATCGGCATAAAATCCTCTTAAAAATAGTTCAGTTTTTGTTTTTGCGGTCTTTATTTTCGCGTCTTTTTTTTCTTTTTTGTTTTATGGAATTTTTAAACGGATTGCCTTTAAGCAAAAAAACGGCAATGCCCGCGGTAAGAACAACGGCGGCAACGGTAACCAGCCAAAACCAACCTGTTTGTGCAAACGTAACGCCGTTTTCGCCGGGTACGGGCATATTCATACCCCAAAATCCCGCAATCATAGTGGGCACGGCAAGCAGTATGGTAATAATGGTAAGCGTTTTCATATTGTTGTTGGCGTTGTTTGAAATTACCGAACCGTACGCGTCCATAGTTACGCTTAAAATATTTTTATAAATGTTACAGGTTTCTATAGCCTGTTTGTTTTCTATGCTTAAATCGTCGTATAAATCCTGATAGTCTTCCCTTGTGGTAACGGCTTCTGTTTTTGAAAATTTTTCGTGAACGCGCTCGTTTGACGTTAGCGATGTGGAAAAGAATACCAACGAATTTTGCAAGTCCAGCAGCTGTATAATTTCTTCGTTACGCATAGTCTTGCCCATTTCGTTTTGAATACGGTGGTTTTTGCGGTCTATCTGTTTAAGGCAGTACAAAAATCTTTTTGCGTTGCCCATCATAAACGAAAGCGCAAAATGCACGGGTTTTATACTTGTAACTTTTTCTCTGCCCGTAATAAAATCTTTTAAAACGGTGTTGCCCTTTAAACAAACGGTAACTATGCAGTCTTTATTATAAATAATAGAAAGAGGAAGGGTGGTATAGCTGTCGCCGCCGGTGCCTTCTTCTATAATGGGGCAGTCCAATACAAACATACTGCAGCCTTCGTCAAATTCCGAACGCGCGCGTTCTTCTTCGTCCAAAGCGGCTTTAATCATATCTTCCGGCACGCCCGTAAAACGCGCAACGTCTTGGCATTCTCCGTCGGTGGGGTTTATCATATCTACCCAGCAGTTCTTTTTAAAATTTTCACACGATTCCATTTTTTCGCCGTCTGCGGCAAAAAAGTATTTAACCATAAAGCGCCTCACATAAGTTTGTCTAAGGTATAGCCCGTAACAAATACGCATTAATACTTTATTTTAGCGTGTTTGCGGGCAAAAAAAAGCACGGAATACAATTCCGTGCGCTGCAAACTTATTTTGCTTTGGTACGGAATTAATAAATTTTAATATTAAAACAACAACTGTCCGGAACTTCCATAGCAGGCTCCAAAAAATTTATTGCCTTGATTATATACCATTATATATATTTTGGCAAGTATTTGTTAAAATATTATTTTTATAAATTAAAATCGGAAAGGCGCGGGCATATTTGCCCGCGCCTTAATAAAAACAAAGTTAAATTAAAATTTTGCCTTCGGTAAACGACTGAAAAAATCCTTCCAAATCGGTACCGCTTTTTATAAAGCAGCCGTAAAGTTCGTCGGCGGAAGCAATTTTGCAAACGTTCTTTTTATAATAATTTTTAAGTCCGCTTAAAAACTTTTCGTCGCCGATAGAATTTCTAAGCGTATCAAACAAAATAAGTCCCTTATTGTACGTTACGTTGTTGTATTCGAACTCGCCTGAATAATCGCACAGTTTTCTGTTCATAGATGTGTCTACGGAACCGTTCAGTTGGTTGTAAACAGAAAAGAAAGCTCTGTACGAATTGGTTGCCGTTTTAACTATGCCGGTACGCGTAAATCCGTAGCTTGGATTTTTTTCAAAGAACATAAGCGTGGAGTATTCGGCAAGTCCTTCGTCCTGCCAGGCGTTATTAATTTGGTCGCTGCCTACCATAGCGTACCACCATTGATGTGCGTTTTCGTGCACTATGGTATAAATATTGTTGTCGGAATCAAGCCCGTCGGCAATCATCGTAAGCGCGGGGTATTCCATACCGCCGTAGCAAAAACCCGTTTGAACTACGGATAGAGTGGGGTATATGTAATCGCCGAACGTTTCCGAAAAATATTTAAGGCTTTCGACTGCGGCGGAAAGACTGACCTGTGCGTTTGTATCCGCTACGTAATAATAGTTTACGGTAACGCCGTTTACGTTTTCTGAAATTACTTCAAACTTATCTGAAAGAACAAACGCAAAGTCGCGTGCGTTTTTTAAAGTGTACAAACATTTTTTTCTGCCGTCGTTTACGCTTTCGCTTTCAAGTTTGCCGCTTGACGCCGCGGTGTACTTTTCGGGTATGTCAAGCGTTACGCTGTAATTTGCGCAATCGGATAAAAACGGGTCGCCGCAGTAATAATAGGGGCATTCCACAAAGCCTTCCGCAGAGTAGGCACAGAGAATGGGGTAAAAGTTTCCTAAGTTAACCGTGGTTTTGGTAACTCCCGTGCGGTGGTTTACCTTGGCAAGCGTCAGTATGTAGGAAATAGTAATTTGTACGCGCTGTTCGGGATATATAGGCTCTATAAGATTTACCGTTAAAACGTTTTGGTCTTCGCCCGCCACGGTCCAGCCGGCGCAGTTTTCAACGCCTGTAATTTCCATACTTCCGTAGCTTTTGCCCCCGTAATATGCTTTGTTTTCGTAAGTTTTAGATACCGGAGCATATGTAGCGCCTTCTCTGAAAGCGTTGCCGTACAGGTTAAATTTTAAATCTTTTATTTCGTTTTGCGTGCCGTTATAATAATCGAAATTCAGCGTGCCGGTCAAAGTTTGCGCTTCTTCGTCGTAAATGGCAAAAACGTTATACGCGCTTATAGACTTGTTGCCGTCTTTTGCGCACGCCGAAACGGCAAGGCTTGCCGCCGCCGCGCAAATAACCAGTATAAAACATAAAATTTTTTTCACGATACCACCTCTGTTTATCCGAAAAACTCAGCTTCGGTAAAAATATTTTATGCTTGTCTGTTTGTTTTTAAGAACATAATTTTTAAATATTAAATAAAATGTACGGTATGGTATTTTGTTTGGTTACGGACGGAAAAGTTAACGAAACCGCGTCGCTTCCGGATTGCGATGTTGCGGTTTTCGGTTTTTCGGGGCTGGGCGAGGTTGATTACGAGCGCGAACTCAAATGCGAAACGGAAAAGTTTGAGGAGGCGGCGCGGCTTTCCAAAACGTGCGGCTGCGGACTTTTGTGCGGCTGTAAAACAATTAGCCGCGGAACTGCGCGCAAATCCGTTGCGGTATCCGACGGCGGAAAACTTCTGGGTATTGCCGATATGAATCACGTGCTGGACAGCGAGGGGTATAAAAGCGGAGCCGCTTTGGGGCTTTACAAAGTCGGCGGCTGTAAGGTCGGGCTTTTGATAGAAAACGATTTGCTTTTTCCCGACGCGGTAAAATCGCTTTCTATGTGCGGCTGCAGCGTTATAGTTGCGGTAATGGAAGAAGTGCGCGACAATCTCCCTCCGCTGCTTATGCGCGCGTATTCGTATTTGTACGGCGTGCCTATACTTATGTGCGCGGGCAAAACGGCTTATTTCGCGGATATTACGGGGGCAATCGCAACTTCTACGCAAAAAAACGCGCTTTTCGAGGTCAGTCCGCAAAGCCGTTATCATTTGGTTACAGTACGCCGCCGCGGTATTACCGCGGACGTAAGAGAAGATTATTAAACAAAGCTTTGCATTTTAACGCCTGCGCGGAACTCGGCGCAGGCGTTGATTATATATTAAAAATCGTCAAATTTCCGCTTGTAATTTTAAAATAATTTTGCTATAATGTCATTACTGAAAATTTCGTCTTTCAAAAGAGGTTAGCAATGTACAGTATGACGGGGTTCGGCAGGGGCGAATACAAGCAGGGCAATATAGAGCTTACTGTCGAAATTAAAACGGTAAACAACCGGTATTTGGACGTTTCGGTAAAATGTCCGCGCGTTTTTTCCGCGCAGGAAGAAACGGTGCGCGCCGCCGTGCGCGAAAAGCTTACGCGCGGTCATGCGGACGTGTTTATTTCTTTTACCGATAAAAGAGAACGTGAAAAAGAGCTGCGTTTTGACGAGAGCGCGGCAAAAGCTTACGTAAACGCTGGCAAGCGGGCGCGGGAGCTGTTTCCGGAAATTACCGACGATTTATCCGTTGTAAACGTATTGCGTTTTACTGACGTTTTGCGTGCGGAAGAAGTTGCCTGTGCGGACGAAGAACTTGTTAAGGCGCTTGATTGCGCTCTTTCGGCGGCGCTTGAAAAGTTAAACGCTATGCGTGAAAAAGAGGGCGGCAAACTTGAAACGGATATGCTTAACCGTATGGACGAAATAGAAAAACTTGTTGCCGAAATAGAAAAACGCGCTCCTGCGGTGGCGCAAAATTACAGAATAAAGCTGGAAACGCGGATTAAGAAAATTTTGGAAGGCGTTGAAGTAGACGAGAGCAGGCTTTTAACCGAGGCTGCGCTGTTTGCAGATAAAAGCAATATAGACGAAGAACTTACACGGCTGCATTCGCATATTTTTCAGTTCAGGAGTATATGCAAAGAAAAACTAGTAGGCAGAAAACTTGACTTTTTGGTGCAGGAATTTAACCGCGAGGCGAATACCGTTTGTTCCAAATCCAACGATATAGAAGTTACCAAAGCGGCGCTTGCGCTTAAAAACGAAATAGAAAAAGTACGCGAACAGGTGCAGAACGTAGAATGAAAGGCAAGCTTATAGTTATATCCGGTCCTTCCGGCGTAGGCAAGGGGACAATAGTAAAAAAACTGCTTAAAATCGGCGGATATTCGTTATCCGTTTCGTGCACCACCCGTGCGCCGCGCGATGGAGAAAAAGAAGGAGTTTCTTATTTTTTCGTATCTTCGGACAAGTTTTCGGATATGATAAAAAACGGCGGTTTTCTGGAATATTCAAACCATTTCGGAAATTACTACGGCACTCCAAGAGAATTTGTTGAAAAAAAGCTTGAAACGGGCGACGTTATATTGGAAATAGAAGTAAACGGCGCGCTGCAGGTTAAACAGTCTTATCCCGACGCGCTGCTTATTATGATTTTACCGCCGAATGCAGAGGAGCTGCGCGCAAGGCTTAAAAAGCGCGGTTCGGAAAGCGACGATAAAATTGACGAACGCATAAAGAGAACGGAATACGAAATTTCCAAATCATCGTATTACGACTATACCGTTGTAAACGACGATTTGGCTTCCGCCGTAAAAGAGATAGACGGCATAATAAAACAAAGCAAATAAGCGGATTTTTCCGTATTTTAATAAGTTTTGAATTAAGGAGAATATATATGATTAATCAACCCCCCGTAGATTTACTTATCGACCGTTTGGGAACCGACGGACAGCCCGTTTCACGTTACTGTCTTTGCGTAGTGGCGGCAAAGCGTGCAAGACAGATTATAGAACAAACTTCCGGTCAGGCGACAGGCAACGAAGTTTTAAAAGAGCTTGCAATCGCCAGCCGTGAAATTGCCGACGGAAAAATAAAATGCGTTAAAGACTGATAAAGTTTTCAGCGGTTTTACAAGGGTTTAAAAGTGTACGCAAAGGTAATCGTTGACATTGCCCACAGTCAGGTGGACAGAATATTCGAATATTCCTGCCCCAACGGATTAAAAAAGGGCAGCAGGGTTAAAGTGCCGTTTGGCGGAAGAATTATCGACGGGTTTGTTATAGGGCTTTCCGAAAGCTGCTCGCTTGCGCCCGAAAAGGTAAAACCGATTGCCGAAGCTTTTGACGAAAGCCCCGCGCTGGTTTCGGAATGTTTTGAATTGATGGAGCGTATCTCCCTGCGTTACAGGGTGCCCAAAGCTGCTGCGTTGAGGTTGTTTTTACCTTCGGAAATGCGGCAGGGCAAGGTGCGTGAAGCATTCGTAAAATACGCTAAACTCAATGATATATCGGTACCAATTTCAAAATCGGCTAAAAAACAAGCGGAAATTATACAATTTTTAAATCAAGCGGAGCAATTTGAATTTGCGCGGCTTTGCGAAAAGTTCGGACGGGGCGCGGTAAACGCGCTTGCCGAAAAAGGCGTTATTTCAATAGAAAAACGCAAAATAAACCGCAATCCGCTAAGCGGCATTTGCGGCGAAGAAAGTGCAAAAACTTTAACGCGCGGTCAAGCCGAAGCTATAAACAATATAGAAAGCTCGGAAAAACGCGTTCATCTTTTACACGGAGTTACGGGCAGCGGGAAAACGGAAATTTATTTGCAGCTTATTGCGCGCGAGATTGAGCGCGGAAAAACCGCTATATTTTTGGTGCCCGAAATTTCGCTTACTCCGCAAATGCTTTCGCAACTCCGTGCGCGTTTTAAAGGCGCGGCGGCTATTATGCACAGCGGACTTTCCGCAGGCGAAAAATTCGACGAGTGGTGGCGACTGCGTTCAGGCGAAGCTAAAATCGCCATAGGCGCAAGAAGCGCGGTTTTTGCGCCTCTTGAAAATTTGGGCGTTATAATTATGGACGAGGAGCACGACACTTCTTACGTTTCGGAATCCGCTCCCAGATATTCCACTTTGGAAATTGCCGAAATGCGCGCCGAATACAATAATTGCAAATTGGTTTTGGGCAGCGCCACTCCTTCGGTGGAAAGTTATATAAAGGCGGCGGACGGGCAGTTCAACTTAATAAAACTTCCCGAAAGAATAAATAAAAAACCTATGCCCGAAATTATTATTTCGGATATGCGGAAAGAGGTTAAGCGCGGCAATAATTCGACGTTTTCCGCAGCGCTAAAAGACGAACTTTTTAAAACGCTTGAAAGCGGCAATCAGGCAATAATATTTTTAAACCGCCGCGGCTATGCAAAAACCGTAATTTGCAGCGACTGCGGCTATGTTGCAAAATGCAACGACTGCGACGTTTCGCTTGCCTATCACAGCGAAGAAAATTGTTTAAAGTGCCACTATTGCGGCGCAAAATACAAAATGCTTACTGCTTGTCCCGAATGCGGAGGCACGCACGTCCGTTTGGGCGGCACGGGTACGCAGCGCGTTGTTGCCGATTTAAAAAAACTTTTTCCCGACGCGCGTATTTTAAGAATGGATAACGATACCGTTTCCGGCAAAGACGGGCATTACAAAATATTAAAACAGTTTTCCGAGCGGCAGGCGGACATTTTAGTAGGCACCCAGATGATTGCCAAGGGACACGATTTTCCTTCGGTTACTTTAGTGGGGATACTCGACGCCGATATGAGCCTTTATTTTTCGGATTACCGCAGCGGCGAACGTACTTTTCAGCTTATAACGCAGGTTTCCGGCAGAAGCGGCAGGGCGGACAGCAAGGGCAAAGTAGTTTTGCAAACTTACTGTCCGGAAAATTATATTTTGAGGTATGCCGTTAATTACGATTACACGGGCTTTTTCGAAAACGAAACCCAAATCCGAAAAGCGGCGAAATTTCCGCCGTATTCTCTTATTTGCAGGGTAATGGTTACTTCCGAAGACGAAAAGGCGGCTTTGGAAACTTTAAAAAACGTTTATTTTGAAATAGAAGCTATAAAAGAAGCAAACAAAGATGATTTTCTGTTTTTAAACAGAATGCATTCACCCATAAAAAGATTACAGGGCAGGCACCGCTATCAGGTTTTGATGCGGCTTGCCTCAAATTCCAATCTTTGCAAAATTTACGATACGGCGGTAAAGTTTTCCGATTCGAAATGCCTTGTGTATGTAGAGGAAAATCCGGCAAGTTTATCATAGGAGGCAAAAATTGAAAAAATACGTTGTACAGGTAGGCGATAACGTTTTAAGAGAAAAATGTTCGGAAGTAAAAGCGTTTAACAAAGAACTGTGGGCGCTTTTGGACGATATGAAAGAAACCGTTCGCGCCGAATGCGGCGCAGGACTTGCCGCTCCGCAGATAGGCTTGGCGCTGCGCGTGGCGGTTATAGACGTGGAAGAAGGATTTTATGAATTGGTAAATCCCGTTATTGTTGCGCAGAAAGGAGAGCAGGTGGGCGCGGAAGGCTGTCTTTCGGTCAAGGGCAAACAGGGCACGGTTGCGCGACCCAATAAAGTTAAAGTGGAATTCCGCGACCGCTTCGGCAAAAAGCACAAGCTCACCGCCGACGGTTTTTTTGCGCGCGCTGTGTGCCACGAACTCGACCACTTGGACGGGATACTGTATATAGATAAGGCTTTGGAGGTTTACGACCTCGAACCGGAGGATTGAATGAAAATAGTTTTTGCGGGGTCTCCCGCGTTTGCCGTGCCCGCGCTTGAAAAGCTTTTAAAGGCAGGAAAAAACATTGTTGCGGTAATTACTCAGCCGGATAAGCCGGCAGGCAGAAAAAAAACGCTTACTCCTACGCCTGTAAAGGCGTTTGCGCTGGCGCATAATCTGCCTGTGTACGATTTTAATAAAATACGCGATAATGTTGAAACGGTTAAATCGTTTAACGCAGACGTTATGATTACCTGCGCTTACGGTCAAATTTTATCTCAGCAGATTTTAGATTGTTTTCCCAAGGGCGTTTGGAATATTCACGCGTCGCTTTTGCCCAAATTCCGCGGTGCATCGCCTATTCAATCAAGCATATTGGCAGGGGAATCGCATACTGGAGTTACTATTATGAAAACCGAAACTTCGGTTGATACGGGCGATATGCTGCTTGTTAAGCGTATTCCCATAGGCGAAGCTACCTGCGGCGAACTTACGCAAAAACTTGCCGAGCTGGGCGCGGAAGCGGCGGCGGAAGCGGCGGAATTTTTAGAGAAGGGCGATTATACGCTTTTAATTCAGGACGACTCCGCAGCTACGCACTGTAAAAAAATAGCGAAGGCAGACTGTAAACTGGATTTTAACTGCGCGTATACGGAAGTGTGCCGTAAAATAAAAGCTTTCAGTCCAGAACCTGCCGCGTTTTGCAATTTTAACGGAGCGGAATTGAATATTTTTAACGCGGAACTTTCAGATAACGGAAAAGGCAAGCCCGGAGAGGTTTTGTTTGCGGACAAGCGCGGAATAGGCGTTGCCTGCGGCTACGGCGCGGTACTTATTACCGAATTGCAGCCCTCCGGCGGCAAGCGTATGAGCGCAAAAGATTTTGCAAACGGCAGAAAAATAAAGGCGGGCGATATACTTGAATAATCCGCTTTGCGACCCTTATTTAATACTTTCAAAAGTGTACGCCGGAAAGTTTTTAAAACAGGCTATTGCGGAAACTTGCGTGGAGCCGCTATACAAGGCGCGTACCGTTAAAATATGTTACGGGGTACTTGAAAAAGACTGTTATTTAGAGCATATTATAGGGGCAAACGTAAAAAAACAACCTAAAAGCGCAGTAAAAACAGTGCTTAAAACGGCGCTGTATATGCTTGAATTTATGCAAAAGCACGACTATATGGTGGTGGATTTTGCCGTTGAGCTTACAAAAAAATTAGGTAAAGACGGCGCTGCGGGGTTTGTAAACGCCTTTTTGCGTTCATATAAAATTCCGCCGCTTCCCGAAAAGTCGGACGAGCGGCTGTCGGTTGAGTGCAGCGCGCCGCTTTGGCTTGTAAAAAAACTTAAACGCAGTTATAAAAAAGAGGCGGCGGATATTTTAACCGCTCCGAGTTTGGGCGTGTGTGTGCGTTTTGCGCGCGGCGCCGAAAATTATTTGGACAAGCCGCATATCGCAACGCCGTTTAAAAACGTGTTCATATTTAAAAATTTTGTGCGTGACGAAAACTTTTTTGCCGGAGATTATACTTTTCAGTCGGTAGGTTCTGTGGCTATCTGCAACTCGGTAAAAGGCGGCGGCAGTCTTTTGGACGCTTGCGCGGCGCCCGGCGGTAAATCCGTTTTGCTTTCGGAAAAATTTAAAAGCGTACTGTCTTGCGAATTGCATCCGCACAGAGCCGAATTAATAGAAGCTTACAAAAAGAGAATGGGCGCCGATAATATAACCGCGGTTCAAGCGGACAGTTCGGTATTTAATCCTACTTATGAAAACGCGTTTGACGCGGTGCTGTGCGACGCGCCGTGTTCGGGAACGGGAGTTATAAACGAAAATCCAGATATCAAACTTTTCCGCCGTGAAGAAGATATTTTAAATCTTGCCGATATTCAGCTGAAAATTTTAAACAACTGCGCAAAGTACGTAAAATGCGGCGGCGTTCTTTATTATTCAACCTGTTCGGTTTTACCGGAAGAAAACGACAGCGTTGCATATCGGTTTTTACAGTTGCACCCCGAATATGCGTTAAATAAGCCGTTTTCGCCGCTTGCTCACACAGAAACAAAGCTTGGGCTGCAGTTTCTGCCGCATATATCGTTGGGAGCAGGATTTTATTTAACTGCTTTTGTTAAAAACAGTTAGCGTTTTGCCTGAAATTATGAAAAACATTTTACAAGATTTAAACTTAAACGAACTTGAACTGCTTGTACTAAACTTCGGCGAAAAAAAATTCCGCGCAAAACAGCTTTACGACGGAATTATGCAAGGTAAAAAATTATCCGAAATAAACGTGCCTGCCGCGTTTCGTAAAAAACTTTTAGAACAATACGAAGACGAGCCCGTAAAAATAAAAGAAACGTTCCGCTCCGCCGACGGTACGGAAAAGTATCTTTTCGAACTTGCCGACGGAAATATTATAGAGGGCGTTTTAATGAGTTATAAATACGGCAATACGCAGTGCGTTTCCACGCAGGCAGGCTGCCGTATGGGCTGTAAATTTTGCGCAAGCACGCTGGGCGGTCTTATAAGAAATTTGACCTCCGGCGAAATACTTGCGCAGGTTTTAACGGTAAACGCCTTGCACGGCGGCGCTAACGTTAAAAGGCAAGTAACAAATATTGTATTGATGGGCAGCGGAGAACCGCTTGACAATTATTTAAACGTAGTTAAGTTTTTAAAAAACGTAACGGCGGAGGGCGGAATTAATATTTCGGCAAGAAACATATCATTGTCAACGTGCGGCTTAGTGCCCGAAATTTATAAGCTTGCGGAGGAGGAGATTCCCGTAAACTTAACCATATCCCTGCATCAAACTTCAGACGAGGGCAGAGCGCGTACTATGCCCATAGCAAAAAAATACACCATTGCCGAAATATTAAAAGCCTGCGAATATTATTTTGAAAAGACGGGCAGAAGGTATATTTTCGAATATTCTTTGATAGACGGAGAAAATTGCGGCGATAAGGACGCCCAAGCGCTTATAAATCTTTTAAAGGGCAAGCCTTGCCACGTAAATTTGATTAGGCTTAACGAAGTTAAAGAGCGCACTCTTAAAAGCGTAAGCGAAAAGCAGGCGTATAAGTTTTTGGGCGCTTTGGAGCGCGGCGGACTTTCGGCAACGCTGCGCAGACAGATAGGCGCGGACATAGGCGGTGCTTGCGGTCAGCTGCGCGCAGGATATCTTAAAAACGGCGGAAGCAATCCGCAATAATATCGGAGGAGTTTATGAAAACTAAAATTGCGCCGTCAATACTTTCGGCGGATTTTTCCAAAATGGGGGAGGCGATACGCAAAATTGAACTAGGCGGCGCCGATTTGGTGCATTGCGACGTAATGGACGGAAGTTTTGTGGAACCTATAACTTTCGGCGGACAAATGGTTAAAAACATACGTCCTGTAACCAAGCTTGAACTTGACGTTCATCTTATGATTGAACATCCTAAAACGCAGATAAAGTTTTTTGCCGAAGCCGGCGCGGATATAATTACCGTGCATTACGAAGCTTGCAAAAAAATATCGGATACTTATTTGGAAGAAACGCTTAAACTTATACGCTCGTACGGGATAAAGTGCGGCGCGGTTGTAAACCCCGACGTGCCCGTAGAAAATATTTTCCCCGTGTTCGATATTTGCGATATGGTGCTTTTAATGTCTGTATTCCCCGGTTACGGCGGTCAGAAATTTATTCCCGAAGTGCTTGAAAAAGTGAAAACCGCACGCGCATACGCCGTTAAAACAGGAAGACCGGATATGGATATAGAGGTAGACGGGGGCGTAACTGAAGAAAACGCTGCGGAAATAAAAGCCGCAGGCGCAAATGTGCTTGTGGCAGGGTCTGCGGTGTTTAAATCACAAAACGTTTCAAAAACTATTGCGGCGCTTAAAAAATAAACGGCTTGCGCGTTAACCTTTCTTCAGCGCGGCGCATATAATATTAACAGGGCAGTTTTGTCCGACTTTTATTTCAAGGGGGCAGTATGACCGTAATCTGCATTAAGCCGCCGAAACCCGTAAGGAAAATTCTAAGGCTTATCTGTCGCAAATGAAATACGTGGATTTACACTGCGACACGCTTACCGAAAGCGCTAAACTCAACAGCGATTTAAAAACGTGCGAGTTGCAGACAAACTTTGAAAAACTTAAAAAAAGCGATTGTGCGGCACAGTGCTTTGCGGTATTTACGCAGGGCGACGGCGCCGCGCGCTTTTTTAAAGAAAGCTGCGATTGGTACGGGAATATGCTTGAAAAACATAAAGACAGCGTGGTTTCCGTACGCAATTCCTGCGATTTGGTAAAGTGTTTAAACGGGACAAAAACGGGCGCAGTTTTAACCGCGGAAGACATAGGTTTTTTAAACGGCGATATAGCCGGTATAAAAAAGCTCGGCGATGCGGGCGTTAAAATGGCTTCGCTTGTGTGGAATAATAAAAATTTATTTGCAAGTCCCAATCTTATATTTGAAAACGGATTGCCTAAATTTGAATTAAGATGTTCGGAAGGGCTTACTCCGCTGGGCGAGCAAGCCGTAGAGGCAATGGAAGAAAATAAAATTATTTTAGACGTTTCGCATCTTTCCGACGGAGGTACGCTCCGCGCGCTTGAAATAAGTAAAAAGCCTGTGGTTGCCAGCCATTCCAACGCCGCGGAAGTTTGTAACGTGAGCCGTAACCTTACCGACGCGCTGATAAAAAAAATAGCCGAAAGCGGCGGTGTTATAGGCGTAAACTTCTGTAAAGACTTTTTGGGCGAAGGCGATAATTTCGATTTAATTTACAAACATATAATACATATAATAAACGCGGGCGGAGAAGACGCCGTTGCGTTCGGGAGCGATTTCGACGGTATCCCTGCTTTAACGGGAATGGAAGACTGCACAAAAATGCCATATTTGTTGGATTATCTTGCAAAGCGCGGAATTAAAAATTCAACGGCGGAAAAGCTGTGTTTTAAAAATTTTATGAGAGTATTAAGGGAATTTGATTAATGCTTGCAATTATTAATAAAACGTGTTAAAATATCCGCATAAGGCGGATATTTTTAATGAAAGCAAAATTTATTTCTGTGCTTTTGGCAGTTTTGGTTGCCGCAACGGGCGCAGCGTTTATTTCGGGTTGCAGCGTAAACAAAAATTTTATTTTAAATATAGACGAAGACGGCAATAAATATTATTCGGTTAAATGCAGCGGATACGCGCCTGCGTTGGACGGAGTATTGGAAATTCCCGAAACGTACGGCGAGGGCGAAGATAACGCTCCCGTAACGCATATAGAAGAAAATGCGTTCCGCGGTACAAACGTAACGGAGGTAGTGCTTCCTTCAAGCGTTAAAAGTATAGGAATGGCTGCGTTTGCAAACTGCTATAAACTTAAAAAAGTTACTTATAAAGAAGGCAGCGCGGTAACCGAAATTTCTCAGGGACAGTTTGCGTTTTGCCGTGCTTTGGAACAGATTGTTCTTCCCGCAAATCTTAAAACGATAGGCGTTAAAGCATTTACGCAGTGCGAACATTTAGTTCTTCCGAAACTTCCCGAAAGCGTTACGGAGATAGGCGCTCTGGCGTTTTCGGAATGCGGTTTTTTAGAGAGTATAATTTTGCCGCAAGGGCTGAAAACGATAGGCGAAAGAGCTTTTTATATGTGCGGACTTAAAGAGTTAGCTGTGCCGGAGAGCGTTGCCGATAAGGTTGAAACCGTTGAAAACGACAAGGGTGAAAAAGAAACCAAGACGACTTACGGCTTGGGTGTAGGCGCTTTTTGGTGCTGCGAACAGCTTAAAACGGTAAAAATTTACGGACGTGTGCAAACGCTTCCGTCAAGCGTGTTCGGCTATTGCCCCGCGCTTGAAGAAATTTATTTGCCGGACAGCATAAAAACGATAGAAGGCGCAAGATATGTGGAGGGCGCGTTTTATTGCGGACACGCTTTTCATAACGACCCTGCTTTAAAAACGGTGTATTATGCAGGCAGCGCAGAACAGTGGGCGCAGGTAGATATAAAAGACAACGTGGTTACCATAAGCGGCGAAAAATCGGACAATACCGCAATTTTAAACGCGCAAAAGCATTTTAACGCGGAATATTAAAATACGGACAACAAAAAGCCGTCCGCCGAATATTCGGCGGACGGCTGAATTTTTATATTGCTGAAATAGCACGTATAAATTATACGCGCTCAACGGTTTTAAGGCATCTTGTGCAAACGTAACCCGTAACCTGTTTGCCTCCGTTAAGGTACGAAACTTTTTGAACGTTTGCTTTAAACGTTCTTCTCGTCCTGCGTTTGGAGTGGCTTACGTTGTTACCCGTTGTTTGACCTTTTCCGCATACGCTGCATACTCTCGACATAAATTACACCTCCGTGGGTTATTCCCTCGGGGAAAACCCCGAAAATCAGCTGAAAATAAAGCCGTTGTTTTAAGCGACCTAACTAAATATAACACTCATCTTAAAAAAAATCAATCAAAAACGGCTTTAAAGTTTTAAATTTTTGTCAAATTTGCAAAATAATTTTAATCAAAATTCAACGAATTTCGGATATTCGTCGGCAAACACTTGCAAAATTATAATGTATGGTATAAAATAACAAGGCAAAAGGAGAAAAAATGTCGGTCAATACAAGCAACGTTTACGGTAAAATTTCAATATCCGACCAAGCCATCGCCAAGGTGGCTAAAAACGCTGCGCTCGAATGTTACGGCATTGTGGGCACCGCGGCGCGGAGCATAGGCGATTCTCTTTCGGAACTTTTGAAAAAGCAGCCCGACGGCAGAGGCATTAAGGTTGCTACTTCCGGCGACAGAATATTTATAGACGTTAACGTTATAATAAAATACGGCGTATCAATTAACGCCGTTGCCGAGTCGCTGAAAGAGAGCGTTAAATACAAAGTTGAACGGTTCACTGGAATGATAGTGGACACTGTCAACGTAAACATAATAGGGGTAAAGCTTTAATAATTTCGGCTGCCCCTTTTTTGTGTTTGTGCAAAAGCGTTTTTACTTTTTAATTAAGAATACACTTTACAATTTATACAATAAAGAAGTTTAGGAGTAATATGCAAAAAACAATCAACAGCACCGAATTTCGTAAAATGGTCGCTTCCGGTGCGAGAATGCTTGAAATAAACAGAGCCAAAGTTGACGCTCTTAACGTTTTCCCCGTACCCGACGGAGATACGGGAACAAATATGTCGCTTACTATGCAGTCGTCGGTTAAAGAAATGAACGCCTGCTCGTCAAACCGTTTTCAGGAAATTTGCGATGCAGTTTCAAAAGGCGCGCTCAAAGGCGCGCGCGGCAATTCGGGCGTTATTTCTTCGCAGATTTTCCGCGGAATTTGTTCGGTTATAAGAGATACTAAAGACAGTTTTGATACAAAAACGTTTGCAAAAGCAATGGAAGCCGGGTCAAAAGTTGCATACGGCGCGGTTGCAATTCCCAAAGAGGGCACTATTTTAACGGTAGTCCGTCTTATGAGCGAATCCGCGGCAAAGCTTGCAAGCAAACACAAAGACTTTGTAGAATTTTTAACCGCGCTTATCGCTGTTGGCGACGAAGCGCTTGCGCGCACTCCGGAGCTTTTGCCCGTGCTTAAAAAAGCGGGCGTTGTGGATTCCGGCGGTGTGGGATTAATGACTATTATGCGCGGATTTCTTGCCGCTATTTCCGGCGACGAGAGCGAGCTGGGAGAAATTCCTACGGAAGCGCAGGACGGCAAAAAGACCGAAGACGACGTATTCGGAGATAATTCCGATATAATAAATCTTGATTTGGGCGATATAGAGTTTGCTTATTGCACCGAATTTTTCGTTATAAATTTAAAGAAAATAACCACGCTTGCAGATATAGACAAACTTAAAGAAAAGCTTATGCAAATAGGCGACAGCGTTATATGCATAGGCGATTTGGAGCTTGTTAAAATTCACGTGCATACCAACACTCCGGGCGTTGCGCTTTCGTACGCATTGGAATTAGGCGAGCTGGACAGAATAAAAATAGAAAATATGCTTGAGGAGAACCGCGCTCTCAAAGCCAAGCTCGAAGCGGAAAAGAAAGAAATGGGTATGCTTGCCATTTGCGCAGGCAAGGGACTTGAAGAAATATTTAAGGATTTAATGTGCGACAAGGTAATAGAGGGCGGACAGACAATGAACCCGTCTGCGCAGGATATTGCCGACGCGGTGCAGAAAATCAACGCGGCAAACGTATTCGTGTTCCCCAATAACGGCAACGTAATACTTGCCGCAGAACAGGCGAAAGACCTTGTTACAAACAGAACCATTCACGTAATTCCCACTAAAAACGTTGCGCAGGGATTTTCGGCGGCGCTTTCGTTTAACCCCGAAGCTTCCGTACCGGAAAACAAAACCAATATGACCCACTCAATAGACAACGTTGCGTCAGGTCAGGTTACCTATGCCGTGCGCAATACTACAATGAACGGCTTTAAGCTTAAAGAAGGCGACATTATAGGGTTGGATAACAAGCGCATTCTTGCCAAGGGCGAAAATATAGACGAAACCACTTTGAAGCTTATAAAAGCGCTTAAAAACGACGAGCACGAAATGATTACTTTGTATTACGGAGAGGGCGTAACGGAGGAATCCGCCGAAGCTTTGGCGGCTAAGGTTTCGGAAACGTATCCCGACTGCGACGTGGATTTCCACTTCGGCGGTCAGCCCGTTTACTATTATATGGTGTCGCTTGAATAAGCTGCCGTAAAAAGAAAAAACCGTTTAGGGAAGACAGTAGTCTTCCCTATAAATTTATTTGTATTATGGATTTGAATTCGCTTAAATTTATTTCGGAAAAACGCGAAAAAGATTTTAATAAACTCAATATATATACGGTTGAACACCTTGTAAAGCACTACCCGCGCGACTATTTGGATTTGCGCAAAGTTACGCTGCTTTCCGACGCATATCATAACGACGTTATTTTAACCGTTGCAGAAGTGCTTAATGTAGAAGTTAACAAATATGCGCGGCGTCCGTTTGTAAAAGCGCTGTGTCAGCAGCGCGGACTTATGTTTACGGCAATTTGGTTTAACCAGCCTTACGTAGCGCAAAAACTTATGCGCGGCGAATATTTTTTTTACGGCAGAGTGCAAAATAAATACGGTATGGGCTGCCAGATGGTAAATCCCTCTTTCGAACGTTCCGACAGAAATAATAATTTAAAAGGGCTTATTCCCGTGTATTCGCTGTCAGGCGGTTTAACGCAGGGCGTAGTGCGCGCCGCTATCCGTCAGGCGCTTCAAAAAGTACGGATATCAAGCCATATACCGGGGTCTTTAATAAAAAAATACGGGCTTATGTCGCTTTACGAAGCATATTGCAAACTGCATTGTCCCGAAAATTCCGACGATGTAAAAAACGCTTCCGCACGCATTGCGTTAGAGGAATATTTTTTGCTTATTTCAGCTTTTAAAGTTATAAAGGGGAGCCGTGACGACGCGCGTTTAAATTTTTATTCGGTAACGGAAAATGAAGTAAACGCGTTTAAAAAGCGCTATCCGTTTGAGTTTACCGAAGGGCAGAACGCGGCGGTAGCCAACGTGTTTAAATGTTTGAAATCTCCGCATAAAATGAATATGCTGCTGCAAGGCGACGTGGGCAGCGGTAAAACCGCGGTAGCGTTCGCCGCAATATATATGGGGGTTAAATCAGGTTACCAGGCGGCAATGCTTGCCCCTACCGAGGTGTTGGCACAGCAAAATGCCGCGCTTTTGAAAAAATATTTTCCCGAATATAACGTAGCCGTATTAACGGGTTCTACGCCGGCTGCCGAAAAAAGGCAAATAAAAAAAGCGCTTGCAAGCGGCGATATAAATATAGTTTGCGGCACTCACGCAGTGTTACAGCAAGACGTAGAGTTTAAAAATTTAGCCTTGGCGGTTTGCGACGAACAGCACCGCTTCGGCGTTGCGCAGCGTTCGTCGCTGTCTGAAAAAGGCGGAAACTGCGACGTTTTGGTTATGTCGGCAACTCCTATTCCTCGTACGCTGTCGCTTATATTTTACGGCGATTTGGACGTTGCTACAATTAAGGATAAACCGCGTTTGCGGCAGGATATATCCACGTCAATCATACCCGAAAGCAAGTATTCGGATATGTATAAGTATGTTTGCGGACAAGCTAAGGCAGGCAATCAAACTTATTTTGTATGCCCTAAAATAGAAGGCGACGACGAAGGGACGGTTATGTCTGTAACCGAGTTGTACGAAGAACTGAAAGTCAAACTTTCAGGTGTGCGCATAGCGCTGCTGCACGGCAAAATGCGCGAAAAACAGAAAAACGAAATTATGCGGGATTTCCGGGACAAAAAATACGACTGCTTGGTTTCTACTACCGTAATAGAGGTAGGCGTAGACGTGCCCGACGCTACCGTTATGATTATTTACAACGCAGAACGGTTCGGGCTTTCACAGCTTCACCAGCTTCGCGGCAGAGTTGGCAGAGGCGATAAAAAAAGCTATTGCTTTCTGCTTATGGGGTCCGACAGCGAAGAAGCGCGCGCAAGGCTTTCTGTAATTAAAAATTCTGCCGACGGCTTTGAAATTGCGGAAGCGGATTTAAGACTGCGCGGCGGCGGAGATTTTATGGGAACGCGTCAAAGCGGAAGAATGCTTTCCGAAATTAAAAATTTAAAGTTCCCCGTAGAAACGGTGTTTACTGCAAAAGCGCTGTCGGACGAAGCGTTTTCCGGCGCTTTCGATACGGCGGAGCTTTCGTTAATAGCGTCGCGCAAGTACGACAGTCTTAAAGACGTTATTTTGAATTAATTTAAAAACCGTTGCGCTCATCGCCGTTTAAAGCCAAAGATTGGCAAATTTTACGTAATTTTTGTTGACAAGTTGAATTTACTCTGTTAAAATAGCTTTCGCACGTTTAGTATGGATTATTACGCTAAACGGGCGGAAGCCGTTTCTTTATATATAAATAATACGGCGGTTTAAACAGCGACAAATCGCAGTAAAACGAGATTTGCGCGAAACAATATTTTGTTCATCCCTTTTCCGCTTTTAAGGGTAAGCGGCAAGGCGGGATATATTCCACGGGGAGTCCCCGATAAAACAAGGAGGTAAAAAATGCCCACAATCAATCAGCTTATCAGACACGGCAGAGAAAAGCAGGTTTACAAGTCGAAGTCGCCCATATTGGACAACTGTCCACAAAAGCGCGGAGTTTGTCTTTCCGTTACAACGACTACGCCTAAAAAGCCCAACTCGGCTATAAGAAAGATTGCAAGAGTACGTTTGACCAACAAACAGGAAGGTACCGTTTACATTCCCGGCGAAGGTCATAACTTGCAGGAGCACTCATCGGTGTTAATCAGAGGCGGACGTGTAAAGGATTTACCCGGCGTTCGTTATCACATCGTACGCGGCGCGTTGGATACCGCAGGCGTTTCAAAACGTATGCAGGCCCGTTCACGCTACGGCGCTAAAAAACCCAAGAAATAATTAAAATATTTTTTTGTTCCCTACTTGTTTCGGAATATACACCCTTACCGAATAAAAGTAGGCAGTATTCGCCGCAAGGCGGAGAAGATTTGCTACCTTGTAACCGTTTGTTTAAAGCATATAAGGCAAGCAATAGCTTATTTAAGGTAAAACCCTTAAAGCGGAGGACAACCCTCCGAGGCGCGGTATAAAGCCGCGCAGCACAAAGAGACTTCGGTTCTCTTTTCCGCAAATCGTTCGTAAGAAATTTTTGCGGTAAAAAAATTTTCAGGAGGATAAAACTATGCCCAGAAGAGGCGGCGTTCCCAAGAGGGACGTATTACCCGATCCCGTCTACAATTCCAAGGTTGTAACAAAGCTTGTAAACCAGATTATGTACGACGGAAAGCGCGGAACGGCACAGAACATCGTTTACGACGCTTTTAATAAAATGAGTGAAAAACTCGGTAAAGACGCAATGGAAATTTTCGAAACGGCAATGAATAACATTATGCCCGTATTGGAAGTTAAGGCAAGGAGAATCGGCGGCGCCAACTATCAGGTTCCCATCGAAATCAGACCGGAAAGACGCCAAACGCTTGCTATCCGTTGGCTTGTAATTGCAACCCGTAAAAGAAGCGAGCGCGAAATGAGCTCTAAACTTGCGGCAGAGCTTATAGACGCATACAACAATGCGGGCGGCGCGGTTAAAAAGAAGGAAGATACGCACAGAATGGCAGAAGCGAACAAAGCGTTTGCGCACTTCCGTTTCTGAAAGAGGTAATTTATGGCAAGAGATTACGATTTACTGCATACCAGAAATATCGGAATAATGGCGCATATCGACGCAGGTAAAACCACTACTACAGAGCGTATTTTGTACTATACCGGTATAAATCATAAAATAGGCGAAACGCACGACGGCACCGCTACTATGGACTGGATGGTTCAGGAGCAGGAGCGCGGTATAACTATTACGTCGGCGGCTACAACCTGCCACTGGACAAGAACGGGACTTACCAAAAAAGACGAATGCCGCATAAACATTATCGATACTCCGGGACACGTTGACTTTACCGTAGAAGTAGAGCGCTCTCTGCGCGTGCTCGACGGCGCGGTTGCAACCTTCTGCGCAAAAGGCGGCGTTGAGCCTCAGTCCGAAACCGTTTGGCGTCAGGCAGATAAATATTGCGTACCCCGTATAGCATACGTAAATAAAATGGATATCAACGGCGCAAACTTCCAGCGCGCCGTAAATATGATGCGGGAAAGACTTAACGCCAATCCCGTTCCCATAGAACTTCCCATAGGTAAGGAAGATACTTTCTGCGGAATAGTAGACCTTGTTGAAATGAACGCGGAAATTTACGATTCCGACGACGGCAAGCAATATCACAGAGATGAAATTCCGGCAGATTTGAAAGACGCCGCAGAAGAAGCGCATATGGCGGTTATGGAAGCGGCAGCCGAAGGCGACGACGAGCTTATGGAAAAGTTCCTTGAAACTATGGAACTTACTCCCGAAGAAATCCGCCGCGGTTTGAGAAAAGCTACAATCGCTATGAAATGCACACCCGTGCTTTGCGGTTCGTCATACAAAAACAAGGGCGTTCAAATGCTCTTGGACGCTGTTATAGATTATCTGCCCTCTCCCGTAGACGTTGCACACGTTAAAGGCGTTAACCCCGATACGGGCGCTGAGGAAGAAAGAAAGACTTCTGACGAAGAACCGTTTGCAGGTCTTGCGTTCAAAATAGCAACCGACCCGTTTGTAGGACGTCTTGCTTATTTCAGAGCATATTCCGGCGTACTTGAATCAGGCTCTTACGTTTATAACTCTATAAAAGGTAAAAAGGAACGCGTAGGCCGCCTTGTGCAGATGCACGCAAATACGCGTACCGAAATTCCCAAAGTTTATTCAGGCGATATCTGCGCCATAGTGGGATTGAAAGATACCACAACGGGCGATACGCTCTGCGACGAAAAGCATCCTATAGTTTTGGAACAGATGACGTTCTCCGACCCCGTTATTCAGCTCTCAATCGAGCCTAAAACAAAAGCGGGTCAGGAAAAAATGACTATGGCGCTTATCAAACTTGCCGAAGAGGACCCCACGTTTAAGACCTATACCGACCAAGAAACCGGTCAGACTATTATCGCAGGTATGGGCGAATTGCACCTTGATATTATAGTAGACAGGCTTTTGAGAGAGTTTAAAGTGGAAGCAAACGTAGGCGCGCCTCAGGTTGCCTACCGCGAAACTATCCGTCAGGCTGTGGACTGCGAAGGAATGTACAAGCGTCAGTCGGGCGGTAAAGGTCAGTACGGACATTGTAAACTTCATCTTATTCCGGGCGAACCGGCTTCCGGTTACGTATTCGAAGATTTAACCGTAGGCGGTTCAATCCCCAAAGAATACATTCCCGCAATAGACAAGGGTATCCGCGGAGCGGCTAAAAACGGATTTTTGGCCGGTTATGAAGTGGTTGACTTTAAAATTCAGGTTTACGACGGCAGCTATCACGAAGTAGACTCGTCGGAAATGGCTTTCCAAATTGCAGGCTCTATGGGCTTTAAAGACGGTATGGCAAAGGCTAAACCCGTGCTTTTGGAACCTATAATGAAAGTTGAAGTTATTACCCCCGACGATTATTTCGGCGATATAATGGGCAACGTTACCGCACGCCGCGGAACTATAGTTTCCACGGACGACAGAGCGGGCGCAAAAGTGGTGGATGCGGAAGTGCCTCTTTCCGAAATGTTCGGATATGCAACCGACCTCCGTTCGCGTACGCAGGGCCGCGGTCAGTTCACAATGCAGTTCGACCACTATGCGGAAGTTCCCAGAAGCGTTGCCGAAAAGGTTATAGGCGAGCGCGCCAAAAAGAACTAAACAAAACGCATAACTTTTTGTACGCAGTTTAAACGTTAAGGTTTTTTAACCGGCTTTTTACCGCATAAACACATATGCGGCTGCGGCGTTTCTGCGTTTTGTAAATTGCCAATTAACGGCAAAAAAAGTTAAAAAATTTGCGTTTTTTAATTGTGTTTTTAATATTTTTAATATATAATATAGGCACGGCGTAAAAAAACGCGTAAAAGCAGCAAAGTCAATGATAGATAGCTGCGACGTCGAAAGACGGAAGTTATCATTTTTATAAAATATTTTTATAGGAGAAACAAAAATGGCAAAGGCTAAGTACGACAACAGCAAGCCCCACGTTAACATTGGCACAATCGGCCACGTTGACCACGGCAAGACCACTCTGACCGCAGCTATCACTATGGTAATGGCGT
>CATLBN010000018.1 GCA_949878885.1 uncultured Clostridia bacterium | reverse complement strand
TCTTGAATTCTTGAAATCTCACCTCTATAGGGGTGGGATTTTTTTGGTGGTGTTGAAAAAGGGGATTTTTGTTCAACTGACTATCAAAATACCCCCTAAAAAGGGGAGTTTCGGTCAACACACGCATCGGAACGGGAGAAATTCACAAAATTTCTCCCGTTTTGTTATGTTTGGGAAGTAATTGGGAAGTGATTTTACCCCGATTTCAGCCCCAAACAGGTGTTTTTGTGCATTATTTACAGTTCATAGTCTATTTTGTTAATTTCTTGCAAGATATACTCCTGCGAATAGGTTGTATAGCCTCTGTCCACGCGAGAAGTTTTAACGTCGGCATCAAACTCGTGTCCTAAGTATTATAATTTATTATTTTACATTATAATTAAATAATGATATAATACAAAAAACATTACGGAGGGGAAAAATGAATATTTGGCACGATATAGACGAAAGCAGAATAACGGAAAACAAATTCGAGGCGTTGATAGAAATACCCAAGTGCAGCAAGGCTAAGTATGAATTGGATAAAGAAACAGGGCTGTTGCGGCTTGACAGGGTGCTTTATACTTCAACCGTTTATCCGTCAAATTACGGTTTTATTCCCCGTACGCTTGCCGACGACGGCGACCCGCTGGACGTTCTTGTTTTGTGTAACGAGTCTATTATGCCTATGACGCTTGTAACGTGCACGCCGATAGGCGTAATAAAAATGGTAGACAGCGGCGAACTTGACGAAAAAATTATTGCAGTTCCCGTTAACGACCCGAATTACAGACACTGTTACGATATTAAAGAGCTGCCCAAACATGTATTCGACGAAATGATGCATTTTTTCGAAGTTTATAAAATGCTTGAACATAAAACAACTGCCGTTAAGGAAATATGCCACAAATACGAGGCTTTGGAAATTATAAGAAAATGTCTTGAAAAATATAAAGAAAAATATTAATAAAACAAAAACCGCCGTAGTGTTACGGCGGTTTTTTGCGTTAAATTTTCAAATTGCTCTATTTAAGATTTATTAAAATGCTTTTAATAAACTCTCTGGAAGCGTTTGTTTGCGGATGGTGTTCGTCGCTTACCATACATATTTGTCTTTCTGGCAGTTTTTTATCAAGCGCCACTTCAAAAATTTCTTCGCGCGCTATCGCCGCTTCCGCCATTCCGCGCGGTACAAATCCCAAACCGAAGTTATGGCAAATCATAGGTACAAGCAAATCCGCGCTGTCGGCTTCTATATCCGGCGTTACCGTAAGCCCTTCTTCGGCAAAAACGTCGTCTATAAACTGCCGCAGCTGCATACTGTGCCTTAAACATACAAACGGATAATTTTTAATATCTTCCAATTTCAGCTTTTTGTCTTTTAATTGCGCAAAGCCGCTGCCTGCAATCAATACGTCGTTAAAGCGTTGTACGGGCACGCTGGTAAGCGATTTAAACGAATTAAACGGCGTGGAAACAAACGCTACGTCGAAAATGCCGTTTTTCAGTTTTTCAAGCGTTCCGTTGCTGGAACCGGTGTTTATTTTAAATTTTACGCCCGGGTGCTTCACGTGAAATTCGTCCAGCACCTTAAATAAAAATCCGAACAGCGCCGTTACCGTAGTACCTATATAAACAGTTCCCTGTTCTGCGTCAACCGAACGGCTTACTTCTTTTTCGCCTTTTAAAATATGATTGTGCGCAATGCTTATATAGTCGAACAGCGTTTTTCCTTCGTGCGTAAACTCAACTCCGTTTTTAGTACGGACAAACAGCCTGCAATTAAGTTCGGTTTCTAAATTCTGCACGGCTCTGGTAACTGCGGGCTGGCTTGAGAACAGCTCCGCCGCCGCGCGTGTTATGTTTTTGTGTTTGCCTACGTAGTAAAATATTTTATAGTATTCGTAATTCATTTCAACCTCTGTTAAATTATGCATTACTGTTATGACAGCTATATGATATTATCATTTTACATTATAATACACAGATAGTATAATGTAAACAAAAAAGAAAAAAATTATAAAAAAAAGTTAAATAATAACATTTTTTGGGAGGGTTTATGAATTACAGGGAAGTTTCTTTAAAAAAGCACGGCGAGTGGAAGGGTAAAATAGAAACGGTTTGCCGCGTGCCCGTAGAAAATAAGGAAGCGCTTTCGCTTGCCTATACTCCGGGCGTTGCAGAACCTTGTATGGCAATTCACGACGACGTGGAAAAAAGTTTTACGCTTACAAGGCGCTGGAACACCGTACCCGTGATAACGGACGGAACTGCGGTTTTGGGTTTGGGCGATATAGGTCCCGAAGCAGGTATGCCCGTAATGGAGGGCAAGTGCGCGCTGTTTAAAGCTTTCGGAAACGTAGACGCTTATCCGCTTTGCATAAAATCCAAGGATACAGAAGAAATTATAAAAACGGTAAAGCTGCTTTCAGGCAGTTTCGGCGGAATAAATTTGGAGGACATATCCGCGCCGCGTTGCTTTGAAATAGAAACCAGACTTAAAAACGAACTTAATATTCCCGTATTTCACGACGACCAGCACGGCACTGCAATAGTTTCCGCCGCAGCGCTTATAAACGCTTTAAAGCTTGCTCATAAAAAGACGGAGGAAATAAAACTTGTTATAAACGGCGCGGGCGCCGCAGGCATTGCAATAGCGCGCTTTCTGTTAAAATTAGGAGTTAAAAACATAACTATGTGCGACAGAAAAGGCATAGTTTGCAAGGGTGCGGATTGGCTTAACCCCGTACAAAGAGAAATTGCGGAAGTAACAAATCTTTCTCGCGCTTCGGGCTTGCTTGCCGACGCAATGAAGGGCGCCGACGTTTTGATAGGCGTATCCGGACCTAATTGCATAACGGAAGATATGGTTAAGTCTATGGCGGATAAAAGCATACTTTTCACTTGCGCAAATCCCGTACCGGAAATCAATCCCGAACTTGCAAAAAAAGCAGGCGCGTTTATAGTAGGCACGGGTTCTTCGGAATATCCCAATCAAATTAACAACGTATTGGTATTCCCCGGGCTTTTCCGCGGAGCGTTAGACGTGCGCGCAACTACCGTAAACGACGAAATGATGATTGCCGCGGCGCACGGTATAGCGTGTTGCGTGGGAGATAAAGAGCTTAGCGTTAACTATATTTTGCCCTACGCATACGATAAAAACGCGCATAAAGCCGTTGCAAAAGCAGTTGCGGAAGCGGCTGTAAAAACGGGAGTTTCCAAACTGCAAGATTAACGCAAAAGATAAATTTAAGCGTTTTTAATATTAAAAACCGTTCCGCGTTCCGCGGAACGTAAAAACCATTAACAGATAAGGTGGAAAAATGAAACTTAAAAGAAAAATTGCGCTTATTATAACTTGTGCGCTTTGCGCGGTATGTACGGCGTTTGCGTTCGGCTGCGCTGTGCAAAAGCAATATTATACTGTAACTTTTATGGACGGCGACGCCGTATATCAAACGTTACAGGCGGAAAAGGGAGAGCGCATTTCCGAATATCCCGCCGCACCGCTTAGGGAGAACGGAAATTATCTTTTTGAAGGCTGGTATAAAGATAAAGAGGGTTTAAAGGTTTGGGACGACGCGATAGAGCGCGTAAACGCAGATACCTTGCTTTATTCCAAATTTATTTACGTTGACAAAACTCCGTCTTGCGGAGCAATGCAAGACAAGCCGTTTTCAAATACTCTTACCTGGCTGCAACGCGGCGTTGACGTCGGCGCGGAATTTACCGTTGAACTTTTCAGAGGCAAAAAGATTTCCTCTGCGGAATACGCTTATGAAAGCGGCAAATGCTTTACAGACAGCGGTTTAAGCGTTGCAAACGGCAAACTTTCTTCCCAAGTTTATAAAAACAACGGTGATATTGCAGCTATATGCTATACGCCTGCGGTTAAGCCTCAGGGCGGCGTTTATAAAGCCGTTATAACCGTAGGCGGAGAGCAAGCGGAATTTAAAGGGCTTTTATTTAAGGGCGAGGGCACGCAGACCAATCCCTATTTAATTGACAGCGCAGACGATTTCGCGTCTTTATCCGCAGCAAACGTAAGCGGCGGAGTATGCTATAAACTGAATAAAAATATTCTGCTTTCAAGCTCGTCTGCCTCAGTTGCCGGGCATACGTTTAACGGCAGGCTTGACGGCGCGCGCAAATCCGTTACGTTGGAAGCTTCCGACAGCGCTCTGTTCGATACGCTGGGCGCGGACGCGGTTATAGAGGAACTTACGGTAAAAGGCGCAATACTTAACGTTCCGCGCAGTG
Source organism: uncultured Clostridia bacterium (assembly GCA_949878885.1). GTDB lineage: Bacteria > Bacillota > Clostridia > Christensenellales > Borkfalkiaceae > Coproplasma. The sequence goes on along the minus strand of CATLBN010000018.1, from coordinate 35,607 downwards.
CGGCAGGCGTTATTGCAAACGTAAACGGGGGCAGAATTTTAAACTGCACCGTTGAAGCCAATATAACAAGTGAAGTGGGCGAAGTAGGCGTGCTTGAAGGCGGCGGCGCGGCAATTACGGGCGGCGCAGGCGGCTTTGTAGGTATAAATAACGGTACAATTTCTTATTGCGAATACGGCGGAACGGTAAAAGCGCGCGTCGGAGGCGGCGGATTTGCCGCCGTAAACTGCGGCGTTATACAAAATTGCAGCTTTACAGGCACCGCAGGCGCAGGCAATAAATTAGAAAACGGCGACAGCACCAAAGCGTTCAGCTATATGGGCGGAATTGCAGGTATAAACTGCGGCACAATTTCTTGCTGCGGCGCAACCGGTTCCGGGAAACTGCTTGCCCAGCGTTCAATAAACGGTAAAGGCGCAAACAACAATATAGGCGGTATAGCAGGTTTAAACAAAAGCGGAGCAAAAATAGAGCATTGCTATTTCGACGGCGGACGCGTTTACGGCAACAACAACGTAGGCGGCATTGCCGGAGAAAATTCGGGTAAAATAAGCCAATGCTTTGCGGCAGGCGCATACCGCAGCAATCTTCTTATAAAGGAAGGCGAAGAAGTAGTTTATTTGGGACACAGCTATATCGGCGGCAGTTCGCAGGTGGGCGGCATAGTCGGATTAAGCAATGCTGACGGTTCGGTTGAAAATTGTTTTGTAACCGCAAACGTTTACGCATACGTAGGCAATGCTTACAAAGTTGCGGAAAAAAGTTTAAACAGCGTATATTTAACAGAAAATCTCTGTCCGCGCGACTTTACCGTATGCAGCGGAGAGCAGCTTGTTAAAACTGCGGCGACCGCGCTTATTGCTCCCTCGGGGGAAGGCAACGCATCCGTTGACGCCGCCCAAGACGACAGGGTAAGCGCAACTTATAAGCTTTCGGCAGAATATTCGGAGCTTTTAAACGGAAAAGTTGCCGAAGGCGAAACGGCGGCGTTTATTGTAAAAAGCGGAGCGTTAAGACTTGAATGCGAGGGTAAAACCAATCATAAAGAATATAAAATTACAGTAACCGTTGTTGGCGACGGCGGCAACACGTTTGAAGTAAGCAGTACGGCGGGCAACAAGGGCGTTCCTATGGCTGCGGATAAAGAAGGTTTTTACGTTTCGGGCTATTCGCTTTTGCAGGGCGGCGAAGCAGTGTTTAAAGACGGCGCGCCTTTGGGATATGCCGATTTGGAAGAATACGGCGAAGATATAGTTTTATATCCCGTATATACCGAGGGAGAAAGACCTCAGGCTTCGGTTTTAAACGTTGCGGTATGGAACAGGTACGTAAGCGTTGAAACGGTTGCGGCGCTTTTAAACGAATTTGAAAAGTGGGATGGCTTTGACAGCGGTTGGTCTGTAAACTATAAAGACGTAACGGCAAGCAACAACAGCAAGTTCGTTACCGAATTTAACAAGGGCAACAACGGCAGATACAACATAGGTTTTGCTTATAAAAGCAAAGACTGCGACTTCGGTCAGATTAATTTTGAAGAAATTTATATTGCAAACCAAAACAGCAGCGGCGCTTACGAAAACTTAAAAGTGGGGTTAATGACCAATGACGATATAGTTAAAGCGTTTGTTGCATTCCTTAAAACGCCTGCGGCTCAAAAGCTGATGTGCCCCGATTTTATAACCGAGGACGAAGCGCAGAAAATAGAAATAACACTGTTTAACGGCAACGTGCAGATGGGCGGAAAACTTATCGTATCCAACGCGACTGGTGCAGAAGATATAAACTTGCCAGCAGCAGAGGGCGAGGGAACGTTTGCCGGTTGGGCGCTTACACAAACGGCGGAGGATGGCGAAACGCTGCTTTCGGCAGGCAGTTATAATTACCAATCGGTAAAAGCTTTTGCAAACGTTGAAAGCGGCAGTATTAAACTGTATGCAAGGTTTACAGCCGAACAAAATTACCAATTGACCGTTGCAATCCACTTGGGCGACAGTTATATAACCGAAAAAGAAGCCGACGATTTAATTGCTGCGTTTACAGCGTCGCTTGCGGGCACTCCCAACGAGAATATCAAAATAAACTTAATTAAAATTTCGGAAAACGGAGCCGCGGACGCCAACGCTTTGGTTAAAGCTAATTCCGCAGTGGAAGTTTATATAAGCGGCAATAATATGGATAATACATCTAAGTACGACGGCGTTGCCTTGGACGCTGAAGGCGTTAAAGCAAACGCAGGTACAGGCTGGTTTGCAAACACTTCCAGAAAGGTAGGAATTATCGACGGCAAGGCGGGCAACGGACTTGCAAAGCTGTTCTACGAATTTGTAAAAGCACCCAAAACTCAGGCATAATAGGGGGGATATAATGGAAAAAGTTAAAAATTTCTTTATAAAAACGGCTCAGGTTTTAAAAAGATTCTTTATAGCGGTTTGGAAAGACAAATCAAAATTTATGCTTGCGCTGTCCGTTTGTTTAATACTTGTAGGCACGTTGTTTGCATTTGCCGTAAACAACGATTGGGGCAGAGTAAAAGTTTCTTCCTTCAAGCTTGAAACGGGCGAAAACACTTGGGTTGTAGCCGACGTTTACAAACCTTCAAAGGCTTCCGAACAAAATAAAGTGCCCTGTGTTATTGTGTGCCCCGGTTATCAGCGCACCAAAGAAACGCAGTCGGCTTATAACTTAGAGTTAAGCCGAAGGGGTTTTGCCGTGGTGTGTTTAGACCCGTATTCGCAGGGGGAATCCAGCTCTACAGACCAAAGCGCCGCAAATGCCGCATACGGTTTGTATTCGGTTATAGAGTACGTAACGTCAACGGCGGAAGACTCCGAGTTTGATTATATAGACTTGTCAAACGTGGGTATAGCCGGACACTCCGCAGGAGGAAACGCCTGCATATATGCCGCGGCTAAGTACGGTACGGCGCACAACCGCGTTATTCAGTCGGCGTATATTTCAGGTTACGTGCGCAACAGCATTTTAACCGAAAGCGGAATGACAACGCTTAAAAATCTTTCCTGCAATTTAGGCGTTGCTTATGCAAGGGCGGACGAGGGCGCGTATCAAAACGAAGGCACAAGCACGGTTGTTCCCTCAGACAATGCGAATTCGCTGGATTACTCGGATATGCGATATGCGCAATCGGCAATAAACGTGGTTAATTCAGGCATATACGCACACGAACACAGCGATGAAAACTTTGTTTCGGAAGTTGTTATAGACAATTATTACGGCAGTCCCGACGACTATTCTTTCCGTGTAATACACAACGAAAAAACCATTCACGGCTTGCAGCCGTACGATGCAAAATCTATAGCGCATATGGTTGAGTTCTTTGACTATACGCTTGCGGACGGAGCTTCTCTGAAAGCAGGAATATCTCCTTATTCAAGCGTTTGGTGGGTTAAAGAAATTTTTCAAGGGTTTATGCTTGTAGGCGTATTTTTAATGGTGCTTGCCGAGGGCGCGCTTTTATTGAGAACAAAATTCTTTGCAACCGCCGTGCACGAAGTACAGCCGATGAATAAGCGCAAAAGCGTTTTGGACAAAGTTGTATTTTGGTTAATATTTGCGGTAAGCGCGGTATTTGCCTGCTTCTCTTACGATTGGATGGCAACGCTATCGGCAAAGTGGTTTACAACGGGAGTGGGCGAAAGCGCAGGCGGACTTACCTGGCTGTTCCCTCAGCGTATGACAAACGCCGTAATGCTTTGGTCGGTTGTAAACGGCATTTTGGGATTGGGGCTGTTTTTAATAGCGCATTTCGCAATTCATAAAAAGCGCGGAGCAACGCTTGTAAATTTAAAGGAAAAGCCTAAAAACGTTTTAAAAGATTTACTGCTTGCTTTAATACTTTTTATAACTTTTTACGCCGTTGTGGATATAATTTATTTAATTTTCCACGTAGACCCGCGCTTCTTCTTCGTATGCGTGCGTCCGCTGTTTTTCAGTACTAATTGGCGTTTGCTTGTTTTGGCGCTTATGTATATGCCGGTGTTCTTCCTGTTCTATTTCTCAAACTCGGTGCGCGTAAACTGCTCTATGCGCAACGCGCGTTGGGGCGAGGCGGGAAGCGTGGTAATAGCCTGCCTTGCAAACTCCGTTGGGCTTATTTCCATAATAGCTATTCAATACGCGGTGTTCGCCGCGGTAGGTACGGTTTGGCTTACTGCAAATTGGCTGTATGTAAACCTGCTTTGGGGCGTTGTGCCTATGATGATACTTCTGCCTATATTCAACCGCTATTTCTATAATAAAACCGGCAAGGTTTATTTGGGAGCGTTTGTTTCGTGTATGATTTTTATAATGATAACGCTGTTAAATACGGTAACTTACCTGCCGTTGATGTAAAATATTTAAATAAAAAACAAAAACGGATAAACGGTTAACCGTTTATCCGTTTTTTACCAATGTGAAATTATTTATCCGCTGCTCAAACCCTTGATAATTTTGTTTATTGGTGTTATAATGGCACACAATATTAAAGTTTACGGAGGATGTAATATGCAGTACCGCAATCCCGTTATTTTATCCGATTATTCCGACCCCGACGTAATACGCGTGGGCGATGATTTTTATATGGTGGCTTCAAGCTTTAATCACGTGCCCGGAGTACCCGTACTGCATTCCAAAAACTTGGTTGAGTGGGAACTTATTAACCATGTGCTTCCCAAAATCCCGTTCGAACGTTTTAATAAAGTCTGCCACGGGCACGGCGCGTGGGCGCCTTCTATAAGGTACCACGGCGGCAAATTTTACTGTCTTATACCGTTTCCGGACGAAGGCATTTTCGTTTCGGAAACCTCTGATATTTACGGCAAGTGGTCGCCGCTCCGTCCGCTTTTGGAGGGCAAGGGTTACGAAGACCCCTGTCCCGTTTGGTATAACGGCAAATGCTACGTGGTGTTTGCGTTTGTAAAAAGCCGCATAGGGTTTAACTCCGAATTGGCGGTATTCGAAACGGACGAAAATTTGGAAACGGCTGCGGAAAATTACAAAAAGATTTACGACGGGCACGATTTATCGCCCAATATCGAAGGTCCCAAATTTTATAGAAAAGGCAAATATTTTTATATTCTGGCGCCTGCCGGCGGCGTAAAAACGGGCTGGCAAGTTGCGTTAAGGTCGGAAAATATTTACGGACCTTATCAAACCAAAATTATTATGGTGCAGGGCTCCTCGTCTGTTAACGGACCTCATCAGGGAGCTTTGATAGACTTGGACGACAGCGGAGACAGATGGGCTTTTATGCACTTTCAGGATATGGGACCCTACGGCAGAGTGGTGCATTTGCAGCCTGCCGAGTGGCGCGGAGATTGGGTATTTTTGGGACAGTGCAGCGACGGCAATCTGCCCGGCAATCCTGTTTCGGAAGGAGAATATCCCGTTAACGTTAAAACCGGATACTGCATAAATTTATGCGACGAATTTGAAGACGGCGTACTTTCCCGTGTGTGGCAAACGCCTGCAAACCGTGATGAAAGTTGGTATAATTTAAGGGGCGGATTGCACTTAAATTGCGCATATTACGGGGGCAATTCGCTTTCTGACCTGCCGCAGCTGTTTATGCAGAAGGTTGCCTGTTTAAATTTTTCGGCTAAAACCAAATGCAAATTAAATCTTTCCGAAGACGGCGACGAGGCAGGTTTTGCGGTATTCGGCAAACAGTACGCTTACGTTTGCGTTGTGCGCAGGGACGGCAGAAATTATCTTGAAATCCGCAAGGGAGAAATAGGCGGAAGCGATGACGAAACGCTTGCCAAAAGTCAGCCGTACGACGACGGTTACGTAGCTTTCCAAATTTCGGCAAAGTACGAAAATACCAATAAGCTAACCTATAAATTTACTTTCGGCGGCACCGCTTTCACGCATAAATTTTATGCGAGCGAAGGCGTATGGACGGGCGCAAAGATAGGCATATATGCCAAAAGCAGCGCTCAAAGCAAGGGTTATGCAACGTTTAAATTTTTCCGCGTTGTAAATACCGACGCCAGAGTGGGTAAAGAGAAATGACAGCAGTAAAACAAACAAAACAAAAATATTCGCTTTTTACCGCCAAAGCGCTTGCCTGGCTTATTATTCCTATTTGTATAGAGTCGGCTCTGTCTATGTCATTGGGCGTTATCGACGGGCTTATGGCGTCGTATGCAAAAAGCGGCGCCGGAGACGACATTTTAACTGCGATAACCGATGTTGACCAAATTTCGCATTTGCTTATAAATCTGTTTTCGGCATTCGGTGTTGGCGGCGCGGTTATAACCTCCCAGCTGTTGGGCGCTGGCAAGGTTGACGAAGCCAACAAAAGCGCAAAACAGCTTGTAGTAATAATGGCGATAATTTCCGTTGTAATGACGGCGGTGTGTTTAGCGCTTAATAATCAAATAATAAACCTGCTTTTCGGCGGCGCCGGAGAAAATACGTTAAACAATGCTTACCTGTATTTTTATATAATTGCCGCTTCTTTCCCGTTTATTGCAATTTTCAATTCCTGCGCGGCGCTTTTAAGGGCGCAGCGCAAAAGTATGAACACAATGCTTTCGGGCGTTATAAGTTTTATTTTGAACGTTGCATTTAACGCAATATTTATTTATGCCTGCAATTTGGGTATTGCCGGCGTTGCGTTGGGCACGCTCATCGCGCGTATTTTTCCTGCGTTTTTCACGCTGTATTTAATGACGTGCAAATCCAACGCAGTGCGCATAACCGTTTTTTCAAAGTTCCGCTTCGACGGCGCCCAGCTTAAAAAGATTTTGAAATTGGGTATTCCCAGCGGCATAGAAAACAGCTTTTTTCAGCTGGGCAAAATTTTGGTTATAGTTTTTATTTCCATTGCAAGTTATAATGTAGTGGTAGACGGCGTTGTAACCAACTTCCAAACTTCGGCAAACTCGGTTGCTTACAATATAAATACAGTAAGTTCTATAGTAGGCAACGGCATAAATACCGCAATTTTAACGGTTATCGGTCAGGCTGTAGGTACGGGCGATATAAAACAGATTAAGTATTATATGAAAAAAATGCTTTTCATATCTTACGTAGGCAATGCGGCGTGCGTTGCGGTAACGTTTGCGCTTTCGCCTCTTTTGCTTAATTTTTATAACATTTCCGGCGAGGCAAGACAAATAGCCCAAAACTGTTTATATCTTTGTCTGCCGTTGCAATTTATTACCTATCCGCTTTCGTTTTCGTTCCCGGCAATGCTTAAAGCCAATTCGGACATGCGGTTTGTAATGGCTGCGGCGGTTGTTTCAATGCTTTTAATGCGTGTGGGGCTGTGTTATATTTTAACGTGCGACTGGGTAGGCGCCCGTCTTGGCGCTATGGGGCTTTGGATAGGAATGGTTTCCGATTGGGGATTGCGCGGTTTGCTGTTCGGAGGCAGGCTTTTATCCGGCAGATGGAAACAATCTTCGGGATTGATAATCGAAAGCAATGCAGGCGCGGCGGATGAAGAAACAACCCAAACCGCGGCGGACGATGCGGAAGTTATGCAAGTTAAAGACGCTGCTTCGGACGTTGCGGATGTAGAAACAGCTAAAAACACGTCAGAGAGCGTTGCGGAAGATAATAAAGCCCAAGACGAAGCGGCGCCCGTTGCAGAGGAGCGATAACGGAGGATAACTATGTGGATGAAAATGCACGAAGAAAAATATATGCGCTTTCCTGGCGGCAAGGCAAAGGCGGCTACGTTCAGTTACGACGACGGCGCGGAAGCCGATTTGCGGCTTATGAAAATTTTTGATAAATACGGATTAAAGTGCACGTTCAATTTAAGCAATCCGGATATGATTTGCAAAAAATGGACGAGGCGGCTGGACGAAGACGGACTGTACAAAGCTTTTAACGGCTGCGGACACGAGATTGCGCTGCACGGCCAAAGACATTTGTTTTTAACCAAAGTTCCGCTTGCACAGGCGGTTTCGGAAATTGTTAACAACCGTGAATATTTGGAACGGAAGTTCGGCCGCATAGTGCGCGGTATGGCTTATGCGTACGGGGCTTATAACGATGATATTATTCAGGTTTTAAAACAATTAGGCGTTACATATGCCAGAACTACGGAGGTTACGCACGATTTTTCCATACCGCAGAATTGGCTTAAACTTAAAGCAACGTGCCATCATAACGACGCGCAGTTAGACGGGCTTTTGCAAAAGTTTTTAACCGATTCGCCGCTTGACCAAACAAAGGCAAGGGAGCCGTGGCTGCTGTATATATGGGGGCATAGCTTTGAATTCGACGATAATAATAATTGGCACGTTATAGAAAACGCCGCAAAAAAACTTTCACAAAGCGGCGATTGCTGGTTTGCAACCAACGGCGAAGTATACGATTATGTTTCGGCTTACAATTCTTTAATTTATTCCATAGACGGCGAAAGGGTCAAAAACCCCACATATATGGGGGTATACGTGGAGATAAGAGGCAAAATTTACTGCGTTCCGGCAGGTAAAGAAATTGTTTTTGACAAATAAAATTAAAAAGTGTATTGCAAATCAAATTTTTATATGTTAAAATAATTCGGCGGATAGCGGCGCAATTTGCGCTGTGAGATAAGGGGATTTATGATTTTAGACAGGTTTAGTTTAAGCGGCAAAGTTGCCGTTGTAACAGGCAGTAACACGGGGTTAGGTCAGGGAATATGCCGTGCTTTCGCGGAAGCGGGGGCAAAGGTTGCAGGCGTTTCCAGACGACCTAGCACGGAAACGGCGCAGATGCTGGGCGATGCGTTTTACAACATTATCGCCGATTTAAGCACTGTAGAGCCTATTGAAAAAATAATTTCGGAAACGGTTGAAAAATTCGGACGGGTGGATATTTTGGTAAACAACGCCGGGATAATTAAGCGTCAGGACAGTATAGAGTTTTCCGAAGAAAATTGGGATTCGGTTTTAAACGTAAATTTAAAAACGGTATTCTTTTTAACGCAGGCGGCAGCCAAAAGATTTATAAAGCAGGGAACGGGCGGTAAAATTATTAATATCGCTTCTATGCTTTCCTATCAAGGCGGGGTCCGCGTACCTTCTTATACGGCGTCGAAGGCGGCTATAAAGGGTATTACTATGACCCTTGCAAACGAATGGGCTAAATACGGAATAAATGTAAACGGTATAGCGCCCGGCTATATGGCAACCAACAATACGCAGGCTTTGCGCGACGACGAAGAACGCAGCGCGGACATTCTTGCGCGTATTCCGGCAGGCAGGTGGGGTACCCCTGCGGATTTGGAAGGCGCGGCGGTGTTCCTTGCTTCAAGCGCTTCCGATTACGTAAACGGTTTTACCGTTGCGGTTGACGGCGGCTGGCTGAGCAGATAAGTTTTAATTTAAAAATATAATCCGCAAGGGGTTTAAATTAACCGTTTGCGGATTTTTTTGTTTTGCGTAATTTAAGAAAAAATATCCCAAAAATACATAAATATATCCGTTTTGTATATAGACCTGCGCGCGTAACCTTATTATAATAATAATTGTTTAATAATGACAAAAAACGTGCGGACTTACCGCCGCCGTTTTACGGAGGATTATGGCAGTTAACGTAAAAGATAAAATAAACGCGCTTGCGGACGAACTTGAAAATATAGGCATTGTGCCCGTTATTAAGTTGGATAACGTAAACGACGCCGAAAAACTTGCAAAAGCCTTGCGCGACGGCGGCATAAACTGCGCCGAAGTTACTTTCCGCGCGGCAGGGGCAGACGAAGTTATACGCAGAATGACAAAAGCTTATCCCGATATGCTTGTGGGCGCGGGAACGGTGTTAACTTGCGAGCAGGCGGACGCTGCGATAAAGGCCGGAGCTAAGTTTTTGGTAGCTCCCGGACTTAACCCTGCGGTAGTAAAACATTGCTTGACAAAAGGCGTGCCGTTTGCTCCTGGCGTTTCTTCGGCAAGCGAAATAGAACAGGCGTTGGAACTTGGGCTTGATTTTGTTAAGTTTTTCCCTGCGGAGCAGGCAGGCGGTTTGCCGTATATCAAAGCGGTGTGCGGACCCTATGCGTCTATGCGGTTTATGCCCACGGGCGGTATTACGGCGGAAAACCTTAACAGTTATCTCGCTTACAAAAAAATAGTTTGCTGCGGCGGCAGCTGGATTGTGCCGCCTTCTTATCTTGCGGCGGGAGATTTTGCAGGTATAACCAAACTGTGCCGCGAGGCAATCGACAAAATGCTTGGGTTTACAATGGTGCACGTAGGATTGAACTGTTCCGACGCAGGCGAAGCGGAGTCGGTTGCGGACGAATTCGAAAGAGCCTTCGGCTTTGAAAAAAAGGTGGGCAACAGCTCTGTTTTTTCATCTACCTATATGGAAATGATGAAACAGCCGTTCAAAGGAACGCACGGACACATAGCTATTGCCGCAAACAATGTAAAACGCGCGGTTTACCAGCTTAAATTCCGCGGATTCGAAGTAGATGAAACAAGTATTAAATACAACGCTGACGGCGTAATGAACGTTGCTTATTTAAAGCACGAATTCGGCGGCTTTGCGGTGCATTTGGTGCTTAAAAAATAAATAAAAAGCTTTAAGGAGAAAATTAATGAAAAAGATTGTAACTATGGGCGAAATTATGCTTCGTCTTTCAACACCCAACAACGAAAAATTTATTCAGGCGGACGAGTTTGATATAAATTACGGCGGCGGCGAAGCCAACGTTGCGGTATCTTGCGCAAACTACGGTCATCACGCGGAGTTCGTTACTGCGGTTCCCGATAACGAATTGGGCGAATGCGCAGTAGCCGCGCTGAGAAAGTACGGCGTAGAAACTTGCCATATTGCTAAATGCGGCGAAAGATTGGGTATTTATTATCTTGAAACGGGCGCTTCAATGCGTCCTTCAAAAGTCGTTTACGACCGCGCCCATTCTTCCATAACTACTGCAACGGCAAAGGACTTTGACTTTGACGCTATATTCAAAGACGCCGATTGGTTTCACTTTACAGGCATAACTCCGGCGGTTTCCGACAGCGCTGCGGTGCTTACCGAAGAAGCGCTTAAAGCGGCTAAAAAGCACGGCGTAACCGTTTCGGTAGACCTGAACTTCCGTAAAAAGCTTTGGAGCAGCGAAAAAGCTCAAAAGGTTATGACGGGACTTATGAAATATGTTGACGTTTGCATAGGCAACGAGGAAGACGCCGAACTTGTGCTTGGCTTTAAGCCCGGTAAAACAAACGTAACAAGCGGCGAATTGGAGCTTGCCGGTTATAAGTCGATATTCGAACAAATGGTTGCAAAGTTCGGCTTTAAGTATGCGGTTTCTTCACTCCGCGTAAGCCATTCCGCTTCCGACAACGGTTGGTCGGCGTGCATTTACGACGGTAAAACAAAAGAATTTTATCACTCCAAAACATACAGAATTTCGCCCATAGTTGACAGAGTAGGCGGCGGCGACAGCTTTGCCGGCGGCGTTATAACGGGATTTTTGGACGGAAAAGATTTTAAATCCGCGCTTGAATTCGGCGTTGCGGCTTCGGCTTTGAAACATACAATCCCCGGCGATTTCAACCTTGTTTCCCGTAAGGAAGTAGAGGCGCTTGCAGGCGGCGACGGCTCCGGCAGAGTTCAAAGATAATTAGGCGGCGCTTTATATAAACGCTCCGTCAAACGGCACGGTAAATAAGTTATGACTATTGCTTTCAGAACGCACGATTTGGGCGTAAAGGGATTGGATAGCGCTATAGAAAAAGCGCGAAACTGCGGCATATCCGCGGTGCAATTAGTAGTTTATAAGTTTATGGACGAAATTAAATATTCGCCTGAAGCTTTAAATTGCGACAATTCTTCCGCTATAGGCTCGGCGCTTTGCAAGGCGGGAATTTCCGTTCCGCTTATAGGCGCATATTTCAACCCCGTGCACTCGGATAAATTAAAAGTTGAAAACGGCAAAGCGGTTTTTAAAAGTTATTTAAAGTATTCAAAAAATTTGGGTTGCAATATCGTAGGCTCGGAAACGGGCAGTTATAACGACGATAAGTGGACGTATAACCCCAAAAACCGTACTGAGGAAGCGTTGGATAAAGTAATAGCAGCTTTTAAAGAACTTGCCGAATATGCCAAAGGCTTTGGCGCGTACGTAGGAATGGAAGGCGCGGCAGGGCACGTTTGCTGGAACGTGGCAACGCTTAAACGCGCCGTTGACGCGATTGACGCCGACAATATAAAAATTATTTTCGATATTTATAATTATTTGGACGGCACCAATTATAAAAGCTATCTGGATATTTTGGACGAAGGTTTAAAAACTTTTGCCGGAAGAATAGCGGTGTTCCATTTAAAGGACTGCGTATTTGAAGACGGAAGGTTAAAGCAGGTTGCGCCGGGCAGCGGAATGTTCGACTATAAAGAAATTTTAAAGCGTATAAAGGCTTACGATAAAAACGCTTATCTCGTTTTGGAAGGCACCGTCGGCAGCGACATAGTGCCGTGCATAGAGTTTGTTAACAGCGTGTGGGAAAACGTTTAACCCCGTAATATGCGCCGTTTAATATAAAAAAACAATAATTTAAGGATATATAAACTATGAAATTCGACGTAAGGTATTCCAACCATCCCGATGATTCCAAACGGTACGATACCGAGGAATTAAGACAGAAATATTTAATTGAAAAGCTTTTCGAAGCGGACGATATTCTTTTAACGTATTCGCATCAAGACAGAATTATTGCCGGCGGTGCAATGCCCGTAAAAAGCAGTTTATCGCTGGGAACGTTTAAAGAGCTTGCAACCGATTATTTTTTGGAGCGCCGCGAAATGGGCGTTATAAATATAGGCGGCGCAGGCGTTATTGCCTTGGACGGCAAAAAGTACGACATAGGCTTTAAAGAGGGAATTTATATAGGAATGGGTGTAAAGCAGGTTGAGTTTTCCTCTAAAGACGGCAAAAATCCCGCTAAGTTTTATATAAATTCCTGTCCCGCGCACAAAAGCTATCCTACGGTTAAAATAGTTAAACCCGTAGAAGGCAAGCCCGCGCCCGACGGCGTTAAATACTGCGTGCAGCGCCACCTCGGCACCCAAGAGGGAATTAACAAGCGTACAATCAATCAGTTTATTATAGGCGACGTATGCCAAAGCTGTCAGCTTGCTATGGGAATGACCGAACTTGCGGAGGGCAGCGCTTGGAACACATTACCCAGCCATACCCACGAAAGGCGTATGGAAGTTTATATGTACTTCGAACTTCCCGAAACCGAAGCGGTTATACATCTTATGGGAACTCCCAACCAAACCCGTCATATTATAATGCACTCAGAACAGGCAGTAATTTCGCCCAGCTGGTCTATACACAGCGGCGTAGGCACCCATAATTATACGTTTATATGGGGAATGTGCGGCGAAAATCAAACATATGACGATATGGACAATATCGCTACCGCAGATTTAAAATAAAAACTATACCTAAATTTAAAAAAGGGGAAAAATAAAATGGCACATCTTTTATTTAAAGACGTAAACAAAGTGTATCCTAACGGCTACCACGCCGTGCACGATTTCAATATGGAAATCAAAGACGGCGAATTTATCTGCCTTGTCGGCGATTCCGGCTGCGGTAAATCCACAACTCTGAGAATGATTGCCGGCTTAGAGGATATTACCGCGGGCGAATTTTACATTGACGGAAAACTTGCAAACCAAATGTCTTCGCGCGACAGAGGGATTGCAATGGTTTTCCAGTCCTACGCGCTTTATCCGCACTTAACGGTTTACGAAAACCTTGCGTTCGGACTTACGCTTGAAGGCATTGACGACGACATTATAGAAGAAAAGGTTCAGGCAACGGCTAAAATTTTGGGGCTTACCGATTATTTGGAAAGATTTCCCAGAGCGCTTTCCGGCGGTCAATGCCAGCGCGTTGCGGTAGGCAGAGCTCTTATAAGAAAAGTAAGTATTTTCCTTATGGACGAACCTCTTTCAAACCTCGACGCAAAACAGCGCGTTACAATGCGTTCGGAAATTAAGCAAATTCACCGCTCGGTAGGCGCAACAACCATTTACGTTACGCACGACCAAACCGAAGCTATGACAATGTCGGACAGAATAGTCGTTATGAAATCCGGAGGATACGTTCAGCAGATAGGCACTCCGTACGAACTGTATTTCTATCCCAAAAACCTGTTCGTTGCGGGCTTTATAGGCGAACCGCCTATGAACTTTATCCGCGGCAGCGTGGAGGGCGGCAAGTTTGTATCTTCTTCGATTTCTTTAGATATTAAACCCGTTGTTAAAGACGTTAAAGCATTGGAAGGCAAAAAAGTTGTTTTTGCTTTCAGACCCGAAGCTATAGAGTTGGGCGCAAAAACTTCGTCTTATGCGGTTGATTCTTATGTTGAACTTACCGAACTTTTGGGCGATACCACAAACGTTTACGCAACCGTAGGCGAAGGTGAAAGCAAGACTAACGTTATATTAAAAGTCAATCCGCACCACACTCCTACTATGGGCGCAAACTTTAAATTCTATATTCCTCATAACGCTTCTTATTTATTTGACGCGGAAACGGAGGAAGTTATAGAAAGCGATATAAAAAGGCATTAAAAAGCGGTTAACCCCTTAGTATGGCTTAATTAAATTAATATGGAGTGAAAACAATGGAATTACTTAATAAAAAAATACATTCAAAACCGCAAAGAAAAATCAAAATTATGCAGTTCGGCGAAGGCAACTTTCTGCGCGCTTTCGTAGAATGGATAATTCAGGATTTAAACGATAAAGGAGCAATAGACGCAGGCGTTGCGGTTGTTCAGCCTATGCCGTTCGGCAGAGTTGCGGAACTTGCCGCGCAGGACGGACTTTATACCCTTAGGTTAGAGGGCATAGACGGCGGTAAAAAAGTTAAGCAAAGCCGTGTAATAGACGTTATAGACGATTGCGTTAATCCGTTTACCGAGTACGAAAGATTTTTAAGCTACGGCGAGAGCGAAGATTTGGAAGTTATAATTTCCAATACTACCGAAGCGGGCATTGCGGTTGACGCAACCGATACCGACTTTACAAAGTGCCCCAAAAGCTTCCCAGGTAAACTGCTTGCGCTTTTAAAACGAAGATACGACAAATTTAACGGCGACCCCGAAAAAGGACTTGCAATTATTCCCTGCGAGCTTATAGACGATAACGGCGACGAGCTGTACAGATGTTTGACGGAGCTTGCTAAAATTAACAAAATGGACGCAAAATTTATAAGCTGGATGCAAAATTGCAATCATTTTACATCTACGCTTGTAGACAGAATAGTTCCCGGTTATCCAAAAAACGAAATAGAAGAAATTCAAAAGGAAACGGGCTATATAGACAATAACGTTGTAAAGGGCGAAATTTTCCATTTGTGGGTGCTTAAAAAAGAGCCCCGCGTTCAAAAGGCGCTGCCTGCCGACAGTACGGGACTTAACGTTATTTTTGCCGACGATATTCATCCTTACAAACAAAGAAAAGTAAAAATTTTAAACGGCTCGCACACGGCAATGGTTCCCGTTGCGTATCTTTGCGGAATAGATACGGTTGGGGAAGCGGTTAACGATAAAGTTATAGGAAAGTTTGTGCGCGACTTTGTTTTTGAAGAAGTAAATCCCACAATCGATTTGCCGCAGGACCAAATGACGGCGTTTGCAAACAGCGTTATAGAACGTTATCAGAACCCGTTTATACGGCACGAACTTATATCCATAGCGTTAAACTCCACAACAAAATTCAGAACCAGAATTCTGCCTACGCTTTTGGATTACGTAAGAATTAAGGGCGAACTTCCCAAGCGCGTATTGTTTGCTTTTGCGGCGCTTGTACAGTTCCATAAAGGCAAGAGAGGAAGCGAAGATATTGCGCTTAAAGACGACGCGGAATTGCTTGCGTATTGGACAAAGCTTTGGGAGGAATTTAACGGCGATTACCGCAAACTTGCGCACGATGCGCTTGCCTGGACGCAGGCTTGGGGAATGGATATGAACGGCATACACCCCGATATATGCGACGAAGTAGCAAAATATTTAAGCGCTATCGACAAAAAAGGTATGCGTGCGGCTGTAGAATGTTTTGTAGGCGGATGCAAAGGCAGCTGTCTTGAAAAATAAGGATATTTATGGACAGAAAAACTATAATAATAAATCCTCTCGATAACGTTGCGGTTGCATTGTGCGACATTGAAAAATACGGCATATACGAGGGGGTAACGCTTGCCGAAGATATTGTTAAGGGGCATAAATTTGCTTTGCGCAACATTAAAGCGGGCGAAAATATAATAAAATACGGCAGTCCCATAGCCCGGGCGGTAAAGGACATTAAGGCAGGCGAGCACGTGCATACGCACAACGTACGCACCAATCTTTCCGAAAGCCTGCAATATACTTACAGCAGAGTTAGTACAAAGCTTAAAAAAGTTACGCCGCGCAAAGTCAACGTTTATCCGCGCGCAAACGGCGAAGTGGGTATAAGAAACGAACTTTGGGTAATTCCAACCGTGGGTTGCGTAAACGGACAGGCTAAGCTTATTGTAGAAACTTTTAAAAACCGTTACGGTACAAACGGTTTTGACGGCGCGTTTACATATACTCACCCTTACGGCTGTTCGCAGCTGGGCGACGACCACGAAAGAACCAAGTTGATTTTGCAGAAAATCGTGCGTCATCCCAATGCAGGCGGCGTGCTGGTTTTGGGATTGGGCTGCGAAAACAATCAAATGGAGCAATTCAAAGAAGGCTTGCAGGGCGTAGACTTGTCGCGTGTGAAATTTTTGGTTTGTCAGGAAGTTGAGGACGAAATTGAAAGCGGAGTAGAACTTTTAAGACAGATAGCCCAAGTTATAAAGGGAGACAAACGCGAGGAGCGCGATATTTCCTGTTTGAAAGTGGGTTTGAAATGCGGCGGCAGCGACGGGCTTTCCGGCATAACCGCAAATCCGCTTGTAGGAATGTTTTCCGACTATATAGTGGCGGCAGGCGGAACTACCGTTTTATCGGAAGTGCCCGAAATGTTCGGCGCGGAGCAGCTTTTAATGAACCGTGCAAAAGACATGGCTACGTTTGAAAAGGTTGTAAGACTTATTAACGAATTTAAGGACTACTTCCGCCGTAACGGTCAAACGGTTTACGAAAACCCGTCTCCCGGAAATAAAGCCGGCGGTATTACCACGCTTGAAGACAAATCGTTGGGCTGTACGCAAAAATCCGGTTCGGGACCCGTTGAAGACGTTGTGTTTGACGACGGCTTTGTTACTGCCAGGGGGCTTAATTTGTTAAACGGACCGGGCAACGATATGTGCGCGGTAACCAACATAGCGGCGGCAGGCTGCCATTTGGTGCTGTTTACAACGGGCAGGGGCACTCCGTTCGGAGGTTTTGTACCCACGCTTAAAATAGCTACCAATTCCGAACTTGCCGCAAACAAATCTAATTGGATAGACTTTAACGCGGGCGCCGTGCTTGAAAGCGATTTTGAAACGCAGCTTGAAAAGCTTATTGATTTGATAGTGGAAACGGCGAACGGCAAGCCTGCCAAAAACGAAATTAATCAAACAAAAGAAATTGCCATTTTTAAAACGGGGGTAACGCTATAATGAAAGCTTTTATGGATAAAGATTTTCTTCTTGATACCGAAACGGCTAAAAAACTGTATCACGAACACGCGGAAGGTATGCCTATAATCGACTACCACTGCCATTTGCAGCCTAAGGAAATTTACGAAGATAAAAAGTTCCGCAACCTTGCCGAAGTTTGGCTCGGCGCAGGCGACAGGTACGGCGACCACTACAAGTGGCGCGCGTTGCGCGCCAGGGGCTATTCGGAAGACAGTATTTCCGGTCCCGACGACGACTATAAAAAATATCTTCAATTTGTTGAAAGTATGCCGTATTTCGTAGGCAATCCGCTTTATCATTGGTCGCATTTGGAAATGCGCCGCTATTTCGGCATTGAAGAAATTATTAATAAAGAAAACGCGCAAATCATTTGGGATAAAGCCAACAAAACGCTTGAAAAACTTACCGCGCGCGAAATGATGTATAAGTTCAACGTTAAAACGGTGTGTACTACCGACGACCCCGTAGACAGTCTTGAATGGCATAAAAAAATGAACGCCGACAAAACGCTTAAAGTGCGAGTGCGCCCTGCGTTCCGTCCGGATAAGGCTATAAACGTAGAACTTTCTTGGTTTGCCGATTGGGTAAACCAACTTGCCGGCGTAGTTAAAAAACCCATAAAAACTTTAAAAGATTTGTGCGGCGCATTATCTTCGCGCATAAAGTTTTTTAACGAAATGGGCTCAAAACTCTCCGACCACGCTTTAGACGTTGTGCACTACGCGCCGTCAACTTACGAAGAAGCCAACGCCGTATTCGAAAAAGGAATGAACGGCGAACCGGTATCGGTTGAAGAACAGGATAAATATAAGGGCTATATTTTGGTATTTTTGGGCAAAGAATACGCCAAATACGGTTGGGTGCAGCAATACCATATAGGCGCGCTTAGGAACAACTCCAAAAGTATGCTTCAAAAAATAGGTCCCGATACCGGTTTCGACGCCATAGAGGACGCCGTTTATATGGAAAAGCTTTCGGCATTGCTTGGAGAGCTTGACAAAGACGGCGATATGCCTAAAACCATTTTATATTGTTTAAATCCGCGCGACAACTATGCGCTTACTGTGCTTGCAGGATGCTTCCAGAAAGAGGGAGTAAAGGGCAGAGTACAGGTAGGCACGGCTTGGTGGTTCTTGGACCAGCTTGACGGTATGCGCCAAAACCTTGAAACGCTTATGCAGGTAGGCTTGGTTGCGCAGTCTGTTGGTATGCTTACCGACAGCCGTTCGTTTTTGGCGTATCCCAGGCACGAATATTACAGAAGGCTGCTGTGCCAAATGCTGGGCAGGTTGGTTGAAAGCGGACAGTACCCTGCGGAAGAATGTGAACGGCTGAGTAAAATAGTAGAGGACGTTTGCTATAACAACGCTGCGGAATTCTTCGGATTTTAAAAATTAACGTAAATAAAAAAACGGCGGTTTATCCGCCGTTTTTTATTTATGCCCGCATAAATATTCATATTTATGCAAATGTGTTGCATAAATATGAATAATATAAACATTTATTATATGTTGTTTTGCATAAACTAATAAAAATTACCAAAAAAATATCTTGATTTTTGTATAAATATGTGATATTATTAATTTCAAATAAAAAGGAGAAAATATTTATGAAAAAAACCAGCATTTTGCTTACTGCTTTACTTTCGTTAGTTTGCTTGGTATGCGGCGCGGTAGGATTGGCTGCCTGCGGCGGCGACCCCGTTATCAAGGTCGGCGATACCGAACTCAGCAACGTTAAACACGACGGAAAAACTTATAAAATCGAAGCGGAAGCCGATAAAGTATATACGCTTACGGCAAAAGTAGACGGTAAATTAAGCAACGAAGTATATCTTGAAGTATCAGAAGACTGCAATGGCTTCGGCGAGGTAGAGTTCGAATACGAAGCCGGCAAAGAATATTCGGTAAAAGTAAGCGCTTACGTAAAACTTGAAGGTTCCGAAAACTTGGATGCAAAAGCTTCCTTGGATAAAGTTGTAATTACAATGGCGGTTAAGCCTCCCCGCACACCTGTTGACGGCGAATTGGAAAAACCCTATAAAATTGATTTGGATACTTTTTACAATTATTCCGTAAACGGTAACGGAGTGTATTACACCGTAACCGTAACCGAAACGAATTTCTATTATTTTGAATTAAGCGGCGACGATGATTATCTCGATATAGCGGTAGGTTCGGGATTAAACGCTGCGGAAGACGACATTCTAAACGACGTTGAACGCAATACAAACGGAAACTATACGCTTGTAAAAGGTACAACTTATTACGTGCGCTTACTTTCCGAGAAAAAAGACGCTGACAATAATATCCAAACAATAACCGGTACTTTTAAACTTAAAAAGTACGTTGAAGAAGTTTTGGAACTTTCGTTTACCGAGCCGCTTACAATACCGTCGCTTTCGGAATCTGTAGTGGTTAATATAAAATTGTCCGAAGAAGAAATGTCGGATACTTATACAATAACAGCTTACGAAGGCAATTCAGACGTTCCTTCCGATAAGGTTTTATTGGTTGTCGGCAGAGAAGTTGGCGTAAACCCCGTAGAAAACTATACTTATAATGTTGCTAACACCAGGCTCAGCGTTGAATTGGCTGAAGACGTTACAGGTCCCGTAACAAGCGTAAGAGTAGTTATGGACAAAGTTGAAGAAGAAGTAAACGAGTTACCTCCGCTTAAAATCGGCGAAAATATCATTGAATATTCAGGCAACGGATTTACGTCCAAAAATTTTGTGTTGGAAATTACCGAAGCCGGAAACTATAAATTCAAAGGATTCAGTGCTTGGGACGTATGCATTGGTACGGAACTTTTTAACGGCAGCGAGCTAGACGGTGTGTTGGACCCCGATTCAGAGGATGCCGAGGGCGCAACCTATAATTTACAGGCAGGCAAGTATTACGTGGGCGCTTATGCCGGCTGTACTCTCACAATAGAAAAGGTTTAATAACGTTTTATAAATTTTCTGCCGCGGCGCAAATGCGCCGCGGCAGTTTTTTGTTGGTTCATTATTAAATAATTTATATTTAACCAGAAAGAACCCTAAAACCGTCTTCGTCCAAATTCGGCAAATTGGTTCAGTTTATTACTTAAAAATCGCGTTGCAGCGGTTTATAATTTTTTTTGCTTCTTCATAGGAAAGCGCGCGCGCCCAATCAACGGGAGCGGGCTCAACACGGCAATCCAAACCGTAATATAAAAACCGTGCCGTTTTGTCGCGTTCGGTATCGTTCCATTTGTCAAACAGTTCGCGCTTTATGTGGCTGCCCAAACGGCAGTTAACAAACGCGCATTTGCCGAAGTCGCGCCAGGGCCGCGCAAGATATACGCTTTCGTCTTTAACGCCTTCTGCCGTTAAATCGCAGTTAACAAAGTAAAACCCGTGTTCCTGAACAAGGTGGTGGCAGGGCGCGGCAATATACGCCGTACCGCGGCTGTCGTAAACTGAAACTATTTTGCAGTTATTAAAATACGCTTCCGCGCCGCCAAAAATAAAATCCACGTTTCCGTAAATTGAACAGTTTTTAAAAAGATGCAGCGAGCCGCCCTGCATATACAGCTGTCTTGCCGGCAGAAAATTGCGGTATCTTACAACCAAATCGTCGGGGAACGGCGCCAAAAACAACGTATCCTGCGTAGAGCGCAAATCCACGTTTTCCGCATAAAAGCTTTTTGCGTTTACCGAAAGCGCAACGCATTGCCCTACTGTCGCGGGGTCGGTGTTAAAATTTTTCACTGTAAGGTTTTCAATTCTTGCTCTTTCGCCCGAAACGCAGAGCGTATATGTGCGGAAAGTGTTATACTCCTGCCCGTCTTTGTGAATTTTTTTTGCGAAATCGCCGTTTGAAATAACGCAAGTTTCACGGTTTTCGCCTATTAAAGTTACGTCGTCGGCGCATATTTCAAGTTTTTGTTTGTATTCGCCGCTAGCCATATATATTGTGGTAGGTTCGCTGATGTTATTCAATATATATTGCAAATTATCGGCAGGGGTAACGCGTATTGTGTTCATATAAATCTCCTTGCAATTTCATATATATTATATCATACTTTTTTTCGTGAAACAATAAAAAAAGTATTGATTTTTAAAACTTACTGTGTTATAATGTGTAAGCTAAATGTAAAATTATAACATTTTACAGCGCAATTTTTGTCAACATTTAAAATTATGCGAAAGAACGGTTCAAGATTAATTTCATTACGGCAATATCGTTTAACGGATTTGTTTTTATTTGCAGCGATACTTGCGGTTGCCGAAGTTATCACGTTCTACGTGCCCAAGCCCGCAACCGCGCTGCCCTATTCGTTTTCGCTGGCGGTGCCCATAATTTTAATAATTATGATGCGCTGGGGCTGGTGTTCGGTATTTTACGCCTTGGGCGACGGATTGCTTGTTTGCCTGTTAAGTTTGGGCAACAAAAACTTTGTGCCTCAGCTTTTTGCAATAAATATATTGGGCAATTCGTTTATAATGATTTGCCTGCTTGTTTTAAAACTTGCGGGCAGAGAAAAAGTAGCCGGCAAATGGTACTTTTCGGCGCTGTTTGCGGCGCTTGGCTGGTTTTCGGTTTATATAGGCAAAGCGGCGGTGGCGGCTGCCTTCGGTTTCGGCTTTGTAAATTCGCTTATAGGTCAGCTTTGGGATTTGCTTACCCCTGCAATTACCGTAATAGTAATTTTGGTAGTCCGCAGGTTGGACGGAATGTTCGAATATCAAAAAAGCTATTTATTGCGGCTTGATAAAGAACGGCGGCAGTTATCCGAGCGCGATACTTACGGCGACGAGCCGATAGATATAGACGAAGAAAGTCTTTCTATATTAAAAAGAAAAGACGACGATATGTATTAATGTATAATAAGGCTTGCGCATAGCAAAACGCTTTACAGGGGACGTCCCCTGTGTGCTTATTGAAATAAGCACACAAAAACACTTAAATGCAAATCATTCCGCTGTTGCGGTATGCAATAATTACTTAAATTCAGTTTAAGCGATATGGAGGGAATTTTTCAATGTTCAAACTCAAATGCGACGACTTCCTTATCTACGACGAAGCGACGGGCAAATACACAATGTCCGCCGAACAGCAGGTAAGGGACGAAACTGAGAGGAACAAATGGAAGTCTACGGGTTTTACAATCCTTAAAGACTGGCGCCTGTACCTTATGCTTGTACCAATGCTGTTGGTTTATCTGCTTTGGAAGTACGCGCCTATGACCGAACTTACGGGCGCATTCCGTTACGGCGACTTTCAGTACGTTTCAGACCGTCCCTGGGCGGGGATAGAAAATTTTAGGAATATCTATTTCGGAGCAAACTCGGAGTCGTTTTGGATGGCTTTCAGAAATACGTTCATAATAGCCTTTTACGGGCTTTTGTTCGGTTTCCCCACGCCTATAATCCTTGCGCTGTTTTTCAACGAAGTAAAATCAAACATAGCAAGGTCTATAATGCAGGTATGCGTTTACCTGCCCAAATTCATTTCAACGGTTATTGTAACGTCGCTTACGCTTGCGCTTTTCAGCGGCAACAAAGCAGGCGGCGACGTAGGCGTTATATCCAAGTTTTTGGGCGCTATCTCGGGTTCGGAAATGCTTCACGACAGGCTTGCGGGCGGACTTGTTTACACCGTTGAATATTTCCGTGCAATATACATAGTTACCGATATTTGGGAACACGCCGGCTACGATTCCATAGTATTCTTTGCGGCGGTAATAGCGGTATCTCCCACCTCTTACGAGGCGGCGCAGATAGACGGCGCGGGCAAAATGGCGCAAATGCGCTATGTAGTGCTTCCCAGCATACTTTCCACCGTGGTAATAATGCTTATTATGAAAATAGGCGGATTGCTTTCCGTCGGATACGAAAAGCTGTACCTTCTGTGCCCCAGCTCCACTTATAACAACTATACGGTTGCAACCGTTGTTTCCACGTGGGCAAACGCAATGGGCTCGTACACAACGCAGGCTTACGGTATCGCAGGCGAAATGACCAACAACCTTATAGGTATGATATTGGTTATAGGCGCCAACACGATTTCCAGAAAAGCCGCCGACGTATCGCTTTACTGAGAGGGGGAAGACGATGAAAAGAAAAATGGAAGTAAGCGAACTTATTTTCAAAATAATAGCTTACGTATTTCTTATAATATTTGCGGTGCTCTGTATGTATCCGCTGCTGTTTGCATTAAGCTCTATGTTCAGCGATTTCGACGCGGTGGGCAACAACAAAATAATTTTATGGCCCGTAGGCAATTTGCAGTTTAACGCCGCAAAATACGTTTTAACAAGCTCTAACTTCTGGGTAAGCTACTCAAACACGCTGTTCGTAACGTTTATAGGTACCATTTGGTGCTTGGTATATTCAATACTCGGCGCTTATGCGCTTTCCAAAAAACGTTTGCTCGGCAGACACGGCTTTAACTTCTTTTTAGTGTTTACAATGTGGTTTTCGGCAGGCGTAGTTCCCCAGTTCTTAAACTACCAGTCCACGGGCAGAGTTATGGCTACTATTTTTGCCGGCAGCACAAATATGGCGGACATAGACCTTAAATGGCTTATAGTTATAGCAATGGGTATGAACGCAACCAATATAGTGCTTTTAAGAAACGCTTTCGAAGGCGTGCCTTCCGAAATTGAGGAAGCGGCAAGAATTGACGGCGCAACCGAATTGCAGATACTTACAAAAGTTTATATTCCTATGAGCAAGGCTACTATTGCTACGGTTGCTCTGTTCTTCGGAATTTCGCGTTGGAACGGTTATTTCTGGGCTTACAAGGTAACGGGCGCGGCAGGGCAAAGCTATTCCTGGCCCGTGCAGGTTTATATGCGCGACTTTATTCAGTATAACACGGGACTTACCGGTCAGTACGAAAGCGAAACGGCTGCGTTTACCATAGGCGAAGGCACTTCAATAGCCTACGCAATGGTTATATTTGCAATGATTCCCATATTGGTTATTTACCCGTTTATACAAAAGTACTTTGCAAAAGGCGTAAATATGGGCGGCGTAAAAGAATAATAAATAAGTTTAAATTAACGGGGGCAAACCCGTTTGAAGTTTAAAAAATAAGGAGAAAAAAATGAACAAAAACAAAAAATTGGTCATGGCTGCGGTTTCCGTGGTTATGGCGGGCACAATGGTTGCTTCGTTTGCGGCGTGTACTCCCAAAGAGCCGGAAGATCCGCTTGCAGGCTACAAACCCCAGGTAGACGCCGACGGTAAGCTTACTTATTCCGACGGTATTGAAATCAAAACCAGATTGGGTTACGACAAAGACGAAAGAGGTATTACTTATACTTCCGCGCTTATTCAGGATATGGCGGGAGATAAAACCGCATCCAGCGCGGTTTTTGCCGGTAAAACATACGTATCCGGCGATTTAAAACCCGCTTGGCAGGCTTTGCAGAGCGCGCTCAATATTTCCGTTAAAGACGAGTGGGTTGCAAGCTGGAAAAAGACGGGCGAACATCTCGACCATATTAAAACAACAAACAACCTTGCAAACTACGGAATTATAACCGAATCGTCCACAATTATTTCTACCGAAGGTACTACTACCGATAATCTTTTAAATATTAACGATTATCTCGATTATATGCCCAATTACAAAGCGTTCTTGGAAGAAAACGCCGTTACCCGTATGGCTGTTACTGCCGATACAAAGACGGGCGCAATGTATATGATTCCCTACTTCGACGGCAATAACGACGTAGAAAAATACGTGTTAATGCGCAAAGACGTGGTGGAAAAATTGCTTGACGTAACAGATTTGTCTTCGGCTACCGGCACTTTCAAGGGTCAGGTAGACGATAAAAACGGCGTTTCCGGACAAAATGCAATTACGCTTGTAGGCGATAAAGCTTCCGCAAAAGCGTTTATGGGTAAAGTTGCGGCAGATAACTACGATATAGACGTAACAGACCCCGCGGCGCTTACGGGAACTCCTGCGCTCGGTAAAAACAAACACAAAATAGACGACAGCAAAAAGCTGCAAACGGTAAAAATTACCGTTGACTACGGCGCGGTTATAGAAGCGCTTTCCGCAGATACTCCGCTTAAACAGGCGGTTGTTGCTGCAGGCGTTGCTACCCCTCAAACCGCATCAGGAAATATAGTTGATATTCAAAATCAAATTATAAACGAAACCCAAGGCGCGGTTACGGGCGCGCAGCTTACCAAAGTTTTGCAGGAATACATTAAAGTTGCATACCACAAACAGGGCGCAAAAGGAACTCCGTTCTATACTCAGCTTTCCGACGTGTTCAACAGCGCATACGCCGCTTGGGACGTAGATTTGTACGTGGCTTTGGGCAGATGTATGGTAACTTGCGCCGGCAGTACGCTTTTGGGCGATTCAAGTAAAGCCGCGTCAAGCGCGTATATGCTCAGCTCGCGCGCTCATACAACCAACAGAACATACGACATAGCTTCAATGGCGGGCGAACTGTACGGCGTGCGCGGACTTACTTCGCGTTATTCCACGCTTTACGCTTATATAGACAGTAAGGGCAACATTGTAGACGCGCGTACTAAAACCGATATGTGGGACGCGCTTGCAAACATACACGACCTTGCTTTGGAAGGCTTGTATTATACCGGCCAAGCAATCGAGGCAGACAAAGGATCTATTGCAAACAGTACGGGCAATACCAAAGTTCAGTTCTTCAGCTCTACCGACTATTCGCAAACGCAAACTTCCAAGGGCGGTTTCGGCGCTGTGCAAGTGGAAGACGGTTATAACTATGCGCCTATTCTTACGCCTATATCCAGATGGGATACCAACGACGACGGCACTAAAGAAACCGTTATGAGATTTACCGAAAGCTGGCGCGGCGTTAAAGACGGCGGCTTGTGCATACTCAAACCCTATGTTAAAGACCAACCCGAAAGACTTTCCGCAATTCTTTCTATGATAGACTGGATGTTCTCCAACGACGGTCAGATAGTTTTAACTTACGGTCCCAACTCAAAAGCGGGAGATATTACAGCCGAACAGGCAAAAAAAGTTAACGCAGACTACGGCACTTGGTACGGCAACAAAGTAAATAAAACGCTTGAAGCCGCTAAGACGGAAGGCATTGTAGATACTCACGACGGCAAACAGTATTACGTTAAAGATGCATACAAAGGTCAGTACTTCTGCTTCAATAACGAACTTTATACAGGCACTTACTATAAAGGCAGAATGATTCCTACGCAAACAAGCGCAAGCAACAGTGCGTTCCTGGGAATAGGCAAAGCAAGCTTTACCGATTATGCCCGCAGATATATAGGCTCCGCACTTAACTTCGGCAATAAAGACCAAGGTTTTGAATATCAGTGCACGGCGAAATGCGGACTTATAGGTTCGGATATATGGGCTATTGCCGAAGTAAACGGCACAATCAAACATCCGTTACCCGGAATCGATTCTAACAATTATTGGTACACGCTTGTTCCCACAATGCTTCCGTTTACAAAAGCGCAGTCAACGGCTATGTCAGATACTTACGAAAAAGTAGTAGCCGGAAAAACGGCAGATAAAAACTACTTCTATGCAAACAGCAAAGCAACCGGCAACCTTCTTACCGATTTAATGCGTTTCGGTTACGATACTACTAAAAAGGTAACCGGCGTAGGCGGCGATCTTCCCGGCAATGCAAACGGTGTTATAGATATGCTTAACAAAGCCGGACTTGCACAGGTTTCCACGTTTATGACTTCGGCTTGGAATTCGGTAAAAACTTATTACAATACGCTCATTTCCAAATAACGGCGTAAAAAAGCTTTTTAAAGCTTAAAACAAAAATCCGTTAACTTCGATGCGCCCGCTTTAGGGCGGGCGCAAAGGGGTTAAACTTTTGGGGAATAATATGAAAACTCAAATGAGATTTCAAAAAATCTATATGCTCGTATCGCTGATAATCGCGGCGCTTGTAATAGTGCTTGCGCTTGTCTTCTGCTCCGGCACGCTTAACCAAATGGCGCAGCCCAGCATTTACGACGTAGAGAGTAAACTTGAATATGTCGAGGGGGCGCAGGCGCTTTTCGAAAGCTCGCAAGGTTTCAGCGACCTGTGTTTGATTCTCGGAATTATATGCGTGCTGGCAATTTGTCTTAATTATATTATGGGCACGCAGAACCGCCGCAAATACTATATAACCAATTATGTAGCAATAGGCGTTGCGGTTGCTGTTCAGCTTGCGGTTGCAATAATTATTATTGCGCTTGTAGCAAACTGTCAGTCTATTTTAAACGGAATAAATTTAGAAGAAGCAAAAGAAGCTTACGAAATTATTTTGCCCGGCGCTTGGAAAGAAAGCACTTGGACTTTCGGCGCCGCGTACGCGGTTGCGGCTTTGCTTTTGTTAAACGCCGCGGGCTTTGTTTTGAACCTTGTTTGGAAAATAAAACTTATGAAGGGCGAAAAAGCGCTTTTGCAAGGCGAACCTATAAAGGAGGCGGCATAAATTATGAAAGACGTTTCTTTTGAGAATCAGGTTATAAAACACGATATTCTGCGCTACAAAAAAAATAAGCTTGCGCAGTCGCTTGCAATTTTGGGGCTTGTGTTCAACTGTTTGTATTTTATGCTGTTATACGCATATACCGACAAATATTTCCAAACCATTACAATAGGATTTTCCGTAATTATAACGCTGGTAATTCTGCTTACGACTTTCCTGTCGTCGGAAGGCGTTAAAAATTACAATAAAGTATATACATACGTACTGCTTGTTATAGCGGCTTTCCAAATTTTCAGAATTTTCGGTTATCCGCTGTACGGCTTGCGCAACAAACTTTTAACCGTAGGTTATTTCGGATTTTATCCCACGCCGGAACAAAGCTGGGTTGAATTTGTAATATTAACCGTTTATTTGTGCGCTTCCGCCGGCTGTCTTATCGCTGCGGCGGTTATCGGCTGGATTCAAGCGCAAAGATTTGAAAAATTCAGTAAAAAAGCCGAAAGCGGAGAAATAGACGTTATGGCGGCAATAAAAAAGCTTGACGCCGACGAGCAAGCCGAAAAGCAAGAGGCTGCGGCACAGCCTGCCGAGAATAACGGGGAGGTGCTATAATGCCCGAAGTAAACATTCAACATTTAGATAAAATTTACGACGGCGGCGTTCAGGCGGTTTACGACTTTAATCTCGATATAAAAGACGGCGAGTTTATAGTTTTGGTAGGACCGTCCGGCTGCGGTAAATCCACAACGCTTAGAATGGTTGCCGGGCTTGAGGATATTTCCGCAGGCAAACTTATTATAGACGGTAAAGACTGCACCAAAGAGCCGCCCAAAAAC
The DNA here is from genome assembly GCA_949878885.1 of uncultured Clostridia bacterium. Lineage (GTDB taxonomy): Bacteria > Bacillota > Clostridia > Christensenellales > Borkfalkiaceae > Coproplasma. The sequence continues at coordinate 6,762 of CATLBN010000018.1, read as the reverse complement.
AGAGATATAGCAATGGTTTTCCAAAACTATGCGCTTTACGGGCATATGACTATTTACGAAAATATGGCGTTTTCGCTTACTCTTCGCAAGGAAAACAAAGAGCTTATACACAGAAAAGTTATGGCGGCTGCGGAAATTTTGGATTTAAAATCGCAGCTTAACAAAAAACCCAAGCAGCTTTCGGGCGGACAGCGTCAGCGCGTGGCTATGGGCAGAGCAATCGTACGTAACCCCAAGGTGTTTTTGTTTGACGAGCCGCTTTCCAATCTGGACGCAAAACTGCGCGGTTCGATGCGCCGCGAACTTATACTTCTGCATAAAAAACTTAACGCAACTATAATGTACGTAACGCACGACCAAACCGAAGCGCTTACTTTGGCGGACAGAATAGTATGTATGTCTATGGGGCACGTTCAGCAGATAGGCCTGCCCATAGAACTTTACGAAAAGCCCGCAAACACGTTTGTGGCAACGTTTATAGGCCTTCCTCCTATGAATATGTTTGACGGCTCAATTCAAAACGGCAAGTTTAAATGCGAACTTTTTGAATATCCCTTAAACGAAACGCAGAAAAAAGTATTAAAGGATTACGAGGGCAAAAACGTTGTTTTGGGCGTTCGTCCCGAAAACATTACGCGCCCCGGTCCCGTTAAATTACATATAACCAATAACGAAAATTTGGGTATGAATACGCTGGTGCACGGTAAAGTCGGCGGAGTTAAGCACGTTGTATGTAAATTTGCGGAGTGGTGCAACTACGTTGCGGGCGACCAAATAGAAATAGGCTTCGACCCCGAAATGACGCACTTTTTCGAAGCTCCCGTAAAAGACGAACAGGGTAAAGAAATACCCGGTAAGGCGATTAGGTAAGGAGGAATAAAATGTCAGAGAACGAAGTTTTAACAGAGACAAACGCAACCCCCGAACCCGAAAACGCCAACTTGTCCAAAGGCGGAAAATTCGTTGCGGCATTAAAAGAGCACGCGCGTAAATTTGCGGTTAAATTAAAACGCAGACCTATGAACATTGCGTTTTTCGTGCTTTTTATTTCCACCGCGGTATATCTGCTGTTGCTCGGCAGTATATCGCAGGCAGGCTTGGAATATGCAAAAACGGGCGTGCCCATTGCTATTTTCGTAAACACGCTGTTCGGCATTTTGGTGCTGCTTCTGTTTATGTATTCTTTCCCCAAGCGTTCCAAAAAGCCTAAAATCGTAATGCTTGTATTCACTTTTGTGTTTATGGCGGTTATGATTGCTATGGACATTTTATTGTATGTTCAGTGGAATAAAGCTTGGGCAGAAGCTTTGGAAATTTTAAACGCATCGCAAAAAGCAGAGCGCGAAAAGTATATTTACAATGCGCTTAACGGCGTTTTGGCGCACGCGGTGCTTGTTGCGGTATCCGCGGTGCTTACGGCTACTTATCCGCTTTACGGTAAACTTATCGCAAAAATCAATACCAGAAAAACGCTTGAAGAAAACGTTATTAAAGAAGAAATAGATACAAGCGAAGAAGTTTAATTAAAATTTTGTTAAATATTAAATAACCGGCAAAATTTTTTGTCGGTTATTTTTAAAATAGGTTATGGCTAAAAAAAATAAAAATTTCCGCGAAACCACAATCGAAAATTTTTACGATTTGAAAATCGATAAAATAGACGAACTTGTGGCGGCGCTTAAAGATGAAAATTTTAACGGCGCGGAAGATATTTCCATGAATATCTCCGACTGCACGGGGGTGGACGACCCCAAAAACGTAACGCGCGGCGGCAAACAAAAGCAGTTTGACCCCTACAAAACGGACTTTTTGGGCAGAATACCGGCTTGGGTTAAAGCCGTATTCGTAAAATGGTGGTTTGCCGGCGCTGTTTGTTATTTTATAATGTTCGGATTAAACGGAATGAACGCGTTAGACCAAATGGTGCTGTTGGGCGCCGTTTTGGGGCTTGTTGCAGACGTGCTTGTAAATCCGCTGTTCAGGTTTATGGAAACGGATAAAAAAGAATACAACTATTTTATGATGTTCCCGTTTCCGTTTAAAGCGTTTTGGACGTTTTTTGCAAATATTCTGTATTACATTGCGGTAGTAGTAATAGTAATGTTTATTTACGCAGGAATAACCAATCTTGTAATTCATTTAACGGGTACCCCGGGCGCCTGGACGGGCGTTGAACCGCTTTTATTCGGCTTATACACGTTGATTGCCGATATGGCTTTAATAGGAATTAAAGATTTAATAGTTTGGCTTGTAAAAAAACGCGTAAAAAAGGAGAATGTATAAATGTTTGAAAAACTTTTTGTATCAAGTACTTCGGCGTGCTTTGAATTCAAAAATAAAAACCCGTATTACAATACGCGCAGTTATAAAATAATTTTAAACGGCAAAGAGTTGGAAGGCGAGCATAATACTAACGTTTTTTCGCTTTTTAACCTTTCCCCTGCAACCGAATATACGGTTAAAACGTCGTTCGACGGATTTTCTTTAAAATTCAAAACACTAAGCGAAACGGGCGTTATAAGCGTTAAATCGCTGGGCGCAAAGGGCAACGGAGTTTCCGACGATACTTTTTTTGTTCAGCAGGCCGTAAACATCTGTCCCAAAGGCGGCAGAGTGGTTTTGGAGGAGGGCAACTACCTTGTCCGTCCCATAACTTTAAAAAGCGATATTACTTTGGAGCTTAAAAAGGGCGCTTGTCTTTTGGGCGACCCCGTCGAAGAACATTATCCCGTTGTGCCGGCGCGTATTTATTTGGACGGCAGGGAAGAAGTAACCGCTTCTTGGGAGGGCGACCCGTTCGATTGCTATCAATCTCTCGTTTCCGCGTACAGACAAAAGAACATTAAAGTTGTGGGCGAAGGCGTTATAAACGGCAACGCCGATAATTCAACCTGGTGGGAAACGCCTAAGGGCAGAAAAATCGCCCGTCCGCGTTTGGTATTTTTAAATAAATGCGAAAACGTTGTTTTTCACGGCATAACGGGCACAAATTCCGCCGCTTGGAATTTTCATCCCTTCTTTTCCGAAAACCTCGGATTTTACGATATAAAAATCAAGTGTCCTGCAAACGCGCCCAACACCGACGGGTTGGACCCCGAAAGCTGCGACGGAGTTAATATTGTAGGCTGTTCGTTCAGCGTAGGCGACGACTGCTGCGCAATAAAAAGCGGAAAGCTGTATATGGGTAAAACCTATAACACCCCCGCAAACAATCATACGCTAAGAAACAACCTGTTTCAGGACGGGCACGGGGCTATAACTCTCGGCAGTGAAATGAGCGGCGGCGTTAAAAACCTTACGGTAGGGCAATGTTTATTCTGCCGTACGGACAGAGGACTGCGCATAAAATCGCGGCGCGGCAGAGGTAAAAACGGAGTTATCGACGGCGTGTGCTTTGAAAATATTAAAATGGAAAACGTTATTACTCCGCTTGTAATAAATATGTATTATTTCTGCGACCCCGACGGGTTTACCGAATACGTGCGTTCGCGCAATCCCCAAACACCCGTAGACGACGGTACGCCGTATCTGGGCAGGTTTGCGTTCCGAGATATAGAATGTACGGACTGCGAATGTATGGCAGGCTATTTCGACGGGTTGGTGGAACGTCCCATAAAAGAAGTGATTATAGAAAACGTTACGTTCGGCTTTAAAAAAGACGCAAAACCGTTTAAACCGGCAATGCTGGAAAACGTGCGCGAATACTGTAAAGAAGGGCTTTACGTTGACAATGTTGAACGGTTGGTGCTTAAAAACGTTAAGTTCGACGGAGTAAACGGCGAAAAATTAATAATAAAAAACTGTGCAGCCGTGGTTGAAGAATAAAGGAGAAAATTTTATGGATTATTCGGTTATAGACAGATATATAGACAGGCTTATAGCGGATACCGTTCCGGACGCTCCCGTTTGGAATATCGAAAATCTGCAGCACGGAAAAAAGGCGGGCTGGAACTATATAGACGGCTGTATGATGACTTCGCTTTACACTATATACAAGCAGACCGGCGATAAAAAATATCTTGACTTTATAGATAAGTTCATAGACTATTACGTTTATGACGACGGCTCTATCCGCGGATACAGCGTAGAAGATTACAACGTTGATAATATAAACGAGGGCAGAGTGCTTTTCGACTTGTACCGCGATACGGGAAAAGAAAAGTACAAAAAGGCTATTGAAACGCTGCACCGTCAGATTATCGGCCAGCCGCGTACTCCCACGGGCAACTTTTGGCACAAAAAAATTTATCCCAATCAGGTTTGGCTTGACGGGCTTTATATGGCGCATGTATTTTATACGCGCTACGAAACGGAGTTTAACCGCGGCTTAAACTATGCGGATATAGTAAAACAGTTCCGCAACGTTTACGAAAATATGTACGACAGCGAAAAAAAGCTTTACTACCACGGCTGGGACGCAACAAAAAAGGCGTTTTGGGCAGATAAAGAAACGGGACTTTCAAAAAGCTTTTGGCTACGGTCCATAGGTTGGTATGTGGTTGGGCTGGCAGACGCCATAAGTTATTTCGATTTAAGCGTTCCCAATTTAAAGACGGAGCTTATAACTATATTCCGTAAAACAATAAACGGTTTGGAACAATACGTTGATAAGACGGAAGGTATGTTCTGGCAGGTTGTGGACCAAGGCGGCAGAGAGGGCAACTATTTGGAAACTTCCGGCAGCGCAATGATTGCTTACGCAATGATGAAGGGCGCGCGTTTGGGTTTTGTGGAAAAGAGGTTTGCTTTCTTGGGCGAGCGCATATTTAACAGTATTTGCAAACGCTATTTAACCGAGCGCGACGGTAAATTAAATTTGGGCGGAATTTGCCTTATGGCAGGGCTGGGACCCGAAGATAAGCCTAAGCGCGACGGTACATACGAATATTACATATCTGAACCCGTTGTGGAAAACGACGCAAAGGGTACGGGACCGTTTGTAATGGCTTATACCGAAATAAGGCGTTTAAAAAGATAAATTATAAAAGATTTTCCCGCGCAATTTCGCTGTGCGGGAATTTTTTTAAATTTTTTAAAAAAACATATTAAAAACGCTTGCTTGTTACCTAAGGTAATATTGTAAAGTGTCGTCAAGGAGGCAGGTATGTCATACACAACGGGCGAAATTGCAAAGCTTTGCGGCGTTACGGTGCGCACGGTGCAGTTTTACGACAGAGAGGGTTTGCTTGTGCCGGACGGATATTCCGAAGGCGGACGCAGACTCTACGGCGAACAGGGGCTGAAAAATCTGCAAATTATATGTATGTATAAAAATTTAGGATTCAGTCTTTGCGAAATTAAAAAAGTTTTGTCGGAAGGTTTCGGAACGGAAGCGCTTTCGGTTATTTTGGAAGAACGCGAAAAAACGCTTTCAAACGAAATAGAAGCAAAACTTTCACAACGCAACGCAATAAAAATAGTAAGACGGCAAATGACCGAAGGCAATGCTTTGGACCCCAATATTTACGGAGACATACGCAAAATTATGGAAGGAAGAAAAAAACTCAAAATAACTTATTTGGTAATGACTTTAATTTCCGTTTTGTGTTTATGTGCGGAAACTTGCGCAGTAATACTTTGGGCGGTTAAAGGCTGGTGGATACCGTTTGCGGCGATAATGCCCTGCGTTGTAACAGCGCTTGCGGTAATTATAACGATATATTATAAAAATACCGCATATATATGTAAAAGCTGCGCCAAAAAATTTAAGCCTAAGTTTATTAAAATGTTTTTTGCGCCGCATACGCCTAAAACACGCAAATTAAAGTGCCCTTATTGCGGCTGCAACGCTTATCAGATAGAAACTTACTCCGATTAAATTGAAATTCCGCCGCGCTCCCGAATTGAGCGCGGCGGAAATATTTTATAAATTTTGTGCGTATTCGCTGGGCGCAACGCCGTAGTATTTTTTGAACACGCGCGAAAAGTAAAGCGGTTCGGAAAATCCGCAGGCTTCCGCAACCTGCGAAACTGTGTATTTCGAATACCTGTTGGTAATTTTGCTGCGCAAAAGTTCCGCCGCAAGTTCCATACGCTTGCCGGTTAAAAACTCACGCGGAGTAACGCCCGTTTCTTTTTTAAAAAGTTTGCGGATATAATCGTAATTGAGAGGCAGTTTTTTTAGTTCGCCGTCCAAATAGTAGGAAGGGTTTGATAAGTTTTTTAAAATATCCGCGCGCACTGTTTCCGTTACGGGCGAAAAGTTTTCTCGTCTGGCAAACGCCGCCGTGTATGCGGTTATAAGATTTCCCAAAGCCTGAAGTATTCCTTCTGCGCCGTCTTTACCGAAATACCGGTTGGCGGTAAGCGCCGCCGTATGCAAGCCGCCGTATTCGTCGTCGCAGATAACGCACGGTTCTTTATACGGTAAAAGCGCCTGCTCCAATGTTATAACCAGCGCCTTTTCGGGGGATTTAAACTCAATATCAAATTCTGTGTTGGGCGGCACAACGGCAATTTCGTTCTCCCCGAAATTTAACGTGTGCCTAAAGTTTGTGCCCCAGGATAACTTGCCGCCGTTTTCCGAAGCTGTAAATATTTTATAGAGTTTAGCCGTTTTAAACTTTTCCGCGCTTTCAACTCCGCCAATAAACGCTATTTTGTCCATATCCGTATTATACCGCAAAATATCCGAATTGTCTATACATTTATTAAGTAAAACGTTTGTACTTATTATTGCGTACAGTGATATAATAAAGCTATGGCACAAATGTTTTTAAAAGTACTGCTTATTATGGCGGTGCTGTTTGCTTTTATGGTTCC
>CATLBN010000017.1 GCA_949878885.1 uncultured Clostridia bacterium | reverse complement strand
CTTTGGTGAGATCGAGTCCAAAGGTTGTTTTATATGATGTCGCATTGCTATTATAGCACAATCAGTAGAAAATATCAAGAATTATCAAAGAGAGAAATGAAAAAGCCGCTACATAAAGTAACGGCTTTCTATTTGATTAAAGATATACGTCCACAATGATTTCTTCCCATTGGGATTCGCGCGTTAGCACATTGAGAAATTTGCGACGATACTGCTTGGCTTCTTCAAAGCTAATAGAGAAAGACCAAAAAGGCTTATTTTTTGTTCTCCTTGCTTTGTTTAATAGCAGCCTGAGCTGTCATTTGCAATTAAATCGTTAGTTCAAATCCTATTTTTATTCAAAAGCACTTAAAAGGCAGTAGTGAAAATTAAAACTCCCACTATCAAGCAAAACCACTATATATAGTATAATAGCACCCGAAAACCTATGTTTTCGGGTGCTATTTAGTAGGACAGCATTTTTATCCTACAAAGATGGTGACCCTGCCGGGAATCGAACCCGGGATTGAGCCTTGAGAGGGCTCCGTCTTAACCGCTTGACCACAGGGCCTTTTTAATTTGCTTAGTGATTATAACATAACGGCATACCGTTGGCAAGCGAAAATCAGTTTGAATTTTTAAAATTATGCAATTTAAAAAATTTGTAAAATTTCAAGCGGCGGCGCAATAATGCGCCGCCGCCGAAATTTTACGTTTTACATTGCTTTTTAAAGAGTCAAACTTAATAATTTAAGAAATTAAGCGTTACATAAGGCGCTTCAAGTTCTTCAAACATAGGGTCCTCATATTCGCCGTCTTTTACGATAAACGTCCAATATTCTTCCGAAAGTCTTGTTTCAAGCGTAAATCTGTATTCGATTGCACTAACAGCCGTAACGTCGAATTCGGCGTTGTTGTACTCCTCCATAAATGCAAGGCACTGAGTTACCTTTGCGGTTACACCGTCTGCAAGCGTATTTGTAAAGCAACCCACAATACCCGATGCATTTTTAAGCGAAGCCACCAGCTCTGTTGTGCCTTTTATGTGGAATATTTTACCGATAGACACACACTTTGAAATAGTCATCTGCGTATATGCGCCTTTCTGGTATCCGAGTATTCCGCCTGCATACGTTTTGCTTGCGTCTTTTACTCTTATCGTTCCTGCGAATACGCAAGATTCTATTTCCAAATTGTAATTTACGTTGGGGTTGTTGCCGCAATCGTAAGTACCCATTATGCCGCCAACTTCGTAAGCAGCCAATATTTCAGTATCAACGTAGCAGTTAGCAACATAAATTTCGATTTTGCCGCTTGCCGCGCCTGAGTTAGCCTGAGAGAAACCTATAAGTCCGCCCGTTCTGCCTTTACCTGCGCCGTCGATTTTATATTCCGCGCTGTTTATTATAGAAACGTTATCTATATGCAACGGAGCACCTACGTTAACTACCGCAACCAAACCTGCAACACGTTCGTTATTTGCAACAACATTTATATCGGTAATTGCTATATTATAGAAATAGCCGCCCGAAGTTTCGGAAACAAGCGCGGTTTTCTGTCCGTCGCCGCCGTTGATTTTGATATTGTTGAATTTAACATTTTCGATAGTGCCGCCGTCTAACTTATAGAACACACCCGTATTTCCTTTACCGTTTACGGTAATATTGGAAATCGTATGACCCATACCGTTGAGCAATCCTTTAAACGAGCTGCTGCTTATTTTGTATTCTACGCCCGTGAAGTCGATATCGGATGTAAGCATATAAATCGTACAAGCTGTATCTTCTTCTCCGAGTTTTTCACCGCCGGCTATCTTCATAAAATCTGCGGCAGTAGAAATGTTAACTACGTTAATTTTAGTAGTGTAAATTTTTGAAGTTACGTCGCCTTTTGCATTTGCAAGCGCGCTGTAAATGTAGTATTCCGAGCTGTTGGAATTTGTAAACTGAACGTTGAGCGAGGTATCTCTGAACGGATGAACCTTAACTCCCGCTTTGCTTGTAATGTTGTCTGACGAAATATCGGTTATTGCAGTATTGGAAGCAAGCACGTAAAGCGAACCGGTAGCGCTGTTGGGTACGCCCGTAAGCATAAATCCGTCGCGGTTAACAGCAACCGTGGGGTCGGAAGTGAAATCCACTTGCGCGGTTGCGCTTGCAACAAATATTTTGTAAACAACCATATAAAGTTCTTCTGAATTCTTTACGTTAAGCTGTTCTATTACAGTGTAAACACCTGCCTTGGAAGGCGTAAACGCTTTAACTTCAATTGGATTGGAAGTTGCCGTTTCCTGATATAAATACAACGTGCCGTAATCGTAGTCGTCTTCGCTCATATAACGGGGGTCGTCGTACATACCGTTTTGAACCTTAATTTCGGGCTTTTGCGCAACGGTGTATTGGTCCATTACAAAGCTGCCGAAACTGTAAGTTCCTTTTGCTTCTATAGCGTCGAACGCGTCTATCGCGGTTTTAGCATCAGCTAAATTCTTTTCGCCGCTTACTTTAACAGGCGTGCCGATAAACTGCTGTTCATAGCCGCCCAAATTTGCGGTTACAAGCACGTCGCCTATTGTAGGAGAACCTACTTTTAACGTAAGCGTGAATTCTTTGGTTTCTACAACTTTATTGCTGTCGCTGCCTACGGTAAGAGTTGCAACAAGCGTAACCTGTATATCCGAACCGCTTGTAGGACGCGTTACTTTAATTGTATGATACTCTGACTGCGAAACCGACGTTGAAACAACGGGCAAGCCGTTTTCGCCTTTGAGTACTTCAAGATTATTTTCCGAACCGGATTTTGCCGACCACTCTATTGTGCAGTCAAGCATTTTAGAGGGAACGTCAAAGTTCTGATAAACGGCTTCGTCGCTAACAGAAAGAGTAAGCGCTTCTTTTATTCTTTCCATCTTTGCTTTATTTTCAGCCAGCGTTCCGTTTAAAACGTCGTCTTTAAAATAATGCGTATATCCGTCCCAAGTTGTTAAATTAAGCACAGAACCGAGATTTTTATCTTTAAGGTCGGGAAGTTTTGTAGCGTCAAGCGCAAGAATATCGCCCATATTTACCGAGCCGTCAGAGTTACGGTAAGTTATATGCGCTCTTGCTGCTTTAAGCGCGCCGCTTGTTCCTGTTTCGTACAAATCACGCGAACCGTCAATGTTATACATATATGCTGTTACAGCCTCTCCGCCCTCTCCGGTTACGGTTTTTAAAACAGGAAGCTTTGCAAATATTTCCGCAGCTTTATAAGTTTTTGTACTGCCGGAATTAACAGGTCCTATAACTTTATCGTCAAGACCGGTTTTGGTGTTGGCGTCTATACTGCCTTTTATCATATTGGCAGTGGTTGTACCTGTTTTAACAGCCGAAAGAAGGAAGCTGTCCGTTACGGCGCCTTTATACTCGTCTTTGCCGAGCGACTGTGCAAAATGTCCGGCGGAGAAAGTGCGGCTTACGCTGTTATAGCTGTAAGTTTGACGAGCAACGTCAATATTGTTGTGAGTATCGTGGTTTTTAATATCCACTACTTTTCCGAAATATTGGCTTGAAGGGTCGTCGTCTATGGCAGCAGAGTTATCGTAAGAGGTTACTCTGTCCACTTTAAGGAACCCTGGGTTGGAGTTATCGGTTACGCCGTGCATTCTGTTACCGAAAGACAGACAGTTATAAAGCATAACGTCGCCTTCCATAACCGAACCGCCCAGCTTAAAGCCGTTGCCGTCGCCGTCGCGGGTTTTATACGAGTTTTTGCCGAGTTTGTCTTCTTTGTCTTCGCTCTTATCGCCGTTCCAAGTAGGGAAGCGAGCGTTATTTTCTTTTTGGGTATATTCCAAATAACCGTTTTCGTATGCAACGCAGTTGTAAATTATTACAGCGCCTATATTACCTGAATCGGTTTTGGCATACAAGTCCCAACCGTCGTCGGAGTTACGGTATGCTATACATCCGTCAAACACGTTTCCGTAGCCTACGGTAAGTTTAGCCGCAAAGCCGTCGGCATTTTCTCCGTATGTATCGTTATCGTAATTGTTATGCGAAGTGCAGTTTTTAACAAGATTGTAGCTGGGCCACTGGTTAATGCTTGTGTATTCGCTGAACGAACGTCCTAACTGCAAGCCCGTATCGCGGTTGTTATAAAACTCGCAATACTCAACAGTATTATAACTGCCGCCTATGTACAAACCGTTGTCGCCTGCGCCGCAAACGTCAATACCGTACCAATAAATGTAGTTGCCGTAAAGCTGAACGCCGCGGTTGTTGCCGTCGAAAGTCATTGCCGAAAAATCCAAGGTTACGGTTGTTCCGGTGCCTTGATAACCGCTTTCGTCTTTTTCCAAAGCAGCGTTAACTATTCTTATATAAGAATTAAACCTGCCGCTTGCAAATACGCCCAAACGCGTTGCCATACCGGAATATACTCCCGGTTCGAAATACACCGTATCGCCTGCTTGGATATTTGCCGAAGCTTCGTCGGCGGAAGCAATTAAATTTATTGTTGCCGCGTTTTCCCAAGACGAACCGTCTTTTGTACCTGCGCCGGTGGGAGTAACGTATTTTTTTGTGCCCGTTTGCGTTCTTGTTGCGCCCAAAGCTGTATCTATGGTTACTGTGTTGGCGGATTCCGAATAGGGATTTGCGTTGTTTTTATCGCAAGCCGCAAACGGAATTGCGGTTGCCACAGTTGCCGCGGATATAGCGAGTACGGCAAACGCCGAAAATACTTTTTTACTGTTATTCTTTTTCATTTTCTTAAATTACCTCCTCGCTTAATTAAATACTATACAAATGTAATACAAGTTTATTGACGCACTGAAGCCGAAATTAAACGTAGTTTCTTTTGTTACGTCTGTTACTTTTTGAGCACGTGCAGAAGGGGTACCGGATACATCCACACCTTCATTGAACGATTTAACGCTATCTACATCTCCAATTTTTACCGTACTTTCACTTGCAGATAACGTCAATTTTCTTGTTGCGTCGCTTGAAGAACCGCTTAATGCATAACCGTAAATAGTGAAATTTTTATTTGTGGTAAAGCTTAAATATCTTGCCGTATCACTACTTTTTCCGCCTGATTTCAGACGATTTGCTACCGTAACTTCAGTTTTATCATCTACAGTTATTCCGCTAGGCAAAGTTATTTTTTTAGACGATGCGTCGACAACAAGTTTGGAAGAACTTGTTGCTACAAAGGTAAACGTTAATCCTCCGCTGGTTAAAGTAGTATTACTATCTGTAATATAGCCGGTTGCTAAATCTCCCATTGAGACGTGCGCAACAGAAGTATCAACTACCTTACCTGTCAATGTATAAGTTATTTCTTCGCTTTTTACGGTTTTTTCTTCTCTCTTTGCATTCCTTTCAGAATAAGATGCAACAACTGTACCCGTAACATTTGCGTTTTTATCTTCCCCTGCGGCCTCTTGATTTGTGTTGATAGCAGGCAAATCAAGTCCGGAAGTATTTGAATTAATTTTTACTGTTTTACCACTGTCGTATAAAACATTAAACTGCCAGCTCTTATACATGGTGTTTTCAAGATTTCTTACCATAGTTGTGGAGCAACTACTGTCAAGTTCTATAGATTTAACGTTATCGATAACGTAAACAATCTGGAAACCGTAATAAACAAACGATTCTCCGTCGTTATCTTCTCCGTTCATTGTTACCCAAACAGTGTATGCGCCGCCGCCGAGAGTTGCAAGGTTAGCATTTTGAATTTTATTTTGACCTTCGTACACTTCAACGGTATATTTGGAAGCGTCTAAAATAGGTGCGTTATCTGCAACAACACCGTATTTATCGGGCTGGCGAACCTGAATCCAATCACCGGCTTGGGATAAATCAGCTACCGCAACATCGGCCTCGGTACCTTGCAGCGTTATTGTGGATTTGCTTTGATAATCGGTTTTTAAAGTTACTTCAAGACCCTGACGGGGTTCAATTACTCGCGCGGTGTAGCTTGCGTTTATTGTAAGGTAGTTGTAAGTAGCAGATACGGTTATTACGTAGTCGCCTACTTTGGTATGCGAGAAGCCTCCCTTATCCAAATTATATTCGCTTGAAGTCAGCGTAGTGGAAGTTGAACCTTCCGTAGTGGTAACCGTGCGTTTAACTACAAGATTATCAGAAGTAAATTCGTCTTCTCCTACTATGTAAAGTACTTTAACGTTGGACGTATCTACAGAAAGCGTTACTTCGCTTACGTTTACGTTATACGAAGCGTTGCAAGTAACTTCGCCTGCGGTGTACGAAACTTTAATTTCGTACGTGCCGACGGTGTATCTTTGATATTCCGTTGTATCTACTCTCACGCCTTCGGTTTCAAGCGTTAATTCTTCGGTTTTCTTGTCGGAATATACCGCCGTTATTTTTAAACCTTCGGTAGAAAGCGTTTCGCCGGTATAGTATTCGGTTTTTACGTCTTCCGTGTCAAGTTCTATAGACGAAAGTTTAGCTCCGCCGCAACTTGAACAGCTTGACGAACAACTGCCGCTGCACGCCACCGAAAACGATAACGCAAGAGACATTGCAACCGCCACTATCGCAAGCAATAAGTGTTTGGGTTTTTTCATTTTTTCCTCCATAATTTTTATGCGTTAACATTACAGCTTGCAATTCAGTTGCAGCAAATTCCGATAAGCATTTTTCAGAGCGCATTAATATGCACTCTGCCGCCTTATTTGAAGCTTGCTGCAAATAAAAATTTGCCGAAATATAACGACTAAATTCTATCACTATATTTTTTATATGTCAAGACTATTTTTTAATTAATAACGAAATTTGAAAAAGAATTTCAAAAAAATTTAAATCAAATTGTTAAGTTGGAAAAAATTAGCAAAATTACAAACATTTTTATTTAAACATAAAAAAATATCCGCCTGTGCCGTGATACGAAAAAGTATTAACCCGCTTCTCGCAGGTGGGTGCGGCGAAGCGAAACTTCGGACTTTCCGCCTAACGGCAGACCTTGCCTATTTCCGCGAACAAACCGCTCCCTTAAATTACTTTGTGGATTACGAATTTCCCGTATCACGAACACCGCAGACATTTAAACGATTAAATATTAAAGCATTCGCTATAATCAGTATATATTATTATAATATGAAATGCAAGCGGAAAAAAATAGTAAAAATTTACTTAATAACTCTATTTAAAGAAATTTTTTCAAGAGTTGATATTTACTTGATTTTTACGCGCAAATAACTTAAAATTAAAAAAAACTTTTACGAGGCATTTTATGCAGCAAATAACGGGAATAATAAGCGAAAGCTCTACTCCGTACAGCGAATTTAAAAATAATTTGAACAAGGTTGTTACTATTAAAGGCGCAATCCATAATATAAGGGAAATGTCGGACATTGCGTTTGTTTTGGTGCGCACGGCGCGCGAACTTATTCAGTGCGTATATTCGCCGGAGTTTTCTGATTACAGACTTACAGAAAACGTTGTTGAACAATGCTCGGCAAAAATTACGGGAAAAGTTGTTAAAAGCGAAACGCGCGACGGTTCGGAAAGATACGAATTGCAAATTCATAACATAGAAGTACTTTCTACCCCCGCCGCCATTCCGCCCGTAGTAATTTCAAAAAAACAGGTAACTTGCGATTTGTCGGTAAACCTTGACAACCGCCCCGTTACGCTTAGAAACCCCAAAGAACGCGCAATTTTTAAAATTCAAGAGGGCATTCAGCGCGGTTTCAGAGAATATTTGCAAAGTCAGGGCTTTACGGAAATTCACTCGCCTAAAATAAACTTTGCAGGCGCGGAAGGCGGAACCAACGTATTTAAGTTGGATTACTTCGGTAAAACCGTTTATCTTGCGCAAAGTCCGCAGCTTTATAAGCAGGCGCTTGTACCCGTATATGAAAGGGTGTTTGAAATTGCACCCGTTTTCCGCGCGGAGCACCACGATACGTCAAGACATCTTAACGAATACATTTCGATGGACTTTGAAATGGGCTTTATTGAAAGTTTTACCGATATTATGAATATGGAAACGGGCGCGTTAAAGTATATTTTCGAACTGCTGAAAACGGAATATGCGCCGGAAGTTGAATTGCTGAAAGTTGACGTACCAAATATAGAAACCATACCCTGCATACGCTTTAAAGACGCAAAAGAGCTATGCGTTAAAAAACTTAAAAACATTACGGATATGAAAGACTTTGAACCCGAAGAAGAAGCGTTTTTGGGTAAATGGGCAAAACAGCAGTTTAATTCAGACTTTTTATTCGTAACACACTATCTTTCCAAAAAACGTCCTTTTTATACAATGGACGACCCCGAAGACGCGGAAGTTACTCTTTCATTTGACCTGCTTTTCAGAGGTATAGAAATTACTTCCGGCGGACAGCGAATTCACGATTATAATATGCAGGTTGAAAAAATGAAGCGGCTTGGAATGAACCCCGAAGAATTTGAAACCTATCTTATGCTGCATAAGTACGGCGCGCCCCCTCACGGTGGTTTGGGCTTGGGCTTGGAAAGACTTACTATGCACCTTTTGGGCTTTAAAAACGTGCGCTATGCCGCTATGTTCCCCAGAGATATAAACAGAGTTTTACCGTAAACTTTGCAGTTAACCCCATAATATGTGCCGTTTACGGAATTTATAAGCGAAAGCCGCGGGCTTAATTTGCCCGCGGCTTTCGCTTGATTTAATTTAAGAATTTTTTATAATTCTTTTATTTTACGTTCTATTATAGGCATATAAAATTTTTTGTAACATTCTGCGTTAGGATGAGTGCAGTCGCCGAAGCCTTGGTTATAGCTGTCGAACGTATAAGCGTCGCGGTGCTCAGTCAAAAAAGTGTCAAGCGCGCTTTCACTGTAAATGTCGGCAACTTCAACCGACCATTTTCTGCAAATTTCAACCGCACGTTCACCGTATATTTTTTGACTTGTTTTATCGCGTTTGCCCATTTTATGCGGACGTACGAAAAGTATTTTTGCTTTGGGATAATATTTTTTAAGAGCTGCAAAAACGTTTTCCAGACAGTTTGAAAAATTTGTATCATTTTTTTCTACCGCAAAAATATCAAAACATTCGTATCCTTCTGCAATTTCGCCAAGCGGAACGTCGTGCACGCCATCTGATGACCTGCAGCAATCGTTTGTAAACCCGTCAAGCACTATATAATCTGCCTTAACACCTTGGGAGATTGCATTTTTAACTTGTTCAATAACCCAGCTTTTGCCTTCGCGATATCCCACTCTTGCGCCGCCCACGCAGTATTTTATTAAATTAAATCCCAAATCGGCGCTTAAATATTCGCCCACTCCTACGCCGCCGTTGCCCGAACCGTACATTATACTGTCGCCTAACAAAAGTAAATTTTTACCGCCGAAACCGCTCATAAACCCTCCGCACAAAAATGCTTTTAAATAATTATAAATTTATAATAAAATTTGTCAATAAAACGCAACAAAAAAGTAACGACCGACGGATTCCGTCGGTCGGTCTTTTTCTCCCTATTGTTACAGCTTTACCGCCGCTACCAATAAGCACTCGGTAGTGAGTGTTATTAATTTACTATAATTGTCGCATTTTGTCAATATAAAACCGCGATATTTGTGCACATTGCACAAATATCGCGGTTAGTTTTAAACGATTAGTCCTTGAATAAAAATCTGTGGCAGTTATCGCACTCGATAACGTCGCCGGAAGAAATTTTTTCTTTACCGCTTAATGAAAGTTCGGTGCCGCATTTAGAACATCGTCCGTCCTTTACCGCGCACAATATAGGAAAAATCCGCTCGCTGCGCTTTGCCTGATACTTTTGCATTACCGCAGGGTCTATGCCCTTTGCAAGTTTTGCAAGTTCGGCTTTTACGGCTTCCATTTCTTTAAGTTTTGTTTCCTTATAATTTTTATACGTTTCCGAATATTCCGCATACTGCTTTTGCATTGAAATTGTCTTTTTCTTTAACGCCTTATATTCTTCGTCGGCGTCTTTTACCGCTTTGGTAAGCGAAGAAATTTCCGCCCGTATACTTTTAAGCCTTTCCGTAATCTGCAAAACGTTCTTTTTATAAAAAGAAATTTCTGTTCCGCCCAAGGCAAGCTCGTCAATGCTTTCGAAATCTTTTAATGTATCCGAAATTTCAGAATACTGTTTGCTGAGCTGTTCGGCAAGACGGGAAAGTTCTACCGCCTTTGCTTCCAACGCTTCAAGCTTTTCCGGCGCTTTTGTTAAAAAAGCCTTGGCTTGCGTAAAGTTTTTTCTTTCTTCGGAATTTGCCGCTTCGCGCTCCAAATCCAAAAGTTTGGAATCTTCCTGCTGATACTTCAAAAGTTGTTCCTGTGCCATATTTACTCCTTTTAAGGTTATTGTTTATATTAGAGCTTTATCGGTAAAAAAAGCCGAAGCAACGGAAAGTTTAACTTTCAATTCTTCATATATTTTTTCAAAACCGTAAGCTTCGGACGCATAATGCGTTATATGTATTACGTTTATTCCGTTTTCCAGCAAATCGGAAATTTCGTGATGTTTCATATCTGCCGAAACGTACACGTCGGCTGCGTTTTGTTTTGCAAACGCTATTGTTTTATCGCTGCTGCCGGCTCCGCAAAACGACGCGACTTTGTTTACTTTTTTTGAACCGCTGCCGTAAAACAGCGCCCGTTCGGTTTTAAATTCCCTGCCGATTTTTTTTGCGTATTCGTTAAATAAAGTTTCTTCCACGTTAAAAACTCTGCCGTATCCGCCGTTTTCGAGAGTATTTAATACAACGCAGTTTATTCCGCCCAAGCCGCGCATTAAATAATAGTCTATGCCCTTGGGCGCCGCATCGAAGTTCAAGTGCATTGAAATTACCGAAATCCCCAATTTTATACACTGAGTTATAGCGTTTGACTGCGCGTCGCAATCTGGATTGATTCGCTTTATGCCGCCGTAAATCGCAGGATGATGCGTTACTATCAAATTATATTTAAGGCGCTTGCATTCCTCAACCGCTTTTAAAGAAAAATCAAGCGAAAACAGTATGCCCGTTACCGAATTACCGCTGTTTATTATAATGCCGCTGTTGTCGTATGCGCCGTACTTTGCGCAAAATTCGTTTGAAAGCGCAACGGGCGCTATTTCTTCAAGCATCGAAAAAACTTCATTTAATTTCATTTTGCAATACCTTTTGAATAAAAGTTATGCGGTTATTAATTTCCGCTTGGTGTACATCCGACATCTTACGCTTTGAATATTGCAGCAATTTTTGCAGCTCAACCCCCATATATGCCTTAGTTTCGGCACAATTTAAATCTTTTCCGAAAGCTAATTGAGCACGGGTATATTCACTTTTGCCGTTTGCAATGCCCTTTATTACGTAATAGAATTTGCCGCCGCTTTCAAACGGCTTGTCCAATGTTATTTCAGCGCCGCAAGCTATAAGATATTCGCGCAGTTTCTGCACGTTTTTCATAGGCTGGAAAACGAAAGATACGGGAATATATGCCGTTTTAAGTATATTTACAATTTCTTCTCCGCCAATTCCCGCAATTAAAACCTGCGAAATATCAGGGCTTATTTCCTTTAAACCGTTACAGCAAACAGAACTTACTCTGCCGCATTTTATATAATCCGAAAGCAAACGTTCGGCTTTATTTAAACATTTGTCGCTTATGTCTGCTATTACTGCGGTTTTGCAAAGACCGTTTTTAAGCATATAAAGCGTACAATAGCCGTGGTCGCAGCCTATATCCGCAAAGCTTTCGCATTTATCCAAAAATCCGCAAAGCTTTTTTATCCTGTCCATTGTCAAGTATCCAAAAAGTCTTTAAGATGTTTTGAACGTGAAGGATGACGCAGTTTTCTAAGTGCTTTGGCTTCTATCTGACGGATTCTCTCACGGGTAACGTTGAATTCTCTGCCTACTTCTTCAAGTGTTCTGGGTCTTCCGTCGTCTACACCGTAACGCAGCCTTAAAACTTTTTCTTCGCGCGGAGTTAAGCTGTTTAAAACGTTTAAAAGCGTTTCTTTAAGCATTGTGGTTGCAACGCTGTCGGAAGGAGTAACGCTGGATTCGTCTTCCACGAAATCGCCTATATGACTGTCTTCTTCTTCGCCGATGGGCGTTTCCAAAGATACGGGGTCTTGCGCAATCTTCTGAATTTCTCTTACACGCTCCTCGGTTATATTCATCTCTTTTGCAATTTCCGCAGGCGTAGGTTCTCTGCCGTATTTCTGCAAAAGAATACGCGATACTCTTGTTAATTTGTTTATTGTTTCCACCATATGCACGGGGATACGGATTGTGCGCGCCTGATCGGCGATTGCACGGGTTATTGCCTGCCTTATCCACCAAGTGGCATAAGTAGAGAATTTAAAGCCCTTTTGATAGTCGAACTTTTCAACGGCTTTCATAAGCCCCAAATTACCTTCCTGAATTAAATCAAGGAACAGCATACCGCGGCCTACGTAACGTTTTGCTATGGAAACAACAAGCCTTAAATTGGCTTCGGACAACTTCTTTTTTGCTTCTTCGTCGCCTTCCTGCATTCTGCGCGCAAGCTCTATTTCGTCGTCTGCGGAAAGAAGCGGCACCCTGCCGATATCTTTCAAATACATTTTAACGGGGTCGTCCAAGCCGATATCGGACAGAGCCTGTTCGTAAAGTTCTTTGTCGCGTTCCGCTTCGTCAATTATCTGAATACCGGCTTCCGCTATGGATTTATAAACAAAATCCATTTGCGCGGGCGTTGTTTCGTATTTTTCCATAATATCGCACAGCGTATTGGTAGTTATCGAACCCTTAGAACCGTACGTGTCGATTATGTGTTTTAAAATTTCGTTTAATTTCTGTTCGGATAAATTCATTATCTCTCTCCGCTTTTTATTTTTTTCTTTTGCTCTAAAAGTTTTTGCAATTCTTCTGCGAGTCGCAAGCGCTCAGCCGCGTCCGTTTCTGTTTTTGTCAACGCAGTGATTTCTGCGATTTTATCGTCTGCATACGCCAAACGCAGCGTTTTCAAACAATCGTAAAAATATTTTTGACCGACCTCGCCTGAAAGCTTGCCGCCGTCGGAATAATCGAAAATGAAGCCCAACTCTTTATATTCTTGTGAATTGTCTTCAAAAAATTCAAACAATTCGGCAGGCTGAACGCGCTCGCCCATTAGCCGTTTGCCTTTTATATATCTTGCTATAATTTCGTGCACTTCAGAACGCCAGGGCACGTCGTCTAAATTTTCGTCTTCGGCAAACTTAGCGCCGAACAAAAACGCGGCAATCACAAATCTCGAAGCCGTTAAATTGGACGAGGCGTTGTCGCTGCGGACAGGTCGTTCGGGCTGCGCCGCTGCAAGCTGTGCAGGCGCCGAATTTAAGTCGCGTTTTAAAGATTCGTAGGTAAAACCTGTTTTATCGCGCAAATCTTTTAGCAAATCTTCCTGCTCGGCGGCGCTGTCTGCGCTTTTAATTACTTTTACCGCAGCGGAGGCAAACCTGCGTTTATCTTCGCTTTTTGTTAAATCGAAAGTTTTGCCCAACGCGTTTAATTTAAAATCTATCAACGGCATAGCGGCGTCAAGACATTTACTGTATCCGTCGGTCCCGCGCTGCTTTATAACGTCGTCGGGGTCCAATCCCTCAGGCAAAGGCACAACTTTTACGTTAAGCCCCTCGCTTTTAAGAATTTCCAAACCGCGCATATTAGCTTTCTGACCCGCACCGTCGCCGTCGTAGCTTATAAAAACGTTGTCGGTATATCGTTTTAACAGTCTTGCCTGTTCTTTTGTAAGCGAAGTTCCCATACTTGCAACAACGTTTTTAAATCCGGCTTGATACAGTGAAATAGTATCCATATAGCCTTCTACGATAATCACGCTGCTTATAGTTTGCTCTCTTTTAAGCTTTTTTAAAAGATTTATGTTATAAAGAGTTTTACTTTTATTAAAAACAACCGTTTCTTTGGTGTTTTTGTATTTTGCAATATCCTTTTTAACGAGTATTCTGCCGCCGAAGCCCACAACTTCGTCCAAAGCGTTAATTATTGGAAAAATCAATCTGCCGCCCTGCGCGTCGGAAAGTTTACCGTCAACTTCGTTTACGGCGCCGCTGTCTACTATGTCTTGTTTTGAATATCCCTTAGACAGCAGATACGCAGGTAAATCTCTGAAATTAAGACTTGCGCCCAAACCGAATTTTCTTACTATATTTGACGGAATTTTACGGTTTAATATGTAATTTATATGTTCTTCGGCATTTCCCGAATTGAGATTTTTTAAATAAAAATGTGCGCAATCGTTTAAAATATTTAAAATTGCGTCGCGTTTGCGCTTGGTTTCTACCGTTTTACGGCTGTCGAACCCTGTTTGAGGAACGGTAAGATTTGCTCTTTCCGCAAGAATTTTAACGCCGTCCATAAAGTCGACGTTTTCCATATTGCATACAAATTTGATTACGTCGCCAGATTCGCCGCAGCCGAAGCAATGATAATATTGGTCGGATTGGTTAATTGCAAACGACGGCGTTTTTTCGTGATGAAACGGACAGCAAGCCCAATAGCTTCCTCCCCGTCTTTCCAAAGTAACGTATCCGCCTGCAACGTCTACAATATCTGTTTTTTCTTTTAGAGTTATTAAAAACTCCTGCAGTTCACTTGCCATAATCAGTTATTTTCGTCAATAAAAGTCCAGCCTTTAGGTACAAAAATTTTATTGAACATATAAACGGCGTAGCGGTCTGTCATAGAAGAAAGATAATCGCAAACCGCCGCGTTTTCGCCGCTGTTTTCATAAATTTTTAAATACGTTTGGGGCAAAGCTTGCGGATTTTTAACAAAATATCCGTACATTTCGGTTAACATACGCTCGGCTTTAAGTTCTTCGCCTTTTGCCGATTCCGAAAAATATACCTTGTTAAACATAAACGCACGCAAATCTTCGCTGGCTGTTTCAACGTTTTTTTCCATACCCACGGTGTTTTTTCCGCGCGAAAACTTATATACCGAAGATATTGCGGTGTTTATACGCTCGCGCGAAGAATTACCCAAAACGTCGCGTATCTCCTTTGGTATATCGTTCATTTTTAAAATTCCGGCGCGCACGGCGTCGTCCAAATCGTGGTTTATGTATGCGATTCTGTCTGCAAGCGACACGCACTTGCCTTCTAACGTTGAAGGTTTACCGCTTTTTTTATGATTTAAAATTCCGTCGCGGACTTCGAAAGTTAAATTCAAACCCCTGCCGTCTTTTTCTAGAACGTCGACCACACGCACAGACTGTACGTTGTGTTCAAATCCGTTTGGAGATAATTTATTTAAAATACGCTCGCCGCTATGTCCGAACGGCGTATGTCCGAGATCGTGTCCCAAAGCTATTGCTTCCGCCAAATCTTCGTTTAAACACAGCATTCGCGCAAGACTGCGTGCAATTTGCGCAACGTCGAGAGTATGCGTTAAACGCGTTATGTAATGGTCGCCTTCAGGCGAAAAAAATACTTGCGTTTTATTTTTTAAGCGCCTGAACGCTTTACAGTAAATTATTCTGTCCCTATCGCGTTGAAACTCGGTTCGCATCGAACATTGCGATTCCTCACGTTCTCTGCCGCGCGTTTCGTATGATTTACAAGCGTAATCGGAGAGAAAGTTTTTTTCTATTTCAAACGTGCGCTGTTTTACCGATTGCATACTTCCTTCCTTATACTTACTGTTTAATAATACGAAAAAAAATTGTAAAATGCTTTTTTTTGTAAAAAATAATACAATTTTATTTATTTCGAAAATCCGCCGCCGACCGAAAGCACCTCTCCCGTAACGTAAGCGCACTCCGCTAAACTTAAACAAACTTCGGCAACGTCTTCCGGCGCGCCTATCCTTCCCATAGGTATAGCCGAAATAAGCTCCTCCGTTTCCTCCGCGCTTAAATGCGAATTCATTTCGGTATCGATAACTCCCGGAGATACGCAGTTTACACGCACGTTAGACGGAGCAAGTTCTTTTGCAAGCGCCTTGGTAAAAGCGATAACCGCCCCTTTGGAAGCCGAATAAGCAACTTCGCAGCTTGCGCCCACCTCGCCCCAAATAGAAGCTACGTTTATGATAGAACCGCCGCCGTTGAAAATCATTTTATCCGCAACTTCGCGGCAGGTTAAAAATATGCTTTTTATATTAGTATCGAAAATTGCATTCCAATCGCCCAAAGTTGTATCTTGAATAACTTTTATGCGCGAAATGCCGGCATTGTTTACAAGAACGTCGAGTTTATCGTAAATAGAAAAAAACTCCCTGAACATACTTCTTACCTGCTGTTCATCGGAAACATCGGCGCGGAGCAGCACAGGACAGTAGCCCTGCATATTAAATTCTTCCTGTGCGGCAAGCGCGGCGGCTTCGTCGCTGCGGTAGTTTAAAACCACTTCGTAACCGCTTTGCAAAAATTTTAGCGCAATCGCTTTGCCTATACCTTTTGTTCCGCCTGTAATAAGCGCAGTTTTCATAAATTATATCCTAATAGCTTACAAATATTTTCAACTATTTCCTTAGGCGATTTGCCGTTTGTATCAACAGTGAAATCGGCACAGGCTTCGTAAATCGGCGACCGCTCTTTAAGCAGCTTTTCAAGCTTGACTGCACTGTCGCCCGATATAAGCGGACGCGTATTATCGTTTTTAACGCGTTCCGTAAGCGTTTGCAAATCGGCGAGAAGATAAACTATTTTGCCGGAATTTTTAAATAACTCTACGTTTTCGGCGCGCAACACGCAACCTCCGCCCGTGGAAACCACAAGTCCGCTTTGCGCGCAAACGTTTCTAACAACTTCGGTTTCCATATTTCTGAAAGCCGGCTCCCCAAGCGTTGCAAAAATATCGCATATCGCGCCGTATTTTTTAACAATTTCTTCATCGGTATCCACAAGCTTTAAATTAAGTTTTTCGGATAGCAGTTTGGAAACCGTAGTTTTTCCGCTTGCCGGCATTCCCGTTAAAATAACGTTCATAAATTAAAACTCTCAACCGCCAAAAAATAGCTGTTTTTTCCGAAACCGCATATAACGCCGCGGCACACTTCCGAAATTACGGATTTACGCCTGAACTCCTCGCGCGAGTGTACGTTTGACATATGCACTTCGACTACGGGCACCGTAACCGACGCAATAGCGTCGCGCAGAGCGTAACTGTAGTGAGTGAAAGCGCCTGCGTTTAAAACAATTCCGTCGAATCCAAGCTTTTCCGCACACTGAATTCTGCCGCAAAGATCGCCTTCTATATTGCTTTGATAAAATTCGAATTCGCAGTTTTTAAAACGATTGGTTAATTCTAAGTTTATATCTTCAAGAGTTTGCGTACCGTAAACGTCTTTCTCTCTTACGCCCGTCATATTAAGATTTACACCGTTTAAAATTAACAGTTTCATAAATTCAAAACTCCTTGGAATATTCTTCAAACAGCTTTTTTGCCGTTTCGTCGTTTGGTTCAAGTCCGAAATATATACAGTCGGCAAAGTATGCCTGATAAAACAGCATTGCACTGCCGTTTAAGGTTTTTTTGCCCAAGCTTTCCGCAATTTTTAAAAATTCACTCTGTTTGGGAACATAAATCAAATCTATTGCAACAGAACATAGATTTAGCAAATTACCGTCTACGGGAGAAATTCCTTCCGTATTGTGCATTCCGATACCCGTAGCGTTAATAATTGCAAAATATTTGCGCATTTCAAGTTGATTAAGGCATATTACGGGGGGAAACGCGTTTGCAACCGCATTTGCGTTTTGTAAATTTCTATCGTAAATATAAACTTTTGCGCCCAAATCGCACAATTTTTTTGCAACGCTTCTGCCTGCGCCGCCCGCGCCGAGCAACAAAACGTCGCGTCCGTTTACGTTTATACCGGCGTTTTTAAGCATAAGCGAAAAACCTTCGCCGTCGGTATTATACCCTAAGCGGCTGCTGCATTTTACGGTATTTACCGCGCCGAATTCCACAGCGTCGCCCAAAAGTTTTTTAAGATGAGGTATAACGCTTATTTTAAACGGAATTGTTACGTTAAACCCGTCAAGTTCGGAAAAATATTTTTCTACGCAGCTTTCAAACTTATCTTCTGCGACGGAAATTTTACTATACTCTATTTCGTATCCTAATTTTTCCGCAATAAATGCGTGCATTTTAGGGCTGTCGGATTTTGAAACGTCTTTGCCTATTACCGCCAAACGGTATTTAATCATAAACCGCCTCCGCATTCTTTTAAAAGTTTAACGTATTCTTCTAAACCGAGTTTAATTTCCGTACTCTCTCCCAACGCCTTAGGAACAATTAAAGAAATCTTTTCGTCGTTGTTCTTTTTATCGAACTTTGCATAATCTGCGGCTTTTTCCAAGTCGGCATAATAAGGTATCTTTTTAATTACCGATAATATCAAACTTTTAAGTTCTTCCGCGTATTGCCCCGTGCATATGCCTAACTTTCGGGCAATAAACAACTCAAAATACATACCGATAAGCACGTATTCCCCGTGCGATTTTTTGCCGTAATACAGTTCCAAAGCGTGCCCCGTAGAGTGCCCCATATTGAGCGTTTTTCTTAAACCGTTTAAGTCGCGCTCGTCGTCTTTTACTACCTTGGCTTTATGCGCTATGCAGCGGTAAATAATTTCGGATAAAAACCGCAAGTCTTTTAAATTGTTTTTATTTTCCGTAAGCTTTGCAAAAATGCCGCCGTCCAACGCGCCGTACTTAACAATTTCGCCCAGTCCGCAGCGTATTTCTTTTTCGGGCAGCGTTTCCAAAAAGCGCGGGTCAGCCAATACTTCCTGCGGTTGATAAAAAGTGCCTATAACGTTTTTAACTCCGCACATATCAACCGCGGTTTTGCCGCCCACGGAGCTGTCTACCTGCGCAAGCAGAGTTGTGGGAATTTGCACAAGGTTAACGCCGCGCATATAAAGCGCCGCGGCAAGCCCTGCTATATCTCCCACCACACCGCCGCCGAAAGCAATAACAGTACAGTTGCGGCGCATTCCGCAGTTGAGCATTTCTTTTAAAATTTCAAAAAGATATTTATGTGTTTTGCTTTTTTCGCCGGCAGGCAAAATTTTTATATTAATATTTATGCCGAAAGTTTCCCAAAGCAAATGTCTGTAAAGCGCAAAAACGTTTGAATCGGTAACTATAAAAAACTGACCTTCTTTATATTTGGGCGCATAAGTTTCAAAAACGCCTTGTCCGCACCTTATAACGCTGTTATGCGATTGGGCTGTAAGATGAATTTCTTGCATATTTTACCTCAAATCGGCGTAACGCTTTAATACTTGGTCCATATTGTCGCCGCCCAACCGCTCGGACACGGCTTCTGCAAGTGCAAAAGCCGTTACGCTTTCCAAAATTATTTCAGCCGCGCAAATTGCCGCAACGTCGCTTCTTTCGCTTGCGGCTTTAACGGGTTCTTTGGTTATAAAATCAACCGTATTAAGCCCCTTCATAAGCGTAGGAATAGGCTTCATAGCCGCGCGGAGAACTATTTCCTCTCCGTTTGACATACCGCCTTCTATTCCGCCGGCATTGTTGGTTTTGCGGTAAAAACTGCCGTTATAATAAATTTCGTCGTGAACTTTGCTTCCGCACAAATTTGCGCATTGAAAGCCCAATCCTATTTCCACGCCCTTTATAGCCTGCACGCTCATAATTGCGCCGCAAAGCAAAGCGTCCAATTTTTTAGAATATTCCATACAGCTGCCGAAGCCGCTTTTTAAACCTTTGACTCTTATTTCTATCAAACCGCCTGCGGTGTCGCCTTCTGCTTTCAATTTATCCAAAAACGCGCAAGCGCTGCTTTGCAATTTTTTATCCAACATATAAAGCGGTTCTTTTTTTGCAGCTTTAAGCTGTTCAAACGCATATATTCGGGGGTCAATCACTCCGCACACGCCTACTACGTAACCGCAAATATCTATTCCCAAAGCCTTTAAATACGTACGGGCAATACTGCCTGCGGCTACTCTTATTGCAGTCTCACGCGCACTTGCTCTTTCCAAAATATTTCTGGCGTCGGTTTGTCCGTATTTTAAAAGTCCGGTTAAATCCGCGTGTCCGGGACGTACTTTTGTAACCGTTTTTTCGGTTACGTCGCACCCTTCGGGCGCCATATATGCGCGCCAATTTTCGTAATCTTTATTTTTAACGGTAAAAGCAATAGGACTGCCGAGAGTAAGCTTATTGCGTACGCCGCTTAAAATTTCCACTCTGTCGCTTTCGATTTTCTGTCTTGCGCCCCTGCCGTATCCGCCTTGACGAAGCGCCAAATACTCATCTATTTCATTGATATCGATTTTAAGATTAGAAGGCATACCCTCTATTATTCCTATCAGTTGTTTACCGTGAGATTCTCCTGCCGTGGTAAGCTTCATTCTTTCTCCTTTGATACGTTTAACTTGCCGTTTTCCAAAATAACCGTTACGGTACCGTCTTTATCCGTACGGTACAGCTTGTCCGATACTTTATTTTGAACGGTTGCAATGGCTTCCAATTCGGGGTATCCGCGTGCGTTTTCTCCGACTGAAAGTATTGCCGTTTTTGGCGAAATTATATCGTAAAACGGCGCATAAGCCGCGTTTGCCGCGCCGTGATTGCCTATCTTTACTACGTCGATATTATTTATGTTTATTTTTACGCCGCCCATATCGAATTCGCCGTTCAGATAATAGCTTTCCGTCAGCCGTTCGTAAACACTTTCTCCGACGTCGCCGCAAAATAAAAATTCGGCTCCGCCGCACCTAAGATAAATTAAGGCAGACGCATTGCAAACGTTTTCATAAGTAGGATTTTTGTTCATTTGAGCATACTCGCCTTCGGGCTTTGTATGAGGAGAAGGCGCAAGAAAACAAAGTTGGTATTCGGATAAAAACACTCCGGCGCCGTACTCGCAAAATTCAACTTCTACTCCGTCCGACTTTGCTTTTTCAGCTTGCTTATGGAATTTGCGGTAACCTTCGTTTATGTTTGTAACAACGCAGTACGGCATAAATATTTTGCCGATTTGCTTATACTTAACAATTTCGGCAAGTCCGCCGCACCGCTCCGACCTAACGGAAGAACATATTAAATAGTCTATCTTCTGTATTTTACTGCGGTTTAATAATTTTAATATTTTAAGAGTATTTGCGCGGCTGCCGTTACCTGCGTCAATCAAAGCGGTTTTTCCGTCGGGAAATTCTATAAAAGTACTGTCGCCGTATCCAACGTTAATAAATCTTATTCTTAAATTTCCCTCGGTCCGTTCGTCGGCGGTAAAATTTATGTATGCCGAAAGGTATTTTACGGGTATAAAAATATTTGCAATTAAAACGGAAACGGCTGAAATACAAACCAATGCTGCCGTAATTACAGATATTAACAGCCCGCGCGGCAGTTTCCTCTTACGTTTCATAATTTACCAAACCGTTATACGTATTTTAAAGCTTACTTAAAAAAACCGTTATAAATTGCTTTAATACACTTTTCGTAATCGCAATTCTTTACTCCGACGATAATATTAATTTCGCTTGAACCCTGGTCTATCATTTTAACGTTTATTTCGGCGGCGGCGATGGAATTGAAAAGTTTTGCGCTTGTGCCGACCGACGACGACATACCGTGTCCTACGGTTGCAATTAACGCAATATTTTCTATAACGCGCATAATATCCGGTTCCACGGCAATCTTAATACGTTCCAAAACCCTCTCCAACTTGCCGCCTTCAAGTTGGTCGCTGGCAATAACCAGCGACATTGTGTCTATACCCGAAGGAATATGTTCGACGGGAATTCCTTCTTCCGCAACAACGTCCAGCACTTTGGATATAAAGCCGACTTCGGAGTTCATAAGCGATTTTTCTATAAAAATTACCGTAAAATTCTTTTTACCTGCAATTCCCGTAACGGTTGACCCTGCCGGAGAATACCTTGATACCGGACATATGAGAGTTCCCTCGTCTTCGGGGCGGAACGTGTTTTTAATGCGGATGGGAATATTTGCGGTACGGACGGGAAATATGGAATCGGCGTGCAAAACATTAGCCCCCATATAACTTAATTCCCGTAATTCCCTGTAAGAAATGGTTTTTATATTTTTTGGCGAATCTACTATCCGCGGGTCGCAAGCCAGAAAACCCGATACGTCGGTCCAATTTTCATACAGCGTTGCATTTACCGCGCGCGCTACTATTGCGCCTGAAATATCGGAACCTCCGCGCGAAAAAGTTTTAACTTTACCGTTTGCGTCTTTTCCGTAAAATCCGGGAAAAACAGCGAGTTTTACGCCTGAAACCGCGGCAGAAATTGCTTTATAAGACGATTTGTCGTCAAAAGAGCAATCCGAATCGAAGAAAATAACGTCTTCCGAATCTATAAACTGCGCATTAAGAGCTTCGGCAACTATGCGTGCGCAAAGATATTCTCCGCGCGAAGCGGTAAAATCTTCGCTTTTTTCCTGTTCTATTCTCCGTTCGGTTTCGTCAAGTACGGAATTAATGTCGAAATCGAGATTCAGCTCTTTTACAATATTTTGGAATCTTGAACGAACAGCCGAAAACGCCTGTTTGCAAGTGCCGTCTTCTAAAAGTTTTTGGTGGCACGCATATAACAAATCGGTAACTTTTACGTCTTGCGAATATCTTTTACCGGGAGCGGACACAACTATAAAACGGCGCTCGGCGTCGCTTTCGATTATTTTTTTTACGTTGCTTATGACGTTGCCGTCCGCCATAGAAGTTCCGCCGAATTTACAAACTTTTACTGCCATAATGTTTATTAATCTTCTCTCTTTGAGTTTATAGTTTACGGTATTTTACGCATAGCGGCAAAAATGCGCGACAAATGCGCGTTTGGGTATATGTGCTTTTATTACAGTATATTCTTTTATTAAATCTAAGGTTTATTTTAAATTTAAAAAACACTGCCCGAAAGATATAAAGCGCGTTCGCGCAATACGCTTTCGGGCTTACGTTTAAAATTTTTTAAGATTGCATTTTTGCAAACTTAACCGCAACAAAATTAAATTAAAGGTTAATTAAAACAACTACAATCGCAGCAAGAACTACTGCAAGCAATTTAATGGGAAAATTTTTAACAAATACATTTTTTAAAAAACGACCGAAATCTTTCATAATTTACCCTCCGCCGTTAAATCCGTCCAATAATAATCGGAAAGTGCGTTTTTAATATCTGCGGCGTCTGCATACTTTTTCTTTACCGCGCCGTTCTTTACTATAGAAATAATACCCGTTTCTTCGGATACAACGATAACCGTTACGTTTGCTACGGTGGTTACGCCTATTGCGGCGCGATGACGGCTTCCCATTTCTTTAGGGAGATTGTCGCTTTGACTCAACGGCAGAAAACAGCCTGCGGCGTATATTTTATCGCCTTCTATTATCATAGCTCCGTCGTGCAAAGGCGCTTTTGGATAAAACACCGCCTCTATCATTTCCGAAGAAATTTGCGCGTTAACAACCGTTCCGCTTTCCACAATTCCTTCGGGAAGATTATTATTAGAAAGAACAATAAGCGCTCCCACGTCTTTTTTTGACATATTCTGAACGGCGCGCACCGTTTCTTCTATAATAAACTCCACGCCGGATACTGCAAGATTTTCGCCCTTATGTGCCTTTTTGTGCGAGCCGTTAAACATTCGTTTTATTTCGGCATTGAAGATGGTTGATACAAAAAGAGCATACATAAAAATTATCAAAATAAAAATTTCGGCATCGAATTTTGCCAAGACAAACGTAAACGAAGCAAAAAGTATTACAACTACGTTTGCAATAATAAAACCGACTGCTTTATTATTGTTGAGCACTTTAAATATAAAATAAAAAATTGCGGCAAACAGTAAAAGTTCGAAAATATAAACTACGTAACTTTCTTTAATTGCTTCTACAAAAAAATATTCTATTCTATCCGCAAATTCACTCCACATTGTTCAAACCGTTCCGTATTCAGACTATTTCTTTTCTATTATATAATTATCCGCAAAAAAAATAAAGCGTTTGAAGGGCATATATATTACATAAATTGCGCTTATCCGAAAAAAATTGCGTTTTGCGCGTTTATTAAAGCTGCCGCGGGCAAAATTTTGCCGCTTTTAATTTCGGCAATACGCAAATAAACATACTCTGTCAGATATTCCAATTTTTTACGACCGATTGCTTCCGCCTGTTCTGCGCTTTTTTTTACGCCGTACTCTTTCATTTTTAAAATCGAAGAAAGCCGCGCCGCGTCATAACGTGAAGTTAAAACCGTTAATAAATTTTTAAAGTAATTGAACAAGCCGTTTAAAATATAAACCTCGTCGCCGCCTTTCTTTAAAATTTCGTCTTTAATAACGCAGAATTTTGCGTAGTCGCGGCGTGCAACCGTATTGGTAAGTTCGTAAAGTCTGAAATCCGCGTCTTTGAAAACAAGCGATTCGATATCTTGCTCCGTAAGCGCATTTTGCGGCTTGTAATCTATAAGTTTGTCAACTTCTACCGAAACTCTTGCCATATCGCACAAACAGTAGTCGGCTATATTTTCGCATACGGAAACGGAAGCGGAAACGCCTGCCCTGCGCAGCGTTATATAAGCCCATTTTGCAACGGTATCCCTGTCGGCACGGTTGCAGTCAACATAACATACGGCGCGTTTACGCTTTAAATCAACGCCCTTTTTTAATCCCGTGTTTACAATTATAAGTATTCCGAACGGTGGAAAATCGTCAAATAACGGTTGAAGATATTTTTCGAAATCCTGTTCGGAAGGATAAAATTCGGAAACCTTGATTATACGCTTTTCCGCCATAAACGGAAAATTTTTCAAGGCGGAAGACAGCGCGGTTAATGCGGAGCCTTTAAGCGTCTCGCCATCGAACGCAGAAAAATTAAGTTCAGGCATCTGTAAAAAAGCGTCTTTTATAAGTTCTTCGCCCTTACCGCGGAAATACGCGTCGTCGCCTTCAAGCAAATATACATTGCGGGCGCCTGCAGCTAAACTTCCTTTCAGCTCGGTAAATTTCATAATCAAGCCTCTTTATTTTGATTTTCGTCCGTACTCACGTTGTCTTTTGCACGGTAAACATATTTAACGTATTGACAGTTGCTTAATTTTGCACGCGTACACATTGCATAGTAAACGCTGTTTCTGAGTTTATTTACAGCAGCTTTATACGGTAAATTTTTGTCCGCGAAAAACGGTCCGTCTATATGTAATTCCAGCTTAGGACGCTTAGAATATTTACGTTTTTTATATACGAGCGTATAACAAAAAACGGGCGCGCCCGTTTTTACGGGATAAGCAAAAGACGTAGATGGGAAATTTCTTATTCCCGTATAATAACGCCAAATGTGCGCTTCTGGATAAACGGCAATCCAATGTTTTTTATCAATCGCCTGCTTTACGGCGTCGTTAAAACGCGCCATTGCGTGAAAGCCTTCCGGTATGGGTAAGCCTCCCAAAGTTTTTATAAGCCAACCTAGCCCTTTTATTGAGGTAGCATCGGAATTAACTATTATATCGGCAGGTCTTGGAAAAGCGACGCAAGTGGGATTAAACGCGTCGGGAACCATAGACGTGTGATTTCCGTATATAAAACAACCGCGGTTTTTATATCCTTTAAGGACTTTTTTGTTTACGTATTTTATCCGTTTTATAAATTTTACCCATATGAGAACGATAGGTCTTATAATTATGCCGTAAAAAACTACGCGCCTCAGTTTTTCCCTGAACCCCGTACAAAGATAATCGTAATCTTCCGGTATAGGTTTTTTAACTATATCGGTACCGGCAAAATCGTCGTTAAGTTCATCGGAATAAAATACAACTTTTTCTTTCATTAATAAATCCAATTACAGTGTTACTTTTTTTCGAACATAGAAATAAATTCTTTTACCGCAAACGAAAGCTGCTGATTCTTAGACAGCGCTATTCCCACTCCGCGGACGGGCAGCGCGGGAGATACGTTTAATTCAAACAGTTCTCCGCTTTCAAGTTCTTCGCCGCAGTATTCACGCGGCATACAGCCTACGCCCATTCCTTTTACGCAGAGCTTTTTCATTAAATCCCAATTTGCCACTTCGATATCCGGATGAAGTTTTACGCCTACCGTTTGGGTAAACGCGGTAAGCTCGCGGCGTGCAACGGTATTTTCTTCTATCATAATAAGCGGAAGCTCTTGAAGCTCGTCAAGAGGCAAAGCTTTTCCTTTTAAACTGTCAAATTTATTGCCTGCCACAAAAATATCGGATATATGCGAAATTGTGCCGCAGAACCGCACGTCGTCGTCCGCAATAGGTAAGTTTATGAAGGCAACGTCGCACTTGCCCTCTTTAAGCTGACCTATTGTGTAAGGAGAAGTAGAAGAAATCAACTCCAATTTAACCGCAGGAAATTTTTCGTTATATATTGCAAGTTTATCTGCAATAACGTTTGAAAAAATGGAATCCGTTGCTCCTATTCGCACAGTACCTGAAGCGGTTGTTTTCATTTCAAGCAGTTTGTTTTCGGCTTCGTCCAACAAATTAAGCGCGCCTTCCACTTGCTTGAATATAAGCTTACCGCCTGCAGCCGACAAATCCATACCTCTGTGCGTACGGTTAAACAGAGATACGCCAAGCTGACTTTCAAGCTGTTTGATTGCCTGAGATACCGCAGGCTGCGATATGAACAGCTCCTGCGCCGCTTTTGTTAAACTGCCGCATTTTGCTACAGTGTAAAATACACGATAAAGTTCGAGATTTACCATAATATCTCCTTATTTTCCAACGCAGAATTTTTGGAATACCGCGCTTATAATTTCTTCGTTTGCGGTTTCTCCCGTAATTTCGCCAAGCGCTTCCCACGCTTCCTTCAAATCCACGGAAATCAAATCCGCAGTACATTCGCCTATTGCTTCGGCAGCGGAACTAAGAGCGGCTTCGGCGCGTTTTAACGCATTGTAATGCCTTTCTTCAACTATATATGCGCTGTCCGCCGAAAAATCTCCGGCAACGGCTTTATACATAAGCTGTTTCAAATTATTTAAGCCTTCTCCTGTTTTTGCGGAAATTGCTATATCGAAATCGCCGTGCGGCTTTACGGCGTCGCACTTGCCGAAAACTTTTATAATTTTACCCGATGCGCCTGCCGCCAAATTACCGAATTCTCCGCTGTCGCTGACGTAAAGCAGAATATCCGAATACGATATTGCCGCCTTTGCACGTTCTATACCTATGCTTTCTATTTCGCCTGCACGCTCGCGGATACCTGCGGTGTCTATAAGATTGAATTTAACGCCGTTGATTTCTATGTCGCCTTCCACCGCGTCGCGCGTAGTGCCCGCCGTTGAAGATACTATTGCTTTATCGTAGCCGAGCAACGCGTTTAAAAGTGAGCTTTTGCCTGTATTAGGCTTGCCGCAAATTGCTGCAGTTACTCCGCTTTTTATTTTTTTGCCCCCCGAATATGTTGCATTTAACCGTTTTATATCGTTTGACAGCACAGTTATATCCTCTGCGATTTTCTGCCAATCAAGTCCGTCGGAATCCTCTTCCGGATAGTCTATTTCCACTGCTATACGCGCCAAAACATCGGTTAAATTTTGCTGTAAAACGTTTACCTCTTTTGTCAAACGTTCGCAATACATCATTTTTCCGGCACGCAAAAGAGCAAGGCTTTCCGCGTTAATCATATCCGCCATACCCTCTGCAGAAGCAAGCGAAAGTTTACCGTTTAAAAATGCCCTTTTGGTAAACTCGCCGCGTTCCGCCGAACGCGCGCCCGATAAAAGCGCTTTTTTTAGTATTCCGCGGGCAATCTGCACTCCGCCGTGGCAATGAAACTCTACAACGTTTTCGCCTGTAAACGATTTAGGCGCTTTAAAAAAGACCATAAAACCGTAATCCGAAAATCCGTCGCCTGCAATTTCTCCAGGATACATATAATTTGGTACAAATTCTTTGATATGCGCCGAAGGTTTAAACATAGTTTCGGCAATTTCAAGCGCGTTACCGCCGCTTAAACGTATTATAGCAACTCCGCCCGTTCCGTTTGCCGTTGATATGGCGGCTATACATTCGTCCATAATTCTCCGATAGTATAAGTTAAACTTATAATTATTTTTTAAAGTATAACATCAAAATTATAAAAACGCAATAAAAAAAGCGCTTTTTGCAAGCGCTTAATTTTTTGTATCGTCAAAATCGAACGGGTCGGATTTTTTTGATGAAGCGCCGAACTCCGAAAACGGGTCTTCGGGCGAAGCATTAGGCGCGTTACCGTACATATCGCGACCTGTTTGACCGTTTTGCGATGAACGGTCGTACGGGTTTTGAGAATACGGATTTTGATTAAAATTCTGCTGCTGATACTGCCTATAAATATTATATTGCCTTTCCTGCTCTTTACGCATATAATCTCTGTAATTCATACCTTTGTTGTTACGGAGAATAAAAAACAATATGCCCTGTATGGGGAAAAATACGCTTGTTATAGTAAAAATGAAGTATCTTCTTGCGGCGTAAGTTTGATAAAACGCGGCAAAAACCATTACCTGCAAAAATAAAAATACAAGTTCCAACCATCTTAAAATATAACTGTACAGATAATTGGAGCACCATCCTGCCCAAGCAAGATTTGCCGGCATTGCCGATATATCAACCATATATTCGTTATACGTTACGCCGTACATTTCGTAGCTGTTGGAAACATACTCGTACGGCGCGCCTATTTCGGCAGCAATATAATATACAATAAATCCAGCAAACAGTACCGTTTCCAAAACAGCAGCAATAAGCGCGAATATTTTGGTATCTACTGTGCGGAAAGCTCTGTTTTTCTGCGCGCAGACGCCTACGTAATATGTGCTTAAAATAGGTATAAACGACATAAAGCGGTATTTATATCCCTCTCTGCCTGAAATTACAAACAACGCAACGGCTTGAAATACAAAAACAATTGCAAAGCAAAGACCGCCGACAAGCAGATTTACCCACAGCTCGCTTGTAAAGTACGATGAAAACGACGCGTACTTAAAAAAGTCCATACAATCTCCTAATTTATATCTATTATATATTGCCAACTTGTAAATATTAAAAACACTTTGTGATAATATTGCGAAATTTTAAAACAATTTGCAGCCGTAATCTACGCTTTCAAGCGTTAAACCGTTTGCGGGCATAGTTTTTCCCACCGCTTCTCTGTCGCATTCGGATATAGAACGGAGCACGTCGCTTTCCGTTAACGAACCGCAGGCATAACCCAGCATAGTACCTGCCATTGTGCGTACCATATTGTACAAAAAGCCGCCGCCGCAAACGTATATTTCAACGTCTAAACTTCCGCGCGTTTCAATAGTTTTTATATTTACGGCATATACTTCGCGTACTGTGGTTTTTACAGCGGAACCGCTTGAACAATAAGCTTTAAAATCGTGTTTTCCTACGAAAGCCCCCGCAATATGTTTAAGTTTATCTACATCTACGCAATTTTTAAACCAAACCGAATACCTGTCTTTAAGCGGATTTCTGCATTGCGAAACATAAATTCTGTAACAGTAAGTTTTGCGCTTTGCGCTTCTGTTGGCGTCAAAATCTTCCGCCGTCAAACAAGATTTTAAAACGCTTATATCCTGCGGCAGTCTTACGTTTAATGCAGCGGCAATCTTTGCAGGCGGAATATTTGTTTCCGCATCGAAATGACAAACCTGCCCAGCCGCGTGCACTCCGCTGTCCGTTCTGCCGCTTGCCGTTACGGGAATACGCCTGCCGAACAAATCTTTAACCGCGTCTTCGATTTTTTGCTGAACGGAAATTTTGTTTTTTTGTATCTGCCATCCGCCGTAGGCGGTTCCGTCGTAGGCGACAAGTAAAGCTATTCTCATTTTGTTATTTAACTCAGTTTTATAAAATCGTTAATTTGCGGAAAAATCTGCGCCCAATATATATTTAACAGAACAACGCCTGCAATAAGCGCGGCAACAATTAAAAGCGAAACCGCGTCGCGCACGCCGAATTTGAGTTTTTTGTATTTTGTACGGTTTTTAGAACCTGAATAGCACCGCGCGTCCATTGCGTCGCCGAGTTCGTCGGCGCGGCGGAAAGCCGATATAAGCAGCGGTATCAATATGGGAATCATCGCTTTAATGCGTTTAAAAATGTTGCCGCTTTCAAAATCGGCTCCTCTTGCTTTCTGCGCCGCGATTATGCGGTTTGTTTCATCTATAAGCGTAGGAATAAATCTGAGCGCGATAGACATTATAAGCGCAAGTTCGTGTACGGGAAATTTTACCCATTTCAACGGTTTTAGCAGGCTTTCTATTCCGTCCGTAAGCGACACGGGCGTTGTGGTAAGCGTAAGCACCGAAGAAGCCATAACAAGAAAGAACAGTCTAAGTACGAAAAATACCGTAAAAATTATTCCCTCACGGTAAATTTTTATTATCCACCAACTGCACAAAAGATGTTCGCCGCCGTGAAAAAACAGATTGAGCACAGCCGTAAACGCAAGTATAAACAATATGCCTTTAACGGATTTTAAAACTCTGCCCAACGGTACGCGTGCCGCCGCGATTGACGCGCCGATTATTAAGGCGCAGGCTGCAAGCGAATAAAAGTTATTTGCCACGAATAAAAGCACTATAAAAGTTATAAGCGCAATTATTTTACACCGCGGGTCGAGTTTGTGGACAAACGATTGCGCGGGATAATATTGACCGAAGGTAACGTCGTTAAGCATTTACGCCTCCTTCGAAAACTTCTATAACTTTTTCGGAAAAGCCGTTTACCGTACAGTCGCTGTTAATAACTATTCCGTTTTCCGACAGCAACGCCGATAACTTTGCCGTAAGCGGAACGTCTAATCCCAGCGCCGAAAGCTCTTTGGCGCGGCGGAAAAGCCTTGAAGGACTGTCGCAAGCAAATACTTTGCCTTCGGAAAGCACGGCTACGCTTGAACAGTTTTCCGCTACTTCGTCCATATCGTGAGAAACTATTATTACTGTTTTGCACCACTCTTTATGAATTTTGTGCAACAGCTCCATAATTTCGTTTTTGCCCTTAGGGTCAAGCCCTGCCGCAGGCTCGTCTAAAATTAAAACGTTGGGTTTGGTTACTATAACGCCAGCAATCGCCACGCGCCGTTTTTGACCGCCTGACAAATCGAACGGAGATTTATCTTTTATTTCTTCATAGTCCAAACCTACAATTTCTATACTGCTTTTAACGGCAAGTTCTATTTCGGTTTGCGAAAGACCCTTTTTAAAATTTTTAAGACCGAACGCTACGTCTTGAAAAACCGTTTCCGCAAACAGTTGGTATTCGGGATATTGAAACACCAAACCGACCGAAGCTCTTAAAGCTTTAAAGTCGCATTTTTTATCGGCTAAATTAAATTGCCCCACGGATATAGCGGGATAAACGGGCTGCGGCAAC
The DNA here is from genome assembly GCA_949878885.1 of uncultured Clostridia bacterium. Lineage (GTDB taxonomy): Bacteria > Bacillota > Clostridia > Christensenellales > Borkfalkiaceae > Coproplasma. The sequence continues at coordinate 9,773 of CATLBN010000017.1, read as the reverse complement.
CCGTTTTTAACTCTTTTTTTACGAAATTTCCGCTGCGCCTGCGGAAGCTTTATAAGCGCGTTTAAGTGCTGAATAAGCGTTGATTTACCGCTGCCCGTATGCCCTATAATACCGAAAAATTCCCCGTCGTCAATATGCAAATCAACGCCTTTTAACGCGTTTGCCGCAAACGGAGACTTTTTGGAATAAGTAAAAGTTAAGTCTTTTATATCTATATCCCATTCGTGAGATGTTTCTGCTCTCTGCTCGGCAAATTTTGACGATTCCCCCCGTAATATGCCTTGTTTATCAAAGTTTTTTAAAATTTGTTCCGCAAGTTCTTTTGCGTGTAAAACATTTGCTACATCCATTCCGGCTGCGCGCAGGTTATTGGAAATCAAACTTATTCTGGGCAGAGAAAGATTAAACGTTTCAAGTTTTTCGCCGTTTTTAAAAATATCTTCAGGCGTGCCCTGTAATACAATCTCGCCCCTGTTCATAACTATAGTTCTGTCCGCCAGTAAAGCCTCGTCCATAAAATGCGTTATTAAAATAACGGTCATTCCGTCTTCTTTATTAAGCCGTTTTACAACTTCGATTACTTCGCGTCTGCCCTTGGGGTCCAACATTGCGGTAGATTCGTCCAAAATAATTATTTCGGGCTTTATGGCAAGCACTCCGGCAACTGCTATGCGCTGTTTCTGTCCGCCGGAGAGTCTGCTTGGCGTAGCATAGCGGTATTCCTCCATTCCAACCGATTTAAGCGCCCAATCTATTCGTTCTCCTATTTCTCCGCGCTCAACGCCTATATTTTCGGGACCGAACGCAACGTCGTCTTCTACAATAGACGCAACGGTTTGGTTGTCGGGATTTTGAAACACAATGCCTACGCGCTTGCGTATTTCTATACAGTTTTTGCCTTCGTTTACGTCCATACCCAAAACGGTAATTTTACCTTCGTCTGCTTCCGAAAGACCGTTTATAAGGCGCGCCAAAGTAGATTTGCCGCTTCCGTTATGACCTATAACCGACAAAAACTCGCCGCGTTTTACGCTGAAACTTACGCCGTTTACCGCAGCTGTTTCGGCGCCTTGATATGTGAATTTTACGTTTTCGCAAACGATTACGCTGTTCTCTTCCATTTTCAAAAAAATATTATACCAAAAACGGTTTGCTAACACAACAAATTTAAGCAATTTATAAAAAAACCCGCCTAATTTTTTTTATTAGTGATTTTTTTACTTATTTTACATTATTTAGGGTCGTTAAAAATAAAAACGCTATTGACATTTAACAAGCTTTATATTATAATAATGCAATGTGAAATCGCAAACAGATTGCACAGTAATTCAGTAAAATTTTATTATCGGAGGATTTTAGATGAAAAAGTTGACTATCGACGGTAATACCGCCGCAAGCCACGTTGCCTACGCCTTTTCGGAAGTAGCGGCAATTTATCCCATTACTCCTTCTTCCCCTATGGCGGAAGTTGCTGACGAATGGGCCACCGCCGGCAGAAGCAATATGTGGGGTCAGAAAGTAAGGATTGCAGAAATGCAGTCGGAAGGCGGCGCTGCAGGCGCCGTGCACGGTTCGCTTTGCGCGGGTGCGCTTACAAGCACGTACACTGCTTCCCAGGGACTTCTTTTGATGATTCCCAATATGTATAAAATATCTGGCGAATTGATGCCTATGGTAATGCACGTTTCGGCGCGCGCGCTTGCTGCCCATTCGTTAAACATATTCGGCGACCACGCTGACGTTATGGCTTGCCGTCAAACGGGCTTTGCTATGCTTTGCGACGGCTCGGTTCAGGAAGTTATGGATCTTGCGTTGGTTGCCCACCTTTCCACTTTAAAATCGAAAGTTCCTTTTATTAACTTCTTCGACGGTTTCAGAACTTCGCACGAAGTTGCAAAAATAGACGTTTGGGACGAAACGGACAACTACGCGGAAATAAGAGCAATATGCGACGAAGTAGGCCTTGCTGCCGACGTTGCGGACTTTAAATCGCGTTCGTTAAACCCCGAACACCCCATTCAAAAAGGCACGGCACAGAACGGCGATACTTATTTCCAGAACAGAGAAACGGCAAACAGCTACTACGAAGCTACGCCTGCAATAGTTCAGAAAATGATGGACGTCGTTTCCAAAAAATGCGGCAGAAAATATCATTTGTTTGATTACGTAGGCGCAAAAGACGCCGAATACGTTATAGTTGCTATGGGTTCGGGCTGCGAAACTATAGAAGAAAGCATTAACAAGCTTAACGGCAGCGGCAAAAAGTACGGTTTGGTAAAAGTACGTCTTTACCGCCCCTTCGTTGCCGACGCGTTTGTAAAAGCTTTACCTAAAACAGTAAAGAAAATTGCGGTTTTGGACAGAACGAAGGAGCCCGGTTCTTTGGGAGAACCTTTATATCTTGACGTTTGCTCGGCGCTTTTGGAAAAAGGCGTTACCGACGTTAAAGTAGTCGGCGGAAGATACGGCTTGGGTTCGAAAGAATTTACGCCTTCTATGGTGCTTGCCGTTTACAAAAATCTTGAAAAAGACAAGCCTAAAAATCACTTTACAATAGGTATTTACGAAGACGTTACCAAATCTTCGCTTGATTTTTCCGAAAAGTTCGACGCCGCTCCCGCAGGTTCCACAAGCTGCAAATTCTACGGCTTGGGTTCCGACGGCACCGTAGGCGCAAACAAGAACTCCATTAAAATCATAGGCGACCACACCGACAAACACGCGCAGGCTTACTTCTTCTACGATTCCAAAAAGTCCGGCGGTATTACCGTATCGCACTTGCGCTTCGGCGATACTCCCATTCAGTCGGAATATCTTATAGACAGCGCAGACTTCGTTCAGTGCTCCAACCCCTCTTACATTACCCGTTACGATATGACGGGCGATATTAAGGAAGGCGGTATATTCCTTATTAATACCGACGCTACCACGGTTGAAGCTTTGGAAGATTTCCTGCCTGCAAAAGTTAAACAGGATATTGCCAAAAAGCACATTAATCTTTACGTTATAGACGCTATAAAGATTGCAGCCGAACTTGGGCTGCGCGGCAGAACCAACACCATTTTGCAGTCTGCATTCTTCCGCGTTAATCCGCAGATTATGCCTTACGACAAAGCCATTGAATATATGAAGTATATGGCTAAAAAATCGTTCGGAAGAAAAGGCGACGCCATAGTTCAAATGAACTACAACGCGATTGACTCCGCCGCGGGCGATAATCTTATAAAAATAGAAGTTCCCGCAGCTTGGGCAAAAGCTAAAACAGGCGCGGAAATGATTAAGGGCGCCGACAACAAGTATTATCAGGAAATTATTAAACCCATCCTCTATCTTGAAGGCGACAAACTTAAATCTTCGCAGTTCAACGCGGACGGACACGTTCCCACCGGCACTACCAAGTACGAAAAGCGCGGTGTTGCCGTATTGGTTCCCGAAATTATAGTTGACAAATGTATCCAGTGCGGCACCTGCTCGTTTGTTTGCCCTCACGCCTGCCTGCGTCCCGCTCTCGTTGCTACGGGCGCCGAAAGACCTGCTACTTTGGAAACAAAAGCGGCAATAGGTTTAGCAGGATACGATTATAAAATGCAGGTTTCTCCCCTTGACTGTATGGGTTGCGGCGTGTGCGCTACCGTGTGCCCCGTAAAAGACGGCGGAGCTATAAAAATGGTTCCCCTTGCTCAGTCGCTTGAAAACGGCGAAGACAAAAACTGGGAATTTACCGTTGACCTGCCCGAAGCAGATACTTCGAAATTCAAAAAAGAAACGGTTAAGGGCTGCCAATTCGCTACGCCGCTGTTTGAGTTCTCGGGCGCGTGCGCAGGATGCGGCGAAACGCCTTACGTTAAAGTTATTACTCAGCTTTTCGGCGAGGATATGATTGTTGCAAACGCAACTGGCTGCTCGTCGATTTACGGCGGCTCCTCCCCCACCTGCCCTTACACAACAAACAGAAAGGGACACGGACCCGCTTGGGCAAACTCGCTTTTCGAAGACAACGCGGAATTCGGTTACGGAATGAATCTTGCATATTCGGCAAGAAGAAACGCAATAAAATCGAAAGTTGAAAAGCTTGCAGAACTTTGGAGCGGCGAAGGCAGAAAAGTTTGCGAAAATTATATTGCGGCATTTGAAGACAGAGAACCTTCCAAGAAGGCGAGCGCAGAACTAGTTTCCGTGCTTGAACAGTGCAACAACTGCGGCTGCGAAGCCGACGCGTTGGTTGCGGAAATACTTGCAGATAAAGACTGCCTTGCAAAGAAATCAATTTGGATTTTCGGCGGCGACGGCTGGGCTTACGATATCGGTTACGGCGGCTTGGACCACGTGCTTGCTTGCGGCGAAGACGTAAACGTGCTTGTTTTGGATACCGAAGTTTACTCCAACACGGGCGGTCAGGCTTCCAAAGCTACCAACATAGGCGCGGTTGCAAAATTTGCTTCGGCAGGCAAGAGAATTAAAAAGAAGGATTTGGGTATGATTGCCAAGTCGTACGGTTACGTTTACGTTGCACAGTGCGCTATGGGCTCTAATCCCGCTCAGCTTTTAAAGGCTTTGAGCGAAGCCGAAGCTTACCACGGACCTTCTCTTATAATCTGCTACGCTCCCTGCATTAACCACGGAATTAATATGACAAAGAGCCAGCTTGAAGAAAAAGCGGCAGTTGACTGCGGATACTGGCCGCTGTACAGATATAATCCCGACGGCGAAGTATTCACTTTGGATTCAAAAGACCCCACGGGCGATTATCAAGCGTTCCTTGCAGGCGAAACCCGCTACGCTTCTCTTGTAAAAACACAGGGCGAAGAAGTTGCAAAAGAATTGTTTGAAAAAACGGAAGAATCTGCTAAACAAAGACTTGAAAATTATAAAAAACTTGCAGGCAAATAATTTTCCGTTTAATTTGAATATTACATTTTGATTTACGCTCCGCGGCGGCTGCCGCGGAGCGTTTTAATTGTAAAAATTTTTCAATTTTACCTGTTAATTTTTATTTTATAACATTAAAAAATTTTTTTATAAAATAATTGACATACAGGTGTAAATATTTATATAATTTCAATCGGGTTTATTTTTATTAAACTTTTTGTTTAAAATCCCTAACCGTTTAATAAAAGTAAACACGGAGTTTATAGTATTATGGAAATAGGAAACAAAATAAAAGGGCTTAGACAGCAATTAAATTTATCGCAAGCCGAACTTGCCGACAGGTGCGAGCTTACAAAAGGTTATATTTCTCAATTGGAAAACGATTTAACCTCCCCGTCCATCTCAACGCTTTGCGACATACTTTCGGCTTTGGGAACGGACCTGTCGGAATTTTTTAAAAAAGAAGTTGACGAAAAGGTTGTATTCGGCGGCGAAGACTTTATAGAAAAACAAGACGACGGAATGCTTTGGAAATGGATTATTCCGAACGCGCAGAAAAATATTATGGAACCCGTGCTTGTGGAACTTTTGGCAGGGGCTTCCACTTCGGTTGATTTTCCGCACGAAGGCGAGGAATTCGGATACGTTTTGGAAGGAAAAATCTGTATTACCCTTGGTAAAAACAAATATGTTTGCAAAAAAGGCGAAACTTTTTATTATATTGCCGATAAATCTCACAGCATAGTAAACAACGGTAAAAACGCCGCTAAATTTTTGTGGATTTCCACGCCACCCAATTTTTAAGGAGCCTAGATTATGAACACAAACGAAAATATAATTGAATTGATTGACGTTAAAAAAGTTTTCGACGACGAAACAATAGCCGTAGACTGCTTTAATTTGCAAATTAAAAAAGGCGAATTCGTTACTTTTTTAGGACCGTCGGGCTGCGGAAAAACCACCACTTTAAGAATGATTGCGGGATTTGAGCTGCCTACTTCGGGAAAAATACTTTTAAACGGCGAAGATATAAGCCGTTTGCCGCCGAACAAACGCCCCGTAAATACCGTATTCCAAAAATACGCGCTGTTTCCGCATTTAAACGTTTACGAAAACATAGCTTTCGGCTTGCGCCTTAAAAAAACCGAACACACTTACGTGAACGGCGAAGGCAATTCATATAAGAAAAAAGAGCGGCTTTCAAAGACCGAAATTGATAAAAAAGTAAAAAAAGCCCTTGAAATAGTTGATTTGGACGGTTTTGAAAAGCGCAGCGTTGCAACGCTTTCCGGCGGACAGCAGCAGCGTATTGCCATTGCAAGAGCTATTGTAAACGAACCTGAAATTCTGCTTTTGGACGAACCGTTGGGCGCGCTCGATTTGAAAATGCGCAAAGAAATGCAAATTGAGCTTAAAAAAATGCACAAAAAGCTTGGCATTACTTTTATTTACGTAACGCACGACCAAGAAGAAGCTCTTACAATGTCGGACAAAATAGTTGTTATAAACGACGGAGATATTCAGCAGATTGGCACCCCTACCGAAATTTACAACGAACCCGTAAACACGTTTGTTGCAGACTTTATAGGCGAAAGCAACATTTTTAACGGCGCCGTAGTTGGAAAACTTAAAGTTAAGTTTTGCGGTGCGACTTTCGACTGTTTGGACGATTACGAAATAAATCAGCTTGTAGACGTTGTTGTACGGCCGGAAGATATAAAAATCTGCAATCCGGACGAAGGTCAGCTTAAAGGAAAAGTTGTATCTTCCGTATTCAAAGGAGTGCATTACGAAATTACCGTTGAACGCGGAAAGTTCGAAATTATAATCCAAAGCACGGTAACGGCGCCCGTGGGCAACACCATAGGACTGAGAATAGAGCCGGACGGTATTCATCTTATGGAAAAAGTTTATACCGTAAACAAATATCACGGCGAAATTACCAAAAATAACACCGTTAAATTCGGCGACGGAGAATTCGAATGCGATTTAACACAGCTTTACGGCGGCTCGCATTTGGACGAAGAAGGCTATCTTATTACGTCGCAGGGCGAAAAAATAGATTTAACGGGCGTTGAAGTTGACGTTGAAATTGATACCCACGATATAACGATGAGCGACGATACCGAAGCTGGCGGCGCACAGGGAAATATTATTTCTATGATTTATAAGGGCGACCACTACCGCTATATTGTGCGTACCGAAGAAAACGAAGAAGATTACGTTTTGTCTTGTCCGGATTTGTGGAACACGGGCGATCTTGTAAGTTTGATTATACCTAAAGAAAAAATAAAGCTTTGCTTAAAACCTACGGGAGAGAATGATTAAATGACGGATTTTAAGATTTCTTTCAGCAGAAAACAGCTATGTATTCCGTATGCGGTATTTTTAATATTATTTGTTATTGCGCCGCTTGTTGTGATAGTTTACTATGCTTTTACAAACGGACAGGGACAGTTTTCGTTTGCAAACTTTACAAACTTTTTTACAAGCACTAACGCTTTGGGAACTTTGCTGTACAGTTTTGCACTTGCAGCAGTTACGTCTTTAGTTTGCCTTGTAATAGCGTACCCCACCGCTTATATTCTTGCGCGTTCAGGCTTTAAACGCAAATACGTTTTGCTTATGCTGTTTATTTTGCCTATGTGGATTAACTTTACGCTTAGAATAACGGCGTTAAAAGAGATATTGTCTGTTTTGGAAGGCAATATATCGGCATATCCGTTTTTAAACTCCGTAATAGGTATGACGTACGACTTTTTGCCTTTTATGATTTTACCGCTTTATACTTCGCTTTTAAAATTAGACAACAGTCTTTTGGAAGCCGCAAGCGATTTGGGAGCAAATAAACTTACGGTTTTTTTAAGAGTTACTCTGCCCCTTTCCGTACCAGGAATAATTTCGGGCATAACAATGGTTTTACTGCCGTCTATGACCAATTACGTGGTTTTGGATATGCTTTACAACAGCACTTACATAATGGGCAGTCTTATAGGCAGTTATTTCAGCGCTTACGATTGGCACGGCGGTTCAATGATTTCGCTTGTGCTTTTGGTAATTATTCTTATAGTAACGCTAATAACCAACCGTTTCAGCGATAAAGACACCGCCGGAAACAGGGGGACAATGCTATGAAAACAGCTTTAAAAATATTTTGGCTTTCTCTTGTTTTGGCGTTTATTTATATTCCCGTTTTAGTGCTTGCGGTTTACAGTTTTACCGATGCAACTATGGTAGGGGCAGGAATTAGCGGATTTTCGTTTGAAAATTATATTAACTTATTTAAAAACGAAGAACTGCGCGATATGATATTTAATACTTTAATACTTGCGGTTGTATGCGCTGCAATTTCAACGGTTTTGGCAACTTTCGGCGCAATAGGCGCGTTTTATTCAAAAAAATTACCTAAAACGCTTTTAAATACCGCAAACCAAATACCCGTTGTAAACGCCGATATAGTAACCGGTTTTTCCGTGTGCATACTGTTAATTGTACTTATGCGCATAAATAAAGATTCGTTTATCCCTCTCGGAATAGGGCACGTTATACTTACCGCTCCGTTTGTTTATCTTTCAATTCTGCCTAAATTAAAGCAAATGGACAACAGCTTGTACGAAGCGGCATTGGATTTGGGAGCAACTCCCGCGCAGGCCTTGTTCAAAGTGGTAATTCCGCAGCTTATACCCGGTATTTTATCCGGATTTATGCTTGCCGTAACTCTTTCTTTAGACGATTATTTTATAACTACATATACCAAGCCTTCTACATTCGATACAATAAGCACATACGTAGTTAACGCCACAAAAGGCAGCCAAACCGAAATTAAAACCGCGCTTTGGGCGCTTTCAACTTTGATATTTTTGATTGTAATTATTATTGTAGTATTAATGAATATTCTTCCGAAAGCAAAAAAAGGAGCAGAAAAATGAAAAAAATTAAAAGATTTTCAGCGGTTTTATCTGCGTTTGCGCTTTTGGGTTGTTCTGCGGTATTGTTTACAGGATGTTCTGAAAACGGCACCGAAGTTGTGCTTCGCGTTTGCAACTGGGAAGAATATATTGACCTGGGCGGTTGGGAAGAAGACGAAATTTTAGAATTTGAAAACAAAACCGTTTTCGGAGAAAACTCTATAGTAGACGATTTTACAGAATGGTTTAATTCAACGCACGATTATAAAGTAAAAGTAGAATACTCAACCTTCGGCACTAACGAAGACTTATATAACCGTTTGAGTTTGGGCGACGTTTACGATTTGGCTTGTCCTTCGGACTATATGCTTATGAAGCTTATTGCCGAAAACAATTATGTTGAATTTACCGAAAGTTTTTGGTCTGACGACGAACAAAATTATTATGCGAACAACGTTTCGCGCTATATTGACGGAGCGGACGGCGAAGGAATTTTCAATAAACCCGAATACGCCTGGCATAAAAAAGCCGCCTGCTATATGTGGGGCACGCTTGGGCTTGTTTACAATCCCGAAAAATTGCAGAATATTAAAGACGTTTCCAGCTGGAAAATGCTTTTAAACAAAGATTACGCGCGCCAAGTAACCGTTAAAGATAATGTGCGCGACGCGTATTTTGCAACGCTGGGCATTTTGAACAGCGAAAAACTGAGTTCAGAAAAATTGGACGCCGAGCTTTTGAGCGGAATAATGAACGCAACCGACGACGTTACCGTTGAGAACGCCGAAAATATTTTAAAGCAAATTAAAGACAACGTTTATTCTTTTGAAACCGACAGCGGAAAAGCCGATATGGTTACAGGTAAAGTTGTTTGCAACGAACAGTGGTCAGGCGATGCTGTTTATATTATGGACGAAGCCGAAAGCGACGAAAACAACCCCACGGAATTATGGTATTCGGTTCCGGACGAGTGCACTAATATTTGGTTTGACGGTT
>CATLBN010000016.1 GCA_949878885.1 uncultured Clostridia bacterium | reverse complement strand
TTGCGATTGAGAACATAAACTTCGTTTCCCTTGTTTGCAAAATATTCGGCAATGTATTTGCTAACAAAAACTGTACCGCCTGTAACTAATATTTTCAATATTTGCTCTCCTCATTTTTCTTTCGATAAACGCGATTTATGGAAAAATTTTTTACGATAAGCCAAACCGCAAAAATGGTTGATATGACAACCGAAACTTTACGGCACTATGACCGCATAAATTTGGTTAAACCGTGCAAAACGGACGAATGGACGGGCTACCGCTATTATTCGGGACAAGAGGTCGTGCGCCTAAATACAATAAAAGCATTACAATATATGGACTTAACGCTTGCCGAGATTAAAGAAATTTTAGAGTATAGCGACTTTGATAAAATTATTAAATTATTAAAGCAAGCCGAAATGAACGCTGAAAGTAAAATCGCCGAACTCGAATATTCAAAAGCAAAGATACAACGCGCAAGAAAATTTTATGAAAGCAAACTGCAAGGCGAAAATCCACCGAGCAACTTATTTATAAAAACTTTTCCGCAAAGAGTTATATTGCTTTCCGATACAATGGAACAACCTACTTTGAATAATCTTTGGGACTATCACAGCCATTATTACGACCAAATAGGCGAAAACGATAAAAGCAATTTTGTTTTTGAAGATTTAGCAGGCATCTATGAAAAAGGCGGCATATCGCGTTTATTTGCGGTATGTACAAAATATAAAAAAATAAACGGCTTAAATATCTTGCCGAAAGGCGAATATTTATGTGCCGATTGCACGGAAGAAACCCGTGAACAAATATTAAAAACATTGCTTGATACTGCAAAAACACAATACAATATTATTCCCGAATTTACAGTGCACTTAATTGTTTTGTCGGGTATTTTGCAATGGAACTATCAAATACAAATTTTAATAAAAAAGTTATAAATTTTATTCAACATTCGACAAATTAAGTAGTTTTCAGATAGCATAACAAAAAACGCCGTATTCTTTTCGTGATATAATATCCGATAAAGCAATATGGCAATTTTTTTTAAGAATTAAGTAGTTTTGTTATTCGCTGGTGCTTACCGTCTGGGGACAGAATACGCCGCCTTGTCAAATTATCAAGGGCGACGATTTATCTCCCGTAAGGCATAAAACCGTCGTCGCCTACGGCGCAAACCCTTGACAATTTAACTGCGGCGGCATTTTTTGCTGGTTAAGACGGTAAGCACCAAAGCGAACAACAAAATTTTAAGGCGCACCACGCGCAAAGGAGAAAATCACTATGAAGAAAACAGTTATCTATGCAAGGTATTCGCCAGGCTCAAAGCAGACCTACCAATCTATCGAAGGACAACTTGCAGAATGTTACGCCTATGCTCAAAGAAACGATTTGACTATCGTCCACGAGTACATAGACGAACACTTGACGGGTACGAGCGACAAGCGCGACCAATTTTTGCAAATGATTGAGGACAGCCGCAAGAAAAGTTTTCAGTATGTGCTTGTCTATCAATTAGACCGTTTCGCCCGTAATCGGTACGACAGCGCAACATACAAAGCCAAGTTAAAGAAAAACGGCGTCCGCGTACTCTCGGCAAAAGAGAATATCACGGACGACGCGAGCGGTATTTTAATCGAGGGCGTTTTAGAAAGTATGGCAGAATACTATTCTGCCGAACTGTCGCAAAAGGTTAAGCGCGGTATTGCTATGTCGGCGGCAAAGTGCAAATTTTTCGGCGGTGCGGTTGCACTCGGTTATAAGATAGATAGCGAGAAAAACTATGTCATTGACGAGGAAAAAGCTCCTATTGTGCGGCAAATGTTTGAAATGCTTGCCAACGGGCATACATACGCCGATATAGCCCGTCATCTGAACGAGCGCGGAATTAAGACTTCAACGGGCGCACAGTGGAACAAAAACAGTTTTCAAAGCATATTCAGCAATCGCCGCTATTTGGGGAAATACATTTATCAAGGCAAGGAAACGGACGGCGGCATTCCGCAGATTATTGACGACAACCTTTTTGAAGAAGTACAACGAGTTTTAGCAAAATACGCCGCCGCACCGTCAAGAGGAAAAGCAAAAGTCGAATACATATTGAGCGAAAAATTGATATGCGGACACTGCGGCAACAAGATAACGGGAATAAGCGGCACAAGCCACAACAAGACTATTTACAACTACTATAAATGCGTGGGCGTTAGTAAATGCGGTTGCCGCAAAAGAGCGGTACGCAAGCAAGATTTAGAGGACGAGGTTATAAAGGCGATTACGGGCGACGGAACGGAACGTAACAAATACGGCGTTTTGACTGACGAATTTATTGACAGCGTAGCCGCCGAAACCTATTTATTGATACAAGCCGAACGCAACGACAGCGAAATAAAACGCATTGAGGGCGTTATAGCCGAAAATCAAAAGGCGATAAACAATTTAATGCAGGCGTTAATGTACGGCAAGGCAACGGACATTATTTTATCGCAAATCGAAAAGTTAGAGAACGAGAATACCGAACTCAACGCAACTATCGAGAGCGAAAAGGCTATGCAGATAAACTACACATACGAGGACATTCGCAAGTGGTTAGAGCATTTCCGCACGCTCGACTATACCAAGATTAAACACCGCAAGGACTTGATAGACGTTTTCATTTATCGCATAGTGCTATACGACGATAAAATGAAAATCTTGTTCCACTTGAAAGGCGGTCAGAAAGAGGAACTCATTTTGAACTTGATTTTTCCCGATTACCCCAACGGGAACGGCGGCGAAAACAGAAACGAAGACAAAGAAAAAGAAACCGCTAAAACGGTTTCTCAATCTCGGGGTGGTTCGTATACCCCTGCTATGGTGCAGCTTCAGGGACTCGAACCCTGGGCCCACTGATTAAGAGTCAGTTGCTCTACCAACTGAGCTAAAGCTGCATATGCCCTTAAAGAGGGCAATTCGGCGCAAATGCTTGCGCCGACGGATTGGTGGTCCATCCGGGATTCGAACCCGGGACACCTTGATTAAAAGTCAAGTGCTCTACCATCTGAGCTAATGGGCCGAAGGATGGCTGGGGTGGCAGGATTTGAACCTACGAATGCGGGAATCAAAATCCCGTGCCTTACCGCTTGGCGACACCCCAATAAGTGTTTATAGCGGTCCTTCAAAAATAATGGGGCGGGCGACAAGTTTCGAACTTGCTACCTCCAGAGCCACAATCTGGCGCTCTACCGATTGAGCTACGCCCGCCGTATTGGTGCGCCCGGAGAGACTCGAACCCCCGACACACGGCTTAGAAGGCCGTTGCTCTATCCTGCTGAGCTACGGGCGCGTAAAGCAAATGTGATGTGCGCGCGATAAGCTTTTAAAGCTTTGGAGCGGGTGATGGGAATCGGACCCACGCAACCAGCTTGGAAGGCTAGTGTTCTACCATTGAACTACACCCGCATTGTTCGTTAATATACAAACGCCAAGGTTGCCTTGCGGTCCGCAACAACTCAATGCGTTAAAAATTATAACAAAACTATTTTTTTATGTCAACTCATTTTTAAAGCGATTTAACACAAATTTAAAAGAAAAACGGAGGAGTTATTCCCCCGTTTTTTTGTTGACGTCTTTATTTGAATTTTTTGTTTTCTTTACTTTGCCAGATGTCATAACAAACGTCATATAACCAACGGCAATTAAAGCCAACGCAACTATCACAAGCACCAAAACCACGGTTTTAACCGCGTCCGAAGTATTGTAGTCGGGGTCTTCGGTTTTGGAAGGCTGGTCTTCGGAATAATTGAACTGCGAAATGTATCCGAACGGAACGTAGCCCGTTAACTTTTCGTCGTTTTCGTTAATGTATTCTATTTTATAAAAGTCTCTTACAAGTTCCGCCGCGGAAGTTTTTAAAACTTTGCCTATAACTTTAACCGCTTCTCCCGATTTAAGTTCAAAAAGCTTGGTGCCGTTGCAAACGTAGGGAGAAGAATAGGCATAGCCTTTTGCAATACTTACCGTTGCGGTAGCTTCGTCGGTTGTAATAAGCGCAGAGTTTTCTGCGGCAACGGCGTTAACGGAATTCAAAATATAGCATTGTCCGCCCAGCATAACTATAGAAACTTCGCCGTTTTCTCCGGTTCGGCACAAAAGCAGCGCTTCTTTGCCTGCGGCAAGTCCGTCGCCGTCGCCTACCTTATAGGTGTTGCCCGTTTTAAAATAATCGCCGGAAATATCGTCCAAATCTACGTTTGTAAGATACGCGCCGCCTTTTAAAGTTACAAAGTTAGGTTTTTCCGTATTACAGGTTTTAAGTTTTTCCGCCGTGTCGCCTATATATATTTTAGAAGCGGCGGAAAAGTCGGTATAGGCGGGATTTACGTGCTGTAATTCGGTTTTAAGAATTTTATAAAGCTTGTTGTCGTTAAGCGCATAAGCAACGTTATCGTAAACTTTAAGATTGGAAAATTGTCCCTCTGCGGTAAGTTCTTCATATTGTAAAGAATTTTTGGGGCAGTAGCCTATTTTACCTTCTACAAGTTTATATTCGCCGTCATCGGTTTTTGCGTATCCGTCGCTGTAGGTAAAAACGTAATCTTCCGCAGGAGTTTTTTGCGGCAGTGAGAATGCTTTGCCCGCGCCGTCTTTATAATAAAAAACCTCTCCGTCGCAGTCAAGCGCGCGCACTTCCGAGCCTATTTCGTAAACCGTACGGTTTTCGCTTTCTATAACGGTAATACGGTTGCCGTCTGCAAAAGCGTAAATTTCTCCGTAAGCAGCGTAATCGGTAACTGCGTTAAGTTGGTCGTTTGCGTGCTGAATAAACGTGCTTTCGGGGTAAACGGTTTTATTGTTTGTATCCGCAAAAACGTTTAAGCTGCCGCCTGCAGCGGTAAAACAAACGGCGGCGCACAATGAAATTGTAACAAAACCAAGTTTTTTCACGATTGAAATTATACCACACCTTTTTATTATTGTAAACTAAATATTTATTCTGTTATTTAACTAAGTTGCCTGACTTTTGTTAAACCGCAAATTAACAATATCTAAAAATCACTGCAAGAATTTTAAAATTTATATGTTTTATTTTTTAAATATACAGTTTTTGTCATATTTAACGGTTATAATATAGGAGAAAATACAAACATATGTTTAAAAACTGTTTTAATTTAGTTGAATTATGAAAACGAAAAGACTTTTAAGATTTTATTTTTACAGCGATGGAATTAACGGCGCTATAGATAACCTTATTAATAAATTTGCTTTTTTTTGCGACGGTTATCACGACGGGTTGTTTTATGCCGAAAAAGTTTGCGAACTTGTAGGCGTTAAATTAAGTCTTGGCGGACTTTGGGATTATATTGACGGTATTATTTGCAAATTTACTCAATCGGAAAAAAACGTACTGCGTTTTTACGGCTCAACGCGAAAGAGTATAGCCGGACTTTCCGCGGATAGTAAACGTGAAATCAAACGCGTAACCGTTAAGTTTACGCGCAGAGTACGCTTAACTGAACGGCATTCGGAGGCGTTGAATTATTTAAACAAATATTATTGTCTTATTTGTCTTGACCGTTGACGTTGCGCAAGTCTTTGGGCGCTTTTTTACCGGTAAAATACAAAATTGCTATTGCGGCGGCGGCAACTCCGGTTATTACCAATGCCGTAATAAGCGTTGCGTTTGAATTTTTACTGCCTACGGGCGCAATAGTCGGCTTTGAGGGCAGCTCGTTTAACGGGTAGTTATCTATAACTTTGGGGATATAGCCGAAACCCTCGTTGCAGAAAACGTAAGAGCAGGCGGTTACGCCTATAGTATAAGCGCCGTAATATGCCGCGTTTACTTCCAACGTTCCCAGCGGAGGCAAAAGCGAGTTTGCCGAATCTGTTGTAAAAATTACTGTTACGGGCATATTCAAATACAAATTTTTAATCGGAGATTCAGCTATTATTACTTCGTCCTGACGGCAATAGCCGTAAACGGCGCGGTAAATTCCTTCGTCTTCGGCGTATTTAACATAGTACCAGCCGTCGTCTTCGCCTCTCAAAATTTCTACGCAGTATGTTTGCGGAATTGCAAAAAGCGCGCTTGTGTCGTTTTTTTCGCTAAACATATAAACTTCGCATCCAACGTCTACGTAGGCATAAGTTTTTGCAGATTGTCCGCCGTCTGCGGAAGCGGACGCAACGTTAAACGGCGTTATAGAGTATAACGTTATAATTACAAGGCAAACCGCCCACTTTAATACCTTCATACCCGCACATTATATAATGTCATATACGAAAAATTTACGATTATTTTGTCAAAATAGGTCTTTTATGGAAAAGCAAGAAGTAATAAAGCGCCTTGCCGCAATAAACGCGGAATTAAAAAAACGCAAACAAGCCGATAAACTTTCGGCATACAACACAGGCTCCAAGCGTCACAAAAAGCAGCTTTTGTTTCATAAATGCAAAAAGCGCAACCGCTGGGTGTTCGGCGGCAACCGCTCGGGGAAAACCGAGTGCGGCGCCGTTGAATGTCTTTGGATATTGAGGGGCATTCACCCTTACCGAAAGAACAGGAAAAACGCTTTCGGATGGGCGGTATCTCTTTCCCAGCAGGTTCAGCGCGACGTGGCGCAGGCAAAAATTTTAAAGTACCTGCCGAAAAGCTGGATTGTCGATATTACAATGCTGTCGGGTCGGAGGGACAGTCCGTCGGGCGGAGTAATAGACCAAATAAAAATAAAAAACGTATTCGGCGGAATTTCCACTTTGGGATTTAAAAGCTGCGACCAGGGCAGGGAAAAATTTCAGGGCAGCTCGCTGGATTTCGTTTGGTTTGACGAGGAGCCTCCGCGGGATATATACGAGGAATGCTTAATGCGCGTTATGGACAAACGCGGAGATATTTTCGGAACAATGACTCCGCTTAAAGGAAGAACTTTTATTTATAACGAAATTTACCTTAACCTGCGCAAAAATCCTGAAATTTGGTACGAATTTATAACTTGGGAAGATAATCCTTATCTTTCGAAAAAAGAAGTAAAGCTGTTGGAAAGTTCGCTTGACCAATCGGCTTTGGACGCAAGAAAATACGGTAAATTTTCGCAGGGGTCGGGGCTTGTGTATCCCGAATTCGACGAAAGCGTGCACGTTATACAGCCGTTTTCCGTGCCGCGCGAATGGCAGGACTGTATTTCTATAGACCCAGGGCTTAACAATCCGCTTTCCGCGCATTGGTACTGCGTGGATTGGGACGGAAACGTGTACGTTGTGGCGGAACATTTTGCGGCGGGCAAAGACGTGGATTTTCACGCCGCGGCAATAAAGGAAATAAGTAAAAAAATAGGTTGGAAAACCGACAGACTCAACAGAGTTTGCGCGCTTATCGACAGCGCGGCAAACCAGCGGACGCTTGCTTCGTCAAAAAGCGTGGCGGAGCTGTTTTCTGAAAAGGGCGTTTTGGTAAATATAAACGTGAATAAAGACGTGTTTACGGGCATTGCGCGCGTTAAGTCGTTTTTAAAAAACGGCAACGGAGAGGGGAATTTATATATATTTTCCAACTGCGTTAAAATGATAGAAGAATTTAAAAGTTATTTTTGGGCGGCCGGAGATACGCCTGTTAAGCGCGACGACCACTGTTAGGTATTACATAATGACCAGACCGCGACCGCCCGTTAGTAAAGAAAGTGTGCCGCCGCTGCTTGCCGATAAGCTTAAACGCATAAGAAGGGGCAGGTATAAAAACAATTTTTAGGGGGTGATTGAAATAGTTAGGGACAAAACCGTTAAATCGGCTCTTTACAAATGCGCAACGGGAATTTCGGCAAGCGAGGTGGTTGAGGAGTTTGCTAACGTGGACGGCGAGATGACGCTGGTTAAAAAAAAGATAACGCGGCGCGAAATTCCGCCGGACATAAAAGCGGTTAAAATGATTATGGACGAAAACTGCGGCGCGCTTTCCGACGAGGAGCTGGAAGCGGAAAAGCAAGAACTTTTAAAAATGTTAAAGGAGAATAATTTTGAGTGATTTTAAAACCGAGCAGTCGCCTGAAAAAAAACTTGTAACGGAAGTTGAAAAAGATTTCGAAAACAGGCGTTTGCAAAGAAAACCGTTGGAGAGAAGCTGGCAGCTTAATTTAAACTTTGTTAACGGCAGGCAGTATTGCGATTTGGACGAAAACGGAGAAATAACCGAAGCGGAAAAGCGTTATTATTGGCAGCAGCGCGGCGTTTACAACCATATTGCTCCAATTATAGACACAAGGCTGTGCAAGCTTTCGCGCATACGCCCTGCGCTTGCGGTTCGCGCGGCTTCGGAAGACGAACGCGACAGGCATTCGGCAAAACTTGCTTCGGCAATACTTTCCGCCGCGCAGGAAGACTGCGATTTCGACGGCGTTATATCTTCGGCTACGCTTTGGTCCGAAATTTGCGGAACGGCGTTTTACAAGGTGGTTTGGAACGCGGAAGGGGGCAGAAAAATAGGCGTTACGGCGCAAGGCAAAAGTCTTAGGGAAGGCAAAGCCGAGGTTGTTGCGGTGTCGCCGTTTGAAATTTATCCGCTTACATTATATGTTGAAAAATTAAGCGAGCAGCCCAGCATTATTCACGCAAAAGCGCTGCCCGTAGAAGACATTTACAGTATGTACGGCGTTAAACTCGCAGGCAGAAATTTAAACGAATTTTCGCTTGCTTCTAACGTTGCAAAAACGGATAGGTGCGGCAATATGGCGGAGTTTAGCAATAAATCCGACGGATACGAGCTGGTTATAGAAAGATACGAACGCGCTACCGAAGACCGTCCGCTTGGCAGGCTTACCGTTGTAGCCGGTGGACAGCTTTTGTACGACGGGGATTTGCCGTACGTAAACGGCGAAGAAGACGCCAGAGTTTATCCGTTTGTAAAACAGGTATCCCAAAGCGTTGCAGGCTGCTTTTTCGGAGTGGGAGTAGTTGACAGGCTAATACCGCTGCAACGCGCATATAACGCGGTTAAAAACCGTAAACAAGAGTTTTTAAGCAGAATTTCAATGGGCGTTATAGCCGTTGAAGACGGTTCTATAGACATTGACGAACTTGCCGAAGACGGGCTTACGCCGGGCAAAATATTGGTGTATAGGCAGGGGGCAAACCGTCCTGAAATGCTTACGCTGGGTTCGGTGCCGTCGGAATTCGGCGCAGAAGAAGAAAGACTTTTAACCGAATTCGTAAAAATTTCCGGCACGGGAGATTTATCCGAGAACGCAGACAGTTTTTCGGGCGTAACTTCGGCAACGGGACTGCAGCTTTTAATAGAACAGGACGATATGCGTTTAAACGCGACGTATGCCAATATTACACGCGCTGTAAAGCTTGTAGGGCGCCATATATTGCGGCTTTACAGGCAATTTGCAAGCGATACGCGGCTTATGCGCTACGCAGGAGAAAACAATGCGCTTAACGTAATTTATTTTAAAGGCAGCGATATTTCTTCCGACGACGTTGTGCTTGAAGCGGACAGCGATTTGAATATGTCGCCCGCCCAACGCCGCACGGTTATTTACGAAATTTTGGATAAAGGGCTGTTCAGCGACGAAAGCGGCAAACTTTCGGCGGCCGCAAAAAACAAAATTTTGGAACTTTTGGGCTATCCTGCGCTAACGGGCGAACGCGACGTTATTGATATAAACCGTTCGCGTGCAGGCAACGAAAACTTGAAGATGCGCACGGAGTCTGCCGAGGTTAAGGATTACGAAGACCATAAAACGCACATTTCCGAACATACGGCGTATTTATTGACGGAAAATATTTCAAAGGACTGCGAACGCAGAATTTGTGCGCACATAGCGGTGCATAAAAAGAAATTAAACGAGGTGGCGATAAATGACGGAAAATATCAAAACGACTGAAACGCTTATAGAAAGCGATAAAGAGGATAACGGAAAGCGCTTGCAAAACGAAAAAGCTACGGCGGATTGCGCAGAGGCGGAACATTCGGAAAACGCCGCGGCAGAGCTTGGAAAGTTTAAAAGCGCCGACGCCCTCTTAAAAGCTTATCTTAATTTGGAAGCCGAATTCACCCGACGCAGTAAGCGGCTGAAAGAGTTGGAGCAAGCGAATAAGGCGCATAAAATGCCTACGGACGGCGCGCCCTCGCCTATAAGCGAAGAAGACAGGGGAGAGTTTGTAAAAGCTGCGCTTTCCGACGAAAGCGTTAAGCGCGCAGTGGTGGAAGAATATCTTAAAGCCGTTGCGCAAAACAAAGGTATTCCCTTAATAGTAGGGGGCGTAAGCGCCCCGACACCAAAAGCCGCGCCCAAATCGGTAAGCGAGGCGGGACGGCTTGCGGAAAGATTTTTAAAAAATTAAAAAAGGAGAAAAAATTTGATAACTATAGAAAATGCAGATAAAGCGTTAAAAGATTATTACCTCGACGCGGTCAGCGCACAGCTGAACGACGGAATTTCGCCGTTTTTTTCGGCTATAGAAAAAAATACCGATAACGTATTCGGCAAAGACGTTAAAATGGCGGTAGTTCGCGGCACAAGCGGAAACATTCTTGCGGGCGCCGAAGACGGGGATTTGCCGGAAGCTTACCGCAACAGGTATCTTTCTATTTGCGTTCCGCTTAAAAATCTTTACGGCACAATAGAAATAAGCGATAAAGCTATGCGCGCTTCGCGCGACAATTCCGGAGCTTTTGTAAACCTTGTAAACGCCGAAATGGACGGCTTGATTGCAAGCGCAAAACAAAACTTTCAGCGTATGCTTTTCGGCGACGGTTCAGGCAAGCTTTGCAGCGTAATTTCAAAAACTTCCGACAAGGTTTATCAGGTTGACAACGCAAAAGAATTTTTTGCCGGAATGACGGTTGACGTTTATCCGGCTTCCGCTGCAACCCAAAACGACAGTTACGGGCTTGTTGTAACCTCGGTTGACGTTGCTAATTCCTCGGTAACGTTTAACGTTGCCGTAACCGACGATTTAACGGGCGGAGCTATGTATCCCCACGGCTCAAAAGACAACGAACTTTGCGGTCTTAGCGCGATTTTCGACGGCGATACGCTGTACGGATATGATAAATCGGAAGAGCCTTACTTTAAACCTTGCGCGTTCGACGCAAACAAAACTCTTACGGAAGAAAAGCTTACCGACGTTTTGGATTATCTTGAAGAACATTTTAACAGCAAGGCTAATATGATTATATGCTCATATAAAACACGCAAAAAAATCGCCGCGCTTATAGCAAACAACCGCAGGGTGGTAAACTCTACCGACGCGCGTACGGGCTTCGGCGTTGTTACCGTAAACGACGTACCCGTTTATGCCGACAAATATTGCCCCGACGACAGAATTCTGTTTATAAATACCGACGATTTTTCGCTTAACCAACTTTGCGATTGGGAATGGTTAGAAGACGAAAGCGGTAAAATTTTAAAGCAGATACCCGGAAAGGCGGCGTACGGCGCAACGCTTGTTAAATATGCCGAACTGATATGCAAAAAGCCCTGCGCTCAGGCAAAGCTTTACAATTTTTAAAATAGTGCGCCGAAGGAGTATAAATGAAAATTAAAGACGTTATAGCGCGCGCTCTGCGCTTTATAGGCAGAACGGACCTTATTAATGCGCTTGCGGCGGACGGAGAACTTACTTCCGAGGGCGCTGAAAAAATCGAAACGCTTCTCTATTGCGTAAACGCCGTGGAGGACGAGCTTGCAAGATATTATTTTCCTCTGAAATACTGCGAACGGTTTAATTCCGATACGGGCGAGTACTTCATAGATAACTTTTTACATAATCCCGTTAAAATTTTAAGCGTTGAAAGCAGCGGTAAAAAAGTTAAATACACAGTTTTCCCAAAATATATTAAATGCGACGAAAAAAGCGTAAAAGTATTTTACGAATATTCGCCGTATAAAAAACCGATTGACGGCGACAGCGAATATGACGGCGTTACGGTTTGCGAACGGCTTATAGCAGCGGGGGCGGCTTCGGAATATTTTCTTTTGGAAGGTTCGGTAAAAGACGCGGAACTGTGGGAAAGCAGGTACAGATGGGAAATAGAACTTGCCGGTAAAAAAATAAGCCCCGAACGCCGCAGCGTTCCGCCCAGGAGGTGGGTATGACTGCAAGAACGGTTTATCCGGCAACGCGCATAGAAACGGAGGATATTTCAAAAACACACGGCGCGGTTTGCAAAAGCTGCAAAGTCGTTAACGGCGCTATTATTCCGGCTATGGCGGCAGGAAAAATATATAATACCGCGCCGGCAAATATTTCTTACGCGGCTTATTCGGAAGTTTCTGAAAGATATTTTGCATTCGGAGACGGAAAGGTTTACGCTTCGCGCAGCGCAATGTCCATTTCTTCCGTTTTTGCCAACGTAGCTTTGTCTTCGCCGTTTATTTTCGGCGACCGTTCAAACGGCAACAAAACGTATATTATAAGCGGCAATAAAGGGGTGGTTTACCCGTCCGATACGGCGCCGATAACCCTTAAATACGGCATATACGGGGGTGTATTGAAAAGCGGAAGGCTTTTTGCGGCGGACAAAACCGCTAAATACAAAATAAGATGGTCGGGAACGGGCGGCGGCTTCGACTTTGAAGAAGGCTTAAACGGCGCGGGCTGGTTAAACTTGAAAAGCGGTTTGGGCGCTATAAAAAATTTGGTTGTTTACGGCGAAAATATAGCGGTTTTAAGGGAATTGGGAATAACGGTTATAAGCGCTTACGGCAATGCGGAAACTTTTAAAGAGTTCGAACGCAGTTATTATGTGCCGTATATCCGCTCTAATACCGTTGCCCAGACAGACGGTAAGCTTTTGTTTTTTACTTCGCGCGAGCTGTATTGTTTTGACGGAGCTAAGGCTTACAGTCTTAATTGCAGGCTTTCGCAAAATATTTCATCGCCTAAAAACGCCGTTGCGGCAGGTTCGGTATATTTTGTGTGCGGAGTGTACAAGCCTACGGGCGAGCAGTGTGTGTTTGCATACGATACGCAAAGAGACAGCGCATATATTATAGACTGCAAAGCCGGAGCGCTGCTTTCGGCAGGCGACGTTTACGCTTATTTAACGGAGGGCGGCGCGTGTATGCTGCAAACGGCAAACGAATTTGAGTTTATAAGCGGCGCGGCGGACTTCGGTTCGCCGTACAGAAAAACGCTTAAAAACTTGGAAATCTGCTGCAAAGAGCCTGTGGATATAACTGTTGCAAGCGATAGCGAAGAACGGCTGTTTAAAGGCGTAAAAAACTGTTTGCGGCTGCATATGACGGGGTATAGCTTTAAAATATCGGTAACTGCAAGCGCGGAAATATCGCTTTTAAAAGCGTATGCGGAGGTGCGCGATGGTATTTGACGTAATAGATATATCCGAAGAAGAAATATCAAAACTTTCGGCGGTGCAAATGCAGCTTTTGCGTACGGCGCAAAAAAGTAAAAACAATTTGAAATATAAGCTTGAGCAAGAACTTATATTATTTAAACAGCTTATATGTACGGACGGATTAAAAGATTCTTCGCTTTTGGAACATAAGCGCGCCCAACTTGAAAAAGAACTTAATTACGAGCTTGAAATAATTGCAGAACAGCTTTTGTATTCCATAAGCATAAGCAATCCTCTGCCGCCCGATAAGGACGACGGCGACGAAAACGCGGGCTACATTGTAGACTATACGCTGCCCTACATAGACAGGTACAATATAGTGCGAGATTATTATTTGGCTATTTCCGACCCGTCGGAGCGAATGGCGTTATACACTGCGGACGAAACGGCAAAGCGCTATTTGGGCAGCTATTACGATTCGCTTTACGATGTTTTGTACAGTTACAGTATTTAGATTTTGCGCTGTGTAAAAAAAATTAGGGGCGCGCGCGGTAAAAACCGCGCGCGCTTTTAAAATACTTTACATTTTAACAGCGGTTTGTTATAATACCGATTATGAAAATCGCAGACGATTGGAAAGATTATAAAATATTAGCCACCTCCGACGGAATGAAGCTTGAAAGCTGGAACGGCGTAATACTTTTGCGTCCGGATCCGCAGGTTATTTGGTCAGGCGAAAATCTGTATGATAAAAAAGGCATAAACGCGGTTTATCATCGCAGCGAAAAGGGCGGCGGCGCTTGGGAAAAGCGCAAAGATTTTCCTTCCGAATGGACTGTTTCTTACGGCGATTTAACATTTAAAATCAAGCCTATGGGCTTTAAACATACAGGGCTTTTCCCCGAACAGGCAGTAAATTGGAATAAGCTTAGACGGCTTATATGTGCCGCCCAATCGCAAAACGGAGGGCAAAATTTTAAAGTTTTGAATTTGTTTGCCTATACGGGCGCGGCATCGGTTGCGTGCGCAAAAGCAGGGGCTTTTGTTACGCACGTAGACGCGGCTAAGGGTATGGTTGAACGTGCGGGCGAAAACGCAAGACTTTCGGGCGCGGACGGCGGAATACGCTATATAGTAGACGACTGCGCTAAGTTTGTCGCAAGAGAAATCCGACGCGGCAACAAGTACGACGGAATAATTATGGACCCGCCCAGCTACGGCAGAGGACCGGGCGGAGAAATGTGGAAAATAGAGCGCGACTTATTTCCGTTTGTAAAAATGTGTGCGCGTCTTTTGTGCGACGAGCCTGCGTTCTTTTTGATAAACAGCTATACTACGGGTTTGCAGCCTGCGGTTTTAAAAAACATTTTAACGCTTGCGCTTAAAGATTTTAAAGGCGCTGCCGAAGCGTACGAAGTAGGTATTGCCACGGAAGAAGGCATACCGCTGCCGTGCGGAGCCAGCGGACTTTTTACGGGAGAAAAATATGCAGCAAAGTGATTTGAATATTCTTTACGAAGACAACCACATAATAGTTGTTATGAAACCGCAGATGGTTGCAAGCTGCCCTGACGAAAGCGGAGATTACAATCTATTGGACTGCGTTAAAGACTATATAAAAGTAACGTATCAAAAACCCGGCAATGCTTACGCAGGGCTTGTGCACAGGCTGGACAGACCTACGGGCGGAGTTATGGTTTTTGCAAAAACTTCAAAGGCTGCCGCAAGGCTTTCCGAACAGATGAAAAACGGCGGATTCGAAAAAAAATATTACGCCGTATTATGCGGTGCGCCCTCTAAAAAAAGCGGAATATTGGAAAATTATCTGCGTAAAAATTCGGTAAACAACACCGTTTACGTTTGTACTCAAACCGAAGAAAACGCAAAGTTTGCTTCGCTTGGTTACAATATAGTTGCGGAAGAGCGCGGACTTTCGCTTGCGGAAATAACTTTGCACACGGGCAGAACGCATCAAATCCGCGTGCAGACGGCGGCTATAAACTGTCCCGTTTACGGCGATATGCGCTACGGCGGCGAAAAAGCCGTTAAAGGCAGGCTTGCTCTATGGGCGTATTCGCTGCGGTTTACGCATCCTACATCCGGCGAGTCTTTAAGGTTTGTAATAGAACCGCCAAAAGACGAAACACCTTGGAAGCTGTTTGATTTCGAAGTTAAATAATGTAAAACGCGGCGGAATTTCCGCCGCGTTTTACGTTTATTTAATAAATTATTTTATATTTAAAAGTCTGTTTATTAAAGTGTGCCCGTTTTCTATAACTATGCCCGATTTTGCGGCTTCGCACTCGGTATATCTTAACGCCGTGCCGTCGATGCTGCGCTTGTCGGAATATAAAAGATAAGGTACGGGTTCGGAAACGTGAGTTTTCAAAGCGCAGGGAGTAGGATGGTCCGGGCAAACCAAAACCGCAAAATTTTCGCCCGCGTTTTTCAGCGTTTCGGTAATTTCGCCAACCATTTTGTCTATTTGCTCAATAGAATAAATTTTGTTTGCAAAATCGCCGTGGTGCGCGCATTCGTCAGGCGCGTCTACGTGTATATAAATAAAATCCAATCCGCCCAAAAGCGCGTTTAAAGCCGTTTGCGTTTTAAGTTTAAAATCGGTTTTATAATTTGCGGTAAATCTTGGGTTTTCCAATATTTGCAGCCCTGCAAGCAGTCCGAGTCCCTTAACAAGGTCTACGGCGGTAATAACTCCGCCCTTCAATGCGTGCAGTTTTTCAAAATTTTCAAGCGCAGGCTTAGTGCCTTCGCCCCAAATCCAAACTCCGTTTGCAGGTTTTTTGCCTTCTTTAACGCGTTTTATATTAATAGGGTGGTTTTGCAAAAGATTGCTGCTTTTTTGCATAAATTCTCTGTAAACCGCCGCATTTGCACCTTTGGGCAAATATTCTTTTATTACTTTATCGGTTATATCGTGCGGAGGCGTAAATTCGTGTCCCGTTACGCCGCCTGCCGCCACAATACAGTGCCTGTACGAAGTTCCTTTATAAAGTTTGAAATTTTGGTTTTCAATAAATTGTTTAATGCTGTCAATAAGTTCGCACGCCTCGTCCGTGGGAATATCTCCCGCGGCGTAATCAATCATAACTTTTTCTTCGTAGGGTTCGTTGTCCGAAAGCGTAACCAAATTACAGCGCAGCGTAACGTCGTCGTCTTTAAGTTTTATTCCCATTGCAACGGCTTCCAACGGCGAACGACCCGTGTAATATTTATTGGGGTCAAAGCCCAAAACCGCCATATTTGCAACGTCTGAGCCGGGTTTAAGTCCGTTAGGCACGGTTTTGCAAAGCCCCGTCTCCGAAAGCGGAGCAAGTTTGTCTAAAAACGGAGAGGACGCGGCTTCCAGGCAGGTTTTATTTCCGAGCTGCGGTATTTTCCATCCGGACATACCGTCGCCGAGTACTATAATATATTTCATATAAATCCTTATACTAAATTCAGTTCAAATCCCAGTCTATGGGAGTTTTTCCGTGCGCGGTAAGATACGCGTTGGTTTTTGAAAACGGTTTACTGCCGAAAAATCCGTTAAAAGCGGAAAGAGGGGAAGGGTGAGCCGATTGCAAAATCAAATGTTTTCCGCCGTCTATAAGCGGAGCTTTGCTTCTTGCGTTGCCGCCCCACAAAATAAAAACAACGTTTTCCGTGTTATCGGAAATAAGTTTTATTACGCTGTCGGTAAACCAAGCCCAACCGCATTTTGAGTGAGAATTAGCCTGATGTTCGCGCACGGTAAGCGTTGTGTTTAAAAGCAATACGCCGTTTTGCGCCCATTTGGTTAAATCTCCGCAGTTCGGCTGTATAATTTTCAAATCGTCGGCTATCTCTTTATAAATATTCACAAGCGACGGAGGAAGTTTAACGCCTTTTTTTACCGAAAAGCATAAACCGTGCGCTTGGTTGGGTTCGTGATAAGGGTCCTGACCCAATATTACCGCTTTTATGTTGTTTATAGGCGTATAGCGGAAACAGTTATACAAATCGTACATATCCGGATAAACTATATGCGACGAATATTCGCTTAATAAAAATTTGCGTATTTCAATATATTTTTCGTCTTTGAAAAGCGGATTTAAAAGTTCGTCCCAGCCGCCGCCCAATGGTTTCATAAATTCTTTAGTATCTCCAAGTATTTTTCAATTTCATTTTTTGCGCCTTCAAGGTCGTGTTCTTTGTAGTTTCCGCATTCTTCGCGGCTGTTGCCGGGTATATAGTTTAAACCGAGCGCAGCTTCGGCACATTCTTTTAAAAGCTTTAAAACGCAATCGTAGTCAAGCCCTGCGGTAAGCAGGTAAAAGCCCGTCCTGCAGCCCATAGGTCCAAAATACACAACGTTTTCTTTTTTGTTTGAATTTCTTAATACGGTAGCCAAAAGATGCTCAACGGTATGCAAAGCGGCGGGGGAGATGTAATCTCCTGCGTTAGGTTTTTTAAACCGCAAATCCCACGTTTTAATTCCGCAGATTTCCGTGCATTCGTGCAGCCCCGTTTCAAGTTTGTTATGGTTTTTTTGAAAAGAAGGTATTTTATCCATTGCACGCCTCCGAAATGTTTTTCAGCTCTCTTTGCAAAACTTCAAAGCAGGTGCAAAGATTGTTTAAGTACTGTTCGGTAGTGCTGCCGCTGCCGGCAACGTCGGATATAATTTTAAAAGAATAGCATTTAACGTTTGCGTGCTTGCAAACTTGGGCTATTGCGCCGCATTCCATATCTCTTATGTCGGCTTGCAAAACTTTTGTCAATAGTTCGTAATCGGCTTTGCTGTCGTTAAATCTGTCGCCCGTTCCAAGCCGTTTTAAGGGATAAAGTTCGGTCGAAGAAAGAGGAATATAATTTTCGGTAAATTCGTCAAGCGTGCCGATAGGAGTACCGTTAAGCTGCGTTAAATCGAAATCGTACTGTACAACCGCGGATATGCCGAAGATATCCCCCGTTTTAACGCTTTTGTTAAGTCCTCCGGCAACGCCGATGTTTATTATAACGTCCGCGCTCAAGCAGTCTATGGCGTACTGTGCGCCGCAACCTGCGTTTACTTTGCCCACTCCGCAAACAACAATACCTATCCGTTCTCCGAATAGGGTGCCGCATATCACGCGTTTACCGTGTTTTTTAACGTCGGTTTCCACGTGAACGGAGGATATTATATGCGCGGCTTCGTTTTCCATTGCAATAACAAAACACTTCATAATCAAAATTATATCATTTTTTAATATTTTTGGCAACTACTTTTTTTCGCAGACCGCCGCAATGCCGAAACCCAAATCGAAAAACTGCGTTTCAACTTGCTGTTCAATTCCGTCATAATACACTTTGCCCCCGTAATATGCCGTACTTTTTAAGTTTTCAGATAGTGTTCCGCCAAGCATTTTTATATAAGCTTCGCGCACGGTCCAATGAATAAGAAAGTCTTTTTCGCATAAAATTTCGCATTGCTCCCTGTCCGAAAACCTGTCTGTTATAGGAGTGTGCATTTTGTTTTTATACAGTTCCAAATCAACGCCTACGGGAAATTGCGAAAGGGCGATAACCGCTTTTGTTCCGCTGTGCGAAATTGAAAAAAAGAGGGGGTCGCCCTCTAAATACGGTTTGCCGTTTTCAGTGCGCTTTATTTGGGGTAAAACGCCTAAACTTTCAAATAAAATTTTTTCAAGCCTTGCATAAACTTCTTCGGCTTTCACAACGTAAATTTCCGTCATAACATTAAAGATTCAATGTATTCTATTTGTTCTTTTGTGGCTAAATTTTTTGTGAACGCGCAAGCGCTTCCGGCAGCGGTGGCAAAATTCAAAGCCGAAAAATAGTTGCCGGAGTTTAAATATTCGTGCACAAATCCCGCAACCATAGAATCTCCGGCGCCTACCGAATTTACAAGCTGACCTCTGGCTGCCCTAACATACAAAGACTGCTCGGTTTCCGTAACCATAGCGGCGCCCGCGCTGCCCATAGAAACTATTACGTTTCTTGCGCCCATATCTCTGAATTTGCGCGCGCAGGCAAAAATGCCCTCAACGTCAGGCACGGCGTTAAGTCCGAATATTTCGCACATTTCGTATACGTTCGGTTTAATTAAAAACGGTTTGTATTTCAGCGTTTCAGTAAGCAGCTTTCCGCTTGCGTCCACAACCAAATTTACGTCTTTTACCGTTTTTAATTTTTTAAAAAAATCGGCGTAAGCCGTGTGCCCCAAAGTTGCGGGAACGCTGCCGCAAACTATAAGCCAATCGCCGGGGCATAAAAAAGTTTTTAATTTTCTTACAAGTTTGTTTACGTCGTTTTCGGTAACTTCCGCTCCGGTGCCGTTAATGTCAGTTTCTGTATTGCTTTTTATTTTTACGTTTATTCGGCTTTGTCCCTTAACTTCTATAAAATCGAAATTCAAACCGAGTTCGCTTACTTTATCGCGTATATATTTGCCGGTAAATCCGGCAACAAAACCCAATGCAAGGGTTTCGTTACCAAGCTCTTTAAGCGCAAGCGAAACGTTTATTCCCTTGCCGCCTACGGCAAGCCGTTCGTCGGCAGTGCGGTTAACCATACCGCTTTTTATGTTATTTACTTGTACGTAATAGTCTAACGATGGGTTAAACGTAACTGTGTATATCATATTTTTCCGCCGAAATAAAAAACAACATTTTAACTTTAATTCATTTCCATTAATTTGTCAATAAAAAACAAAATTAAACGCTTGATTTTTTACCGTAATTAAAATATAATTAATCCGCTTAACGTTTCTGCAAATATTATGGGCGAGTTTCCAGATTCGATTGCAGGCAGCGGATGAGAAAAGCATACCAAAGGCTCGGCTTTGTAAAAACGGAACTTAAATTTAAATGCAGAATCCAAAGATTCTAAAATCGTAGCTTTCCCCTCGGCAAGAGCGGTTGGCTGCGCTTGCGCTGCTTAACTGATTAAGCGGTCCGTCTGCGTACGTTCGCCGTTGGCGTGCGTCGGGCGTTAACTAAACGGCAACCCCGCGCGTGTATTACCGCGCACGCGCGGTTAATTATCAGCGGTATGCGTCCGTAACCGCCCGTTCGTCGGCGTTGCGGATTAAGTTAAAGGCGGAATAAGTATGTAGAAAGCTCAAACAAAATCTGTAAGACTCGGGTGCAAGTCCCGACTCGTCCACCACACGAGACGTATACGCACACCCTGCGTTTACGTCAGAATTAGAGGTTGATATATCGACCTCTTTTTCTTTTGCTTCGTTTTCGTCCGTGCCGACGTTCCCCCGTCCGCGCGACTTATGCATTACGGGAGATAAATCGTTACAGTTACAATTTTTCAAGGCGGCGTATTCCGTCCCCAAACGGTAATTATAAGCGAATAACAATCTATTATTTACTTATTCAAAAAATTTAATTTTTCTGAGCTGTTTTAATATTTTTAATTGAAAATGAGCCTTATTTGTCCGCACGATTAATATTTTAACACAAAAAATCAAACGCTTGACTTTATAAAATGCAGTATTTATACTTAAATCAATAAAATTTAAGGAACGGAAAAAATGGATACGGAATTAATAATATAATCCGTCGTTCAGGGCGCATATTTAAGCGGCATATTATAACGGATAAACAATAAATTTTTAAGGGGTATTATATGAGCAACAAAACAGAAAAGGAAATAAGCGAACTTTGTGCGCAGGCAAATGCACTGTATTCAGAAAAAAACTATGAAAAAGCCGTTAAGCTTTGGGAGGAGTGCGCAAAAGCCGATAATGCGGAAGCGTTATATAAACTTGGTATTTGTTACAATTACAATCTCGGCGTAAACCAGCCCGACGCGGATAAACGCGGCGAAATCGCAAGCGGATATTTTATTAAAGCCGCAAATCTCAACCACGCCGAAGCTCAGTGCTTTGCCGCGCTTTGCTATTTGCACGGAATAGGCGTTGAAAAAAATACCGAAACGGCTGTGCAGTGGTTTAAAAAGTCTGCCGAGTTAAATTGCACTCAGGCAATGAATAACCTTGGCTACTTGTGCGAAAACGGAATTGCCGCGTCTGATTCGGAAAAATCTGCGGAGGAGTCGTTTGCTTGGTATAAAAAATCCGCCGATTTGAACGACGCTGCGGGACGGAATTACGTTGGCAGAGCGTATCACGACGGACGCGGCGTTAAACGCGATTTGGAAGAGGCGGTAAAGTGGTACCGGCTATCTGCCGAGCAGGGGTATGCGGACGCCATATTCAGATTAGGCGAATGTTACGAGGACGGCGAGGGCGTTGAAGCAAACGAAATAGAAGCTTTTAAACTCTACAAAAAAGCTGCCGCAATGAATCACGCAAAAGCGCAGTGCTACGTGGGCTATTGCTACGAAAACGGAACGGGTGTCGGCCGCGATTTATCTCAGGCTGTAGCTTGGTATGCAGAGTCGGCTAAAAATAATTACTTTCAGGCTTTCTGCAATTTGGGTTGCTGCTACGAACGCGGGGACGGCGTTAAGCGCGATATGAACAAAGCTATTGAAATGTATAAAATGGGCGCGGAACTCGGCAGCGTTATGGCGCAGTATAATCTAGGCAACGTGTATGCGTTCGGCAAGGGCGTAAAAATAAACAATAAACTTGCGGTACAGTACTACGCTCAAGCGGCGCAAAACGGATTTCCGGAGGCGCAGTACAACCTTGCGCAGCATTTATATCAAGGTAAGGGCGTTGAAGAAGACGAAGAAGCGGCGGCTTATTGGTTTTTGGAAGCGGCAAAAAACGGCGATTCCGACGCGCAGTATAAAATAGCTTCTTTTTATATGGAAGGTATAGGCGTTGACGAAGACCCCCAAGAAGCGTTTAAATGGTTTATGCGTTCGGCAAGTCAGGGCGACGAAGATTCGCAATTTGCGGTAGGAAAATGCTACGAAGAAGGTTTAGGCGTTGAAGCCGATTTAAACGAGGCGGCGGAATGGTACGGGCGTGCAGCGGCAAACGGCAATTCTCTTGCAAAAAAAGCGCTTAAAAAATTAAGATAAATATGCAAGATAAATTAGATTTTAACGACGGGCTAATAAATTTATTTTATAAAAATCAAAAACCTTCGAAAGAAGAAGCCGTTTGCGCCGAGCATACGGAGAATGCAAAATTAGACGAAATTTTGGAAAAAGCCTCCGAATGCTGGGAAAACGAAAAATACGCAACAGCTATCGAATATTGGCTTTACGCTGCGGAAAAAGGAAATGCGCACGCCTGCTATTGTTTGGGCGTATGCTTTATGCAGGGCTGCGGCGTTGAACGTAATCAAACGGAAGCTTTTTATTGGTTTGAAAAATCCGCTTGTCAAGGCGACTGCCGCGCGCAGTACAATCTTGCATTGTGTTACGAATATGGGTTGGGAACCGATTGCGATACGGACGCGGCGTTTGAACTGCTGCAAAAATCCGCCGAGCTAAATTACGTTCCCGCGCAGTACAGACTTGGGCTTGTTTATTATAAATTTTTTGACGATTGCATAGGTTTAAAAAAAGCTGTATATTGGTTCAATCAAGCATATATGCAGGGCAACGTGCTTGCCGGGTATATGCTTGGCGAATGTTATTTAAAAAAAGAATCGGATATTTACAATACTGAAACTGCCGTAAATTTGTTTAAAAAAACGGCAGCCGAAGATTGTCCAGAGTCGATATACAAGCTTGGCTTTTGTTACGAAAACGGCGTGCATTATACGGTTGATTTGCAAAAAGCGTTTAAATTTTACGAGCGTGCTTCAAATGCGGGATATCCGCCTGCAAGCTATGCGCTGGGCGTAATGTACGAGGCCGGAACTGTTGTAAAAAAAGATTGCGCTGCGGCTGTGGAACTTTATAAAAAGGCTGCCGAAAGCGGCTGTGCCGAAGCGCAGAACGAATACGGCTGGTGTTTTATTGCAGGAAAAACGGTAAAAAAAGATGTGTACGAAGCTGCGCGTTGGTTTATGCGCGCCGCTAAGCAAAACAATGCGCGTGCGCAATATAATCTTGCGATGTGCTACGAAAAAGGATACGGCTTAGTTCAAAATACCGAAAAAGCTTTTTATTGGCATATGAAGGCTGCCGAAAGCGGCGACGACAGAGCGCAGCTTCACGTCGGTTGGAGCTATCAAGTGGGCAACGGAGTAAAAAAAGACGGGGCAAAGGCATTTGAATGGCTTAAAAAGTCGGCCGAACAGGGTAATGCGCAAGCTCAAAGCGACGTCGGATATTGCCTCTACAACGGTATAGGAGTAAAAAAGGATAAGGCGGAAGGTTTTAAGTGGTATCTTAAATCAGCCGAAAACAAAAACGAAATGGCATTATATAATGTTGCGTGCTGTTTCAGGCACGGCGACGGCGTTAAAAAAAATAAACTTAAAGCAATAAAATGGTATGAGAAGGCTGCCGAAGCAGGCAGCTGCGACGCGCTTTTGAGTTTGGGATTTATGTATGAACGCGGCGAAGGCGTTAAAAAAAATTTACAAACGGCGGTAAAGTGGTATAAAATGGCCTCTGACCGCGGCGAAGAACGCGCGGAGTATATTCTTCAAAAAAAGAAATTTGCTGGTCTTGTATAATTAATTTGAAAAGCATTAAAAAAGCGGCGCTTTTTAATGCTTTTTATTTAATAACACATTAGTAACTGATTATTGCATAATCGGTTTTTTGCGTAAATTTGCAAATAACGTTGCTCCGTAATAAATAATTGACTTAAAAGCATAGTTTGTAATATAATAAAATTAATCTTATTTATAAGATTAAACGTAAAATAAACTAAAAAGCGCAATTAATTTTGTGAGGACGTAAGAATGAATAAGTTTAACGAATTAAAAAAGACTTTGATTGTTATATTGTTTTTTATAATTTGCTTAACCGGCGTTTTTGCTATAGTAAAGTTTAACGTAAAAGAACAAGAAGTTTACGGCAACGCTTTAAACGGAGCGGCAGGCAATACCGCAACGGTTGAAAGCAATAAACCCGTAACTTATATTTCGGATATAA
Organism: uncultured Clostridia bacterium; assembly: GCA_949878885.1. Classification (GTDB taxonomy): domain Bacteria; phylum Bacillota; class Clostridia; order Christensenellales; family Borkfalkiaceae; genus Coproplasma. Next base: position 17,566 of record CATLBN010000016.1, on the reverse strand, counting down.
CGGGTAAATGTCAGCCAAACGGTTACCTTCCTTACGGCGTTGTTGCCGATAAAACCGATAAAGGCGCAAAACTTACCGTAAAAATAGACGGAGCAGCCACTTATTTCGATAAGGGGCTTTATACACCTACGCCTAAATCGGTTATTTATAATATAAGCGATTTGGATTATAAATATTTTTTCAGCTACATTGCGGTTCAAAACGGAACTTCCGCCAACGGCAGGGCTTTGTTCAGCGTTGATTTGTCAAATTCCGCAACGGGGGGCTGGGTAAACAAATACGTAAGCAGCGAAATTACTTCGAATGACAGCGCAAAGCAAATCCGTATTGAAATCGGCGATTACTCCTATATAAGAATTCGCGCGGATTTTGCAGAGGGCACAAGAACTTCGGCGGCTGCCGTTTGGGCGGACGCAAAATTTACCGACAGCGAAACAAACGAAGTTGAGTATTTGGTTAAATCTGTAGAGGAATATGACGAGATAATAAAATCAAAATATTTAAATGCGGATTTATCGGATACGGATTTTGAATTAACGCTGCTTCAAAGAAATTTTGTAAGCAAATTCGGCAGTAACGGGCACGTTACCCTGCATAACTATATAAAAAGCGACTCCAAAGTCGTAGAAGCTTTCAGCTGGCTTTTCGACAATGTAGACGTTTTGAGAATGTTCACTACAGGCGGCACGCCCGATAACGCCAATATGTATCTCAAAAACAATACCTATAACCAATCAAGTTGGTTTAATTCTTTAAAAGTTTTAACCAATTTATACAATACTTATAAAGACGACCTAAACGATAACACGTTAACGGCGCTTGGCAACAGGCGCGGCGACGTGTATCAGAAAATGATGATTTCCATTTCGTTAACCTACTCTAAAAGGGTTCGTTTTTGGATTTACGATATAGGTCCCAACAATACTCTTAACGAAACCGACAACGATTCCAACGCAATAGACAGATATGCGGCTTTTAAAAAAGTTTGGCTTGCGGGAAAACTCGATAACGCAATATTCGAAAATATAGAAGTAGAAGAAATGCGTTATATAATGACAACGCTGCTTCCCGATAACGAAATAGAATGGCTGCTGGATTATTGGAAATGGAAGGGAACAAAGGGTCCGTACAGCCTTATGAAATATGAATTCGCTTATGAATTTTGGTCCGGTGCTCCCCATCTTTACGACCCTGCAAAAAAGGATTACTATTACCAAAAATACAGACTTGACGGATACGGAATAGAATATAAAAAATATTATACCCACGCCTGGATGATGTTTGAAACGGGCGGAGTATGCTGGAATATGTCAAATATAGGCGCAAATATGACGGCAGTATGGGGACACCCTTCAACGCCTCTCGGACAGTCAGGTTACGTTGAACACGTAGCTTACGCCGACTATTACATTAACAGTAACGGCGAAGGATATTGGGCGCTGACAAACGACGTTTTCGGCTGGGTAAACACAAACTTTAAAAACTTTAACAACTTGGGCAGCGCGGGCGGCTGGTACACTTTGAGAACTATGAACGATTGGGGTACCGGCTCTTATGCAAGTTACGCTTGCGGCACGTATCTTCTTTTAGCCCAAGCGGCGATAAACGATTTCGAAAATTACGAAAAAGCAAAGGAATTAACTTTACTTGCCGAAGTTTACCGCGACGATTTGCCCAGACAGGAGGAAATTTACCGTCAGGCTTTGGCGGTTCAAAAAATCAACCTCGACGCTTGGATAGGCATTATAAACAATTACGTTGCGCAGGGTAAATCCGGCGACGACTTTATAGAACTTGCAAGAGAGGTTGCCGATTCGCTTAAATATTATCCGCTGCCTATGCACGATATGCTCAGGTTAATAGAAAAATATGCGAAAGATGACGCCTATAAAGCCGTATTGACTATGATTAGGTCCGCCGCGCTGAAAGAAGCAAGCACGGCTAAAGAATCACAGGTTCTTCAGTCCAACGTAACAAGAACTATGGCTAATCATTTGCTTGGCATAATAAACACCGAAGTTGCAAAATTCGATTTCGACGGCGACGGCGGCGGTACTCTTGCTTTGGGTAAAATGTACGAAACGTCAAATCCGACTTGGGAGTACAGTTTGGACGGCGGTACCGTGTGGACTGCCGTAGAAGGCGAAAAAGTTATATCGTTAAGTCAATCTCAAATGGATTTAATAAATACCGATACCGATATTTTGGTTCACGTAATAGGAACTCCGCGTGTGGAAAAGAATATTTACGTTATAGATATAACCAAAGCAAATACACCCAACGGATTTTATGTAAACGATTGGGAAAACAAAGTATTCGGTTTAGACGAAACTATGGATTGGCGGTTCAAGGGGAATACGGCTTGGACTGCATTCAAGCGCGAACAGCCTAATCTTACGGGCGATAAAATTATAGAGATAAGGCGCAGGGCTTCCGGCACTTCTTTGGCTAGCGAATATGCAACGTATTCGCTTACTTCGACGGGAGAAAACAATCCCAATAAAAGATATATTCCGGTAAGCAATATGTCCGTTTACAGAGTTTCTTCCGAGGCGGTTTCAAATCAGGGCGCTGCCGCAAATATTATAGACGGCAACTATAATACCAGATGGCATTCCGATTGGAGCGGCAATGACCGTGAGCGTTATATAATTATAGAGTTTAATAATCAGTTTGTTCTTACGGGTATTGACTATATCCCCGCAGGAGGCGGCAACGGAAAGATTTTGCAGGGAAAAATTTACGGCAGCGCAACCGGCGATTATTGGACCGAACTTGCCTCGGTAACTTGGGCAAATAACGAAACTTTAAAAACGGCTGAATTTTCAGATAATACTCTAAAAATAAAATACGTTAAAATTGTCGGCGAAAAGTGTTCGGGAGGCAAAAGCTTTATATCCGGAAGAATGTTTAATTTTTATCATAACGAAGACGCTTCCCGTAATCTCAATCCCGTTGCGGGACTGGAATTCGACACAACCGTACTTACAAACGGCAACGTAACGGTTACGCTTGTTAATCCCAGCACAAGTATTGTGGTAACCAATAACAACAGCAGAACTTCATATACGTTTACGCAGAACGGCAGTTTCAGATTTGAATTTAAAGATAAAAACGGTTTAACGGGCTACGTTACTGCGGAAGTGGATTGGATAGATAAAATATTGCCTACGGCAACGGCGAAGTACAGCACTACCGACAAAACAAAAGAAAACGTTACGGTAGAACTTACGTTCAGCGAGGACGTAGTTATAAACAATAACGGCGGCAGAAACACATACACATTTTCCGCCAACGGACAGTTTACTTTTTACTTTACCGATTTTGCAGGCAATCAAAATACTTTTACCGCGCAGGTTTCCAACATTTTCAAAGATAAGCCTAAGGTTACGCAAATTGTTTACAGCGAAATAAATCCAACAAATTCCGATGTGGTTGTTACGCTTTATTTTGACAGACCTGTAAAATGTTACGGAGAAACGGTTTATTCTGAAACTTACTCGCGTACTTTTACTCAAAACGGATACACTATAATTGCATTCAGAGACGAACTTGATAATGCCGGCAGTACGCCGATTACTATTTCAAACATAGATAAAGAAGCGCCCGTAGGAACAATAACTTACAGTACCTTGGATAAAGCCGATAAAATAATTGCGTTTATAGATTTTGACGAAGAAAACGTATCAATATTAAACAACGGCGGTTTAAGTTCTTATACTTTTACGGAAAACGGAACGTTTACGTTTGAGTTTACAGACAGGGCAGGTAATAAGGGTAAAGCAACGGCAAACGTAACTTGGGTAGATAAAAGCGTGCCTGCGCCCGAAATAAGGTATTCTGCAACTTCGGCAACTAACCAAAACGTAACAGCTTCGCTTATAGTCGGAGGAAACGTTATACAAACGCATACGTTTACCGAAAACGGAAAATTTACGTTTAATTATATCTTAAACGGAAAGAATTTAACGGCAACGGCGTCAGTCGATTGGATTGATAAAAAAGCACCCGAAGCTACCGTTGTTTACAGTACGCGAAATTGGACCAGAACAGACGTAACGGCAACGGTAACGTTTGACGAGAACGACGTAATTATTCTTAATAACGGCAGTTCAAATACGTACGTATTCAGCAAAAACGGTAAGTTTACGTTTAAATTCAGAGATAAAGCCGGCAACGAAGGCGAGGCGGAGGCAGCCGTAAACTGTATTTATAAAAAGGCGCCTTCTCCCGTATTCGAATATTCTACCACAAATTTGACAAACAGCAACGTAACCGTAAGAATAACCGATTTTACTTCCGACGAATATGTTGACGAAGCGTCGTTCGCCGTATACAAAAAATCTATTACCGTAACAAGTAATTTCGGCAACAGATATTTTGTCTTTACGCAAAACGATACGTTTATGTTCAGCTATTACGACGGCGCGGGCAACAAGGGAACGCAATCCATAACCGTTGATTGGATAGATAAAGTAGCTCCTGTAGGAAGCATAGAATACAGCAATTACGACATTACGCGGGACGCGGTAAGCGCTTATATAACTTTCAGTAAGCCTAACGTTACAATTACCAATAACTCAGGCAAGAACAGAGTAGTATTCGAAGATAACGGCAGCTTTACGTTCACTTTTGCCGACGCGTTGGGCAATAACGGTACCGCAACTGCAACTGTTAACTGGATAAACAAAAATCTTCCCGTTGTAACCGTTAACTTCAACTATACCGAAAAAACCGATAAAGACGTTGTTGCAACCGTTTCTTTCGATAATCCCGACGTTATTATTGTAAATAACGAAGGCAAGGCGGATTACACTTTTACCGAAAACGGCAGCTTTACTTTTGAATATGTTTACGGCGAAAATGATTTTGCAAGTTATACAGTTGAAGTAACCTGGATTAAAAAGACTATCACAATTACGTTTACCGACGGCGTGCTGTTAAAAGAAGACGTTATTGCATACGGTTCGGCTTATCAAATTCTTTTCAAGCCCGAAAGCACCGAAACGAGAATTTTCAGTCATTGGGTATGCGGAGATAAAGAATATTACGAAGGCGATATATTAAATCCCGAAGACGATATAAATTTGGTTGCGGTTTACGTAGATATCGGCGGCAATGACAACGATAATGACAACGACAACGACGGCGATACCGATAACAGCGGCGATACCGATAACGGAACAACCGAAGGGGACGGCGCTCAGTCTGAATCCAATGCAGGGTTGATAGCTGGACTTGTAATAGGCGCCGTATTGGTTTTGACAGGCGTTGGCTTAACAGTGTTTTTTGTGATAAAAAGAAAAAGCGAATAATTAGTTTATAATAAAACACACAGGTTAAAATCAAACAAATAAAAAGAGCCGCGGCGGTAAATTACCGCCGCGGCTCTTTTTATATTTATTAACTTATAACTATTTCGTTTACAGCTTTTACAAATTTGCCGTCAGGCGAGTTTTGGTCGGTAGGGTTGCCCGTAAAGTATTTAAGATTGGATTCCAAAGAAACTATATACACCAAATCGCCTACTTTAACAAATATAGTAAATTCGTAGTAAAGTTTGATGCCGTTTTTTCCATACTCGTAAGTTAATCCCGTTGAGATTTCCCCGTTAAGAGTTGTTTCTCTGTAGCTTCCCTGGGGAGCGTTATTTTTCCAATTAGTAAATGCTGTATTAATGTTTGCGTAATTTGACTTGTAAATGTTGACGGTGCGGTCGTATTCGGGACTGTACAACGTAAAGCCGTTAGCCGTAGTCATACCTAAGTCTATAAACGTATCGTCAAGCTTTATCGAATAGCTGAATGAAATCACTTCGGGCGTATCAATCGAATTTTCAAACGTTTTCTCGTTAGCGGTGGGAGGAGTTGTTTGGTAGTTGTCGATTGCGCCGCCCGCGTTTTCCATATAATCGAAAATATCGTCTACAAACGGGTCGCTGTATTCAAGTTTGGGCATAGAGTATTCATAAACGTAGCCCGTGCCTTTATCGTCTATGTAAATAGCGGTAACGTAATTACCGTTTGCGTCCGTTTCGGCAAGTATTGCATAATCGGTTTGATTTTTGGTTTTTGCAAGTTCGAATTCAGCTTCGTAATTTTCGGTTTGCGTATAATAATAGTTTGCTACGCCTTGCAAGCTTAAAAACTTAACGTCCTCCAAAACCGTTGCATAGCAATTAATAATACCGTTGGTGTAATAAGTATCGCCGTCGCTGTCGGTATCTTGCCTGAACGTATCGTCAAAGCAAGCTTTCATTTCGCCTACCGTAAACTCTTTAAGTTCTATAAGTTTGTTTTGGTCAAGTCCGTCTTCGGCGGTGCAGGACAGCGCAATGCTTTCTATTTTGGATTCAAGCGCTTCAAAGTCGTTCTCTATAGTAACAAAAGCAACTTCGTAAAAATACGTTGTACCTGCAAACAGATAATCGCATTGAACGTTGTCGTAACCGCTTGAATTGTTATAATGCATTTCGAATTTGTAACCCTTAACCGCTTGGTCTTCCGAAGCTACTTCTTCCATCTGCGCGGTTGCTTCGTTATAATATTCGTATGCCACGTAAGAAGCAAAGTCGCCCAAGTCGAGAAGGTGCATTGCCGCAACGTCTGCGCGCTTTACCTGCGCTACAGAAAACATTATATCGTCGCTGTCGTAAAAAAGAATGGTATTGTCTTTTAAAATATCGTCGCCGTCTTTATCTATTCTGAGTTTGGTATATTCGCTGGTAAGCGTTGCCGTAAAACCGCTTGCGCTTACCGTTACGGGCGTAGGGTCTTTTTTACCGGGAAGTAAAAAGCATCCGCTCATAGTTACCGTGCCCGTAAGAGTCGCCGCCGCGCACGCAATAGCCAAGCCTTTTTTAAAGTTCATAATAATCTCCCTTGCTTTAATTAAAATATAAAAATATTCTATAACTAATTAATTTAAATGTCAAACAAATGGCTTTTAAAATTTTTATTGGAATTTTTTGTAATAAACGCCAAAATTGCGTGATTTTTGCCGCTATTGACAATTTTTTAAAAAAAGTATATAATAATATAGTACTTAATTTCGGAGCAGCATTATGAAAATTTGCATTTTCGGCGCGGCAAGCGCGCATATCGATAACGTATATATTGAAGCGGTGGAAGCTTTAGGCGAAAAATTGGCAAAGCGCGGACATTCATTAGTGTTCGGCGCGGGCGCAACCGGTCTTATGGGCGCGGCGGCGCGCGGCGTAAAACGCGGAGGCGGTTACGTTCACGGCGTAATTCCGCATTTTTTCCGCGAAGAACAGGTGGAAGCTATTTTCGAACATTGCGACAAAGTAACTTATACCGAAAATATGTCCGAGCGCAAACGGGTTATGGAAGATGAAGCCGAAGCTTTTATTATAGCCCCCGGCGGTATAGGAACGTTTGAAGAATTTTTTGAAGTTTTAACTTTAAAGCAGCTGGGACGCCATAGCAAGCCTATAGTAATATTCAATATAGAAAATTATTACGACGACTTGGAAAAATTTATGCAAACGGTTGCCGAACGTAAATTTATAACTTTTAAATGTTACGAAATGTATTCGTATTCTGCCGACGCCGACCAAACGCTTGATATTATAGAAAATTATATACCCGATAATACTTCTTGGCGTAAACTTAAAATAGGCGACTGAGGTTTTTATGATAAGCGTAACTTTCGTTTGTTTGGGCAATATATGCCGTTCGCCTATGGCGCAGCTTATTTTTGAAAAACTTGTTGCCGAACGCGGACTTAAAAACAGTTTTGCAATAAGTTCTTTCGGAACGTCGGATTGCGAAGAAGGTAACCGCATTTATCCTGCGGCAAAAAAAATTCTGTTAGAAAACGGAGTGGAGGGAGAACACATTGCCCGCCAAATATCATTGAAAGACGTAATAAATAACGATTATATTCTGGTAATGGATTCGGAAAATCTTATGGATATTCTGCGGCTTACGGGCGGCGAATTCGGTGAAAAAATTTTTAAGCTTTGTTCTTTTACCGCAAACCCGCGCGACGTTGCAGACCCTTGGTACACGCGCAACTTCCAAAAAGCGTACAGCGATATTTTAGACGGGTGTAAATCGTTTTTGGATTATTTGCTTTTACATAAACAACAAGCTTTCGAATACGATAGCCGTCATTAAATTTTTATTGCAAAATTAACCGCCCGTCCGACGGAATTCCGTCGGACGGGCGTCTTTAACGATTCGTCCGTACAGCCATAAAACGGTTGAATCTTTTAAGCAAAAAATTTAATCGGTGCGCATATATGCCAAAGTTAACTGTTATTTATGCTTTTTGAGTTGCGGTCTTTAAAGCCGTTTTTTTTAAACCCTGAGCCGCGCCTGCGCGTCTGTCTTTGCCCATAAAGAACAGCGCAACCGTTCCGGGACCAACGTGCGAGCCGGTGCACAAATCGTAATATTCTATAATAGCTTCTTTGGCTCCCATATCTTTTACAAGTTCGGCAAGCGCCAAAGCGTCTTCTTCGCAGTCTGCGTGAGTAATTGCAACGGTGCTTCCTTCAATCTGCTCGCCGTTTTCTCTGAATGCTTCGGCAAGCGCGTTTAAAGCCTTTTTCCTGCCGCGTTCTTTAGAATAGAAGGAAAGCTTTGCAGGCGTGCCGCCGTCGGCTTTAATCAACGGCTTTATGTTTAAAATAGTGCCGGCTATTGCAACCGCTGCAGAAATTCTTCCGCCTTTTCTCAAAAACTTCAAATCGCCTACGGTAAGATAACTGTTAATTTTATAAGCGTTGCTTTCAACCCATTCCGCGCAGGCTTTCGCGCTTTCGCCCATATCGCGCAAATCGCACACTTTTAAAACTATTATACCCTGCCCCATACTTGCGTTTGCGCTGTCGCAAACGTAAAGCTTGCAGTCGGGATATTTTTCTTCAAGAATTTTTTTAGCTTCCAAAGCCTGGTTGTGCGTTCCGCTTACACCGGAAGATATGGTAACCATAACGGCGTCGCGTCCGGCTTCGAACGAGGGCGTAACAGCTTCGATAATGCGCTCTTTGTCAACAAGCGAAGTTTTAACGTCGGCGCCTGCGCGCATATCGTCGTAAAATCTTTTTGCGGTATCTTTAAAATTTTCCGCGTGATTATAGCACAGGCGTTCTTCGCCGTTTACCGTGCAGGTGTAAGATATAATAGTAATTCCGTGTTTAATAACAAGTTCTTCCGGAATGTTGGCGGAAGAATCCGCAAAAATATCAAAACCGTTCATAGATTTCTCCTTTTTGTTTTGTGCCGCAAATGTTTTTGCCGTTTTCGACCGTTTGCGGAACGTTTTTGGAACAAATTGTTTATATACATACAGTATTACATAAAAACCGAAAAAAACAACCTAAAAAAGCAGGTTTTTTCTCCACAGTTTCAAAAGTCTTCTCCACGGTTAAAATTTACAACTCTACCGCTTAAATTTCACGCTCTACTCACAGTAGAGTATGCTAATTTACTTGTATTTTTTTAAAAAAAGTGCTATAATTTGATTATGAACGATTTAAAGGGTACCATAGCAAAAAATTTAATAGGTTTGCGCACGCAATCTCATTTAACTCAGCTGCAGCTTGCCGAAATGTTAAACTATTCAGATAAAGCCGTATCCAAATGGGAGAGGGGCGAAGCCATCCCCGATTTACGCGTTCTTATAAAACTTACCGAAATTTACGGCGTAACTTTGGACGAAATTGTAAAAGAAGAATCTCCTGCTCCGCGCGTTCAACCCAAAAAGCGTATAAGCGGCGCCAGAGCGTTTATTGTTGCAATGTCCGCAGTTTTGGTTTGGTTTATAGCGTCGTGGATATTTATGATTTTCTTTTTCATTTCGCCTACCGAGCGCGACGCTTATTTTGTTTTTGTAGTTGCGCCGCTGCCTACGGCTATAGTGCTTACCGTATTTTCCGCAATTTGGGGTTCCAGACTTACAACGGCGCTTTCGTGTTCGTTTATAGTAATGTCCTGCGCATTTATTATTCATATGTTCGTATGGCGGTTTGCGCCGGAGTTTAAACAGATTTTTATAATTTGGGTAATTGCGGCTATTTTTGAAATTCTTATCGTACTTTGGTTCTTTTACAGGCGGCTTTTGAAAATAGGCTGGATAGTTAAAATAAAAGACAAAACAAAAAAAGACGAAAAATAAATGGAGATAAATATGGATTTGAATAAACTTTCACGTGCGCTCATTCCCGACGGCGACCTTATAGCGCCGGAAGAATACGAAAAAATTTATCCCGAACGCAATACGGAAAAGGGTGCGTGCGTAACAAGGCTTGCTCCTTCGCCTACGGGATTTATTCATTTAGGAAATCTTTATTCGGCGTTGGCTGACGAGCGTGCGGCACATACAACGGGCGGCATATTTTATCTGCGTATAGAAGATACCGACGAAAAGCGTAAGGTAGACGGCGCGGTTGAAAGCGTTATACGTTCGCTTAATTATTTCGGTCTTAAATTCGACGAAGGTGCGGAAATAAATTCTCCTTTAAACAATTACGGACCTTACTATCAGCGCCGCCGCGCAAAAATTTACAGAAGCTTTGCCAAAAAGCTTATCGCGCAAGGGCTTGCATATCCTTGTTTTTGCAGTGCGGAGGAACTTGACGCTGTGCGTGAAAAGCAGACCCAAAACAAGGAAACTACGGGATATTACGGGGCGTATGCAAAATGCAGAACGCTTACGGAAAGTGAAATATACGAAAATCTTAAAAACAACAAGCCGTTTGTAATCCGTCTTAAATCGCAGGGCAATATAGAAAATAAATTTACGTTTAACGACGCCATAAAGGGCGATATAACCGTTACGGAAAACGACAAGGACGTTGTTATTTTAAAGTCAGACGGCATTCCCACATATCATTTTGCTCACGCCATAGACGACCATTTTATGCGTACAACGCTGGTAATCCGCGGAGAGGAGTGGCTGTCAAGCCTTCCCGTGCATTTGGAACTTCACAAAGCGCTGGGTTTTAAACCTCCGCGCTATGCGCATACCTGTTCGCTTATGAAGATGGACGGGGACACAAAACGCAAACTGTCAAAACGCAAAGACCCCGAACTATCATTGGATTATTACAGAAAAGCCGGGTATTATCCGCTTGCCGTAGTTAAATATCTTATGACTGTTTTAAATTCCAATTTCGAAGAATGGCAGCTTAAAAATCCCGAAGGCGACTATAGAGATTTTAAATTCAAAATAGAAAAAATGGGTAAGAGCGGCGCGCTTTTCGATTTGGAAAAACTGTGCGACGTTTCAAAAACCGAAATTTCGCGGTTAACGCCCGAAGCCTGCTATGATTTCCTAAAAGAATGGGTTGACGAATTCGGCGCAGAAAGCGACAAGGCGCACTTTGAAAATAAAGAATATATTTTAAAAATTCTGAATTTAATAATGGGTGTGGGCGGTAAAAAACGCCGTAAGGATATAGAGCGCGCCGAACAGGGCGTAAAGCTTATGGATTATTTCTTTGACGATACTTTTAACGTTAAAGACAGTTACGCTTACGACAAAAATACCGTTAACGCCGTGCTTGAAGGTTTTGCCTCCGTTTACAATCCTGCCGACGATAATTCCGTTTGGTTTGCCAAATTAAAACAGGTTGCCGCCCAAGTTGGTTTTGCCGCCGAAACAAGCGATTATAAAGCCGCCCCCGAAAAGTATGCAGGCAGCGTATCCGACGCGGCGGAAATTTTAAGAATAGCGGTAACGGGTATGAAGAATTCGCCGGATTTGTGCACTATAATGAAAATTCTCGGCAAAGAGCGCTGTATGAAACGGCTTGCCGAAGGTAAAGCAAAATAAACTTAAAGCTTTTAAAAATTAGTTTGAGTTTAAGTAAAGCGCAATAATAAAACGTGTTAAAAATTATCCGCCGTAAAAATTACGGAGTAAAAGGAGCGTAACATATGTTAGAGCTTATTGATATAAAAAAAGATTATGCGGTTGCCGGAGGCGCGGTTCACGCGCTTAACGGAGTAAGTTTAAAATTCCGCAAAAACGAATTTGTTTCCATTCTCGGCGCGTCCGGATGCGGCAAAACCACGCTGTTAAATATTATAGGCGGATTGGACAAATATACTTCCGGCGACCTTATAATTGCAGGCACGTCAACCAAGGAATTCAAAGACGGCGATTGGGATACTTACCGCAACCATTCCATAGGGTTTATTTTCCAAAGCTATCACTTAATTCCTCATCAAACTATTTTACAGAACGTTGAACTTGCGCTTACTATATCGGGAGTGCCTAAGGAAGAAAGGAGAAGACGCGCCGTTGAAGCGCTTGAAAAAGTCGGGCTTGCAGATAAACTAAACAACCGTCCTAATCAGCTTTCCGGCGGTCAGGCGCAGCGCGTTGCTATTGCCCGCGCGCTTATCAACGACCCCGAAATAGTGCTCGCAGACGAACCTACGGGTGCGCTCGACAGTAAAACCAGCGTTCAGATAATGGAGCTTTTAAAAGAAATTTCAAAAGAAAAGCTTGTTATTATGGTAACGCATAACCCCGAACTTGCCGAACAGTATTCCACAAGAATTATAAGGCTTTTAGACGGCGTTATAATAGACGATACAATGCCGTACGACGGCGATGAAAACGATTTGCCGCACACAGAAGACCAAAGCGCAGACAGTAAAGAAATACTTAAAACGCAGGATAGTACGGGGGTAACGGAAAAAGAGGAAGATAAAAAAACGGGCAAAGGCAGAAAGAAAAAGTCGTCTATGTCCGTAGGAATGGCTTTTTCGCTTTCGCTTAAAAACCTGCTTTCCAAATTCAAACGCACCGCGCTTGTTTCGATTGCCGGCAGCATAGGAATAATAGGCGTTTCTATGGTTTTGGCAATTTCCGCGGGCGTGCAGGCGTACATAAAGGATATGGAAGACGATATGCTGTCCGGCTATCCGGTAAGCATAACAAGGAGCGCAATCGACTATACATCGCTTATGCAGCTCAATAACAATGCAACCCAAAAAGTAGATATAACAAAACTCGACGATAAAATTTACGTAAATTCGCTTATGGAAACTTTGGGCAGTTTTTCAACCGGATTTACCAAGATGAACGTTATAACCGATAATTACATAAGTTACGTTGAGGCAATGCCTAAGGAATACTATAACGTAATGCAATTCGGTTACGACTTTGAAATTGCCAATAACGTTTACACCGATTTTAAAGTTAAGTCGGATTCGGTTATAGACGGCGGAGCGGACGCAAGCGCAAATATGTCGGTTACGGCTATAAGGGCTATGTATGCTTCCGTGCTGGGCGAACAGGAAGAATACAAACAGTGGGCTTCAACAATTTCCACGGTTGCAACTTTTAAAGAAGTTCCCGACAGCGCCGACTATATTCTTTCCCAATACGACGTAGTTGCGTCAAGTCTTAAAGGCGAAGATTACACCGCGGCTTTGTCAAAAGAAGAAATAAACCAAGTATTCGCTTCCGAAGATTCGCTTATAATGGTTGTTGACGATATGGAAGTTGCCGACCTTGTAATGGGTCAGTTCGGATATTTAACCGAAGAAGAATTTTTGAATTACGCATATAAAGCCGTTGACAGCGACGCTTACAAACCTTCGATAGGTCTTATAGGCGGTCAAACGGAAAACGGCGAAAACGGCTTGTCATACGAATTTTTCTTAGGCGAAAACGCCAAAAAATTTACGTACTATTCCAACGACAGCGCGTTCAGAGAGGTTACCCCTCAGGAAAAAATTATATATGAAGCTCAAACTCAAAAAACGGTTGACTACACTTACAATCCCTATTCCAAAGATTTTACGGAAGAAGGGTTGGATTTAAAAGTTAAACTTATTCTTCAAAAGAAAGAAGATTTATCATACGGCTGTCTTGCGTCTGGTTTTTATTATACCAATGCGCTTACAAACAAAATTTTACAAAGCGAAAACAACGAACAGACAAGAAGCGGAATTGTAAAACATATTTTAAGTACGGGCAAAAGCTTGGAAGTTCTGCCTTACGCTTACAGATATTCGTTTGAACAAGACGGCAAATTCGTTACAAAACCTGCGGGCGGAGTAATTATTAGCAACGATTCGGCGTCTATAATGAATATGCTTATAAGCGGCTTGGGCGGAGGATTGGATTATTCCGTTTCGGCGTCTATGCTCGGCGGCAGCGATATGCCTGCTTCGATATTTATTTATCCCGTAAATTTCGACTGTAAAAACCAAATAACCGACTATTTGGACGGCTGGAACAGAATGTGCGAAAACGGCGAAAGTTACGGTACTGCGCAGGCTTTGGGAGAAAAAGACAAAATAACTTATACAGATACCGTAGGGCTTATTATAAATATGGTTAACACAATGATAGAGATGATAACCGTGGCGCTGATTGCGTTTACAGCTCTGTCGCTTGTGGTTTCTACGGTAATGGTAGGTATTATAACCTATGTTTCGGTTGTGGAACGAATAAAGGAGATAGGCATTCTGCGTGCGGTAGGCGCAAGGAAAAAGGATATAAAGCGTTTATTTAATGCAGAAACGTTTATTATCGGCTTTGCCGCAGGCTTTGTAGGTATTGCGGTTACGTATTTGCTGTCGCTTATAATTAACCTTATCGTTGGCGTGCTTTTCGGCATTTACACTATAGCGGCGCTTCCAATATGGCAGGCGGCAATAATGCTTACGGTAAGCGTTGCGCTTACGCTTATTTCAGGGCTTATCCCTGCTGCGGCTGCGGCTAAAAAAGACCCCGTTGTTGCGCTTAGAACAGAATAATTCAAATAAGTCAAAAACAATTACCTCCGTACGCAAAAGTTACGCGTACGGCGGTAAATTTTTACAAAAATTTTAAATTTTTAAGTAAAATGATATCGATAATTCGTTGACACTGTTTTAGCTGTATGATAAAATAATAAAGTAATTAATTAAATCTTTCAGAGGTAGATTATGAAGAAGATTTTTAAAGTAGCGGCAGTTGCTGCAGCGTCCACGGCGCTTTGCGCAGGCATAGGTATTGCAACGGGCTGCTCGGCAGGCTATAACGGCAAATACGAAGGCAGCTATTCATATACAAACAAGTACGGTGCAACATACGGAATGCGCGTTGAAGTAACTGTTGAAAATAATATTATTACCAATGTCCGCGACATTACCAATACCGATCTTTCAAAGCAGGGCGGCATTGTTAAAGATTGGACAACCGGTAAAAGTTCTTACAAGGAAAGCGGCGTTGCCTGGACTCTTGTAAGCGACGGTTGGAGCAAATATTTCTCAAAGAACTACGCACGTTTGCTTTATAAAGGCTCCGAAACGGGCGACAGCAGTTTGGAAGCAGATTCTTTGTACTACAAAGTTATAGGCGAAGACGATGCCGTAACCTACGAAAAATGGGATACGGATAAAAAACCCGTTGTTCCCATAGAGCAGACCAAGGGCGGATACGGCTGGACCGACAGCAGCGAACAGAATTGGACTGACCACGAAGCTTGGCTTCTTCAGCAGTACGTAGGACTTTCCGTTTCCGAAGTTTTGGATATTAAAGTATTCTATAACAGCGGATATTCGGTAGATGCAAACGGCAATCTTGTAGTTGACAGCAGCGTTGCAGGCGAACCGTACAGCAAAGATTATAACGATGCGTTTGTTCAGAGCGGACTTCTTATAAGCGGTTCCACTCAGGGCAGCGGCAGACTTATTCTTGCAGTTCAAGACGCGCTTACCAAATAATTTAAACAATTTCATAAATTAAAGCCCGCTTACAAAGGCGGGCTTTTTGTTGCTTTTTATTATATTTTCGTTTATAATACGCTTATGCATTCATTAAAGAAATTAGCGGTTTTTCCGGCTGTATTTATTTCCGCGGCGGCATTTTTCGGCTGCACGCAAAAACAATATTCGGTATATACAAACATTCCTCAAAGCGGATATACGGTTTTAGATAAAAATTATAAAAACGTAACGCAAATTGCAGGCTATCAACACTCCGACAAAATTTATAACGATGAAGATACAACGGGCTTTACAACCAAACGTCGTTTGTATTTTGCAATGGTTGCCGAAGCGGAGCTTATAGTTATGTCCGATTTTTCCTCCGAGCAGGCAACGGAAAAGTTCGACGAGTTTTCAAAGCAGGTTTCAACTACTTTAAATTCAATAGACAAAGCGCTTTCAACTACAGTTGAAAATTCGGATATTTCTTTATTCAACAAGGCGGAAGCCGGTGCCGAATTGGAAATAAATCAAATAACCTATAACGTTTTAAGCGAAGCAAAGTCCGTTTATAACCTAACCCAAGGTTATTATAATCCTGCACTGTATTATAACGTAATTGCATACGGCTTCGGCGGCGAAGAAGACTGCCCCCAAACTTCCGCCGACCTGCCTTCGGATGAAACAATCGGAAAATATACAGATCTTGCTTCTCATTTTTCCGAGGTGCAGCTTGCGGAAAGAGAAGGCAGATATTACGTTACAAAACCTGAATATACCGTGCAAGTTGAAGATAAAACGTGTTCTTTAAAGCTTGATTTGGGCGGTATAGGCAAGGGTTATGCAGTTGACAGAGTTGACGAACTTTTCGAAGAATACGGCTATAAATACGGACATTTTAATTTTGCCGCAAGCAGTATGCTTGTTAAAAGCCATCCCAATTTAGGCGCGTACAACGTTAGTTTTATAGGTCCGCGTTCGCCTTCGCGCGACGTTTATATACAAACTACTGTCCGCAACGAAAAAATTTCGACAAGCGGCGATAACGAGCAGTTTTATATAATAGACGGCGTGCGTTACAGCCACGTAATAGACCCCACAACGGGCAAACCCGTTCAAACGGGTATAATGTCTGCAACGGTTATAGGCGGCGGCGCGGCTAGGGCAGACGCGCTTACTACGGCTATAATGGCTATGGGCAGCGAACGTGCAATAAAATTTGCAGAAGAAAAACTGACCGACGTAAGAGTAATATTTACCTGTGAAAAATAAATATGTCGCTTAAAAAAGTAGAACAAGTAAAACGGGACAGAGGATTTAAACTGTTCGATTTAATAATTTACGGCGTAATTGTTTTAACGGTTGCCGCGCTTTTTCTTGCCGTATTCTTAACAAGAAATTCCGACCCGCTTTCCGGAGTGAGGATTTGCGTGGATTCGGTAACGGTTTTCGAGTATGAATTCGGCAAAGAGCCTACGCCGCCTTCTAACGGTGTGGAATGGATAGAAACCGACAAAACAATAACTGTTACCGTTAATAAAAACGGCGGTACAAACGTGATTTTAATAGATAAATCGGCAAAAACGGTGGTAATGCGCAAAGCCGACTGTAAAGGCGGACAGTGTCTTTATTTCGGAGCAATAGATAACAATAATAAAATAATATACTGCAATCCGCACAGGCTACGCGTTGAACCGCTTATCCGCAATTACGACAGCCCCGATATTATAATGTAATTAAAATTTAAAACAGAAAAACCGCGCCGTTAAACGGCGCGGTTTTTCTGTTTTTATTTATATATTTAATTATTCTGCTTTTTCGGTTGCCGGTGTTTCTTCGGCAACAACTTTACGGCTTATTATAATGTGTCTGGGGCATTTTTC
>CATLBN010000015.1 GCA_949878885.1 uncultured Clostridia bacterium | reverse complement strand
AGTTCCCGTCGTTTAAAAAAAGTCCGGCAAGTAAAATTTTGGTTTGTTCGCCTTCGGAAAGTTTTAAATAAATGTCGTAAAGAGTGCCGACGCCTACTCCCAAATAAGAAAATTCCCGTAAAATATCTCCGTCGTCCGCATAAGGACAAACCTCGTATAGAACTTCGCGTACAAGTCTGTTTTTATTTTGTACGGGATAAGGGAAATAAGTAAATTCAACGTTTGAAGCAATGGTGCCCGAATATTTGTATTTACCTAAAAATAAATTGAAAAGAGTGGTTTTGCCTCTGCCGTTTCTGCCCACAACGCCCAGCCGCCAAGTTGTATCTATTTGAAAGCTTACGTTTTCAAAAACGTTTTTAAAGCTGCCTTCGTATGAAAAAGTTAAGTTTTTTACGCTAATAAGCGCCATATATTTTCCTCCTAAATAAATAAAGCCGCGGAAAAGTTTTCCGCGGCTTTAAACATAAATCCAGTTAATTACTTTTCTGCAAAACAAAGCGTCTGTCGGTAAGGCAGACGGTAAAATTCGGTTATGCAAAAAAGATTAATCATTTTACACCTCTTAAAAGTGTTTAAAGTATATCACATTATAACAGATAATTCAACTCAGAATTGCCCGTATATTTAAAAATTTAATAATTATATAAAAATAAAGTTAAGTTATTGCAAAAAATGAAAATTATTTAAATAAATAAGAAAAAAGTTTTCACAAATACTTGTAATATTAAATATAATTTTATATAATAAATCTACAATTTAATAATGCACGGATTTTTTCCGTGGGCATTTTTTCATGCCCACGGTAGGGAAAAGCTTTTCCCTTAAAAACTCTTAATTGCATTCATTTTATTTTGGGAGGAATTAATGAAAAACGGTAAACTTTTAAAAAAGGTGGCGGCAACAATAGTATGTTCGTCAATGGCGCTTACGGCGTTTGCATTTACGGCTTGCGGTTCTAGCTGCGGAGGACATAAGCATACTTATGCCGAAGAATGGACTTATAACGGAACGCAGCATTGGCGCATTCCTACTTGTGGAGATACCGACGAGGTTGGATTTAAAGCGCCGCATACTTGGGGAGAAGACGATAAATGCACCGTTTGCGACGCAACTTGGGCGGTTTTAAAACCTACGTTAAGCGAAGCGGACGACGATGACCCCGTACCCGGCGAGGACGGCAAAGTGGATATTACATATACGTTAAACGTTTCGGATTTGCAGGTGCAAACCACTACGGCAGACATTACCAAAAACGTATTTACCGTTTCCAAGGGAACGGAAATAAGAGAAAGAAAGCGTACCTCCGGCGATTTAAATTTTAAAAATTCCGTAAAAATGGGTTCGGGTTCGGTAATTGTTAACGCAGGCGGCGCGGGTACGCTTACCGTTTACGTAGAAAACGGAACAACAGGCGCAACCGCTGCGGCAATTTTGGTAAACGGACAGTCTTACGAATATCCGGCAACGGCTAAAGCAGTTCAAAAGGTAGAAATAGAAATTAATGAGGCAGGCGATTACGAAATAACGCGCGATATTAATAAAAACAGCACTACCGATTTATATTACGCTACGTTTGAAACCCGTGCGGCGGTTACTGCCGTAGAAAAAATAGAAGTGGAAGACGGCGGAAAAACAGACTATTACGTTGGACAGACTTTCGACGCGTCGTCGCTTAAAGTTAACGCGGTATATGAAACTACGGGCACTATTAAAGCCGTGTCTTTGGGAAGACTTACGGTAGATTATTCAGCATTCGAATCGTCCCGGTCAGGCGTATATACAATAAAATTAAGCTATGTTAAAGGCGGAAGAACGTATGTTGCGGAGTATGACGTTACAGTTTACGAGCTTGAAGGTTTAACGTATTCTACACATTTGACAAACGGAACAAAACAAACCACATTTAAACAGATTTATTTAAAAGACGAAGAATTTTCTGCGGAAGGTTTAACCGTTACGGCAACAACCAAATGCGGCGATAAATCGGCAACGTTTAAGCTGTCGCCCGAACGTTATACAATATCCGCCCCCGACCTATCGTCCGTAGGCGAAAAAACCGTTACGGTTACTTCGAACGACGTATCAACGGTAAAAATAGAATTAAAAGTATATGTTGTTGAAAAAGCGGAGGCGGTAAACAACCAAATAGCGGTTTCCGTAGACGCTTCAAAGCCTATTTCTCCGGTCAATTTCCATACTGTAACGCAGGCGCTTACGTATCTCGAAAATTACGACGCCGCGGTAGTTAAAACAATAAATATCGCAGACGGCGTATATAAAGAAAAAATAAGCGTAAATATCCCTAACGTACATCTTATAGGCTCTAAAACCAATAAACCTTCGGCAGATACCGATAACGGCGCAGTGCTTATGTACGACGCTATCTCCGGCAAAACCGACGCTTCCGGTAAAAATTACGGAACAAACGGTTCGGGTACGGTTACGGTAACAAGCGCGGCTACAGGGTTTGTTGCGCAGAACATTACTTTTAAAAACTATTATAACACAAACGCTTTATATAACGAATCTTTAAATATATCAAGCGATTCACAGGCTTGCGCTTTGGTTGTGGAAAGCGCTTCCGCTTCGTTCTTTAATTGTAAGATGTCCGGCTATCACGATACACTTTATTCCAATAAGGGCAAACATTATTATGAAAAGTGCTGGATTGAGGGCAGAACCGACTATATATTCGGTTCCGATGCAAACGCTTACTTTAAAAAGTGTACAATTTATACGTTAAGCGCGGGCAGTCAGGACAATAACGGCGGATACGTTTGCGCGCTTAAACCTTCTGCTTCAAGTTATTACTTTGTATTCAACGGCTGCGAGTTTACGGGCGCGGACGAAGGCGCTACCGACATTGCTTTGGGCAGAGCTTGGGGCACTGAAATGAAAACGGTTATAATGAACAGCGTTATAAGCGGAAATTACTCGGTAAACCCGCATACGTTTGGCACGGCTAAAAAACAGCGCTATTGCACAATGAGCGGAAACGAACCCAAAGCCGAAAATATGCTTGAATATAACAACACGGGCGCGGGCGCCGTATCCGAATCGATTGCGCTTACCTGCACTTATATGACCCAAACGCAGGCGGCTGAATACGATGCCGATAAAATTACGGCTATACTCGGATTTACGCCGTTAAGTCCAGAAGCCGAAACGTTTGACGTTACCGTTAAAGACGGCAGCGAAAACGCGCTTTGCACTTTAAAGATAGAATCCGGCGATAAACTGACGTTAGACGCGCTGTATTCCGCGCTTTCGAAAACCGAATATTCAAGGTATGATATAGAAGGCGTATATACGGATGCGAATTTCCAAAACGCATACGCAACGGACAGCGTGGTAAACGGGGCGCTTACGGTTTACGTTAAACTTGTTGAAGGACCGTTCTCCAAGGATACCGCTATAAGCTTTAAAGAAAAAGACCCTTCGTACGAAGTAAGAGACCCCAATTCTACCAAATATATAGGAAAGCTTAAAGTTGAATCCAACAGCGGAACTTTCGTAATGAACAACGATTGGTATAAGCTTACGGGCGACGCAACTATAAGTCTTTTGCTTAAAGCGGATACTGTTGTAGCCGTAAAAGCTTACGACGACAGTTTGCAGCTTACGTTTAACGGGGAGCCTGTAAACTGCAAATTTGTAAGCGGTACTTATACGGTTGATTTGCGTGAAGCAGGCACGCTTGTTATAAGCAAAAAAGCAACTTCCTCTCAAGGTTATATAGGTTCTGTTAACGTAGACTGCGACGCCGGACTGAGTATGACAAAGTCTACGGTAACGCTTTACTGCGGCAGCGCGGTTGTAGGCACGTTAAGCGTTTATAACGATACCAAAATAGAAAAAGAGCAGTTAGATGCGCTGTTAAAAGATTACAGCCTGCCTGACGGTAAAGAATTTGAAGGATATTATTCGGACGCGGCGTGCAGTAGCGCTTACGATTTCAACAGCGCAATAGCAGGAGCAACACCCATATATATAGGTTTGAAAGAAGCTTCCGCCGTAATCGGTACTAACACTACCATAAGTTTCGGTTCGGGCGGCAACTATGAGTCGTTTATAGACAGCGGCAAACTTATTGCCGTGAATGATTCGGGAAACGTGTTCGGACAGATTCAAAGCAACTGCAATCAGCTGAACAACGGCACGTCGCTTAAAATTACGGTAAGCGCGGGCGCCACTGTGCATATTGATTCTTATGCAAATTACACTCATTATACCGTTAAAATAGACGGTACCGTAGTTACTCCCACGGAGATTACGGCAACAACATATCAATACCACGCAGACGCAGATTGCGTATTCGAGCTTGTAAGCGCAGCAAACAACTATATATACAATATAAAAGTATTGTATATAAGCACGGTTACCGCTTCTACGGGAAAAGTTTACGAGTATGCGGCTCCGATAACCGACAGCGAATATATCAGCTCCTCCAATCTTGCGGAAAACAACGATTGGGCAAAGTTCGGCGACGATAACGCTTATGTACTTTTATACGTTGAAGCAAACGTTACGCTTACGTTTACCGTTTACGACAATACTATGCTTAGCGTAAACGGCGACGACGAAGCTATGGTTACGGTTGACAAAAATACGCTTACTTACAGCACTTCAGAAGCAGAATACCTTTTAATTAAACGCAAAGCAGGCACTTCGGCTTATTTTAAGCTGATTACCGCGACGGCAAAAGCGTAAATTTTTAAAAATTAACAAGCCCCCAAGCCTATGGCTTGGGGGCTTGATTTTGCTGAATTAAAGCGGAGAGGAAGCTTTGTAAAAAAATAATTGATTTTTTGCATTGCTGTGTTATAATAAGTTTATGTTACTTGACGAAGAATGTAAAAGCTGCCTGTATAACAGCCAGCTTAAAAAAGTTGAAAGACAGCAAGTCGGCGACGAAAAACTGCAGCTGTTTAAAAATGGCGTGCGCGAACTTTGCGAAAATCCTCCCAAGGATTACTGTTCTCCGCTTTTAATGCGCGATATAAACGAATATCACCGTAAAATTTTCGGCTGCGGAATTGATTATTCCCGTGAAAAATCGTTGTTCAATAACTTGCTTTTAAAAATAGAGGACGCGCTGTATGCCAAAATTACGGCGTCGGAAGACCCGCTTGCGGAAGCCGTTAAGTTTGCTATGGCGGCAAACTACATAGACTTTGCAAGACTTTCGGATTTGGACGAAAAAGCGGTGGAATACGTTATAAGTTCGGCTGAACGCGCCAAGCCCGATAAAGAGGCGATGCTTAAATTTAAAAATAAGCTTTGCACCGCAAAAACGCTGTGTTATCTGCACGACAACTGCGGAGAGATTGTGCTTGACAAAATTTTAATAAAAGTTATACGGCGGCTTTATACGCAGATAAAAGTTGTTTCGGTTGTGCGCGGCAGCGCTATAATTAACGACGTTACCGAAGCCGACGCGTCTGAAGTCGGGCTTTATGCCGTATCGGAAGTAATAAACAACGGCACGGGCGTGCCCGGGACGTATTTAAAAGAAATATCAAAGCAAACGCAGCAAGTTTTGTACGGCAGCGACGTTGTAATTTCCAAAGGTTTGGGTAATTTGGAAACGCTGTACGACGAGGGCGTAGAAGCGTTTTATGTATTTACGTGCAAGTGCGAACATATTGCAAAGAGGTTTAACGCGCCGCTTTGGGATACCGTGTTTACGGAAAATTACAGAGGTTGATTATGAAGGCGACAAATTTAGATATTATGAAGCTTGCGCAGGCTTTTGACGGCGAGTTCTGTCTTTCCGATTTTACTCCGGAAGAAATAGACGAAATGCTGGGATTTTTAAACGACGGAATGACCGCGGAAGAACTGCGAAAGAGATATTTTGAATTTTACGACGACGTTAAGGACAGAACGCTTGAAAAACATAAATGGAGCGATTAATATTCACAGTCCCCTGCACATTTGCAGGGGACTGTTTTTATAAGATATAAAAAACAGCCGCAAACGCGGCTGTTTAAACTTTTATTTATAATTACATTACCACAATGTTGTTTTCTTCAAACAGGCGTTTGCAGTCCTTGGGGAAATTATCGTCTGTTATAAGCACGTCTATATCCTCTATACGCGCAAATGTATAGGGATTTATTTTGCCTATCTTGGAGCTGTCTAACATCATATATACCTGACGCGCTTTTTTAAAGCAGCTTTTCAAAAGTTCGGCTTCTATTTGGTTATTGCACGAAAAACCCTGTTCCGGAGTAAACGCGGTAGCCGAAACTATTGCGATTTCAAAGTTGGTGGTATCAAAGTACGCTTTTGCGGCGGGAGAAGACGTTGAAAGATTGTCTTTCATAAGCTGACCGCCCACAACGGTTATATTAATATTCTTTTTCTGCGCAAGCTCCATTGCAACGGCAATACCGTTGGTAAAAATATTGCATTTTAAATCCGGCATTTCTTTGGAAAGATACATTGCCGTAGTTCCGCCGTCCAGGAACACGCAGGAGCCTTCGTCTATAAGTCCAGCGGCTTTTTGGGCAATAACTATTTTAGCGTCGGTATTAATAGTGGTTTTTTGGGTGTAAGCTTCGCCGGAAACTTTTTGCACCTCTTTAACCGACATAGCGCCGCCGCGGATACGTATAATTCTGCCGTCTTCTTCAAGTTGAAACAGGTCGCGGCGCAACGTCATTTGCGAAACGTTGGGGAAAACTTCTTCAAGCTGTTCAAGCGACATTTTGCCGCGTTTGTCCAATATTTCCGCAATTTCCTCTATTCTTTCTCTTTTCATAGCCGAAACCTCCTGTAAAAAGATAACAATTTTTCCAATGTTTTTAAATATTGTAATGTATTAACACTTAAAAGTCAAGGAATTTAATAAAGTTTAAACAAAAATAATATTTATAATGTTAATATTTTACACTATTGCTAATAATATTTTTCGTATTTTTAGCGCTGCGCAAAGTAAAAAACGCTTGCAAATAATCAAATCAAATCATATAATGAAAGAGATTAAATGTTTTTTAAAAGATTAAGGGCGGATATTGCGGCTGCAAAGGCAAACGACCCTGCGGCGCGCAGTAAATTCGAAATTTGGCTTACTTATCCGGGCATACGCGCGCTGTCTATGCACAGGGCGGCGTACGCGCTTAATAAAATACGGTTAAAACTTCTTGCTCGTATAATTTCGCAGTGGTGCAGGCGGCTGACGGGAATAGAAATTCATCCTGCGGCAAAAATTGCGGCAGGCGTGTTTATCGACCACGGTATGGGCGTGGTAATAGGCGAAACCGCAGAAGTGGGCAGAGGAACGGTGCTTTACCAAGGCTGCACTTTGGGCGGAACGGGTAAGGAAACGGGCAAACGGCATCCTACCGTAGGTGAAAATTGCGTAATTTCCGCGGGAGCGAAAATTTTGGGCAATATTACCGTAGGCGATTATGCAAAAGTGGGCGCAGGCGCGGTTGTGCTTAAAAACGTGCCTCCGCACGCAACCGTTGTAGGCGTTCCGGCAAGAGCGGTTAGAATTTGCGGCGAGAAAAACGTGGATTTGGTTCAGGAAAAGGCTGACCCGTATCTTAAAGAAATCTGTGCGCTGCGAGAAAGAACTTTTGCCTTGGAACAAAAATTGGAAAAGCTTGAAAGGAGCAGGGATTCCTATGAGAATTTATAACAGCTTGACAAAAAGAAAAGAGGAGTTTACCCCCATAGAGGCAGGCAAGGTTAAAATGTATGCCTGCGGCATAACCGTTTCGGGAGAAGCTCATATAGGGCACGGCTTTCAGGCGCTTATTTACGATATAATGCGCAAGTATCTGCAAAAGCAGGGATATAAGGTTACTTATGCGCGCAATTACACCGACGTTGACGATAAGATTATAGCAAAAAGCCGACAAACAGGCATACCTGCGGACGTTTATGCGGCGCAGATGATAGAAAAAACAGATATTATTATGAAGAAATTGGACGTGGACGAGCCGGATATTTGGCTGAAAGCCACCGAAAACATAGATAATATTATAGATTTTATTTCACGTTTAATTGAAAAAGGACACGCCTATCCCGTAAGTTGCGGCGACGTTTACTTTAAAGTTTCAAGCTTTAAAAAGTACGGCTGTCTTTCTAACCGTTCGGTTGAGGATATGCTTGACGGCGTGCGCGTGGAAAACGGCGACGAGAAAGAAAATCCCGCCGATTTTGCGCTTTGGAAAGCCGCAAAAGAGGGGGAAATAAGTTGGGAATCGCCCTGGGGTATGGGCAGACCCGGTTGGCATATAGAGTGCTCGGCAATGAATAGGGCGGCGTTCGGCGACAGCATCGATATTCACGGCGGCGGCAGAGATTTGGTTTTTCCGCACCACGAAAACGAAATTGCGCAAAGCGAGGCGCTTACGGGCAAGCAGTTTGCCAAATTTTGGACTCACAACGGACTTATAAAGGTAAACGGGCAAAAGATGTCTAAAAGCTTGGGCAACAGTTTGCTTTTGGAGGACCTTCTTGAAAAGTACACTGCGGAAGCAATTAAATTCGCACTGCTGCAAAACAATTACCGTAACGATATAAATATTACCGACGGGCTTTTCCCCGAAGCCGAAAAACATATGACGGAGTTTTACAAAGTTGTTGACGCGGTAGAAGATAAGTTTGGCAAAGGCAGCGTAGGCAACAAGGCGATAGACGATAAATTCAATTCCGATATGGACGAAGATTTTAATACGGCGCTTGCGCTTTCCGAGCTTTTCGGACTGTTCAAAACGGTTTCTTTAAAACTTGCCGCCGGCGATAAATCGTGCGCGGAGGACGTTAAACAGATAAAGCAAACCTATTCGCTTTTGGGGCTTTTTAAAAAAGACGCAAAAAGTTATCTTGCGGAAGTTGCTTTAAAAAGCGGCAAAGAAGGAAACGTACCAGAAAACGTTTTGCAGCTTGCCGAAAAACGCTGGCAGGCAAAAAAGGATAAAAATTGGGCGGAAGCGGACGCGCTGCGCGCACAAATCGACGCGCTGGGCTATGCGGTAAAAGATACTAAAGACGGCTACACGATAGCCGAAAAATAAGGTGAGATTATGAAAATTACGTCTAAACAGCTAAGACAGAAGTGGATAGAATTTTACGAGAGCAAAGGACACGTTAACATTGGCGCGGTTTCGCTTATAGGCGACGGAAGCACGGGCGTAATGTTCAACGTTGCAGGTATGCAGCCGTTAATGCCCTATCTGCTTGGCAAAAAACATCCCGACGGCACAAGGCTTTGCAACATTCAGGGCTGTGTGCGCACCGTAGATATCGAATCTGTGGGAGACCCTTCTCATTTTACGTTTTTCGAAATGATGGGTAATTGGTCGCTGGGCGATTATTTTAAAAAGGAAAAAACGGCTTGGACTTTCGAACTGCTGACAAAAGTGTTCGGTTTGGATAAGGACAAGCTTTGCGCAACGGTATTCGAAGGCAATAAATCCGTTCCGCGCGACGAGCAAACCGCCGAACTTTTAAAAGGGCTTGGTATAAAGCCTGAGCACGTTTATTTTATGCCTAAATCCGATAATTGGTGGGAGCTTGAAGGCACCGTTGGCACGCCCTGCGGTCCTGATAACGAATGGTTTTATCCGCTTGACGACGGTAAAAAATCGCCCGTTTTCCCGGACGATTACGTTGAAATAGGCAACGACGTGTATATGCAGTACAAAAAAACGGCGGACGGATACGAGCCGTTGGAAAATAAAAACGTGGATACGGGGTTCGGCTTTGACAGAATGCTGCTGTTTTTAAACGGGCTTTCAGACGGATATAAAACTGATTTGTTTTTGCCCGTAATAAACGAATTGGAAAATATAAGCGGAAAACGGTACGACGACGGCGGCGAAAACGCAAAAGCTATGCGTATTATAGCCGACCATACCAGAACTTCGGTTATGCTTATAGGCGACAGTCAGGGTATTTTGCCTTCCAATACGGGCGCAGGCTACATTTTAAGGCGGCTTTTAAGGCGCGCTATCCGCTATTGTAGACAGCTTGATACGGCAAGCGACGCCATAATTAAAGCGGCGGAGATTTTTATAGATAAAATTTACGACCAAGCTTATCCGCTTTTAAAAGAGAAAAAAGATTATATACTTAGCGAAATAAAGCGCGAAGCGGACAGGTTCGAAGCTACGCTGGCGCAGGGTATGCGCGAATTCGATAAATGCGTAAACTCCATAGAGCGTAAAAACGAGTTTATGGCAAAGAGTAACCCCGAATACGTAAAAGAGACGGTTATAAGCGGGAAACAGGCTTTCAGACTTTACGACACTTACGGGTTCCCTTCGGAACTTACGGAAGAACTTGCGGCGGAACGCGGTTTAAGCGTGGACAGAGAGGGATTTGAAGCTGCGTTTGCGGAGCATCGCGAAAAGAGCAGAGTATTGGAAGCCGGTCAGTTTAAGGGCGGATTGGAAAGCCATTCGGAAGCGGCGACAAAATATCATACGGCAACGCATTTGTTGAACGCGGCGCTTAAAATAGTTTGTTCTCCGGATATTCAGCAGAAAGGTTCAAATATAAACGAAGAAAGGCTGCGTTTCGATTTTAACTTTTCGAGAAAGCTTACCGCGGAAGAAGTTGCCGAGGTTGAAAAACTTGTTAACAGGCAGATAGAACTCAATTTGCCGGTAGTTATGCGCGAGATGAGTTTGGAACAGGCGCGCGAGCAGGGTTTTACGGGCGTTTTCGACAGCAAGTACGGCGAAAACGTAAAAACATACGCTATTGGCGAGTTCAGTAAAGAAATATGCGGCGGACCGCACGTTGAAAGCACGGGTGTTTTGGGAACGTTTAAGATTGCAAAGCAGGAAAACGTTTCGGCAGGAATAAAGCGTATTAAGGCTATATTAATTTAAAAACCGTTAAAAATCGGTTAATTTCGGCAAAATTTGGGTAAATAAGAGTAATTTAAAAAATAATTCAAAATTTATAAAAAACTTTAAAAACCCAATATAAAACGGCTTGACAGAAATTTTATAAAATAATAAAATAAGTTTACATTCCGCAAGGGATATAAATTACTAATAATCTTTGCCGAACGGTTGTTTGCCGTTGCGGCAGACAAACCGTAAGGCGGATTTAAAAACCGCAGGTTAAGTTTTAAGGAGTTGACAATGAAAACCTATATGGCAAAGGCGGAGGCAGTTGAAAGAAAATGGTACGTCGTTGATGCAACGGGCGTGCCTCTCGGCAGGCTTGCGTCCAAAGTGGCTGCCATACTTCGCGGCAAAAATAAGCCCACGTTTACACCCAACGTTGATACCGGCGATTTTGTTATTGTGCTCAACTGCGACAAGGCGGTGCTTACAGGCAAAAAGCTTGAAGATAAATTTTACAGATATCATACGGGTTATATCGGCGGCTTGAAAGAAATATCTTATAAAAAGATGATGGCGGAAAAGAGCGACGTTGCCGTTTACGAAGCGATACGCGGTATGCTTCCCAAAAATTCGCTTGGCAGAGATATGATTAAAAAGCTCAGAGTGTACAAGGACGAAGGCAAAGTGGAAGTAACTAAAAAAGACGGTACGAAAGTAAGTGAGTTTATCCACGCTGCGCAAAAACCCGTAGAACTTAAATTATTTTAAAGGTGAGAGGTAACTGAAATATGGCAAAGGCTAATTTGAAGAAAAAACTTCAATTTTGGGGAACCGGCAGAAGAAAGAAGGCTATCGCCCGCGTTCGTCTTATTCCCGCAGGTACCGGCATCATTGAAATAAACGGCAGAGCTTTCGAGGATTATTTCCCTCAGGCAGTTTTGCGTTACGTTGTAAATCAGCCCGTATCGCTTTTGGGCGTTGAATCCAAATACGATATTTTGGTAAACGTGTACGGCGGCGGTTATACGGGACAGGCAAATGCAATCCGTTTGGGTATTGCGCGCGCACTGTTGCAGGCGGAAGACGGTTCGCGTCCCGCATTGAAAAAAGCGGGTTTCCTCACTCGCGACCCGAGAGTAAAAGAGAGAAAGAAGTACGGCTTAAAGAAAGCTCGCCGCGCTCCTCAGTTCTCAAAACGTTAACAAAAAAATCAAAGAGGCGTTTTTGCGCCTCTTTTTTACTTTTGAAAATACCGCATTTAGTGCGGATAGGAGCACTTATGAATTTACCCGTCGAAATAGCAGCAAACTACATAAACTTAGCAAAAGCGAAAACCGCGCAAGTATGGTGGAAAACGCTTATTTTGGCGGCGCTTGCAGGCGCATTTATAGCGCTTGGCGCTGCGGTTGCAACAGTTGCAGGCAGCGGTTTTACGGGCGCGCAGGCAAGTTTAATTAAAGCCGCGGTATTTCCGTTGGGGCTTATTTTGGTTGTTATTTGCGGCGCAGAGCTGTTTACGGGCAACTGTTTGCTTATTGCGCCGTTGCTTCAACGCGAAGTAAAAGTTAAAGGCGTTTTAAAAAATTTGGGGTTAGTTTATTTAGGCAATCTCTTGGGCGCGGTTTTAATTGCGCTTTTGGTTGTGGGCGGTAAAGCTTATACCGACGCGGCTGCGCTTTCGGCGGTTTCCGCGGCGGCGGCAAAGTGCAATTTGAATTTCGGCTACGGTGTTTTGCGCGGCATACTTTGCAATATTTTGGTGTGTCTTGCAGTTTGGGGCGCTATGGCAAGTAAAAACGCCGTAGGTAAAATATTGTTTGTATATATGCCCGTATTTGCTTTTGTTGCCTGCGGATTCGAACACAGCGTTGCAAATATGTTTTATCTTTCGGCAGGTCTTTTGGCACAGCCGGTTTACGGGTTGACGGCAGACGGTTTGAATATAGGATATTCGCTTTTAAACGGGTTGCTTGCGCCTACCATAGGAAATATTATAGGCGGCGCACTTATTGGTATTGCTTATTGGGCGGTATATCTTAAAGTAAAAAAACAGCAGGAAGGTTAGTTAATAGCAGCTTCGCATTAATGCGCGGCTGCTATTTGGTTGTGGAAGAAATTACCAAAAAAAGCAAATAACTTTCAAAATTAGTATTGATTTTTAAAGTATTGCGGTTTATAATATAAAAGCTTGGCGGATACGCGATAAAACGTGTTCAAATATTAATTATAGCATAAGGTGGACAATGAAAAACGTAATTGTAGGGCAATCCGGCGGACCTACGTCGGTTATAAATTCGTCGCTTTTAGGCGTTTACAAAACCGCGCGCGACAGAGGAGCCGATAAGGTTTACGGAATGGTGCACGGCATAAAGGGTTTGCTGGACAGGGATATTGTGGACTTATCCGCACGGCTTAAATCCGATTTGGATATGGATTTGCTTAAAAGAACGCCGTCTTCGTTTTTGGGTTCTTGCCGTTACAAACTGCCTGATATAGCGGGTAACGAAAAAATTTACGATAAAATATTCGAAATTTTGGAAGAACTTGAGGTTTACGCGTTTTTCTATATAGGCGGAAACGATTCAATGGATACAATAATGCGGCTGACCGATTACGGTATTAAAATAAAAAGCCCCATACGCTTTATAGGCGTTCCCAAAACCATTGATAACGATTTGGCTATTACGGACCACACGCCGGGTTACGGCAGCGCCGCAAAATATATTGCGGCAACCACTAAGGAAATTATCCGCGACGGCTTGGTTTACGA
Source organism: uncultured Clostridia bacterium (assembly GCA_949878885.1). GTDB lineage: Bacteria > Bacillota > Clostridia > Christensenellales > Borkfalkiaceae > Coproplasma. Next base: position 30,183 of record CATLBN010000015.1, on the reverse strand, counting down.
TTACCCCGTGGTTTCCGTTATAGAAGTTATGGGAAGGAACGCCGGATGGCTTACCGCGGCCTGCGCGCTTGCCAAGGGCGAGGACTGCGAAGGCGTAGACCTTATTTATTTGCCCGAGGTAACTTTTGATTTGGATAAATTCGTTAAAGACGTAGGAAAGCTTTTAAAAGAAAACCGCTCTATAGTAATTGCGGTTTCGGAAGGCGTAAAAGTTGAAGACGGAAGATACGTTTGCGAACTTTCAGACCACGTTGACTATGTGGACGCATTCGGACATAAACAGCTTGCCGGAACGGCGAGGTATCTTGCAGGAAGAATTTCCGAGAAGTACGGAGTTAAAACCAGAGCCATAGAGCTTTCGTCGTTGCAGCGCTGCGCGGCGCACATTCAGGCAAGAATAGACGTTACCGAAGCTTTTAATTGCGGCGGCGCGGCGGTTAAAGCGGCATTCGAAGGCAAAAGCGGAGAGGTTATAACGCTTAAAAGGGTGTCTGACGACCCTTATATGTGTATTACGGAAGAAGCCGACGTGCATCTTATTGCCAACGTTGAAAAAAAGGTGCCCAGAGAGTGGATAAACGATAACGGCACAAACGTTAAGCCGGAGCTTGTACACTATATTATGCCGCTTATTCAAGCGGAGATTACGCCGCTTTGGATAAACGGATTGCCCAGGCATATACGTTTGCACGCAAAATCAAACTTAAAAAAATAATTTAATATATTTTTGCAGCCGCGCATTAATGCGCGGCGTTTTTTATGCGTTTCGGTTTTTTATGCGGTTTGATATTTGTTCGTGGCGTTCCAGCACGCTTGCCATTGCGTTAAACTTGGGGGGCGTTTCTTTTTGAGACGGCAGAACGCTGCCGCTTGCGTTAACGCCGGAGTTTGCGCTTTGGTTTTGCTTAAAATCCGCCTCAGCGTTTTGCTGCGGTTCGGAATTGTTCTGCTGCTTGTTAGTTTGAGAAGGGGGAGAAAAGCTCTGTAAAACTTTAAGTAAATTCAAAAGTGCGAATTTTTCCGTAATATAGCTCCTTAACTGTTGTTTTTTTTGAAAAACCGAGGCGTTTTTTATTGCCTAAATATTCCGTTTGAGTTATAATAAATCGTGCGAAATTGTCAGCGCGCTTTTTCTCGGCGCTTTGGAGTTTGTTTATGAGTAAACGTTTTACTAAAATTATATGCCTTAACGTTGCGGTAGTTGCAGCGCTGGGCGTTGCCGCTGCGTACGGATGCGGCGGTTATTACGGCGGAAGACCGCTTTCGGGAGATATTTCAGGTACCGTTGTGCAAGGCACCAACGGCGGCTTTGCCGTTGAAAAAGGCGGCTATGTATATTTTATAAACGGTATAGAAAGCAACGAAGCCGTTAACGATTACGGCAAGCCCGAAAAAGGCGCTATTTACCGTATTTCGAAAAAGGATTTATCCGACCATAACTATGCTTCGGTAGATTGCGTTGCGCCTGTAGTTGCATATACCGCAGACTATAACGCCGGACTGTTTATTTACGGCGACTACGTTTATTACGGCACTCCGTCCACCGCAAAGAGTTCGGACGGCAGCGTTTTGAACGAAAATCTGGACATGAAGCGTACTAAGCTTGACGGCACCGAAACAATGAAGAACGCGTACGTGCAGTTCCCTTCCAACGAGTACGAATACAGATACGTTGAGGAAGGCGGCACGGTTTATTTAATGTATGTTGCCAGCGAGGAAAAGCTTTATGAAGAAGCTACCGCGGTAAAAAACCTTCACTCTTATAATACTGTAACGGGCACGGATACCGTGCTTGCATATAACGTGGATACCGTTATTTTTGATAGCGCAGATAAGACCAATCCGCGCGTTTACTACACAATGAACGTTAAAAATTACGGTGCAGACGCAAATTTCGGTTATAATCAGGTTTATACCGTTAAAGCCGACGCAACCGAAGACAAGTTTGCAAACGTAAAGTTTGACGAGATTATAGACGGATGGAACGGCGACGAGGACGACGCCGCGAGAGACAGATATATAAACTGCGGCGACCTTGTGTTCGACGGAATAGGTCTTGCGGACGTTCTTAAAAACAACAACGCAGGTACGCCGTTCAACTATGACGCTACGGGCAAAATTCATAACGAACTGAGTTTGACTTATTCGCTTGCAAATTATCAAAACGAAACGTTGTTTTATACAAGAACTTCGTCAAATAACGACGGCAAGTATCTGTTCTCCGTTTCAGACGGCAAAATTACGGATAAAAACGCGGTAGAGCGCAATGCCGACAGCGACGACGCAATTTTGACCGACGGTTCGGCTGCGGACGGATATAAATATATTTTCGACGGCAGCAATAAACTTAAACTTGTGCTTATACAGGAAGAAGACGGAATTACCGTTAACAAAGTATCTGCAAACGGAAAATTGCAGCAGAAGCCCGTAGGCGGAGATAATTATTATTACATTGTACGCAGTACGGCCACAATTCTGTTTACAGAAGAAAATTATTTGTATTATTCGGTAAGCGGCGGCAACGGTTATACGTTTAACCGCATAAACTATGCGGCGGAAAACAAAGACGTTTACGGACGTATGCCAGAAGACGACGAAGTTGACGAATATACTTCGGTTAAACTTTTGGATTTAGACGCGAATACGGAATGGTTTATGCCCGAAATTATAAGCGGACAGCTGTTGTTTTCAAGCGAAACCGATAAAATGACGAGTTATAACTACGTTATGGCTTTCGATTTGAGAAAAGACAGAACCGACGGCGTGCTTATGAGCAACTCCGATATTTACGCTCTTAATAAAAAATACGAAGGTATTTCAGAAATTTTCGAGAAATACGATGATAAAGATAAATACGACGAAAAGATATATGCAAATCTTTCCGGTGCGTTAAAGTACGCTTTCTATACGGGCGACGAAGCTTATATTAAAGAGCTTGCCGCGCTTTGCAATGCCGACGTAAAGGAAAAAGATAAAGAGGCAGACGACGTATATTCCGAAAAAACGCTTGCGCTTGTAGCCGATTTTATAAAACCGGCGGCGGATAACGATTGGAAAGATTATACGGGCGTTGCAAAAGTTAACGGCAGCGACGTTTACGCAAACAGGCGCGAATATTATTACGGCGTGCTTGGTAAAATGACGGAGCGCGATTCTGAAGGCTATATAGACGCGTTAAAAGCCGAGTATTTGCAGAGCGAACCCGTAAACGATAAAACTTGGTGGGAAGGGCTTTCCACCGGCGCTAAGGTAGGCTTTGTTATAGGTATGTGCGCCTGCGGCTTAATTGTTTTGGGCGGCGCGGCCGTGCTTACGGTATTTATTATCCGCCGTAAAAAGAATAAGCGTCCCGTTTACAGGAAAAAGATTAATGTTGACACCACCGACGACAAGAATATAGACGTTTATTCCGACGAAAATAACGGCAACGAATAATTAAAAACGTATAAATTCCCCGCAAATTGCGCGGGGAATTTTTTTATGAATAAAAATTTATAATTCGCGCAAATTTTATTGGAAAAATAGTTTACAAACGCGGTAAATATTAATATAATGTACCACGTTATAATTAATTGTACGCATTAGCCGGACTTGCGGCATATGCTACTTATAAAACGGAGAAAAGGTTATGGTTAAATACGTTAAGTGCCCGCGTTGCGAGCTTAATTATATCGATTCCGAAAAACAGGAATATTGCGACGTTTGCATTGCGGAAATGAAGGGCAGCAAACTGCAATTTGCGGATTTAGACGTTGAAGATTACGAAGAACTTGACGCCGAACTTACAGATGAAGAACTTTGCCCCGTTTGCGGCGCAAACCACGTGCGTGCAGGCGAAAAAATGTGCGAAGCCTGCAAACGCCAGCAGGAATACGACGACGATGAAGACGTTGACTTGGATAAAGACGAAGAATGGAAAAACTACCTTGAAGACGACGATGAAGATTTAACCGTGGACGAGGATTTGCAAGAGGAAATCGAAGAAGAATTTGCCGACGACGGCGATGAAGAACTCAGCGAAGACGACTTTTTCGAAAGTGAAGACGTTGATTCGCTTTCGGATTTGGAAGACGACGAATTTGACGATGACGACGATGATTTCGAAGACGATGACGACGATTTTTAATTTAAATTAAAGGTGCAAACAAGCGCCGCTATATGCGGTGCTTGTTTTTTATTGCAGTTTTATATTTTATCGTATGCTTATGACTTAAAGTAAAAAGCTTTGAGCGGCATACGTATAAAGTGTCTGCATAATATTGGTAATTTTGGCAAAAATATTAATATGATTAAAGTAAATACAACAATTAACGCAATAAAAGAAACCATAGCAGCTTTAAGCGGTAAAACGGTAAGCGTAAAACTTAATTTGGGACGCAATAAATTTGTAACTTTTCCAGCAACCGTTAACGGCGTGTATCCTTCGTTATTCACGGTTTGTCCGTTCGATAAGAATTTTTTGGGTAAAACGGCGTATTCGTATTCGGAAATACTGTGCGGACGCGTTCGCGTGCAGGAAAAATCTGAAACAACAACCAAATAATTTTTGTAATATACCGATATGCTGCGGCATATTATAGCCTTGTAACGGTTTATAAAGCGCCGAGGGAGGGCTATAATGGCATTAAATACACAGTATCAGACGGGTAACTTTACGCATAAAATAACAAGTTTAAAAAGCCAGTCTATGGTAGAAATTAAATTTTCCGGTCAGGATGTAGGAGAAGTTGTTGCGGTTTATCCGCAGATTTCGCTTAATTCGTGCGAGGTTTCTTCCGGCAGAGTCAATTACGGCGGAAGAATTATCGCAACCGTAGTTTACGCCGACGAAGAAGGCAAACTTTGCCGTATTCAGAAAGGCGCGGAATTTTCGCATTATACCGACGACGACTGTTTGGCGCCTGCCCAGCGCGGCGAGTGCGCGTTGACTTGCGACAGAGTGCAAGTTAAGCGCGAAGGGTCGTCTTACGTTATAGTTGTGGTTGCCGGCGCACGCATAGATATTTACGACAACGCACAGCGCAGCTATGTTACCGCCGTTGACGGCGCAATATGCAAAACCGAGTCGGCAAAATTTTATTCTGCCGTAAATTTTTCGGGCGAAAGCGAGGTTGACGACGATTTTGACTGCGTTGCAAACGACGTGCTTGTGCCTGCGGCGGAAGCTTTGGTGCTTTCTTGCAGCGCGCACGCGGGAGTTGTTGAAGTAAGCGGAGAAATTTATCTGTCGCTGCTTGCAATAAGAGACGCGTCCCCCGTGTCTTTGGATAGGGTTATTCCGTTTAAATGCGAACTTTCCTGCGACGAAGCTCTGCTTTCGCAAAGAGCTTACTGCCGCGCGGAAATAAAAAACATTAACGTTAACTGCAAGGTAAACGAAGAACGCGGCAAGTGCGACGTTGATTTTAACGCAACTCTTGCGTTTGCAGGCTACTTTTTCGATGAAGAAGAAATAACGCCCGTTTGCGACGCGTTCTGCAAAGAAAGCGAACTTAATTTAAAATTCGAATCCGAAAGCGTTTCCGTTAATACCGACGTAAAAGTTTATAACGAGCGTATAAGCGGACCTTGCGCGGCCAAAGCAAAGCTTGATTACACCTGCGCGTTTCTTGCAGCGGCGCTTCCCAGAGTGGAATACGCCAGAAACAAAGACGGAATAGAAGGCAGCGTTGCGGCGACGCTTTTATACGAACAGGGCGGAGAAGTGCGTTCAACCGAAGTTAATATGCCGTTCTGCGTTACTCTTTCCGGACTTTCGGAAAACTGCACAAACGTATCCGCAGCCGTGTGCGGTATAAGTTTAAGGCAGAGGCAAGAGGGCGAGTGCGAAGGCGAAGCCGTGCTTAAAATTACGGCTTGGGACGGAGAAACCAAAACGGTTACGTATTTAACCGAAGCTTCTGAAGGCGAACCTAAAAAGCAAGACGATTGCGCCGTAAGCGTATATATTCCGTCCGCAGGCGACGGGCTTTGGGAAACTGCAAAACGGCTTTGCGAAAGTCCCGAAAGCATTAAACTTTCCAATCCGGAGCTTACTTTTCCGCTTACAGGTAAAGAAAGAATACTTATTTACAGAGCAAAACAAGGTTAAACCTGTTTTTTATATCGTACCGCCGCGGAATTTCCGCGGCGGTAAATTATTTTATTTAAAATAATTGATATAACCGATAACATATGCTATAATCTGTTTGTGGACGTGCGCGTAAAGGCTTATGCAAAACTTAATTTAACGCTGCAAGTCGGCGGAGTAACAGGCGGTTATCACAGCCTTGACAGCGTTGTGTGTACGGTAGACTGCTTTGATTTGATTAAGCTTAAAAAGCGTAAAGACAAACTTGTTTTTTTACGGATGCACGGGCGCGGCAGCGAGAGTATTCCTCCCGAAAAAAATAACGCGCAGAAAGCTGCGGAAGCGTATGTTGAGCGGTTTGAAACGTGCGGCGCGGATATTGAAATTTATAAAAATATTCCCGTAGGCGCGGGTATGGGCGGTTCTTCCGCCGACGTTGCCGGCGTTTTAAACGGTATGGCAAAACTGTACGGCAAAGGAAATTTTTACGAAATTAAAGACCTTGCCGACGGTTTGGGGAGCGATACGGGATATTTGCTTACAGGCGGCTATGCAAGGCTTACGGGTAGGGGCGAAAAGGTTAAATCTTTGTCTTCACGTTTAAAACTGAACGTTTTGGCGCTTATTCCCCCAAGCGGCGTTTCCACAGCGCAGTGTTATGCGCTTTGCGACGGAATACCGTGCGAAGGAGGCGACTGCGCCGCCGCCGAACAAGCTGTTTTGAGTGAAAGCGCCGAGCTTCTTGCGGAAAGTATGGGCAACGGTTTGAGTTGCGCCGCAGGCAAACTTAACGGCGACGTAGAAAAGGCTTACAAAGAACTGTGCGCATTTTCTCCGTTGGGTGTGAATATGACGGGTTCCGGAAGCGGAGTGTTCGCCGTATTCGAAAGCGCGGAACTGTGCGCTTGGGCAAAGAGCAGATACAGGGGAAAATTTGAATGTATGCAACTTAAAACGGTTGTTCCCTATATTAAAAGTAAAATAATTAAGGGGTAGAATATGGCTGAGGAAAGATTGATTGACGACGATAAAGACAGAAAGTATAAAATAAGGAAAAACGAAGACGGAGAGGACGAGCTTTATATAGAAGGCGGCGACGGCGAAGAAGAAATAGGCTTTGAAGTGCCGGAGTTTGATACCGACGACGAAGAAGCTGCGGTTATGACGCCCGAACAGCTTGCCGAAAGAGAGAGGCGTCGCGAGGAGGCTGAACAGGCTAGGCTGAAAAATCTTGAAGAAAGAATTTGCAAAGCCGAAAAGCTTATTGCCGAAGGCGACTATGAGGCGGCAGGATACGAAGTTTTAAACGCCGAAAAACTTGACGAAAAGAACGGCGAAGTGGGCGCGTTAAAGCTTAGGGCATTTTCGTGCGATTTTACCGATTTTACAAAAACCGAGGAATTGGCGGAAGCTGCGGAAATTGTACGCGGTTTTGCAGACGGAGATATAAAAGAGCAGCTTAAAGATTATGCCCAAAACGTTTTGCCCGTTTTGCAATCTGCAACCGTAGAGCGCGACGCGCTTGAAAAACAGAACGAAGATAAGAAAAACGAGCGCAGAGAGTTTTTTAAAAAACGCGCGTCTAAATCTTCGGTATGGTTTATAACTTCGTTAGCGGCTTTTATAGTTCCGCTCATAATCGCAATAGTTTTCAGTACTATGATGTTTGCTAGAGAAGACGGGGTCTATCTTATTCTTACCGCCGTATTTGCGGGCATTGCCGTTGTAACGTTTATAAGTACGCTTATTACTGCGCACAGATATTGGGAAGATTTGCGCAACGTTAAATTGAACGAACGCAATTCAAGCACAAAACTCGGACGCGCTTTTGAGCAGAAAAAAATCGAAGTTGAAAGATTGACCCTTATATATGCCGTGGTTTCGGGTAATTCCGACGGGAAGGCGGATAATGATTTATCTTGATAATGCGGCGACTACTCGCTTAGACGACGAAGTGGCGGAAGCTATGGCGCCTTATTTAAAGGAATACTACGGCAATCCACAGTCGCAGCACGCGGCAGGCAGAGAAACTGCCAACGCTTTATTGTCCGCACGCGATAAAACGGCGCATATTATGGGGTGTAGCGCGGAAGAAGTGTATTTTACGTCCGGCGGAACCGAATCCGGCAATACCGCCGTTAAAGGTGTTTGCGCGGCACGCGGCAAGGGACATTTGGTTATTTCGGCAATAGAACACCCGTCTGTTTTGGAAAGTGCGGAGTTTATGCGTAAATTCGGATTTGAGATTACGTACGTAAATCCCGATAAACAGGGCATAGTAGGGGTGCAAAGCATTGAAAAAGCAGTAAAAGACAATACTGTTTTTTGTGCCGTTATGGCTGCAAACAACGAAACGGGAGTTATTCAGCCCGTTGAAGAAATAGGAAAATTTTGCCGCGGCAGAGGAATTTTTTATTATTGCGATTGCGTGCAGACCGCAGGCGTGCTGCCGCTGCCTACGCAATTTTGCGACGGCTTGGGAATTTCAGCCCATAAATTTTACGGACCAAAATGCAGCGGCGCAATGTATATAAGGCGCGGAAGCAAAATAGAAGGTTTGATTTCCGGTGGTATGCAGGAGCGCGGTTTCCGCGGCGGTACGGTAAACACCGCGGCGGTTGTCGGTTTGAGCGCGGCGCTTGAAAAAGCATATGCAAACGCTGATAAAACCAATAAGAAAGTTGCCGAACTTCGCGACAGATTTTTAAACAGAGTACTTTTTGAAATAGAGGGAACGCATTTAAACGGAGATTTTGCGCTGAGAGTGCCGTCTAACGCAAATATTTCGTTTGACGGCTGCGACGGGGAAAATATTTTGTTTTTGCTGGATTTAAAAGGCGTTGCCGTTTCTACGGGCTCGGCTTGCTCGGCAGGGGCGGTTGCTCCGTCGAGAGTTATAACCGCTATGGGTTACGGCGCGGAACGGGCTAAATCGGCGGTAAGATTTACTTTCGGCAAATATAACAGCGAAAGTGAAGTTGACAGAGCTTTTGAAATTTTAAAAGAAGCGGTTGAAAAAATCCGCGCGGTTAAAAGTTAAATTTAACCGCGCGGATTTTTAAATGTTTAAGTTAACGCCGCCGAGCTTTTGCTCGGCGGCGTTAAAAACAGAAACGACGCAAACCGGAGTTTGCGCCGCCTCTATATGATAAGGGGGAAAAATGATAAGCTATGTAATGTAAATTCAACTTGAATTTACAATTAAATTATAGCCTAATAAAATAAAATTTAAAAGAAATTTTCGAAAAAATTTTATACACAGCGAAAATTATTTTTGTGTAACAAATTTTGAAAAAAAATCACATTTTTACATAATTCTACATAATAAACAGGCAAAAACGGTTGAAATCAAGGTTGAAATTAACACTATTACTATAGGCTTTGCCAAATTTTTAACGCTTGTGGAGGCAAAGTAAACGGCGGATATGTAAAACACCGTTTCGGACGAGCCGAAGCATACGCAAGCGCAGCGCGATATATAGCTGTCGGCGCCGTATTGCTGTATAATTTTATTTAAATAAGCAAGCGAGCCGCTGCCGGAAAATGGCTTTATTAATACAAGTTTTGTAAGTTCGGCTGGTATTCCAAGCGCGGAAAATACGGGAGACAGCGCTTTGGTTATAATATCTGAAAATCCCGAAACTTCGAAAAGTTCGCACATCATAAAAATTGCCGCAAGGCAAGGCAAAAGCGAAAAAGTGAATTTTACGGCTTCTTGAATTCCTGCGGAAAATTCGGAGTATAGTTTAACTTTTTTTATTGCGCCGAAAATAAATACAAATAAAAAAATTGCGGGAATTATATATACCATTTTCAATTTCCTGCGCCGCGTTTGATTTTTGAAAAAACAAGATACAGCAAAACGCCCGTTACCGTGGATATGCAGGTGCATATAAGCGAAGGCAGAAAAATATCGTATGCAGCAGCGCTGTTTGCGCCCGCTCTCAGCGCAATAACGGTGGTGGGCAGAATTTGAATGGAAGTTGCGTTTATTATAAATAAAAGTTTTTGCGCAAATTCGTTTTTTTCTTTTTCAAGCTGAGCAATGGCTTTTACCGCAAACGGCGTTGCCGCTCCGCCTATGCCCAAAAGATTACACGACAGATTCATTGCAATGTTTTCCTGCGCTGCGGGGTTGTCCGTTTTAAAAAGCTTTTTTGAAAGCGGCTTTAAAGCACGCGCCGCTCCTGCGGATAATCCGCTTTTTTCGGCAATACGCGAAAGCCCCATCCATACCGCATAAATGCAAAAAAGCGTAAGCGACATTTTTGCGGCGCTTTCGGCGCCGCTTAAAAGCGAGGGCAGAAATTTATCGGGAGATACAAACAGGAGAAATACAGAAGAAATAATAAAAATTGCCGCAAATATAGCGTTCATAAATTATATTTATGAAAAGGTTTTTAAAGATATGCGCCGCATTACAATTTACAAGCGCGCGAATTTATGATATACTTTTAAACGTTTCAGGAGAACGGATTATGAACAAAAAATTTTACTTGACTACTGCAATTACCTATACTTCGGGCAAACCGCATATCGGAAATACTTACGAAAGTATATTTTCGGATTCGATATGCCGTTTTAAGCGTATGCAGGGGTACGACGTTTTCTTTATGACAGGAACCGACGAGCACGGTTTAAAGGTGGAGCAGAAAGCCGCGGCAAAGGGTATAACGCCCAAGCAGTTCGTTGACGAAGTTGCGGGCGAGATTAAGCGTATTTGGGATTTGATGGACGTATCGTACGACAAATTTATACGTACGACCGACGATTATCATATTTCCGCAGTTCAGAAAATTTTTAAAAAGTTTTACGAACAGGGAGATATTTACAAAGGTGCGTACGAAGGCTTGTATTGCACGCCTTGCGAAAGCTTTTGGTCGGAGAGCCAACTTGTTGACGGTAAATGCCCGGATTGCGGCAGAGAGGTTAAACCGGCAAAAGAGGAAGCGTATTTCTTTAAAATGGGAAAATACGCAGACAGGCTTGTAAAACATATATTAACTCATCCCGAGTTTATACAGCCCGTATCGCGCAAAAACGAAATGATGAATAATTTTTTGCTTGCGGACGAGTTGATAGGTAAAACCGACGGAGAATTGCTTAAACTTGCGGAAAGCGGAAAACTTAAAACAAAATTGCAGGATTTGTGCGTTTCGCGTTCCACTTTCAAATGGGGCGTGCCCGTGGATTTCGATAACAGGCACGTAGTTTACGTTTGGCTTGACGCGCTTTCCAATTATATTACGGGTATAGGATATAACGGTAACGGCGCAGAAGGGCTATATAAAAAACTTTGGCCGGCGGACGTGCACGTTATAGGTAAAGATATAATAAGATTCCACACAATATATTGGCCTATATTCCTTATAGCAATGGGTGAACCGCTGCCGAAATGCGTGTTCGGACACCCTTGGCTGCTACAGGGCGGCGACAAAATGTCCAAGTCGAAAGGCAACGTTATGTATGCCGACGATTTGGCTTCGGTATTCGGCGTAGACGCGGTAAGATATTTTGTGCTGCACGAAATGCCGTACGCCGACGACGGAATTATTACTTGGGAGCTTATGTGCGAAAGGATTAATTCCGACCTTGCAAACACGCTTGGCAATTTGCTAAAACGCACCGTTTCTATGACAAACCAATATCTTGGAGGCGTTGCGAAAAATACGGGCGTTTGCGGCGATACGGACGGAGATTTAAAAAACGTTATTTCCGCTGCGTGCCGCAAAGTTGCGTGTAAAATGGACGAGTATAAGGTTGCCGACGCGTTGGACGCGTTGTGGACTGTTTTCCGCAGAGCAAATAAATATATTGATGAAACTGCGCCTTGGATACTTGCCAAGACCGAAGGTAAAAGAGACAGGCTTTCGGAAGTTTTGTTTAATTTGCTGTACGCGCTTGATACGGGAGCAAATTTGCTTAAAGCGTTTATGCCTAAAACGGCAGAGCGCATTTTTGCGGAAATCGGCGCCAAATCAAGGCAATTAAATTTGCTGGGTAAAAACATATACACCCCCGAATATACCGTGATTAACGCCCCCGAAACGCTGTTTGAAAGAATAAAATACGAGGATATTAAACCTATGATAGAAAAAATAGAAAGTGCGCAAATAGCAGAATCCGCTTCTTCGGAAGAAGAAAAAAAGGCGCAGATAACCATAGACGATTTTGCCAAAATAGAACTTAGGGTAGGGCTTGTAACCGCGTGCGAAGCCGTTAAAAAAAGCAAGCTTTTGCACGAAACAATTAAGGTTGGCAGCCGCACTCTTTCGGTGCTTTCTGGAATTGCCAAACATTATACTCCCGAAGAAATGGTAGGTAAAAAAGTTGTTGTGGTGTGCAATTTGCCGCCGAGGGAAATGAAAGGGATTTTAAGCGAGGGTATGATTGTCTGCGCAGAAGCGCCCGACGGAACGCTTTGTTTGGTTTCGCCCGAAAAAGATATGCCCGACGGGAGCTTGCTTTCGTGAAGTTAATCGACGTGCACTGTCATTTGGACGGCGGTTATTACGGAGATATAGATTATCTGCTGCGACGTGTTAAAGCGGCTAATGTAGAAAAATTAATTACCGCGGGGGTTGATTTAAATACAAGCGAATTTTGCGCCGAGCTTGCGGAAAAATACGACTGCGTTTATTTTACTGCGGGATTTCATCCCACCGAGCTTAAAGAGTACTCTGACGGTGCGCTGCTGCAAATAGAGGAACTTGCAAAGCAAAAAAAATGCGTGGCGATAGGGGAAATAGGTTTGGATTATCATTACGGGGATACGGACAAGCCTATGCAAACGCACGCGTTTTTAAGTCAGCTGCAACTTGCCTGTAAATTGGGTTTACCCGTGCAAATACATTCCAGAGACTGCGCCGAGGATATGACGCAGCTTTTAAAAGCAAACGCAAATCTTTTAAAAAGCGGCGCGCTTATGCATTGCTATTCACATTCTGCGGAAACGGCAAAAGAGCTTGAAAAATTAGGTTTGTATTTTTCGTTCGGAGGAACCTGCACTTATTCAGGAAGTAAAAAAGCAGCAAAGTGCATATCTTTAATAAGCCCCGACAGACTGCTTACCGAAACGGACAGCCCATATTTAGCGCCTAAATCAATACACGGGCTATTTCCAAATACCCCCGAAAGCATAGCTGAAATACTTGAAAGAATGGCGGAAGTACGCGGAGCCGACGCCGGGAATACGGCGGATACCGTTTGGGGGAACGCGCATAGACTTTTTAAAAAACTTAATTAAAGTTGAAGCCGGCAAGCATAGCTTGCCGGCTTTTTTATCTTACGTTGGGTAAACGCAGTAAAATCGTTTACAATAACAGTTTGAATTGTTATAATATCTTTATACTTGATATTTTAGGGTAAAATATGGAAAATGATATAAAATCAGTTCTTTCGGAGTGCGGATTCGGTTTTAAAAAAAAGTTCGGACAGAATTTTATAACGGATAAAAATCTGCTTAAATCCATAGTTGCGTGCGCCGGAGTGGAAAATGACGACTGCGTTTTGGAGATAGGCTGCGGCGCGGGGACACTTACGCGCGCTATTGCAGAGCGCGCCGCAAGGGTAATGGCATTCGAAGTGGATTTATCTCTTAAACCCGTGCTTGAAAAAACGCTTGCAGGCGTTGAAAACGCAGAGGTAATATTTAAAGATTTTTTAAAAGTAAATCTTGCGGAAACCGAGCGTGAGCTGGGTGAATATAAAGTAGTTGCCAATTTGCCTTATTACGTTACAACTCCGCTTATTATGAAGCTTTTGGAAGAAGGCAATACCTGCAAAAGTATTACGGTAATGGTGCAGGAAGAAGTTGCGGACAGGCTGTGCGCAAAGGCAAACACCCCCGAATATGGCGCGATTACCGCGGTTATTGCGCTTGCAGCAAGCGCCAAAAAGGTTAAGCGCGTTCAAAGAGAAATGTTTTATCCCAAACCCAACGTGGACAGCGCGGTGGTCAGGCTGGATATAGAGCGCGGCAGGATTCCCGTGCGCGATACCAAGCTTTATAACAAAACCGTTCACGCAGCTTTTGCAGCGCGCAGAAAGACGCTTGTAAACAATTTGATAAACGCTTTCCCCGTTACCAGAACGCAGGCGGAGCAAGCTCTTGCCGTATTGAATATAGATATTAAGGCGCGCGGAGAAACGCTTTCTCCCGAACAGTTTGCAAAGCTTTCCGACGAGCTTTTTAATATAATAAAGTAAATTTAACGGCGCGAACGCAGTTTTAAGTTTGCGCCGTTTTAAATTGCGGAAAATCATTATATGCGTTAAGAAAAATTTTTGTTCTATTTTTATATCCGTATTCATAAGCTATGATAGACTTAAAAATTCGGAGGAAAATATGAATCAGGAACTTGACTATGCCGAAATGCTGGAAATACCCGTTAGCACGGTAAACGTAGTTAAAAAGAAGGGGCTTAATTTGTTTAAGCGCAAAGCCGAAAAAGAGCTGCAGCCGCAGGACGATTTGAAGGAGCTTGTTGTAGACAGCGTAAACGAACGCGTAGGCGCTTACGTATATGCGGAGGACTTATCGGAGCCTCCCGCGCCCGAAAAAAAGGCTTTCGGAAAAATTAAAGATAAAGGCAACGTAATTATAATAGGCGAATTAATTGCCGTTTGCGCAATAGCGGTAGGTATATTTTTAACCAATTTATTTATGCCTACAAGCCTTATAAATACGTTTATAGGTTCGTTTTCAAAGGCAGATGCCGCTCCGGAGCCCGTTTATAATCAAATAACTCTTTCGCCCGTGGTAAGCGAAATGACAGACGCGGACATAACCGTATCAAGCAGCGGCGTGCTTTCGTTTACGGCAAAGGGAGCTGTTTATCCCGTGTGCGCAGGAACCGTGTCTTCTATAACCGAAGCCGACGGAGTTTATACCGTTCAAATAGCGCATACGTCTACTTTTTCAAGCGTAATTACAGGACTTTCCAACGTGTACAGCGCCAAAGGAACCAAGGTTGCGGCTAATATCCCGTTTGCTTATTCCGACGGCGAAACCGAAGTTAAAGTTTCTATGTACGACGGAGATACTTTGCTTAATTGCTACACGCTTACCGACGAAGTGCCTGTTTGGAATTCGTGAAAATAAAAATTCATCCGCTATTTTTGGCGGCAGGGATAATAAGCGCGGTTTTCGGAGGATTTCCCGAATTTGTAATCTGCGCGTTGACCGCACTTTTACACGAGTGCGGTCATATATTTTGCGCGGCAAAACTTGGGTTTGAATGCAGCAAAATAAGCTTGATGCCTTACGGCGCGGCGGCGCAATGCGATATAGAAGGGATTTCCGCCGCAGACGAAATACGGCTTGCGTTAGCTGGACCGATTGTAAATTTTGCTCTGTGCGTGGCGGTTGCCGGTTTATGGTGGTTTTTTCCGCAGACTTACGCTTATACCGATATTATTTTTTACGCCAATTCGGCAATGCTTGTAATTAATCTTTTGCCTGCGTATCCGCTTGACGGCGGCAGAATAGCAAAGTGCGTTATTTGTAAATTTTTAAAACCCAAAGCCGTTGATACAGCATTGAGAATAGCCAATTTAACCGTGGTTGCGGCGTTGGTGTTAACATATTTTTTTGCGTTGAAAAATTTATCCGTTTTGGCGGTTGCCGCGCTTTTGGCGGTTTCGGCGTTTATAAAAAGTCCGCCTGCGGTAAAAATAAATTTTGCGGCAAAAAAGAAAAAACGCGGCAGAGAAATCCGCTACGTTATTTTGGGAGAGGATGCAACTTACCGCGACGCTTTAAAATTTGTTGACGCTTCCAGATATCTTGTTCTGCAAATTTACGGGGACGTGTTTTTAGACGAAATTTCGGAAGACGAACTTTATCAAAGATTGCTGGAAAAGAATATTTACGATAAAATTATAGAATAAGCCCTGCCGCAAAGATGTGCGGCAGGGCTTGTTTTTTATTGTAAAAATTCAATGCTGTAAAAACTCTTTTTCAAACATTGCCCCGTTAATATGCCCCGACAACACGTTTTTTACGCAGTTTAAACCTACGTCAACGGCGTCTTCTACGGCGCCTGCAAGCGACGAAAAATCAAAATCGCATTTATATGTTTGTTTTTTGCTGTTAAAAAGGTATTTGGTATATTTAAAGTGTCTTTTAAGGCACCGTTCAACGCCCGTAACGGTTATTGAGTTTTCAAGCAGTTTTATACTGTCATATACGGGACCGGTGCAGGCTAAAACTTTTTCGCGCGGAAGAACGGTTCTTCTTATACGGTAATATTTACTTATAAAAAGTCCCAAATCGCTTTCGAACCGCTGGTGCGCCAGGGGATTGCGTTTGCCGCTTTCGTAGGCGTAAACCGCAGGGTGTAAAGTGCAGTCCATTGCGTAATGCGTGGCAAAACCTGCAGCGTAGGAGGGGTTGCCTTGTATTAAAGCGTTAAATAATGTTTCTGCGCTCCAACGGTGCAAACTGCGTCCTAAATTATTTTTTGTAAATTTAACGTTATAGGCAAAAAATACGTCGGCGCCCTGCGCGCCCAACATATATAATGTTTTTGATTTAATTTTAAGTTTATATTCCGCGTCTAATCTTTCATAAATTTTTTCTGCGGCAATAGCGTGTGAAAAATAATCGGGCATATTATAAGTTTGACCGTTTTCCGTAAAATAAATACTGCTGAAAATAACCTGAATCTTCGCCGAACAGCGATTGAAAATATTCGGTTATTTTTGTTCGGTCTTTAAGCGTGCCGTCAAAGTCCTCTTTATATATTTTTTCCGACCACGTATCTACGGGAAAACTGTCGCGTTTGCCGAAGCCGAAAAGAGCAATGCAATCGGCTACTTTTCCGCCTATGCCTTTATATTTTAAAAGTTCTGCTTTAAGCTGCGGAGTGTTTAAATTTTCAAGATGAGATATGCCTTCCGCGGCAATTTTTGCCGAAGTTTCCGCTAGAAAAACGTCGCGGTAACCGCAGCCTGCGGAACGGAAAAATCCGCTTCCTGCGGCGGCAAGCTCTGGCGTGGAAGGGAAGGTGCAGTATTGCTCTCCCAAAAACTCGCGTTTTTCTCCCAGACCCCCGCATATGCGCGAAATAATGCCCTTTATACGCGGAATATTATTGTTTTGCGATATAATAAACGAATAAAGCGTTTCTTCGTGATTTTGGTTTAAAAGCCGCAGTCCTTTATACGCTTCGCTTGAGCGCGTAAGCAGAGGAACGCCGCGTTCTTTTGCGCGGTTTACTATTTGGGAATAGTCGCGCGCAAGGTCAAAGTAATTATAAAAATAATCGCTGTCTTCGCTTTCAACAACGGTTTTAACGCCGTCGGAGTGCACGTAGCAGGCTTTATCGGCAGAGCATACGAAATACCCTTGTTTAAACGGTTTAAAGCGGAAAATCTGTCCGCATTCCAAAACGTGTTCCGGATTAAAATATTCTGCGTTAAAATCGAATTTCATTTGTTTAACCTCTTTACGTAAACGTACGGTAATTCCGCGTATAAAAATACAGCCGCTTAATACGGCTGTATTTTATCATTCAATTAATTATTTGTCAAACTTCGTCTGAAAATATTGCGTTTACCGTGCCTGCGTTAATGTCAACCGTAATGGTTTTATTGCCGGTTGTTGCAATTTGCTGGCTTAAATTACATTTGCCCGCGCTTTTGTCCACGGTAACGGAGTAGTCGCTTTTTATGCCGTTAAAACTTAAATAAGCCGTGCCGGCGTTTACGTCTATTTTAGTTCTTAATGCATCAACCGATTTAATATCGGCGTTGCCTGCATTAATTTTCAAATTCAGCGAATCGGACTTCAAAGCGTTTACGTTTAACGTACCTGCGTTTACTTCTGTTTTTGCCGCGGCGCAGTCAATTATTTGCAGCTCGGCTTTTCCGGCGTTGACTTCGCACTCGAAAAAGTTGCAGTTAATGTTTCCGGCAACAAACGCACCGGCGTTTAAGTCTACGGATAAGTTACCGTAAGTTCCGTCGGCAAGGGTAGTAGTACCTGCGTTTACTTCTATTTCAACGTTGTAAACGCCGTCTTTCGGAAGTTTTATTTTTGCTTCGGGCAGAGTGTCGGTACCGTGCCAGCTTATAAAGCGATACCACTTGCGCCACCTTTTAACGGTAAGCGTGTTCGATTCTTCAAAAATTTTTACGTTATACGATTTTGAAACGGGATAGTCTACGGTTACTTTGTCGCCGTCATAAAATTCAACGTTGAACTTTACTGCGTCCAAATCCAATTTCAAATTTGTGTTGCTTTGTGTTTCCGTATAAGTTTCCATTGTATAATCCTCCGACCCGAACGCCGTAAATTTCCAATCGTTCAGATAAAGCCCTACTATAAGCACGGCAACGCCGATTGCGGCAACCATACCGCCTATAAGCAAACCTTTAAGCACGCCTTTCATTATGCTTTCTCCTTTCCGCCGAACAGCAATTTAATCCAACCGAACAGCTTTCCGAAAAGCTGCCACAATAATTTGACCAGTTTTATAAAAACAGGAATAAGTATAATGCTTACGCCGAATATTATCAAGCCTATGCCCAACTCCGTAACTCCGCTTAATATTTCGCCGCCGACCATTGTTCCTATAGCCGAACCTATCGTTGCAACCCCCGATACCAAAAGAGCGAACGGGGCAACGCAAATGCTTACGGAAGCTGCTATAAGCGAAATAATTATTCCGGCCAGCGGAACGCAGAACACTATGCATAAAATTACGAAAACCCAAGTATAGTCTGAATTTTTCTTTTTGGTTTTAGCCTGCTGCGGCTGAGGAGGCTTGGGAGCGGGGGGAGGAGAGTAACGCTGTTCTTCATAGCGCGCATAATTTTCTCTGCCGTAACTGCCGTAACTTTCCCTGTCGCTGTTATAGCCGTATCGGTTTGCGGCTTCGTTATTGCGATAGCTGCCGTAACCTTCGCTGTTTTGAGAATATTCCATTTTTTCGCTCAAATGGTCAACGCTTTCTTTGAGTTTTGAGTTGATGCCTTTAAACTGTGTTCCCAACCCGTTTTTAAAACGTTCTCCCACCTGTCGCCAGGTGCGTTCGCCGTTTCGGTTAGGTTCCATATTTTCCGCGTTTTCGGCAAGAATTCGCTGCGCCGCATCGTAAGGAGCGCCGAAATCTTCTATAATTTCGCGCTCTGTAAATCCAGCGTCGCGCCTGTCTGCGTAAGCTTCTGCATAATAATCCATTACGCGGCGTCTTTCGCTTTCGGAAACGCTTAACAGATTGGACTTTAATTCGTCCCGCCATTCGTTATACGTCATATTCTTTCTCCTAAAAATATTGAGTTCGCAAGTCTGCGATTTAAATTTTAAGTGATTTAAAAATGATTTGTTTTAAAATTTACAATTTTCCGCCGAACAGTTTTTTATAAATAACGTTAATTTCCTGAAAATCCCCTCTGCCGGAAACCAATTTTTTTAATCCCGTATTGGTTATGGAGTAGTATCTTCTTAACCTTCCGCTGTATTCGGCTGTACGGGTTTTTAAAAATCCCGCCGCTTCCAAACGTTTTAAAATGGGGTAAAGAGTACTTTCGGATATCTCTATAACGCCTTCCAAATCGCTTATTATTTTGTAGCCGTAGCTTTCGCCTTTGCTTAAAGCATACAGCACGCATACGTCCAATATTCCTTTTTTAAGTTGAATATCCATACAAATACCCCGTTTTGTATTATACTATACATTGCAGAGTATAGATTGTCAAGTATTTTTTTTAATTTTTTTAAAAATTTTTTCAGGCGGAGGTTAAGCAATTTGCTTTAAATAAACTTTAAAAGAATTATTTTATATATTTTACAAATTATAAAAGTATGATTACGTTGGAAAAAAATATTAAATCTTTAAAAGATGTTTTAAAGAGCGAAGACATATTGGTATTTGAATTCGATTCCGACGACGGTAAAAAATTTGCCGCCGTTTATGCCGACGGACTTATTGATAAGCAGCTTTTGGGCGAACTTGTAATAAAACCGCTGCGCATCGTTAAAAAAGACGCAAAATACCAAGATATTAAAACTTTACTTGCTTCGCCCGAATTTAAAGACGGAAAAGAAAAACAGCAGGCTGTAAAAGAAATACTGTCCGGAAACGCTGTGGTGCTTATTGACGGAGAAAAAGATTTTTTTATAATAGGCGTTAAAAGTCCGCCTGCAAGAGCGGTAGCCGAACCGCCTACACAGGTTGCCGTTCACGGTCCGCGCGAAGGGTTTATAGAAGATATAAAAATAAATTTGGGGCTTATAAGAAAGCGCATAAAAACAGAAAAACTGCAGGTTAAAACTATTTTTGTAGGCGAAAAGTCCGACACTGCGGTTGCGTTGGTGTTTATCGACGGAGTATGCCCTAAGGGACTGCCTGAAAAAATAGAAAAAGAAATTATGGCGAATAAAATAGACATTATACCCGATTCGTCATATATAGCTCAGTTTATGACAAAGCGTCCTCGGTCGCTTTTCAAACGGTGCGGAACGGCGGAAAAGCCGGATATTTTTTGCGCAAAAGTGTGCGAAGGCAGAGTGGGAATAGTGGTTGACGGTTCGCCTATGTGCATAACCGTGCCTTATATGCTGGTTGAAGATTTTCAGTCGGTGGAAGATTACTATATTAATTCTTACCGCGCCACAACGCTGCGCGTTTTGAGAATAGCCGCTATGATAATAGGTATTTTCCTGCCGGCGCTTTATATAACCGCGCAGCTTTTTAAAATACAGATTATACCGTTTCAGCTGCTTTTAAAAATTTCCAGCTCGGTTGCCGGACTTGCTCTGTCGCCGAGCGTTGAAATGTTTTTAACTCTGTTTGTTTTGGAAGTATTAAACGAAGCATCCATACGAATGCCCAAATACGTTGGGCTTGCGCTGTCGGTAGTGGGCGCGTTGGTGCTTGGCGATACCGCCGTTAAAGCGGGGGTAATTTCAACGCCGGCAATAATAATTATAGCTTTTTCCGCAATATGTCTTTATACGGTGCCGAACAGCGTGGAAACTTCAACTACTTTAAGATGGATGTTTTTAATAATTGCAGGCAGTTTGGGACCTTTTGCAATAGTACTGTTTACTGCTTATATAATTTGCTATTTGGTAACGGAGCAATCTTACGGAGTGCCGCTTGTGGCTCCGTTTGCGCCTGTAATTAAAAACGATTTATACGACAGCTTGGTTAAAGCCAATCTTTATACGCTGGATAAACGTCCGAGGGTATTCGATACCGAGGAAAGAGTAAGGCTCAAAAAAAATTCTATTAATGACAGCACGGACTGATACGGGGACAATATATGAAAATAAGCGTAAGACAGATTTGTTTTATTTTGTTGGCTTACACGGCGGTAACAAAAATTTTAATGTATCCTACAATATTAAGCGGCGACTGCAACAGAGATTTACTGCTTCCGGCGCTTATAGACTTTACCGTGGGCGGCATTGTTATTTGGTCGCTTTCGTATTTGTGCTCAAAAACCGATAAAACGTTTTTCGCTTTGCTGGAAGGTATAATAGGCAACGTAGGCGCGCGTATAGTTTACGGCTTTATTGCGGCGTTTTTTCTGCTTACCGCGCTTTTGCCTATATTCGAGCAGAAAATGTATATACACAATATTTTTTACGATACCGTGCCGTCGCTGGGAGTGTTTCTGCCGTTTTTTGCGTTTGCGGTTTATGCCGCAAGCAAAAAATTTATTAATATAGGAAGATGTGCGGATATTTGCCTGCCGTTATTTTTGGTATGTATGATTTTAATGTTTGCATTGGGCTTCGGCGAGGCTAAAATGGACAATCTTTTGCCTATGTTTAAAGCTCCTGCCGGCGTACTGTTTAAATGCACGGCCGGAACTTTATATAATTTTGCCGAGCCTTGCTGGCTTTTGATGATGATGGGGCACTTTAAATACAAAAAAGGCGACGCGGCAAAAATTACGTTATCTTATGCAGGCGGCGCGGCGTTTGTTTTGTTGTTTTTAACGCTTTTTATGGGGATTTACGGACCGATTGCACCTTCGCGCACGTTTGCAATCGCCAGAACTTCGCTGTTCTTTCCCGCAATCGAAACAATAGGACGAATAGATTTGGTACTGCTGTTTGTGCTTGAAGTTGTTATGCTGTTTGCGCTGGTTTTGAATATTCAGCTTGGGGTTTACGCAATTTACAAGTGCACGGGTTATCAAAATTATAAAATTATTTCGCTTGCGGTAAATATAGCCCTGTTGACTATAACCGTTTTTGCGGATAGTCAGTACAGCGGAATTTACAATTTTTATTATGATTGGCTTTGGATTGCGTTTGCCGTGTTTACGGTTGCGCTTCCGCTCTCCGCTTGGGCGTTTAAAAGGAGGAACAGCCGATGAAAAAGAAAATTAATATTTCTGTTTTTTCCGTAATAGTTTATTGGCTTGTATTTTTATTGCTTGCAGGGCTGTTTTTTACAAACGACTTCGGACTTGTGGATATTCATAAAACTTCAATAATTACCGCGGTAGGTATAGATACAGACCAAGGAGAGGTGCAGGTAACTGCGGAAATAGTAGCGCCTCAGCCTTCGCAAAGCGGAGAGAATATTAAATATACGCAAGTGCAGGGCAGCGGTTTAACTATTGCGGACGCGTTAACGGAAATAAACGCAAAAACGGGTTTTTACCCCAAATTGCAGTATTGTCAGCTTATTTTAATAGGAGAAAGCTGTTTGGATAGCGAGCTGTTCAGAATATTGGGCTGCTTTTACAGAAAAAACTATTCGGAGCTTACCGCGCTTGTGGCGGTTTGTAAAGGCAACGCCGCCGATATGCTTGCGCAGAAGTCCGACGTTTCCGAAATGACTTCGGAGGCAATAAGAAAAATTTTATCGGACGAAATAAAAAAATCGGCTAACGGTACGCCGGCAAATCTGAAAGACATTGCCATAGGCGAATATTCCCAAAACAACGCCTGCTATCTTCCCTATGTAGAAGCTTATTTGCCTGGTACTTCGGAAAACGGCGGTAACGGCGAAAACGTGGGCGGAGAAAATCCGCCGCAGGGCGGACAGAGCGGAAACACCGGCGGCGGACAGAGCGGTTCGGGAAGCGGTGAAGGCGGAAGTTCGGGAGGCGGCTCGGAAGGACAGAGCGGCGGCGGACAGAGCGGACAGAGCGGAAGTTCGGGCGGGGAACAGCCCGTTGAATTTACGGCGCGTAAAACGGCATATTTTTCAAACGGTAAATTCAAGGGCGTTTTAAACGAAAAGCAGTCGTTTGCTTTGGCAGTATTAAAAAACGAAATAAGACTTGCCGTGCTTCCCTGCGACGCGGACGGAAAGCATTATACAATAGGTATAAAAACGGTAACAGGCGGCATTGATTTGAAAATCAAGGACGGAATACCTAAGGTTACTTTAAAATTTTCCGGCGGCGCGCAGATTCAGGGCGTTAGAGTAGTTGTGGACCCCAATAAAATTATGAGCGACGACTTTGTGCCCGAATCGGTTTTAAAAAGCGCCGAGGAGGAGATGGAAAAAAGACTTTCGGATTTATTTGAAACTTGCAAAAAGGAAAACTGCGATTTGCTTGGGTTGCGAGAAATGCTGTATAAGCACAATACCAAATATTTCGAAGCGTTTAAAAACGATATTTATCAACGCGCCGAACTTGAATTAAAGGTAGAAATCCGCAGCGTAAATTAATATTAAAAACAGGCGGCAGGCAAATTGCCTGCCGCCTGAAAATTTTGCGGGATAGTACGTTATTTAAAGCATATTACGGGGTCAATTTAAAATATTTCTCGTAATTTAAACATTTTTATGCGTTAACATGCGCAAGCGTTTCAATTATAAGCTTTGATAAAAGCTTTAATTCATCCTCGCACAAATCGCCTTCTGCGTTTTCTGCAATAATTTCCGCCGCGCGTTTGGCACCGCTGCCCGTAACGTCTTTTTGTATAGCTTCGGCTATAAGCGCCGCGGTCTTTTGAAGTCCTCGTTCGGGGACGTAACTTTTGATTAAAGCTGAAATTACGCTTTCGCTTACAGACTGTCCGCTGTTTTTATTGCGCACGAATTGTTCGTACAAAACGTATAATAAAGTTGCCGCCGCTCCTACGGAAATGCCGTGTTCCAAAACCGAAACGTATTCTTTTAAAACATATACAAAGCTTAAATTGCGTATACAAGCGTAAACCGCATAATACAGAGTGCCTGTAAAAAACGGTGCGAAAGTAAAAAGCTTTTTATTGTTTTTTGTAAATGGCGCCAATTTTATAAGCTGTACCGTAACGGCGGTTAAAAAGGATAGCAGAATTACGTCTAACCCGTAAAAAGTAAACGTATCTATAATTTCTATTATGGTCATTCTCTCCTCGTTTTAAGGCGCAGCAGACGCATATGCGCCTATAAAATTTATTTTTCACCCGACGGTTATATTTAACCTTGTTTAAGATAATAAAACGGGTATTTTTAAAATAAATAAAAAATAAAAACGTAATTTTTTTGTACTTTAAAAAAAGCGGAAAACGGTTTGCAAATTGTGCGCGGTTGTGTTAAAATCGCGATATGAGAATGCATAAAAAGAATCATTTGGAAGAAAGGCTTATGCAATGCGGCGATATCGTTAAAATCGCCGATTTAAGAGATAAGAATATGAAGCGCGCGGCAGGCGTAAAAGAACTTCTGCCGCTTAAAGAAATTTTTAAAAACGATAACCCCGTAAGGTTGGAAATAGGCTGCGGCAAAGGTAAATTCGTATCGGAAACGGCAAAAATCAATCCGGATATAAACTTTGTTGCCTGCGAAAAAATATCAAACGTGTTAATAGAAGCTTTGGAAAGCGCAAAGGCTGACGGTTTGAAAAACGTTTATTTTTTAAACTGCGCCGCCGAGGTGCTTGAAAAATATTTTGAAAGCGGAAGCATTGATAAAATTTATTTGAATTTTTCTAATCCGCTTCCAAAAGAAGGATATAAAAAACAGCGTCTTACTCATCCGAGATTTTTAAAGATTTATAAGTCGCTTTTGCGTGTCGGAGGAGAGATTGTTCAAAAAACCGACGACGGAGATTTTTATGAGTTTTCGCTTGAAAGTTATAAAAGCGAGGGCTTTGAAATTGCCTATACCTGCCAAGATTTGGCGGCGCATCCCGTTGACGGCGACGTTGAAACGGAACACGAGCGCAGATTTAAACAATGCGGAAAAAATATTTACAGAATAGTAGCGGTAAAACGCTGATACATACGGATTTTCAGAGAGGTTAAGTTGCTTTATTTTTGGATTGGGCTTGGTATATGCTTGGGTTTAGCCATTTTAGCCGTTTTTTTATGGTGTCAGAACAACGTTATAAGCAAAACTTGTTGTATATATGAAAAAGATGGAGCCGACAGGGAAATTACCTTGGTTCATCTTTCCGATTTGCACGGAAAAAGCTTTGGAAAAGACAACTGTAAACTTGTTAAGGAAGTAAGCGCGTTAAATCCTGATATAATAGCGATAACGGGCGATATAATTCATAAATATACGCCTAAAGATAAACGCGTTGCTCTAAGGCTTGTAAGTGAACTTTCGGCTTTGTGTCCCGTGGTTTACGTTGCGGGCAATCACGAAATGCGCAATAAAGGCTATCGCTTTTTCAGACGCGATTTAAAAGAGGCGGGAGCGGTGGTTTTAGACGATTGCGCCCAAGATATATGCGGTTTAACGTTGGTAGGACTTAATTGCGCGTCGCAGAAAAACGGTAAAATAAATAAAATTACTCCGCAGCAAACCGTTGCGGGGCGTTTAAAAATTTTGCTTGCGCACAAACCGCATCTTTGCGAAAACTATAAAGGTTTGGGTTACGATTTGATTTTAAGCGGGCACGCGCACGGCGGTCAGTGGCGCATTCCGTTTACAAATCAAGGCATATTCGCCCCCGGGCAGGGAATGTTTCCCAAGCTTACTTCCGGTATGCATACGGTAGGTGAAAGCAAGCTTATAATCTCGCGCGGGCTGGGCAATTCTCAGTGCCCCGTGCGACTGTTTAACAGACCGGAGATAGTTTTGGTAAAAATAGTTCCAAAAAAATAAAAATAAAATAGCCGCGCGGTTTTAACCGCGCGGCTATTTTATTAAACTTATTTAATGAGTAATGCGAGTATTGCTTTTATTACGTGCAGTTTGTTTTCGCCCTGGTCCAAAACAAGCGAGTTTTTGCCGTCGATAACTTCGGCGGTAACTTCTACGCCGCGGCTTGCCGGAAGCGAGTGCATAAACAGCGCTTTGTGCGCGGCAAGCGACATAAGCGCTCCGTTTACCTGATAGGGTTTTAAAATTTCACGCTCTTTATCGGAAAGCGGAGAGTGGTAGTTATAGCTGTCGGTATAAACTACGTCGGCGTCGCGCACGGCTTCGGAAGGATTTTCAGTTATAAAAATATTACCGTACTGTCTGGCTTTGTCTAAAACGTGTTTGCTTACCTGAAACTGCGGCGGAGTGGCAACGGCAACGTCAAGTCCGCATTTAATAGCGCCTGTTACAAGCGAAGCCGCGGTATTTGTTCCCTTACCCACGTAAGCTATTTTAAGCCCTTCAAGCTTGCCGCGCCTTTCCCATATTGTATATAAATCGCAAAGCGCTTGTACGGGAATACCCAAATCGTTAGTGGAATTTATAACGGGTATTTCGGATACGGCGCAAAACTCATCAAGTTCACTTTGACTTATGCCGCGCGTAACAAGCGCGCCTACGCCGTAACGCTGAATTACGTTTACTATATCTTTTATATTTTCGCCCGCGCGCATATCTTCTTCGCTGTAAGGCAGGTTTACGCATATTCCGTCTAACTGACTTATGCCTATCTCCAATGCGGAACGCGTTCTGAGCGAGGTGTCGCCGAAAAGCAGCGCAACGGTTACGCCCTGTAAAATACGCGTGCTTTCGTGCGCGAGGAATTTGCCCTTCATAGCTTTGGCTGCGTACAAAATTTCAAAAATTTCTTCCGTGCTGTAATCGGAAAGCTTTGTCATATGCTTGTGCTTTACCGCGTAAGAAGGAGAATATTTGTTTATATCCATTGTCGGTTCCTTATTGTTTAAATTTGTTTGTATTATACATTTATTATTCGTGTTTGGCAAGTTTTTCCGACTGTATGCGCGAAAACACGCAGCCGCAAAAGCTTTGCCTGTATAAATTGTATTGTTTTGAAAGCTGTAAACTTCTTAAATAGCCGTTTCGTTTTTTAAAATCGGAATACAGCCATTTGGCTTCGCCTTGCAGATTTGCGCCTATTTCATTTATAACTTCGGCGTTTTTTAAAGGGCTTATAGTCAATGTGGTGGTAAAATAATCGTATGCAAGCTTTTGCGCGGTTTCGGCTGTTTTTTTAAGCCGTAAATAAAAACATTTTTCGCACCTGGCGCCGCCTTCGCTTTGGTTTTCCAAACCGCGTACCGCACTGTAAAAACTTTGTCCGTCGCGGTCGCAGTCCAAAAAATCCGCCCAGCCCGTTTGGGTTATAAGCCGTTTTAATTCACTTTTGCGCAGTTTGTATTCTTTGTCTTCTATATTGGGATTATAAAAAAGCACGGTAATAAAAAAATAATCTTTAAGCCGTTCCAAACACGCGGACGAACAGGGGGCGC
The DNA here is from genome assembly GCA_949878885.1 of uncultured Clostridia bacterium. GTDB lineage: Bacteria > Bacillota > Clostridia > Christensenellales > Borkfalkiaceae > Coproplasma. The sequence continues at coordinate 2,542 of CATLBN010000015.1, read as the reverse complement.
AGCAGCAATGAAGCAAAAGCTTTTTTTTGCCCTGCATTTCTTTTATTTGACCCTGCATAACCGCATCGTAATTTTGTTTGTTCATAATAAAAGTTTATCACTTTTAAAAAGCGAATACAAGGAAAAATATAATTTTAATAAAAAATCAATGTTAAAGACTTGGTAAAATCGCGAAAGTATGTTAAAATATCCGTACCAAATAAAATTAGGCAAGTCTTCTAAGCTTTGCGGAAATCGGAGTTATAATGGCAAGTTTGAAATTAAACGGCGTAAATAAAGTTTATCCTTCGGGAGAAACCGCGCTTTACAATATCAATTTGGAAACCAGCGATAAAGAATTTATTGTTGTGCTGGGCGGAGATGAGAGCGGAAAATCAACTCTTTTGAGGGTTGTTGCCGGATTGGAAGACGTTACGTCAGGCGAAATTTTCGTGGGAGATAAAAACGTTACAGAAGCCGACCCCAAAGACAGAGATATTGCAATGGTGTTTAAAAGCAGTACGCTGTATCCCGGTTTAAACGTTTTCGACAATATGGGGTTTGGACTTGCCGTAAGGAAAGCGCCCAAAGCGCTTATAGAACAGCGCGTAAAAGCCGCTGCAAAAATTTTGGGGCTTACGGAAGTTTTGTATCTTAAACCCAAGGCGCTTACGGCTGCGGCAAGGCAGCGCGTTGCCATAGGCAGAGCAATAGTAAGAGAACCCAAGCTGTATTTGTTTGACGAGCCGCTTTCGGATTTTGACGACAAGTTAAGGCAGGATATGCTTAACGTAATAATCAACCTGCAGGCAAGAATGCAGGGTACGTTTGTTTATGCAACAAAAAATCTTGCCGAGGCAATGACAATAGGCACAAGAATAATAGTGCTTAAAAACGGCATTGTCCAGCAAGTGGATACGCCTATGAATTTATACGATTATCCTGCTAACGCATACGTTGCATTTTATATAGGCGCGCCTACCGTAAACTTTGTAAAAAATGCAAAAATTTGCAAATACGATACGGGATATGCCGCAGTTTGCGGAGATTTTACTTTGCCGCTGCACGAAAAAACAGTTGAACGATTTAAAAATATAGAGCAGTATGCTGATACGGAAAAAGAGGTTTGGCTGGGTATAAGACCGGAAGACGCCGAAATAAAGGCTGGCGGCGCCGTTAAAGCAAAAGTTTGCAAAAGCGAAGCCGACGACGACGCAGTATATACCGAATGCGAGCTTGAAAGCGGTATTTCGATGATAGTACGGGGGCAAACGGCTTTAAATAAGGACGATAGCGTTGAAATTTCCATTGATTTGCAGAGAATGTTTGTGTTTGACGCCGAATCCAGATTAACGCTTTTGGAGCGCGACGAAGGATATGTGAAAACGGATTATTCGGACGCCGACGTTACGCCTATGACGTTTGAAGAAGAAAAAGCCGTAACGGAAAAAGCAAAAAGCAAAAAAGACGGCAAAAAGAAAAAATAATTTTTAAAGATTAAAACTGCGTTTAACATAAGATGACCCCCGTTTTGCGGGGGTCGTATGTTTAAAATACGTATATTGGTAAATAATATAAAAAATATGTGGGAAGTTATTGCAGACGCGTTTTTGGATACGCTTAAAATTTTTCCGTTTCTGTTGCTTATTTACGTGCTTATAGAAATTTTGGAGCACAGAACGTTGCTTACCCAAAACCAAAAAATTTTACAGGGAGATTTGGCTCCGCTTATAGGCTCGGCTACGGGTATAATTCCGCAGTGCGGTTTTTCGGTTATGGCGGCAAAGCTTTACGACAGAGGGTTAATACGCACGGGCACGCTGCTTGCGGTATTTATAGCTACGTCGGACGAAGCGCTTATAATTATGCTTTCGGAGTTGAGCGCGGCAGGCGCGGTTATGCCGCTTATACTTATTAAACTGTTTATTGCGGTGGGCGTTGGTTATTTGGTCAATTTTATAATGTCTAACGAAAAGCTTACGGAAATGGGGCTTACTTCGGATATCCGTTCGCACACCTGCGCGGCTTCGGAGGGCGGTAAATCGGACTTATACGTTTATTTTATATCGCCGCTTTTGCATACTTTAAAAATTACGCTGTATCTTTTGCTTATAAATTTGGTATTCGGGTTTATTATAGAAGCGGTAGGTCCACAAGCCATTACAGAGGCTATGATAGGCGGCGAATATTTACAGCCGCTTATAACCGCGCTTATCGGGCTTATACCCAACTGCGCTTCAAGTGTAATTTTAACGGGCGCATATATAAACGGCGGAATAATTTTCGGAAGCCTTGTTGCGGGTCTTTGCACCAATGCGGGGCTTGGGCTTGTGGTGCTGCTTAAAAATACCAAAAAACTTAAACGCAATATACTTTTAATTGTCGCTTTATACGTAATTGCCGTAATTGCAGGTATAGCCGTAAACGGAATTATGGCGCTTTGCGATATGATTTAAGTTAAATTTAAATAATTATTATTTAATTACCGTTCCCCCGTGCGTTGCTGCAGGCGGAACGGTAATTTTAAAAACAAGGAAAAAACAGTTGAATTATTTTATACCTT
>CATLBN010000014.1 GCA_949878885.1 uncultured Clostridia bacterium | reverse complement strand
TTATTTTCGGAAGTCTTGTGGCGGGTCTTTGCACCAATGCGGGGCTTGGGCTTGTGGTGCTGCTTAAAAATACCAAAAAACTTAAACGCAATATACTTTTAATTGTTGCTTTATACGTAATTGCCGTAATTGCAGGTATAGCCGTAAACGGAATTATGGCGCTTTGCGATATGATTTAAGTTAAATTTAAATAATTATTATTTAATTACCGTTCCTCCGTGCATTGATGCGGGTGGAACGGTAATTTTAAAAACAAGGAAAAAAACAGTTGAATTATTTTATACCTTGTGATAAAATAAACTAAGAAATTTACAGGTTAAAATTAAGGTGAGCTATGGCATTGGGCGTTAAAGGTTTGGAAGGCAACGAAATTGCCGACGATTATATAAGAAAATCGGTTCCCGAAGGAAGATGGCGCGACGCTTGGGACGTTTTTAAATCTAACTTTTTAAAACTTGTTTTGCTGAACGTGTTTGTTCTTATAACGTTTGTGCCCGGAATTGTGGTAATGTTTTTCCGCAATGCGTACGTAAACGGGCTTGGAATGGTATATCCGTTTAATCCCAGCATTTCATATCCGTTTTATCCCGATTTAATAGGTTTGAACGAAAGCGTTAATCTGTCTGCCGATTTGCTTTTTTATTCTATACTTATAGTGGCTGGATTTTTTGCTTCGATAGGTATTGCAGGCGCAAGATATTCTATTAAAAGAATGTTGGTAACGCACGGCGAATTTTCTATAAAAAGCTTTTTCCACGGCATAAAAGTATGTTACTTTAATACTTTGGTTCCCGTAACCTTGTTTATGTCGTTTCTTTTTGCAACCGTAGTAATAGGCGATTGGAAGGATTACGTTTTCGCTATAGACGGAAACAAAGCAGGCGCGGTTACGGCGTACGTGTTTATAATTATAGCAACCGTATTAATTGGAATTTACAGTGCTTGGATGTTTGCCGTAGGCACCGGTTATCGCGTAAGTTTCAAGCAGCTGTTTAAAAACTCGTTCGTACTCATATTGGGCACTCCCGTGCAAACGCTGTTTATGTCTGCGTTTACGCTTATTCCCGTTTGGCTTTTTATGGGCGGCGGCTTTGTGCGTACTTTGTCGTATGTGCTTTTTATATTTTTGGGTTTTTCGTTTATGCTTTTCAGTTGGACGGCTTTCACGCAGTGGGCGTTCGATTTATATGTAAATCCTCATATTAAAGCGGCTGAAGAAACAAAAACCAAAAGCGAAAAAGAACTGCTTAAAGAAAAAGCGGAGAGCGAAAGCGAGATTGCGCGCGAACTTCTTGCGGCAGGCAAAAGCGAACTTATTGCGCGTCCCATTAAGCCGATAGAAGGCGAAAAAACTTTAAAAGCGCCTTCGCTTACTTTTACACGTGCGGATATAGCGGCGGCTGCCGAATTGCGCGCGGAAATATCGGAGAACGTTGCGGCGTACGAACGCGAACATTTGGACGACCCTGTTTACACAGAATATAACAAACTGTTTGCAGACCGTGAAAAGGCTTTGCAGTCCGACGATAAAAAGAAAGGTAAAAAAGCTAAGAAAATAAGTTCGGACAATCTGTTGAAATGAGCGAAGTCAAAGCATATTCGGGGGCGTATGCGGCTCTCGGCGGTATTTTTGAATATTTAAACGACGACTGCGGCTATGAACAATGGTCGCAGTATTTAATTAAAAAGCTGCGCGGCTTGGGTAATTTTAAATGCGGAGCAGACGTGGGCTGCGGCAACGGTTATTTTACACGCGCTTTTTACAAAGCCGGATACGAAATGAAAGGCGTTGACGTTTCGGCGGAGATGCTTTCCAAGGCCGTGGAGCTTGCCGCAAAAGAAGGCGTTCGCGCCGAATTTTTACAGGGCGATATAGCCAAACTAAAATTAAACGGCAAAACGGACTTTATAACCGCCGTTAACGATTGCATAAATTACGTGGCGCCGCAAAAAACAGATTTGGCTTTCAAACGTGTTTACGACGCGCTTAAAAAGGGCGGAGCGTTTATTTTCGATATAAGTTCGGAGTATAAACTTAAACATATTCTGGGGGATAACCTGTTTGCAGAGGATAGGGGCGACGTGGCGTATATGTGGTTTAACAAGCTTTTTGAAGACCGCGTAGAGATGGATATAACTTTATTTACTAAGTGCTCAGACGGAAGTTATACGCGTGCGGACGAGCGGCATACGCAATATATTTATTCGGAAAATCAGATAGTTGAAAAGCTTGAAAACGCCGGATTTAAAGTTGAGACGGAAGGGCACCTCGGCGTGGATAAAACCCAAAGAATTAATTTTATTTGCAAAAAATTTTGATTAAACGGAGCGGTTATGAATAAGTTATATAGAACGCTTGTCTATGACGACGAAGTTTCGCTTTCCGTGCTGGACACGACAGAACTTGTTTCAAATGCTATAAAAATTCATAATTTGGATTGTGCTTCCTCGCAGGTATTGGGCGGACTTTTAACGGCTTGCGCGTTTATGGCAGGCTGTTTGAAAAGCGCTGACGGCGCCGTTTCCATAACTATTAAGTCGGATGACGGAGTTTCCTGCGCAAGCGTTTCCGGCGATAAGGCAGGGCATATACGCGGCTATGCAGAAGGTTTTAAAAACGGCATTCGCGGCGGAAATATGACGGTTATAAAAGACGACGGATACTCTCGCCCGTTTTTGGGTACTTGCGAGTTGAAAAGCGGCGATATTTCGGAAAATTTTATGCAGTACTTTCAAAAAAGCGAACAGATTGACACCGCGGCGGTTATAGACGTTAAAATAGAAAACGGAACGTGCGTTGCCGCCGGCGGAATTATAATGCAGCTTTTGCCGGGCACGCGTGAAGAAAACGCCGAGCTTGCGGAAAAAACTATGCGCGGTTTTGTACCGTTTGCAAATCGGCTTTTGCATTTGGGCGCAGACGGAATTATGCAAAAATATTTTCCGTCCGCAATGAAAAACAGCGCGGCGTATATTATAAATCCGGAATATAAATGCAACTGTTCGCGCAAAAAAATAGAGGGAGTTGTTTTATCGCTCGGTAAAGCCGAAGCGGAAGGTATTGTTAAAGAGCAGGGCGCCGTAAAAGTGCATTGCCACTACTGCAATACCGATTACGCGTTTACAGAAGAAGACGTTTTAAAACTTTTCGGGAATTAAACTATGGCAAAAACTATGAGAATCGACTTGGGCGCGGACAGGCTTATTGCCATTGCCTGCGATATGGTCGATAATCACAACTATATAGGCGCGCTTAAAATGCTTAATAAAAACGCCGAAATAGACGGGAACGACGAAGACAGCTATATGCTTTACGCCGAAATTTACGATGATTTGGGGTTGTACGAGCATTGCGTTAACGGCTGGTTTAAATATATGGACGTTGCCTCTAACGAAGATTACGCCGAGTGCTACGAGGGCTTGGCGGTTGCGTTTATGAATTTGGGGAACGAGCATTTTTCCGCATATTATTACAATAAGCTGTTGGTTGAATCGGAAGATTTGGACAGCGGTATGCGCGAGGATATAATGAAAGATTTTATGTCGTCTGCGTCAAATCCGTTAAAATTTGCTTATCCTCCCAAACTTGCGGACGTAAGCGAAATTATTTCAAGCGGAATAGAGTTTATGAAAGCGGGCGAGTTTTCGGACGCGGCGGCGGAATTTGAAAAAATCGACGAAGAAAACGATAAATATCTTGCGGCTCGCAATTATATTGCAATGTGCAAGATTATAGACGATAAAACCGAAGAAGCCGAGCAGGAATGCGTTAATATTTTAAAAAATTATCCCGACGACGTTCAGGCGTTAACTACGCTTGCCGCCGTAAAAACCGAAGCCGGTAAAACCGAGGAGGCAAAAGCGCTTGCCAGGCGTTTGCTTGAATTGGATATTACCGACAACGACGGGCTTTATAAAATAGGCACGGTTTGCTGCGAGAATAAAATGCACGCCGAAGCTTATCAAACGTTTTTAAAACTTTCCGAAGATTTTTCAAACGATTTAAACATTATGTATTTTAAAGCGGTTGCAGCGTTTAACTGCGGAAAATACGACGACAGTTTTGCGATTTTCGACAGATTGGTAACAATTTATCCCGATGCGGTAACGGCAAGATTTTATTATAACGCTTCGCGGACAATGCTTGAAAATAACAGCGTGTGCGAGCTGAGTTATTTTTACAGATTGCCGCAGGAAGTGCGCGAATCGTCGCTTAAAATGCTTGCCGCCTATATGCGGCTTTCTAAATCCGCGGCGAAAAAGCTTTCTTCCGAGCTTGATTTATCGTCTTGCATAAAGTGGTGTTTTGACGAATACGAGGTAAAAGTGGGCGAATTGCAGCTTTTGGCGGCGCAGGTTGCCGTTAAAGCCAATTTGGACGAAATAGTCAGAGATTTGCTTTTAAATGCGTTTTTGCCGGACAGATTTAAAATAGAATTGCTTTGCTCGCTTGCGGAGCGTAACGAGTTTAACTGTTTCGGCGTTGTTATCTGCAACGTTTACAAACGTGTTACAACGCAGGCGCTTGCGTTGGGAAGGGATAAAAAAAGAAATTTTATACGCGCGTATGCCAGATTAATTGCGCATTTCAGCATATTGGACGACGAGCACGGCAGAGAATTTGCCGCTACCGCGGAAGAAATTTATAAAAAACTTGCACTGCGTGAAAAATTGGACGCGGCTAAGGACGTAGATGCGCTTGCGGCGGCTATATATATAAAATCCAACGTGCGCGAAGCCGACGTTACGGAAAAAAACATAAGCGTCTTCTTTGACGTTTCGGAAGCAAAAATAAAAAGAATTACGGGTGAATTATGAAATTATACGATTTTGACGGTATTTTCGACGAAAAACTTAGCGAATATATAGCAAAAAACGCTTCAAAGCACAAAGAAAGCGAATGGGAAGACATAATTCCAAAGCTTTACAAGCGCTTCGGCGATACCGTTTTAAAGTCTATAGGCAAAACGCCGCGCGGTTTTTATGCCGAAATGACTGACGGCGAACTTATTAAATGCCTTAAAGCGCACCTTAAACAAAACGTGCCCGTTTCGGAATTTTTATGCGACGAGATAGAAAGCCGTTCGCTTGCCGGGGAGTTGCTGCCTCTGCTTGGCGGCAACGAAAGCGAGCGCGATTATGCTATGGGCCTGCTTGGCGCTGACGACAGAGCGGTGGATACATATATGGATATGCTTATAGCCGCCGACAGCGAGGATTTGAAAAACAGGTGCGTAGACTATATTAAAGAAAAAGCCGACCTTGTTGCAAAAAAAGCGCTTAAAAATTACGAAAACGGCGTTGAACGTGAGTATATGCTGGAAATTATGTCGCGTACCGTATTAAAAAACGACGATATTTTTAATATTTTATTAAAAGAATTCAGAACCGACGACGAAAACATACCTATGCGCGCAAGTTATCTTGCCGCTTACGGCGACGAGCGCGCGCTGCCTTATTTGCTTGATAAAATAGACGGAGAAGGAATTACGTTTGTGGATTTTCAGGAGCTTAAATACGCTATAGAAGCTCTCGGCGGAGTATATACTAAAGAGCACGATTTTTCGGATGACCCTTATTATCAAATTATTAAATCTCACGGCGGTATTTCGCCGGATATTTTTACGGATTCGGATAAAACGGAAAACTGAAATAATAAACAATAATGCGGCGCGGCTGTTTCCCAAAGGGAAAACAGCCGCGCTTTCTGTTTAAAAAAATTATATGCTGTCAAAAATTAAAGCGGAGGTAAATATTATGCAGCAACTCACTTCAAAAGAACTTGAACTTATTTCCGACGTATTGACGGCGGAAGGGCTTATCTGTAAAAAGGCGCGCGCCTATTCAAAAACTTTGACTGATATAGACCTTGCCGATTGTATGACGAAAATCGCAGACGAACACGAACAGCGTTATAACGCGCTTTTAAACGTTATAGGAGGTTAAAATGAAACTTACAAAAAGCGATGTAACTTTAAACGAAAAGGATGCTTTGCAGGATATGCTGGAATCGGAAAAACAGCTTATGGGTGTTTATACAACCGCGTTGTTTGAAGGCAGCACCAAGGCTGTGCGCAAAAAATTTTCCGAAAATTTATTAGCCGTTGCCGAAAATCAGTATTCAATTTATACCCAAATGAGTACGCGCGGCTATTACGAGCCCAAGCCTGCCAATAAAAATATGATTGACGAGGCAAATTCTACTTTTAAAAAACAGAAAAACGCGCTTAAAGCTTAGCGCAATTTATATTTTGATATGTTTTACTCAACGCGTCGCCGTCAATGCATTTACGGCGACGCGTTTATTTTTTAAAATTGCTTATAGAGCGTTTTTTCTGTATAACAAAATTTTACTTTCACATACTTCTTTTACGGCAATTATTGCCTGAAATAGGAGTTTTATGAAAGCAACAGGAATTGTAAGAAGAATAGACGAGTTGGGCAGGGTTGTTATTCCCAAAGAAATAAGGTCCACTTTAAGATTGAAGTCGGGCGACCCGTTGGAAATATTTACCGACAGGGACGAGCTTATGTTAAAAAAATATTCGCCCATAGCCACGCTTGAAAAATTTTCGGAGGGGACGGCAAAATCGCTTTCCGATTTATCGGGACACATTGCCGTAATATGCGATACCGACGAAGTTTTGTATGCTTCGGGACGCGGGCAAAGAGAGTTTGACGGTAAAAGTCTTTCGGATAAAATGGACGAAATTTTAAAAGACAGAAAAAGCTATGTTGCCAACCTTTCCGAAGGCGGCGACGTAGTGCCCATTTGCGACAACCAGCAGAGCGACGTTACCGCTCAGATTATCGTACCAATAGTGTGCAACGGAGACTGCCTTGGCGCTGTGGCGCTTGTTTCCTGCGAGCAGGGTGCAAAAATAGAAGCCGCCGCTTGTAAGCTCGCTCAGCTCAGCGCAAACATACTTGCGGGGCAATTCGATTGATTACGGAAAATTGATATGCTAAGTCAAAAACAATCTTTTATAAAAGGCGCCGTAATTATATCTTTGGGCGGTTTTATATCCAAAGTGCTTGGGGCGGTATACAGAATACCGCTTACCAATATTTTGGGCGGGGAAGGGATGGGGATATACCAAATGGTTTATCCCCTGTATTGCATTTTGCTTACCGTTTCGGCATCCGGCATACCTACGGGTATTGCGCGTTTGGTTTCGTCGGGACGCGGCTTCGGCGCCGAAAAGCAGGCGTTTTATCTTTACGGCACCGTGGGTATTATAGGCACGTTTTTAATGTATATGTTATCGAGCGCGCTTGCCGGTATTCAGGGCGAGCCGGCTATAACTTTATGCTGTAAACTGCTGTGTCCTTCGGTGTTCTGCGTTTCTATGCTTTCGGTGGTCCGCGGCTATTTCCAAGGCAGGGGCAATATGTATCCGACAGCGATAACCGAAATTTCCGAGCAGGTTATCAAGGTTGCTTTCGGCGTTGCATTAAGCTATTATTTTCGCGAAAATCTTGCGCTTGCCGTTGCTTCTACTTTGTTTTCGGTTACCGTCAGCGAAGTGCTTTCTACCGTGTTTGCCGCGGTTTGGTATTTAAGAAAAAAATCCAAAAGTCCGCTATATATGCAGCCCAACGTGCCTGTTTCGTCCATTTTGAAATATACCGTGCCGCTCACTTTAACGGCGATTGCGCTGCCTCTTTCTCAGCTTGCCGAAAGTATTATAGCCGTTAGGCTTCTTAGGCAGATTTCAGGCGACGCCACAGCGCTTTACGGCATATATTCGGGATGCGCGGTTACAATTATAAATTTACCCGTTTCGGTAACGTACGGTCTTGCCGCGGCAAGCGTGCCGCAAATATCTCCGCTTGCCGAAAAAGGCGATATTGCCGGCGCAAAGAAAAAAGCTTTTAAATCGCTTATGATTACGTTTTTGGTTTCTTTTCCAGCCGCGGCGGTATTGTTTGCGTTTGCCCCGCTTGCAACAAAAATCATATTCGGCTCCCTGCAAACCGCAGAAAAAGAGCTGCTAATAAAATTAATACGAATTATGGCGGTATCTTCCGTAACGCTGTCGCTGGTGCAAACGTCTTCGGCTTGTTTAACTTCGCTTGGAAGACCTGTTAGAAGCACCGTTACGCAATGGGTTACGGCAATTTTGCGCGTTGCGCTTACTGCGGCGCTTATAAAATTTACGCCTCTTTCCATAAACGGCGCGGCTTGGTCGGCGAATTGTGCGTATTTGGTTGCAACTTTAATGAATTTTTGGTATATTATCAGAGTAAATAACGGTAAAGGAAAGGGTAAAACCGATGAAAATTACTCTGATAGGTTTGGGCATTACGGACGGAGATTTAAGCTTGAGGGCAAAGGCGGAGCTTGACGTCGCGCAAAAGATTTTGGTTTCTACAAACAGATGCGCGGGGCTTGGGGCGCTTAACGGGCTTAACTTTGAAACTCTTGATTGTCTGTACGAAAAAAGCAGGAATTTCGACACGCTTAATAAAAAACTTGCCGCGGCGGTTATTGCCGCGGCTAAGGATAGCGACGTTTGCTATTGCGTTGACGGCGCAGTATGCGAAAACGAATCCTGTAAGTTGATTTTGGCAAAACATAAAAACTGCAAAGTTTTCGAAGGTGTATCAAAAGCGGCGCACGCATATAGCGTTGCTAAACTTTTAACCCCCGAATATGCCGCAGTTTCGGCATATAGCGTTAAAAATTTAAAAAGCTGCCGCGCAGCGGTTGTTTATGATATAGACGGCGAATATGCCGCAAGCGAAACAAAAACAAAGCTTTCGGATATATTCGGAGAAGAAAGCTTATGCGTTTTTGTTTGCGGAGACTTAGGCAAAATTATTAAAATATACGAAATCGACAGACAAAAAAATTACGGTTTGAATTGCGCGGTTGCCGTAGAGGAGCGGGAGTTTCTTAAAAAAGAGAGATTCGATTATGCCGACCTTGAATATATGATAAAGCTTTTGCGCGCGCCCGGCGGCTGTCCTTGGGACAGAGCGCAGACTTCTAAAAGCATAAAGGGCAATCTTATAGAAGAAGCCTACGAACTTGCCGACGCAATAGAGCGCGACGACGGTTTTGATATGGAGGAGGAAACGGGCGACGTTTTGCTTCAGGCGGCGTTTCATTCGGTGCTTTCCGAAGAACGCGGCGAATATACAGGCGCCGACGCGTTGACAAGAGTTGTTAAAAAACTTATATTCCGCCATTCGCATATTTTCGGCGCGGACAAGGCGGAAAGCGAAAGTGAAGCTTTGGGCGTTTGGGAAAACAATAAGCGCAAAGAAAAAGAGCAAACCACTTTTTCCGACAGTGTTTCGGCTGTTCCAAAAAACTTTCCTGCGTGTATGCGCGCGCAAAAAGTGCAAAAGCGTGCGGCGAAATCCGGAATGGATTTTCTTTCCTCGGTATCCGCAGGGGAAAGGCTTGCGGATGAACTTTCCGAACTTATAACCGCTTTGGCGGACGGGGATAAAAAAAAGGTTTTCGACGAGGCAGGCGACGTGCTTTTTTCCGCGGTTAACACTTGCAGGTTGGCAGGAGTAGACTGCGAAGAAGCGCTGCAAGCTTCTGTTAAAAAGTTTTCGGAAAGATTTTGCGAATGCGAGAGGCAAATTACCGCCGACGGTAAAAATATGACGGATTTAAACGAGTTGGAATTAAACGTTTATTGGGAAAAAGCTAAAAATGCGCTTAAAAACAATTAAAATAGGTAATTTACATACGGAAAACAACGTTTTTTTGGCGCCTCTTGCGGGATACAGCAACGCGGTGTTCAGGGAAATTTGCCGTAACTTGGGCGCGGGGCTTACTTTTACAGAAATGGTAAGCGCCAAGGGGCTTTGCTACGGTAGCGAAAAGACCGAGGATTTGCTGTACGTAGACAAAGATTACACGGGGATTAAAGCCTGTCAGATTTTCGGGTGCGAACCTGAATTTATGCGCAGAGCCGCCGAAAGCGAAGCGCTTGCAAAGTTTGATTTAATAGACATAAATATGGGCTGTCCCGTGCCTAAAATTTATAAAAACGGCGAAGGCAGCGCGCTTATGAACAATATTCCGCTTGCGGCTAAAATAATTACGGAATGTAAAAAAAGCGGTAAAGCTGTGTCGGTTAAGTTCAGAATAGGATTATCGGAAGATAAACTTATTGCGGCTGAATTTGCAAAAATGTGCGAAGACGCAGGAGCGGATATGATTTGTGTTCACGGCAGAACGCGCGATAAAATATATTCCGGCGCGGTAAACTTTGCTCAAATTTCCGCCGCCAAAAACGCCGTTAAAATTCCGGTAATTGCAAACGGCGGAGTGTTTTGCAAAGCGGATGCGGAAAATCTTTTAAACAAAACGGGCGCCGACGGAATAGCGGTGGCAAGGGGCGCTATGTACGCGCCGTGGATATTTTCGGAAATTACGGGGCGCGGAAAAGCAGATAAATTAAACATAGTACGGGGTCAATTGCAAAAAACACGACTTTTATACGGCGAAAGATTTGCCTGCGTGTTTATGCGTAAAATGATTGCGTTTTACTTAAAGGGAACTCCCAACGCAGCAAAATACAAAGAAAAGCTTTTTAAAGCGCAAACGACTGCGGAAGTAGACGTTATTTTAAACGAAATTGAATTTTAACTATAAAACCGCGGAACGGTGTTCTGCGGTTATATTTTTAAGCCGTATGTTAAAATAAATTTTTTGCGGCAGATTAACGCTATTAATAAATTTGTGTTTTCCGTAAATGTCAAATTCCGACAAATTACGGCGTTTTTTTTTATTTTACGACTTTTTAAAAGGGCTATAATTGCATTTACAATGCAGGTGTACGTAGAACTTGCCGTAGTTGAAAATTTTTGTATGGATTTCACGCTTTTGTATGCTGCAAAGGCGGCTTCGAAAAATACGGCGGGAATTTTCAGAATATTTTTCGGCGCTTGCCTAGGCGCCGCCGTTGCGGTTCTGTTTCCGCTTATAAAGGCGGGGGCGGCTTGGTCTGCGGTTATAAAAGTATTGTCGGGACTAATACTTTGCCTGGCTGCCGGAAAATTTAAAAATTTTAAAAGCTATTTAAAATTTGCCGGAGCTTTTTTGGCTTTTACGGCTTTGCTCGGCGGTGCGCTTATAGGCGTGTTTTCGCTTACCGGAACGGATTATCTTTCCGGCAGCGGTTATTTAATTTCTTCCGTACCTGTCGGCATACCTTTGTTCGGCGCTTTGCTTGTTATAATAGGAGCAAAAAAACTTGCGGCAAGGCTTAAAAAAAGTAACAAAAACGAGGTTGTCTGCCGCATATATGCGGGGCAATCGCACATTGACGTTAAAGGATTTTTTGATAGCGGCAACAAAGTTTACTGCAGGGGAGCTCCTGTAAGCGTAATTCCGGAATACGCCGCAAAAAAAATTTTGGGGGAAAAGCGAATAACCGACGGAGTAAAAATACATACTGTTGCGGGGAGCAAAATTATGCAAGTGTTTACCGCGGATAAAATTGAAATTAACTTCGGCGAAAAATCGGATACGTTTAAAAACGTTAAAATAGGAGTCAGTCCGCAGAAAATTAATTGCGCGGTGCTGCATCCGGACTTGTTGGAGGATATTAATGTTTGAAAAAATAAAGCAGCTGCTTGCTGCGATTTTCGGAAAAAACACTCTGGATTACATATGCGGAACCGAGGCTTTGCCTCTGCCGCTTTCGCAGGAGGAGGAGAGCAGTAAAATTACGCTTTTGGAGAGCGGCGACCAAAGAGCAAAGGCAGAGCTTGTAGAACATAATCTGCGCCTTGTAGTTTACATAGCCAAAAAGTTCGAAGGCTCCGGCGCGGACGGCGACGATTTGGTTTCGGTAGGAACCATTGGGCTTATAAAGGCTATAAATTCATTTAAATCCGACAAAAACATAAAGCTTGCCACATACGCTTCGCGATGCATAGAAAACGAAATTTTAATGTATTTGAGGCGGATGAGCAGATTAAAACAGGAAGTTAGTTTTGACGAACCGCTTAATACCGATTGGGAAGGCAACGAATTGTTGTTATCGGATATAATGGGAACGGATGCGGACAGCGTTTATTCGGATATAGAAGGCGGCGTTGAACGCGAGCTTTTAAAGGCGTCGCTGTCAAAACTTTCGCCCAGGGAACAGCGCATAATGCGTATGCGTTTCGGACTTGACGGCGACGAAGGAATGACTCAAAAAGACGTAGCAGACAAATTGGGTATATCGCAAAGCTATATTTCGAGATTGGAAAAAAAGATTATTTCCAAACTTAAAAAAGACATAAGCAAGCAGATAAATTAAAATTAAATCAAACATATTCCCGTACCAATCGTTTTACATACCGAAAAAGGGGGATATGTTATGTTATCAAAAGTTGTTATTTGCGGAGTGGACACATCCGGGCTGCCGTTGCTTTCTTCAAAAGAGCAAGAGGAATTAATGATAAAGCTTAAGGCAGGTGACGAAGCCGCCAGGGAAAGATTTATTGTAGGTAATATGCGTTTGGTGCTTTCGCTGGTAAGAAGGTTTTGGGCGAAAAAGGCAAACGCCGACGACGTTTTTCAGGCGGGATGCGTAGGACTTATAAAGGCAATAGACAATTTCGATTTGTCGGTAGGCGTAAAATTTTCCACGTACGCCGTACCTATGATATTGGGGGAAATAAAAAGATATTTGAGAGACGGAAACTCTTTGCGCGTTTCGCGTTCGATAAGAGATACGGCGTATCAGATTTTAAAGGTAAGGGAAAAACTTGAAGAAAACGACGAAGAAGTAACTTACGACAAAATAGCAAAGGAAATGAACGTTGCGGTATCGGAAGTGGCTTACGCTTTGGATGCTATTTCGGACCCCGTTTCTTTATACGAGCCCGTTTACAACAAAGCCGGTGATACGCTGCTTTTAATGGACCAGATATTCGATACCAAAAACAACGACGAAGTGTGGACGGAGAAAGCCGCGCTGTACGAAGCCATTGCAAGGCTTGAAGGCAGAGAAAAGAAAATATTGTTTTTAAGATATTTCGAAGGAAAGACTCAGACGGAAATATCGCAGGAAGTTGGTATATCCCAAGCGCAGGTTTCGCGCCTTGAAAAAACAGCCCTAAAACAAATTAAAGCCTGTATATCTTAAAATTAAAAGCGTACGCTTATTGCGTGCGTTTTTTTTATTACGGCAATTAAAATATTATAATAATATAAATAGTGAACATATTTTGCAAAAATGTTTTATAATTGTATAAATATAAGTATAACTTTTGAATAATATAATTAATTTACTAGGTTTCAATACTTGTATTTATATAGATATATAATACTTGTATTTATATAGATATATATGATATTATAGTAAAAAGGCAAATTATAAAATTTATAAATGTATAAAAATACATAAAATTATAAACGAAACCGTTTATAACGGTGCCATACCGGCGGTTATAAAAATTATTATCGGCAGATAGAAGAATGAGCGAAAATTTTAAAAAGTTAAAAACTAAAAGTTTATATAAGGCTTTAGCCGTAAGCGCGCTTATAGGCGTGTCGGCAGGGCTTGTTTCGGTGGGGATAATTCTGCTGTCTTTAAAACTGTGCGCAATTTCTTTAAACGCGGGCTATTACGTGCTTATAGGTTTTGCGGCTGCGGCAGGCTGCTTCGGCTTAACGTTTTTGCTTTTAAAGCCCAACGATAAAAAGCTTGCAAAAAAACTTGATGCCGAATACGGCTTGCGCGAGAGCATTCAGACAATGGTGGAATACAAAGGCGAAGAAGGCGGATTAATCGAAATGCAGAGATTGGCTGCAGACAAAAAACTTTCTTCGCTTCCAAAAAGCAAGCCGCGGCTGTCCAAAATTTGGCATCTGGTTTTAATCCCCGTTGCGGCGGTTTCAGTTTTTATAACTTCGGTTGCCTTGCCGCGGGATACTGTTGAAGGTTGGACTAAGCCTTACGACCCGAACAGCGAAATTTATACTCCTGCGGAATCGCAGAAAACCGCTTTGGACGAACTTATTAAAACGGTTGAAGAATCGGATTTGAAAGAAGGAATAAAAGGCGTAATTACAACGGCGTTAAAAGCTTTGCGTACAAATATGGATACCGATATTACGGTAGGAGAAATGAGCGCCGCGGTTATTTCGGCGGTTAGATTGACGGACGCGGCGGTTGAATCCTCGCTTACGTTTAAACCGATAGGCAACAAACTTATTTCAAGCGACTCTACATATAAGCTTGCCAGAGGGTTAGAAAGCTGTTTTGCCGCTTATAAATCCAAAGGCGTTTCGTTTAATTCCATAGAAGCCGTAACGGGAGTTATGACGGGTATAGAAGACGTAATGGTTGCGGATTTGCAGTCCGCGCTTACGGTAATAAGAACTACTTACAACGTTACCAAAGACGATACGGAAAAGTCTATACAGGATTTGCTTGATACTTTCGGTAAAGATTTGTCGGATACGGTAAACAGCGTATCCGTTCCGGAAACCGACGGACTTTTTAAAACGGTAAAAGCTTTTTACGAATCGGTAAACAAACTTCGCGGCGAAATCGACGATTTGCATACCGACGCGTATTTACAGAGAGTGCTGGACGAAAGTTTTGCTAATTTGCAGTCGGGAAGCGTAGGCGCATTGAGCGAACAGGCGTTTAACCGTATGATGGATTTGCTGGTTAGAAACAAGCTTTCGGAAATCTTCGGAATTAGCGGAAAACTGTTCCCCGTAATAGACGACACGTTGACCGCTCCGCAAGGGGGCGATTCAAGTGGCGGCGACGGCGAAAATAACGACGGTCAGGCAAACGGCGGCAGCGACGGCGACAAAGACAAAAACTTCGGAAGCAACGACGTAATATACGACTATACCGAAGGCAAATACGTTCCTTACGGAGAAGTTCTTTATAAATATTATAACGAAGTTCTGCAAAGGCTCAGCAGCGGAGAGATGACTCCCGAATTGCAGCAATACATTAACGATTATTTTGATTTGTTATTCAGCGTTTTAGACGAAAAAGAAAAAGAAAATTAACAGGAAGGATTAAAAATGGAAACTAACAAAGAAGTGCATTCCGCGGAATTGGCAAAAGTAAAAACGTTCTCTCATTCTATAGAGAGGATTAAAAACGAAATACGCAAAGACGTGGTAGGTCAGGACGAGATAGTGGATAACGTTATAACCGCCATTATTGCAGGGGGCAACGTTCTTTTGGAGGGCGTGCCCGGCGTAGGTAAAACCCGTCTTGTACGTTCGCTCGGGAGAACGCTCAATCTTCCGTTTTCTCGAATTCAGTTTACGCCCGACCTTATGCCTTCCGACGTAACGGGTTCAAACGTTATAGAAAAAGACGCTTCCGGTAAAATGGTAACCAAATTCCGCAAGGGACCCATTTTCGCCAATTTGGTTTTGGCGGACGAAATTAACCGCGCAACGCCCAAAACGCAGTCGGCAATGCTTGAAGTTATGCAGGAGCATAAAGTTACGATTATGAACGATACGTACAAAATGGACGAACCGTTCTTTGTGCTTGCAACCGAAAACCCCATAGAGCAAGACGGCACCTATCCGCTTCCCGAAGCCCAAATGGACCGCTTTATGTTTAAGCTTTTAATGCAGTTCCCTGGTGTTGACGAGCTTATAGATATTGTTAAAATGACTCAGATTACGCTTGACGAAAATGCGGAAGCGGTGGTTGACGGCGCTGCGATTTTGGAAATGAGAGCGCTTGCAAAAACCGTACCCGTAATTGCAGACGTAATGAAATATGCGGTAAGCTTAATTTCTTTTACCCATCCCGAACTTGAAAACACCTCTGTAACGGCTAAAAAATACATAAAGAACGGCGCTTCTCCCCGTGCGGCGCAGGCGCTTATTACAAGCGCTAAAGTACGTGCGCTTATGAACGGAAATTACAATGTTTCGTACGAGGACATAGATGCTCTTGCAGCGCCCGTATTAAGACACAGAATCAAAACAAACTACAATGCGGTAAACGATAAGCTTTCCGTAGACGGAGTTATTGCTTTGCTTGTTGAAGAAAACAGAAAAATTTTCAAGCGTTCGCCGGTTAACGCGGAACCTGCGGCAGGTAAAAGCGATTTAACCGATGAGCCTATGCAGGAAGTTGAAGAAAATATACAGCCTTCCAAAAAAGCAAAGTTCGGTAAATTCAAAAAAGAGAAACCCGCAAAAAATGCTAATATGACGGCGGAAGACGAAGCTTCCGCGGAGAACTGATTAAAAATAATTTAAAATGAAAAATTTTGCGATTGACGAAGAGTTGCTGCAGCAGATTGAAGCGCTGCAGACATTAATAAAAAACAACGTATCGGGCTTGTTCGGCGGAAATCACCAAACAAGAACGTACGGGTCTTCGTGCGAATTTTCGGATTACCGCGATTATGAAGCGGGGGACGATATAACCAAAATAGATTGGAACGCCTACGCGCGTTTTGATAAGCTGTTTTTAAAACTGTATCTGGACGAAAGACAGATGCATACGCGTATATACATAGACGCAAGCCGCTCTATGGCGCACGGAAAGGGAAACAAGCACGTTCAGGCGCTACGTATGGCTGCCGCTTTTGCGTATCTTTCCATAAACGAAATGGATAAAGTTTCTATTTACGCAATACGCGATAACGGTCTTGAAGAAGTAGTTACAGGACTTTTTGGCAAGGATGCCTATATTTCTTCTATACATAAGTTAAACGATATAGAATTCGACGGCGACTGTCGCATAAGCGAAGCCGTACTGCCGTCTACCGTGGGCTACGGCGACGGGCTTTCCATAATAATTTCCGATTTTTTAACAGAAAACAATTTTGAAGACGCAATCGACCATCTTACTTCCAAAAAGAGAGATATTCTTTGCGTTCAGGTTCTTTCTAAAGAAGAACTTAATCCCACCGCATACGGTAAAATTCATTTTTTCGACGTTGAAGATACTTCTAAATTTTACAAAAAAAATATCAATAAAGAAATTTTAAAAGCTTATAAAAAGGCGCTTGATTACGTTCAGGAAAGAATACGCGGTTATTGTGCGGCGCGAGGCGCGGAATATATGCTTGTTCCCGCGGATGAAAGCGTTTATAAAGTTTTTTTTGACAGGTTAATGGCAATGGGGGTGCTTAAATGAGGTTTTTATTCCCTCTTGGATTTTTGGCGCTTATAGGTATTCCCGTTTTAATCGCCGTATACATAATAAAAAACAAATATACCGAACAAATTGTTTCGTCAACGTATATTTGGAATTTGAGTAATAAATTTCTTAAAAGACGTGTTCCTATTAGCAAAATAGCCGGAATAATCAGCTTGATTTTACAAATCCTTGCCGTAATATTTATTTCTTTTGCTATTGCTCATCCGGTGTTTGCGGTGCCTTCCGCAGCAAACGACTACTGCTTTGTTTTAGACGGTTCCGGCAGTATGAACATATCTTATGAAGGAAAAACAAGATTTGAGCGCGGAAAAGAGGAAATAGCTTCCAGAATAAACGGCACGCTCAGCGGAAGTACGTTTACTTTGATTTACGCCGACGGAAAAACCTGCGAAACGGTGTTTACCGAAATTGAAAACAGCAGGCGTGCGCTTGAACTTTTAAACGCGCTTCAGCCCGGTTACGGAGAAGTTGACGGAGAGGACGCAGTAGTTGCGGCGCAGGAATACTTTAACATTAATCCCGGCGTAAAAACTATACTTTTTACCGACAAATATTTTGAAAGCAGCGTAAATGCAGAAGTTATTAACGTTGCGGCAAACGAAAAAAACATTGCGCTTTTAAATGTTGACTATACTTACGGCAACAAAAAACTTACTATTACAGGCAGCGTACGTTCTTACGGCGCTTCGGCTAACGTTCATTTAAAAGTTTATTTAAACGGAAGCGAAGAAGTTGCAGACGAGCAGACGGTTATCGCTCCTCAGACGGCGGTAGTGAATTTCAGTTTTAAAGATATTCCCGCAGAAGAATTTATAAGCGCTAAAATTGCCGTTGCCGACGGCGACGCGCTTATGCTTGATAACGAAGTTATGCTTTACGGCTTAAACAGCGCCAACAATTACGACGCGCTTATTGTAAGCGATAAGCCCACGTTCTTTATTGAAGGAATGCTTAAAGCCAAACGCGACATAAAGTACGAAACAATAAGTACAAAAGAATATAACGCTAATCTAAACGGATACGATTTATATATTTTCGATTCATATTCGCCAAATGAAATGCCTTCGGACGGGGCGGTTTGGTTTTTTAATCCCGACGGCAACATAGCAAAGAGCGGTTTCGGCGTTCAAGGGCAGAGCAACCCCGGAATGTCCGGTTGGGTACAGTGGACTAAGGATACTTCTTCGCAGGTTAAAACGCTTTTAAAGGACGTGCAGAAAAACGAATTCGTAGTTGCAAAATATACAAAATGCGGCGGATTAAGCCGTAATTTCAAAATACTGTTAACGCACGATAACAATCCGCTGCTTTTTACGGGCACTAACGATTACGGCAACCGCGAAGTGGTTTGCGCATTTAATATTCAAGACGCCGACGCAGCGCTTAAAACGGACTTTTTGATTATTATAAGAAACCTTATAAACAACACTTTCCCCGGAGTTATGAACCAAACTTTATATACTTGCGGCGATGTAATGGAAGTAAACGTTTTGGCGAATTGCGAAAGCATAACCGTAAAAAGTCCGCGCGGTAATTTAAAATCTCTTGCAACGGACGAAGCGGAAGCCGTTTGCACACTTGACGAAGTAGGCATATATACGGTAACTTTCAAAAATAAGGGCGGAGAAGCTAAAAATTATTACGTTTATTCGGCTTTGTCTGAAAACGAAAGCGCAACAACGGTATCGGCAGATGCGCCGTTCAATATTTTGGGCGAACCGCGTGTTGTTATGCGCGACGGAATTTACGACGATATTTTATACATTTTTTTGATTTTGGCAGTTTTAGCTATGGCGGACTGGATGGTGTATTGTTATGAGCAGTATCAGCTTCGATAATGTTTACCTTCTTTTAATCGCCGTACCCATCGTATTGCTTGTCGCAATACCGTTTGCGGTTTCGGTAAGAAAAGAAAATGTAAACGGACATAATATAGCGTCGCTTACGCTGCATTTGCTTATGGCGGTAATAATTGCTTTTTCTGCGGCGGGCGCTTCCGTGCTTACCGTTATGACGGAAACGGACGTGTACGTTGTTGCGGACGTATCTTATTCGGCAGATAAAAATTTAGACGTTATAGACGGATATATTAAAAATTTAAGTAAAAACCTTCCCAAGAATTCCAAAATGGGAGTTGTTTGTTTCGGCAAGGATTACAAATTGGTAACCGAATTAGGTAAAAAATTTACTACCGTAAAAAAGGCTGACGTAGACCGTACCGAAACCAATATTGTAAGCGCTCTGGAATATACAGGTCAGCAATTTACCCAAGGCGTTATAAAACGCATCGTTCTTATTACCGACGGCAGACAGTCGGACAACCGCGCGGGCAACGCGCTTATGCGTACGGTTGACAATCTTGCGGAAAAGGGAATAACCGTAGACGCTATTTATGTAGACAGCAACGCTTCTTCCGCGGTTAAAGAAATTCAGGTTTCAGGCGTTGAATTTACATCCAAAGCTTATTTGAATCACGAAGAAAGCGCAACCGCGCTTATAGAAAGCAGCTACGATACCTCGGAGCTGGTAACCGTTAAACTTTATAAAAACGGCGTTGAAGAAGCGTCTAAAACGCTTGCGCTTTTAAATGGACCCAATACGGTAAACTTCGGTTTGGATACTTCCGAAGAAGGCGAATTTGATTATAAAATTACCGTTGAAGCTTTGGGCGATACGTCTAAACACAATAACGAATACGGCTTTACCCAAACGGTAACAAGCGTTGTAAACGTACTTGTTATAAGCGAAAAACGGGAAGATATAGAAGCGATAAACAAGCTTTATGCGGCTTCGGCAAATTTGCAAACTTATTGTATTACGGAAAACCCCAACGTTCCCGTTTCCGTAGAACAGCTTTGCGCATTCGACGAAATTATGATTTCGAATGCGGATATTACAAAAATAACAAGTTATCCCGCATTTGTATCTTCTTTGGATACGGTAGTGTCCGCGTTCGGTAAAAGTCTTGTAACTTTCGGCGATTTGGGGATACAGAATTTAAGAGAGGATAAATACGAAAACGACGCGTTATCCAAACTCTCGGGAATACTTCCCGTTAAGTTCGGAAGCTCCAATCAGAACGAAAAACTGTATGCGATAGTTATAGACGCTTCCAGAAGTATGCAAATGCTCGATAAATTTACAAGAGCAAAAAAAGCTGCGGCGCATCTTGTAAATTATTTGGGCGATAGCGATTCGGTTTGCATAGTTGCATTCAACGGCGATATTTCGTATCTTATGAAACCTACAAAAGCGTCTAACCGCGAAAAGATTTTAAACGATATAGAAAATCTTAAATTGGGCAACGGAACGCTTATAGGTTTCGGTGTAAACGAAGCTTACGAGCAGTTTAAAAATTACAGTATTTACGGAGAAAAGCAGGTTATGCTTATCTCCGACGGGCTGGATTACGTTGCCGGTTCCGATCAGGCGGATTATTTCGACGCAGAAAAAATTATAAGCCAAATGTATGCCGACGGCATTATAACTTCTACTATGGACGTAGGCAGGGGCAAAACGGCTTTGGAAGACCCCGATTACGATAAAAAGCTGGAAGGCGCCGAAAAAATAAAAAGACTTGCTTTTTTGGGCGGCGGCACTCCTTACGAAGTGGATACGGACGAAAAACTGAAAGACGTTGTTTTCGGCGATTTGGGTTCGCAGATGACGGAAACGAAAATCGATTATCCTTCGCGCGTAATAGTAAACAGACGTTACGACGATACGGTTAAGGGCGTTGATTTCGATAATCCCGACCTTTACGTAAACGGGTTTTTAACAAGTATAGCCGAAACAAGAGCCACAACGGTTTTAAACGTAAGTTACAAAAAATCAATAGGTTCGTCAACGCTTATAACCGTTCCGCTTTATGCTTATTGGCGCTACGGTTCGGCAGGCGGCAAAGTTGCTTGCTATACAAGTTCGCTTGTCGGCGAATGGGCTTCGAGTTTTGAAAATCAAAAGCAGTATTCGGAATTTTTTGCAAACGTATTTTCTGAAAACGTGCCCGAAAAGAAAAACGACGCTCCTTTTGCATACAGTGTTAATGCGGACGGAAAGTTTACCAGAGTTGAAGTTGAGCCGGCAACGCCTAACGCTTCTGCTATGGCTACGGTTGAAATTACCGGACCCGACGGTTTGTTTATTTCAACTGATATGTTTAAAGCCTCAACTACATACTATTACGATTTTGAAACAGCCGCGGCAGGTAAATATAAAATTAAAATAACATACTCTTACGGCGGCAACGTTTACGAGGCGGAAGAAATTTATACCGTTTCTTATGCGGATGAATATAATACGTTTTTAACTTTCGATGTTGCGGAACTAAGAAAAGCCATAGGCGGCAACGGTACGGTAAGTACGGACGGCAAACTCAAAATTGAAATTCCCGAAGAAGAATTGGCAACATATAAAGCCAGTCTTGTGCCGGCGCTTTTAATAACTTGCGCGGTATTATACGTTGCGGATATAGTTGTCCGCAAACTCAAATGGGAAGATATAGCAGGCTTATTCAGAAAAATTAAGTAAGTGAAATTATGAAGAAAAAATTTCTTGCAATTTTAATAGCGTTTTTATCGGCTTTCTGCTTTGCGGGCTGCGATATGTTTACGCCGCCTTCAGGCGAAAGCGGCGGTCAAAAACCGCCCGTTGCGCCGGGACCGGGAGAAGAAAATCCCGATGACGGAAACGGCAAAGAGGAATACGGTGAAAGCTTTACCGTTAAACTTGTTTATAACAATAAAGCGTATTATCCCGGAACGTCGGTTCAGGCTAAGTGGACGGAAGTAAACGATTTGGGAGATATTGTAAACATTCCGGTAACGGCGCCTTTTTCAAAAAGCGGTATTGCGGCGGTAACAGGACTTGACGGAAATTACAGGGTAACGCTTTCGCAGATGCCTAATGATTATACTTATAACCCCAATATTTATTTTGCTTCGAATGAAAACAAAGATATAGAAATAACGCTTTACAAACTGAACAGAGCAAGAAACACCGGAGAAAATTGGTACCAGCAGGCTATAAACGTAAGTACGCCCGGCGCTTACAGATTAACGATTGAAAGCGCAGACCAGCTAATCCGCTTTAAATATCAGCCTACAAAAAACGGTATTTATACTTTAGAATCATTTGCGGATATAGTAAGCAACGAAATAAACCCTACTTTGGAGATATGGAGCGGCAACGTTGCTTACGTAACCACTAAAGATTTCGACGTTGAAGCGGGCGGTTCGTCGTCTTCGTTTACAAGAAATTTCAAGTACGAAATACTTATGTCCGATAGCAATTTGGGCGGTTTGCATTGTTTTGCGGTAAGAGCGGCTTCAAAAGTGGGATATCCTATAACTTTCGACTACGTTATCAGATATGAAAGTCCGTACAACCCCGACTTAACGCTTCCGGATGCTATTCCTCAGGAATTTTATCCCGTTTTCACTGCGGCGCATTTGGACGAAGTGTTGGAAAATTACCGTAAAGAAATTGAACCTTCTGTAAGATTACAGTTGGAAGCTTCGCTAAAAGACCGGCTTGATGCGATTTTAGACGAAGATGAAAGAATTAAGTTTTTAAACGACGCGGTTGAAACCGCGCTTGACAAAGCGGTTGATGATAAAATAAAAGCCGATAATTTACAGGTTTACAGCGCAGGTTCTGCTGCGGTTACAAACAAAAAGAGCCAGATTGCAGCGCTTATGAAAGCTTCAGGCACAACTTATAAGCAAGCGTATAACAGCAATAAAGCGTTTAAAAACAGCGACTTTAAGCTTTGGAAAAAAGAAGACGGCGGCGACGGTTATTATCACGTTTGGAATCAGTCTACCGAAACTTACGGTGCAGTGCTTTGCGCAAATATTACCAAAGACATAGCTAATATTTTGGTTACGGACAGCGGTCAAGGATTTTTGGATTCCAGAATTTCTTACAGACATAACGGAAAAAATTACGAAAGCTTTATAAAAGACTATTATGCTGCGTACGCAGCGGACGGCAGATACCCCGTTACCGAGGAGTTAAAGGAGTTTTTGCAAGCGTATGCGATTGCCGCCGGACTTTTTATGGACGGTAACGGATATTTGGAAAAGGATGAAAACGGTAACCCGTTATTTTCCGCTTCGGAAAAATCACAGTGGCTGTTTGCATGCGGATATTACGGATAAAAGGAGATTATATATGAAAAACAAAAAATTATTGGCTGTGGTTGTTGCATTTACTATGGGCGCTACAATGTTGGGCGCTGTGGGATGCGAAGATAAAAAGCCGGAGGGCGGGCATCAACACACGTTTGTTTGGGGCGAAGTAACCAAACAGCCTACGTGCACTGCCGACGGCGAACAAATAGGAGTATGCGAATTTGACAACGTAACTACGCTTAGGCGCGTTCCGGCTTTGGGTCATAATTACGGAGAATGGACAATTAATCCCGTTCCTCAGGAAACAAGCGCAGGCAAGGCTGTTAAAGTTTGCGCAAACGACGCTGACAACCAACACCCTCTGTCTGTAATTCTGCCTAAACTCAGCGACGAATCCAAATATCATATAGAAGAAGTAACGGGCGGAAAAAGTTACACTTTCAGAAATGCAAACGGCGACATTACGTTTAACGTAAAAGACGACGGTACGGTTGTAGAACCCGACCCCGGTCCCGACCCCGGACCTATAAATCCCGATACGGATAGCGTTGCGGACGCCGTAACGCTTGGCACGTCGGACGAAATGCACGCAAAAATAAGAAAAGGCAGCGGCAAAATGGGTTCCGTTACGTTGACTGATGTTTCTTATACTTACGGCAAAGATTTTGTTTATGTTAACGACGGGGCAAACAAAGCCGAATACTATTATTCCCTGGATAAAAACGGAGAAATTTTTCCCGTTAAAATAGACAAAGTAAATTACAAATACGAAATTGACGGATTCGCAACCAGGTTTTCGGCGCAGGGCTTTAAATTCTATCTTGCGCAGACTACCGGAAACGATAACTATTACGGCGTTGAAGACCTTGTTTACGGACTTTACGATTGGGGACTTACTTCCGGTATGTACGCTTTTGAAGAAAAAGTTAAAAAAGACGAGGAAAAAGGCAAGGTTTACAATTACAGCTACGCTTATTATAATGGCGGCGGTGCAGAACGTTTGCACGAAATAAACGTTGACTTTACCTTGAGTGCGGAAGGCTTTATAGATTGGGTAAACGTTGTTTCTACGGGTTGGTTAAAAGGTAACTATACGTTGGACGATACAAATTATACGTACACCGTTATAAACAGAAACGAAAGAAGTGTAACCGATAAAATTGAAGTTACCCAAGAGGCGAAAACCGAACAGGACGCCGAGCCGGTTAATCCTTATTCTAAGGAAAAATGCCAAATACAGTCTTATACGGTTAACAAAGACTCTGTAAGCGGAGCGCCGCTTACAGAGGGAGAATTGCTTGAATATAATGTTGACGACGTTCATTACGTTTATATAAAAGACGTATTGCCCCAAATGCAGATTGAAAGCGGCTATACAAATAAACTTGACGAATTTAAAGTTTATTACGTAAACGCAGAAGGTAAAGAAGTTGTTTCTTCCGTTATGGATTCAACGTTTGTTTCGTATTATAACGTTTCGGAAAATAAAGTGCTTCTTCGCGGAAAGAAACCAGGCGAATATCCCGTTATAATAAGAACGCGCGGTACGGAATTGAGATTTAAAGTAAAAGTAAACGCGCTTCCGCCTACAGAAACTGCTTTTGTAAGCAACGTATATACTTATTCTGCCGCGCAAGACAAATATTTGGTAAAAACCAACGTTAATAAGGCGGAAGTATTCAAGGATAAAAATCTTTATTTCTCCGCAACAGTTACGAACGTAATATATAACGGCAAATATACCGTAAACGTAACAGGCGGAACCGATTATACTGTAACCGACGGCGAATTGGACGGTACTCCGTTAAAAGTATTTAAGGCGAATACGGCAGGAACTTACACAATAACGCTTAAATCTGCAAGCAATGCTGCCGTAAGCAAAAGTATAAGCGTTGTTGTTAAGGAACTTCCCGATATGGCGGAATTGCTTAACGGACAATACGTTAACGTAAAAGATAATTTGAATTTGAATATAACTCCTTCGTCCGCAGGCGCTCTAAACGGAAGCTACTCTGTAACGGATGCGGAAGCAACCTATACAGCGCAATATGCGTATGTAAACGGAAACATAACGTGCACCGGCGGAGATTTAACCTATAAACTCGGCTTTAACGATAATTACGATTTGGTAATTTTAAGCAAGCTGGGAACAAAGGAAGTAAAATCTTTAATGGCGCGTCCCGAAGTAGCGGAAGCGGTAACATTGTACGGTACAAGTTGGGAAAGCGCGGACGGCAAGTATTCTATAACGTTCAGGTCGGAAGCCGACTGTCCCGATAAAACCAGAGGCACGTTTACCAATAAGGCAAACGGCACAAAAGCAAATTACTTTATGTGTACGCTTACGCCGGGCGACGGCAAAAAAACGAACATAACGTTTGAAACCGATTCAACTTATTGGGCTATGATAGGCGGCACGTGGGGCAGTCAGTCGACTGCGGGCAGTTTGGATTATTCTAAGGCTAACGGAAACAGCTATTACGACGGCAACGTTGATAAAATATTTATAAACGTAAACGGTACCGTTGTGGAACTGTTGCCTAAAACATAATTTATTAAGAACGGCTTTTTAAAAGCCGTTCTTTTAATTTAAAAAATTTAATTACTTATTAAAAAATAGTTTGACTTATTTTTTTGCGTTTGATATACTTTTAAAGGTGTTTGCAAAAACTTCCAATAAGGCGTAGGCGAGGGCAGGTGAAAAGGCAATGTCATCAATAAAAGTAGGCGAAAACGAATCGGTAGAAAGCGCATTGAGGCGTTTTAAAAGAAAGTGCTCGCGCGACGGTATAATAGGCGACCTCCGCAAAAAGGAGTTTTACGAATCGCCTTCCGTAAAACGCCGTAAAAAGGCGGAAGCGGCAAGAAAAAGAAACAAAAACTGAATTTTAAAGTCTGCTCGATAAGTAGTCGGGCGGACTTTTTTCATTGAGAAAAAAGTCGATATTTGAAAATTTTTGTTGCAAAAGCTTAAAAATAATATTTTATTGAGGCGGATATGGAAGATATTAAAGGTATGGCGCGCGCCGCAAAAAAGCGGTTGAAAAGTAATTTTTGGGCGGACTGCAAAAAAAATTCGGAAGAACTTGCCGTTGACGCGATAAACAGGGGAATGAGTGAAATTAAAGTTAAATCACGAATTTCCGACAAGGTAAAAAATGAAATAAGCGGTGAAAAACAAGACGATTTTTATATTAGAGTAAAAACGCTTTTGGATACCGAAGGAGAAGTTTCCGACGCAATAGGCAGGCTTACGGACAGGGACGTTTACGATAAGCTTAGCTATGAAGAAAAACAGCGCTACAATTTACAGCTGTCTACTAAATATTTAAACGCTTTAAGCCGCTATAAAAAAGAAAAAGAACTTGAACTGTAAATTATCGTTTCCGTCCAAATAACAAGTTTTAATCGTTGAAATTTTGCTGTGGGTGTGATATAATTTGTGATATGGACGAACTACTTGACAAGCTTAATAAAGAACAAATAAAACCCGTGTGCGATACCGAGGGCGCGGTGTTGGTGCTTGCCGGCGCCGGCAGCGGAAAAACCCGTGTGTTGACTTCGCGCATTGCCTACATATTGCGCGAGGGCAAGGCTTCGCTTTCGCAAATTCTTGCAATAACGTTTACAAACAAAGCTGCGGGAGAAATGAAGCAGCGGCTTGAATATATGCTGGGAGAGCAAACCGACGGTAAATGGATATGTACAATTCACTCAATGTGCGTTAAAATTTTAAGGCAGTTCGGCGACAGGGCGGATATTAAACCCAACTTTTCCATTTACAGCGAAACAGAGCGTTCAAACGTAATTAAAAAAGCGTTTGCCGAGCTTGATTTCGACGACGATAAACTTTTAAAAAGTGCTAAATTTCATATTGCAAACGCTAAAATGCTTGGGTTAGACCCCGAACAGTACGGCAGAAAATACGAAAGCGAGCGCGGCATAGACAAAGTTGTTTTGATTTATGAAAAATATGATAAGCATC
This sequence comes from uncultured Clostridia bacterium, assembly GCA_949878885.1. Classification (GTDB taxonomy): domain Bacteria; phylum Bacillota; class Clostridia; order Christensenellales; family Borkfalkiaceae; genus Coproplasma. The sequence goes on along the minus strand of CATLBN010000014.1, from coordinate 21,404 downwards.
TGCGTGAAAACAACGCGCTTGACTTTGACGATTTGCTTTTGGAAACGCTTTGGCTTTTAAAACGGGACGGCGAAACGCGTGATTATCTTTCCGATAAATTCAAGTATGTTTTGGTTGACGAATTTCAGGATACTAACGCCGTTCAGTACAATATTATAAAATTGCTTTCGTCAAAGCACGGTAATTTGTTTGCCGTAGGCGACGACGACCAGTCTATATACGGTTGGCGCGGCGCGGAAATAGAAAATATACTTCGTTTCGATAAAGATTATCCAAACGCCAAAATATATAAATTAGAGCAGAACTACCGTTCTACAAAGTCCATTTTAAATCTTGCCAACTGTATTATAAAAAACAATTCTGCACGGCGCGGTAAAGTGCTTTGGACGGATTTGGGCGAAGGCGAAAAGCCCATATATTATCAAGCCGACGAAGAAGCGGCAGAAGCGCTTTATACGGCGCGGTGCATTTCGGATGAAATTGCAAAGGGCAAAAAGTTTTCCGATTTTGCCGTGCTTATGCGAATAAACGCTCTTACGCGCTCGTACGAGCAGGAGTTTACAAAATACGGCATACCTTATAAGGTGTTCGGCGGTTTTAAATTCTTTGAGCGGAAAGAGATTAAAGACGTTTTAGCGTATTTGCGCCTTATTTCAAATCCGTACGATAACGAGGCGGCGGAGAGAATTATAAACGTACCGAAGCGCGGTATCGGCGGAAAAACAGTAGAGGCAATGTACGCCTATGCAAACTCAACAGGACTTTCGCTGTACGACGCGGCGCTGGATTACGACGATTTGCCGCTTGCGCGCGGAGCCAAAGAAAAACTAAGGGATTTTGCGCAGCTTATTAAAGAGTTTGTGCTTACTTCGGTTCAAACTCCCGTAAACGAGCTTGTGCGGCTTGTTATATCGCTTTCGGATTTAAGGTCTGCCTACGACGACGGTACGGACGAGGGCGACGGCAAACTTGCCAACCTTGACGAATTTATAGCCTCGGTAGACGATTTTGTAAGGCTTAATCCCGAGGCAACTTTAAACGAATATTTAAACCAAGTAACGCTATCTTCGGATACCGACGATATGGACGACGGCAACTATGTTACGCTTGCAACCATTCATTCGGTAAAAGGTTTGGAGTTTCCTGTTGTTTTTATATGCGGATTGGAGGACGGAATAATGCCGTCTTCGCGCGCGGAAAGCGACGGGCGCGACGCCGAGGAAGAACGCAGACTTATGTATGTTGCAATAACCCGCGCAAAAGAAAAGCTTTATTTAACGCGCTCTAAATCGCGGTTTTTATACGGACACAGAGAATTTACAAAGCCTTCGCGCTTTATCGGCGAACTTGCCCAAGAACTCGGCGCTGCGGCGGCGGAAAGAAACCCTTACGGGTATTCCGATATCAGATACGGCGGAAGCAGCCGTCGGTACGTTTACGGCGAAAAGCGTTTTGCCGCGGAACGCGAAAAAAGCTTTGGCAAGGCTTTGTACGGAATGGACGATGACGACGGGTTTACGGCGGCTAAAAGCAGTTTTAAAGCTTCTTGGGGAGGAGCCAATGCGGCTTCGGCAAAGACCGATGCCGTTAAAAAAACTGCCGCGTATTCCGTTGGTATGCGCGTTAAACACGCAAAGTTCGGTGTGGGTATGATTGTTGCCGTAAAGAACGGCGGCGCCGTTATAAACGTGGCTTTCGACGGTCAGGGAATAAAAGAGCTAAGCGCTTCGCTTGCGCCGCTGCAAATACTTTAACCCCCGAATATGTTTGAGTTTTAACAATTTATAATGCAATAAAACTGTTAGAGGCTGTGAATTATGGATAGAATGCGCGAACTTGTAGATATTTTAAATAAGTGGGCGTACGAGTATTACGTGCTTGATAATCCCTCCGTATCGGACAGGGAATACGACAGATTATACGACGAACTTAAAGCGCTTGAAAACGAGAGCGGCAGGGTTGAATTCGACAGCCCAACAAAACGCGTGGGCGGCGAACCCGTTAAAGGCTTTGCAAGGCACGCGCATATTTCAAAGCTTTACAGTTTGGATAAAGCCGTTACGGAAGAACAACTCGGCGCGTTTTTTACAAGAATAGAAAAGGCGGTTAAAAATCCCCGTTATACCGTTGAATATAAATTTGACGGACTTACAATGTGCTTAACATATGAAAACGGCAAGTTTGTAAAGGCGTCAACGCGCGGGAACGGAGTTGAAGGCGAGGACGTAACGGCGCAGTGCCTTACGATTAAATCTTTTCCGCTGACAATAGAATATAAAGGAATTTTGGAAGTTCAGGGCGAAGCTGTAATAAGGTTAAGCGTTTTGGACGAATATAACAAAACGGCTAAGGAACAGCTTAAAAACGCGCGCAATGCGGTTGCCGGCGCAATAAGAAATTTGGACCCCAAGGTTACGGCCGAAAGAAAGCCCGAAATTCTTTTTTATAACGTTAACTATATGAGCGACGGCAAGCTAGATACACAAATGCAGCACTTTGAGTTTTTAAAAGAACAGGGCTTTAAAGTTTTTGCGCATTTAAAATACTGTAACGACCGCGAGCAGGTATTGCAGGCTATAGAAGAAATAGAGGTGGGACGCAAGAATTTAGACGTGCTTACCGACGGCGCCGTTGTAAAACTTGATTCTACCGCCGAACGCGAAGCGCTGGGTTATACCGATAAATTCCCCAGATGGGCAATAGCTTACAAGTTTGAAGCGGAGGAGAGTATAACAACGGTTAAAGACGTTATATGGCAGGTTGGCAGAACGGGCAAGCTTACTCCGCTTGCAATGGTTGAGCCCGTTGAACTTGCGGGCGCAACAGTGCGCAAAGCAACGTTAAACAATTACGGAGATTTAACCAGAAAGGGAGTTAAAATAGGCAGTAAAGTGCTTATAAGACGGTCTAACGAGGTTATACCTGAAATACTTGGAACGGTTGAGAACGCGGAAGGCAGCCGCGAGGTGCAAAAGCCCGATATATGCCCGTATTGCGGCACGGGAACTATGGAAATCGGCGCAAACGTGTTTTGTCCCAATTTATACTGCCGTCCGCGCGTTGTGGGAAAAGTTGCGCACTTTGCAAGCAAAGACGCAATGGATATAGAAGGGCTTTCGGAAATGACCGCAGGTCAGATGTATGACGAGCTGGAACTTAGAAACTGTTCGGAGCTGTACGGTTATACAGAGGAAGATTTGGGTAAGCTGGAAGGTTTTAAAACGCGAAAAACGGCTAATATATTGGGGGCAATAAACAAAAGTAAGCAAGTTACGCTTGACAGATTTATATTTGCGCTGGGTATAGACGGCATAGGTAAGGTGGCGGCAAAGGATTTGGCTAAAACCTATAAAAGCATAAGCGCCTTAAAAAGCGCGACGAAAGAACAGTTTATAGAACTTGAAAATATAGGCGAAGTTACTGCGGATAACTTGGAACGTTGGTTTAAAACAGATTATAATATAAACGAAGTTTACGCTCTTTTAAACGCAGGGGTCAATCCCGTATTCGGCGGAGAAAGCGTTAAAACGGGCATATTCGCAGGGCAATCGGTTGTTTTGACGGGTACGCTTGAAAGTTTTAAGCGTTCGGAAGCGCAGAAAATAATTGAAGAAAACGGCGGAGAGTGCCAAAGTGCGGTTACTTCCAAAACCACGCTTGTTATTGCCGGCGAAGCGGCAGGCAGCAAGCTTGATAAAGCGAAAAAATTGGGAATAAACGTAATAGACGAAGTACAGTTTAAAAATATGTTAAAAGGTTAAATTTAAATATATACGCCAAAAACGTTTTCAGAATGCTTCGAAGAACAAATTTTTGTTTTTCGGGGCTTTACTTTTTTTACAATATATGGTATAATTTTACGGTATTACTCAACAATATGTGCCGATTACGGGGAAAGGAATATTTATGGCGGAAAAAAGTTACAACGCGGACGATCTTAAAATTTTGGAAGGGCTTGAAGCCGTGCGCATACGCCCTGGTATGTATATCGGCTCAACGGGCGTTAAGGGGCTGCACCACATACTCTGGGAAATTGTAGACAACGCAATAGACGAAGCTGCCAACGGCTTTGCGGACGAAATAACCGTTAAGCTTTGGAAAGACGGTTCGGCTTCCGTGGAAGATAACGGCAGAGGTATGCCCACCGACGTAAATACAAAAGTTAAAATGAGCGGCGTTGAAATTATTTTTACAAAGCTGCACGCGGGCGGTAAGTTCGATTCCGCAAATTATGCTTTTTCAGGCGGTTTGCACGGGGTTGGCGCTTCAGTTACAAACGCTTTGTCTAAGTGGCTGCAAGTAGAAGTTTACCGCGGCAGAATTTTTAAGATGGATTTTAAAAGCGCTTACGATTCGGCTAAAAAGAAATGGTTTTGCGGGGTGCCGTGCGCTCCACTTGAAGATACGGGAGTTAAAACAAATAAAAAGGGCACGTTTGTGCGTTTTATGCCCGATAGCGAAGTGTTTGAAACGGTTGAATGGAATTACGACGTTGTTGCAAAGCGGTTAAAAGAACTTGCGTTTTTAAACAAGGGCGTTAAAATCAATTTTATTGACGAGCGAGAACTTTTCGCTTATGAAGACGGCGACGAGGACGACGAGGGCAACGCGACGGAAGTTAAGGTAAAACTGCCCGAACGCGAACCGGTAAGTTACAAATACGACGGTGGGGTTATAGACTTTGTTAAATATTTAAACGGAGAAAAAACCGCGCTTTACGCCGAACCGCTGTATTACTCAGCCGTTAAAGACGTGCATTTGAAAGGCGCTCCGATAGGTAAAATAAAAATAGAGTTTGCGCTGTCGCATACCAAAGACGATAACGAAAGTTTATTTTCGTTTGTAAACAATATTTCTACAATAGAGGGAGGCTATCACGAAACGGGTTTTCACTCGGGACTTTTAAAAATCGTTAACGATTACGCCAAACAGAACGGCGTTTTAAAAGCCAAAGACGCATTGTTTATAGCGGACGATATAAAGGAAGGCTTAACCGCGGTTTTAACAGTTAAAATGGCAAACGTGCAGTTTGAAGGGCAAACAAAAACAAAACTCGGAAATCCCGAAGTAAAGCCCGCCGTTGAACAAACTGTAATCGAGGGGCTTTCCGAACTTATAAAAATAAAATCCAACAAAACGATTTTCGATAAAATTGCGCAAAAAGCAAAGTTTGCCGCCGACGACAGAATTAAGCACCGCGCCGAGAGGGACGTTGCAAGGGCGGCTTCGGAAAACGACGGGCTGAACCTTGTGGGTAAGCTTGCGGCCTGTTCAGGCAGAAATGCCGAAATTAACGAACTGTTTATTGTGGAAGGCGACAGCGCGGGCGGTACGGCTAAACAGGCGCGCGTAAGGCAATACCAGTCTATACTGCCGCTTAGGGGCAAACCGCTTAACGTACAGAAAAAAAGCGCGTTGCAGGCTTTGCAGAATGAGGAGATAAAAACTATTATTTCCGCTATAGGCGCAGGGTTTAACCGCTCTTTCGACGTTGAAAAAACAAAATACAAAAAGGTTATAATTCTTTCCGATGCAGACCAAGACGGTATGCATATACGGTGTATTCTTTTAACGTTTTTCTTTAAATATATGCGCGATTTGGTTAACGCTGGGTGCGTGTATATAGGTATGCCTCCGCTTTATAAAGTTTATAAAAAAGACGTTGTGGAATACGCTTACGACGACGCGGAGCTGGATGAAAAAATTAAAAAAGTGGGCAAGGGGTATTCCTTGCAGAGATATAAGGGTTTGGGCGAAATGTCCGCAGACCAGCTTTGGGAAACCACTATGAATCCGGCGACGCGAAATCTTATTCAGGTTACCATAGACGACGCGGCGGATGCAGCCGACGTTATAGAAATGCTTATGGGCGATAAAGTTGACGGCAGAAAGGAGTTTTTGGCAAAGAACGCAAACTTTAACAAAGTTGACGGGTTTATAGAAAAATCGCACTTTAAAGCTGACGGCGAAAGGGAGGCTGACTGATGGCTAAAAACGGAAACGGTATTCAGACTTCTATTCCGCAGGGCAATATTTTTATTCAGCCTATCGAAGAAGTTATGCCCGGGTCTATGCTGCCCTATGCGGAGTTTGTAATTTTAGACCGTGCTCTGCCGCGCGTGGAAGACGGGTTAAAGCCTGTGCAAAGGCGTATTCTTTTCACTATGCACGAAATGGGGCTTACGCCCGATAAACCGCATAAAAAATCCGCGCGTATCGTGGGCGACTGTATGGGTAAATACCATCCGCACGGCGACAGTTCGGTTTACGACGCAATGGTAAGAATGGCTCAGCCGTTCAATATGCGTATGACGCTTGTAAACGGGCACGGTAACTTCGGTTCGGTAGACGGCGACCCTGCCGCGGCTATGAGATATACCGAGGCGCGGCTTGAACCGCTGGCTTTGGAGCTTTTGCGTGACTTGGACAAAGAAACCGTACCGTTTTCTTTCAACTTTGACGATTCTTTGTTAGAGCCGGATATTCTGCCGGGCAGATTTCCCAATTTACTTGTAAACGGCGCAAACGGAATTGCCGTCGGACTTGCTACCAATATACCCACTCACAACCTTGCCGAAGTGGTTGACGGATGCTGCGCATTTATCGATAACCCGCGCATATCCCTGGGGGAAATGATGAAAATCATTCCCGGACCTGACTTTTCTACGGGCGGATTTATTATAGCCAACGAACTTAAACAGGCGTATGAAACGGGCAAGGGTAAGATAACGCTGCGCGCAAAGTATTCGGTAGAACAGGGAGAATACGGCAAAAAGCTTATTGTTATAACCGAGCTGCCGTACCAGACTAACAAAGCCGATTTGCTGCGCAAAATAATGCTTTTGCGAGAGGATAAAAAAGAGCTTTTATCAGGCATTTCCGAAATTGTAGATGAAAGCGACAGACAGGGTATGCGCGCCGTTATAGCGGTTAAAAAGGACGCCGACGTTGATACGGTGCTTAACTGTTTGTTTAAATATACCGATTTGGAGTGTACTTTCGGTATAAATATGGTTGCAATCGCAGGCGGCAAACCCAGACAGTTGGGACTGTTGGATATAATAAGATTCTATACGCAGTACCAACAGAAGGTGGTATTACGGCGCTGTAAGTTCGAACTTAAAGAAGCGCTTGCGCGCTGCCATATTTTAGAGGGGCTCATAATCGGCGTTCATAACGTTGACGAAGTAGTTAAAATTATAAAAACTTCGGAGTCGACGGCGGACGCAAGACGCAGACTTACGGAAAGGTTTGCGCTATCCGAAAAACAGGCTCAGGCGATTTTGGATTTAAGACTTGCACGGCTTGCCAAGCTTGAAGTTACCAAGCTTGAGCAGGAACTTGCCGCGCTTAAAATACGAATTGCGGAATTGCAGAAAATTATTGCCGACAGAAACCTGCAAATGGAAATAGTTAAAAACGAAATGCAGGAGATAAAGCGCAAATATAAAAGCGAACGTAAAACGCAAATTAAAAATTCCGCCGCGGAAATAAACGTAAAACGCGCCGACGTTAAGCGTATAGTCAGTGCCTGGACGCTTTGCTTAACAGCGGCAAATACCGTTAAGTTTTTGGAAAGAGACGATTTTAACGCGTATTCCAAAAAGAAGCTGCCTGCATATGCAAGCAATTCTGCAATAATAAAACAGTCGGTAAACTTCAATCAGGACGCAACGGCATATATATTTACAAACTTAGGCAACTGCGTAAAGGTAAATCTTGCCGATACCGAACCTTGCGAGTACCGTTCTTACGGACTTAAACTTGAAAACTTTGCCGACGGAGTTCAGAAAAACGAAATACCGGTTAAAATACTGTGCGAGCCTTCGGACGGACGCGGCGAACTGCTGTTCTTTACTAAGCAAGGCGCTGTCAAGCGTACGGAATGGTCCGAATATATCAGCGGTAAAAAGCTGTTTCCCGCGCTTAAACTAAAATCGGACGACGAGCTTATAAACGTTGAAAATTGGGATAATGACGAGTTTTCCACAATGCTGTTCGTAACCAAGGGCGCGCTGTGCCTAAACGCGCAGAAAGACGACGTGCCCGCGCAGGGCAGAAACGCAGGCGGCGTAAAGGGCGTAAGTTTGAATACGGGTGACGAAGTGCTGTTTGCAACACAGCAAAACGGCGAGGGAGAAATTATAATTGCAACCACTTTGGGCGGCTTTAAACGCGTTATATCTTCGCTTTTCGACGCGCACGGCAGGGGGTCAAAGGGTGTTATGATTGCCGATATAAAGGGCAAGGGCGAAATTCTTTTTGCCGAATACGTAACCATACCTTATACGCTTGCGGTTGTTCACGGAGAAAAACAGGTTGCCGAAATAGATACGGAAAGCATTTCTATAGAAAGCAGAGTATTTAAGGGCAAACCAATTAAAGAATTCGGTCAGGTAACTAAAGTTTTTGCGCTTAAACACAAATCCGATTACGCCGACGGCGCAATGCAGATAAAATTTTGACGATTAGTTAAAATTGCGCTGCTTTCGCAAAATATAAATCCCACCCGACATCTGTCGGGCGGGATATTTTAAATTATTTTAAGTTATTTTTTAGCGCCGTTGCTTTTTGCGGCTTTGCCTTCAGCGGCTTCGGCAGCTTTATTTTCGCTCTCTTGGGGAGCAATGAGTTTAGGCATTTTCAAACCTGCCATAGAATACAAATCGTCGAGGGGAGGAAGCGATTTCAGCATACCTGACAAAAAGTTTGCCGTAGCCGTTTTTCCTTCAGTACCCTGACCGTTATCCCAAACTGTAATCTTATCGATTTTAAGATTTTTAACAGCTTCAACCTGCGTTGCTACAAGTTCTTCGAGTTTGTCGGCAATCATAAGATGTACGGCTTGGTCGGCAGAGCCTGCGGCTTTAACAAGTTTATCCATACCTTCGGCCTGTTTGGAAAGAGTTTCAAACATACCGCGGGCTTCCGCTTCGAGTTTGGCGTATATTGCGTCCGCTTCGCCCTTCGCGCGGCGGCGTATGTTTTCTGCTTCCGCGTCGGCTTCTATTTCAATTCTTCTCTTTTCTATTTCACTGGCAACTATAACGTCGGCTTCTTTGGTAGCCTTCTCGCGCGAAGCACGCGCAATTTCCGCAGACTGTTCCGCCGCATAGCTTTCTTCCTTGGCTTTTGCCGCCTGAACGTTTTCGGCGGTAACCGCAAGTTTCATAGCTTCGGCTTCTTTTTGGCGGAGCAGCGCTCTTGACTGCGCAATATCCGCTTTGGCTTTGTTTTCGCCGTCAATTGCGCGGCTTTCGGCTTCGGCTACGTTTATACGCTGCTGCATTTGAGCGTTTGCTTCGCCTATGGCGCCTTTTCTGTTTTCTTCGGCAACTGAAATTTTAGCGTCGTTTATAGCTTTTGCCGTTGCTTCTTTACCGAGGGCGGTAATGTATCCGCTGTCGTCGGAAATATCGGTAACATTTACGTTTATAAGCTTTAAACCCAATTTTTTAAGTTCGCCTTCAACGTTGCGGGAGATTGCTTCCGAAAACTTTTCGCGGTCGGTATTTATTTCTTCTATGTCCATTGTTGCTATAACAAGACGCAGCTGACCGAAAATTATGTCTTTTGCAAGTTCGGAAATCTGTTTTGCGTTAAGTCCCAAAAGACGAACGGCAGCGTTTTGCATAACGGTGGGGTCGTCGGATATACCTACGGTAAATATAGAAGGTACGTCTATACGTATATTCTGTTTTGAAAGCGCGCTTTTCAAGTCTACCTGAATTGAAAACGGGTTTAAGTCCAAAAACGTATAAGACTGAATAAACGGCCAAATAAACGCCGCGCCGCCGTGAATACATTTTGCGCTGCGGCTTGTTCCGTCTTTGGAGTTGGAAATTTTACCGTAAATTACCATAATTTTGTCCGAAGGACACTTTTTGTACCTTAACAGCACTACCATTAGCAGCATTAACAATACTAAAGCTATTACTACTACAAGAATAATAACTATAGACATTGTTGCGGTTGCAAGCAAATTCATCATTTTTCATAAACTCCTTAATTTATTATTTTTTTTCGGCACGTTTTACAACGGTGCATTCGTTTTCGGTTGCAATAATTTCAACTACTTCGTTATAGTTTATTTTTTCTTTATCGTCGGTTACCGCGTCAAGTTCCAAAAATCTGCCTTGTGCATTAAGCGTAATTTTACCGCGTCCGCCGCGCTCTGCGGGTATGCCTACGTAAACGGTTGCGCTGGCGCCCACAAGTTTTTCGGTTTGAAGGTTGCCGTTGTATTGCAGTTTAAGCATTGCGCGCATAAGCAGTATAACCACCGCCCACGCCGCCGCGCCGGTAACTACGGCTACTATTACGGAAAGCCAGTGCAAAGAAGGGGACGCAAGCGAACATACAAGCAAACCCGCCCAACAGCCTACCGCAAAAAACGCTGTAATGCTTTTGGTGGTAAAAAGCGAAACGCCTGAATCCGTGTCAACGTCTATATCGCCGTCGCCGTCGATATCGATATCTCCTCCGAAAGCGGAAAAGCACATAAGAATAATTTGCACTATCAAAAACACGGTAGCGGCAACGCCCAGCCAAAGGTAGATATGTTCGTACCAGCTAAGCCCCATAAACCATTCTTTCATTTATATCCTCCGAATTATTATTATAATTGTGCAGCCACAACATTACATTATATATATAAACATATTGCAGTGTGTTCAAACACTTATTCGATAAATTTTTATCGAATACTCGAAAACATTTTTATAGAATTTATTATACAACACGGTTTGCGCATAGTCAAAGATTTTGCAAATCAAAAATTTTCCATACTTATAGGTTTACGCGGCGGCTTTTTTTATAAAAATTAATAAAAGAGGTGTCATATGAAATACGAAAACTGGCTGAACCAATGGTTGGAGAATTACGTTAAACCCCAATCAAAACAAAAAACGTACTTAAAGTACACGGAAGTTGTAAATCTGCACATAACGCGCGGATTGGGCGATTACGAGCTGGACGAATTAACTCCGTTCGTTCTGCAAAAATTCACAACCGAACTTTTAAGTTGCGGCAACCTGCGCACGGGGGGAGGGCTTTCTGCAAATTCCGTTAACCTTATAGTTACGGTTATACAGAATTCGCTTAAATCCGCTTTTATGGTAGACGAGGTTTCGGAATACCGCGCCGACAGAATCAAACGCCCCAAACTAAGGGAAAAACAGGTTAGCTGCTTTTCCCCCTTAGAGCAAAAGCGGATAGAGCAGTATATTTTTAAAGGCAATTTCAAAAGACTGTTCGGAATTATTCTATGTATGTACACTGGAATACGCATAGGAGAACTGCTTGCGCTGGTATGGAGCGACGTGGATTTTAAAAACGGTACGCTGTCGATTACCAAAACGCGGTACGACGGAGTGGACGGCGTGGGAAAATTCGGACATATAGTAACCGCACCCAAAACGGATTCTTCGCTGCGCGAAATTCCGCTGCCCAAACAGCTTTTGCCTATTTTGCGGAAACTTAAAAAAGAATCAAACTCCGCGCTTGTAATTTCAACGTCGGCAGGCACTGCGGTTGCGGTGCGTTCGTATCAGCGCAGTTTCGAAATTATTTTAAAAAATTTGGGTATTCCGCATAAAGGATTTCACGCGCTAAGGCACACGTTTGCAACACGCGCTTTGGAGTGCGGCATGGACGTAAAAACACTTTCCGAAATTTTGGGGCACAAATCTCCTGCAATAACTCTTGCGCGGTACGCTCATTCGCTAACCGACCATAAAAAAGCAATGATGAACAGAGTGGGCAGACTTTTATAACCGTAGATTATGTGAAACAGTTTTGCGCTTACAATTCACAAATTAGTTGCAATTAACGTAAAAATACTTAATTTAACGTCGCCGCGGCAGAATTTGGCAACAATTTTTTGACAAATTTCTTGACATAAGTAAATTTTCGTTATAAAATGAACATAGGATAATACATCTAGGATTATATCCTGAGCACGTTTTAAATTGTATTTCCAAGCCGCTTGTATAGCGGTTTAACCGAATTGGGAACGGTTAAACGGGTTTGGAAAACCGCGCTTGTATTCCATATTTATATTATACGGAGGTAACTCAACGCAATCTTTACGGATTGCAAGGTTAAATATTTTGCTTGCCGTTTTTGGGAAAGCGGCAGGTAAATTATACGGACGGTTCGCCGCTTTGGGAAGCGCGGGCAGTCTTGCAAAGGGATGTGGGTAAATGAAACATTTGGGTAAAGGGATGCCTAGAAGGATCAGCCTTTTTGTGCTAACTTTAGTTGCACTGATGTGCTGCGTTTTGGGACTAACATTAAATTCAATAAAATATAACGGTAACAGTTCCGCTGCCGCAACCACAATAAGTTTCGGCAACGGCGGTTTTACCGCTGATTTCGAGGACGAGCTTAAAGCCTTATACGGGCAGTTGGGCGGCGCGTCCGTTTTGTCGTATGCGGATTTAAAGAATGCGGTTGACGCAAAAGACGGTAAAAAAATTACCTCGGCGGAACTTACCGCGCAGAACGGCGAAGAAACAAAGCTTACAATCGGCGGCAAAGAGTGGCACGTTGTGTATGTTTCGGAATCCGGTTCGGGCGACGTAATAGTTACGCTGTTTCTTGCCGCAAGTTCCGGTAACTCTATGTTTGCAAATAATTGGAGCGCAAACAACGTAAATTACAAATATCCCGGCGATATGTACGGAACCAGCCTTGTAAGAAGCTATCTTGTAGGCAGCGCTTACGCGGCAGGTCCCAATGTTTCCGCGCTTACAAGCGGTACGGCAGACGCGGAATGGCAGAATTTTGCGCAGACTTACGGCGCTTATCTTGCCGTGCCCGCGCAAATGGATTGGCAGAGAAACCAAGGTTCGTCTTTTGAAAAACCCGGCAACGCCGTACCCAACGAATCGGCGGCTCCGCTTAACGGATACGATTATTTATACGAAACGCGCAATTACGAAGACCGCGACGGTTATTTCGATTGGGCAGGCGATAAAATTTGGCTTCCCAGTTTGACCGAACTCGGCACTTCCGCAAAAGCCGGAATTTGGAATCTTTCTTCCAATCAGCTTAAAGATTCTGCAAATTATTTAACGCGTTCGGGCGACAGCGGCGCGGCAAACTATACTTATTCTATAACGGCGGACGGTTCGGCTCGCGTTTACGCAAATACCGACACGTTAAGCGGCGTCCGTCCCGCAATCAACTTAAACTTACGCGCGGTTGCTTTGGACGTTGAATCGCTGCCGTTCCAGCCTATGGTTGTTGCTTCGGCGCAGGGCGCAACGGAATTAAACGACGGACTTACCTATTCGGGCGCAATGCAAACCGCGGTAAGATTTTCCGAAAAAAGCAACTTTTTAAGCGCGTCTTGGGAAGTTGACGGCACAACCCAAACGGTTACGCCGGAAGCGGTTGAAACAGCCGATTGGATTGAACTTGACGCGGATAAAGGCTTGTTCTCTGTTAAAAACGCAGGTACGTACACATTCTGGTTTAGTTTAAAAGACGAATATGCCGCTTGGGAAGGCGCGGAAGACAACGCGCCCAGAAGCGTTACGTTTACGGTTAAACCCAAGGCGCTTAACGTTATTTGGAACCGCGACGACGCCGAAGGCGACGAAGACGAAGGCTGGTATTGGGACTATAACGGTTTGCAGCATTCGTTTACCGCTACGTTAGACAGCAATCAGCAAGGCGTGGATTGGGACGATTTGGGCTTGGGTAACGACGTTGTAAACGTGCGTTACAGAGAGCAAAGCGGAACGCAAACCGTATCTACGGCTCCCAAAAACGCAGGCGTATATACCGTTTCCGCAAGTCTTAACGGGCAAAACCCCAACTATTACATTGCGGAAAGCGAGTGGGAAGAATTTACAATTAAAAAACTGTCTATTACCGTAAAATGGGTAGGCGACGACGTTAAAAACGACGCGGCGGACGGATTGCATTGGATTTACGACGGTAAAGACCATACTTTTAACGCGGTTTTAGAAGGACTTATAAGTTCGGATACCGCCGGTGCGGTTACTGTTGACGTATCTTACGCAAAGGGGTCGGGTATAGAAAACGCCGACGAAACTCTTGTGCCCAAGAGCGCGGGCGAATACACGGCGTTTGCCGTAATAGGCGGAACAGCCAAAGACAATTACAATTTAGTAAACAAAAACGGAGAAAATATAGAGTATGCGGAGCAGGCGTTTAAAATTACGCCTAGAACCGTTACAGTAAATTGGGTTAAAAACACGGTTGCAGACGACGAATATAAAAACACTTACAAGTGGACGTATTCGGGATTTGACAGCAGAACCGATTTCAGCAATACTTCCGGAAATACGCGTTATACTTTCGAAACCGAGGCAGAGAGTATTTCAGGCGATACGGGCGTGGTAGGCGGACTTGCGCTTAATTCTACCGTATCTTACGCAACGGTAACGGGCGGAACTACGGGCGCTTACGATAACGATATAAGATTAAATGTAGGCACGTATTGCGTAAAAGTTACTATAAGCGACTCCAACTACGTTTTGGATAACGACGTTTTGCAATTCTCCATAGAAAAGAGAAAAGTAAAAATCGTTTGGACGGGATTGGGTGCAAACGGCGTGGAAGACGGCGTTATTGCGTGGAGATACGACGGAAAGCAGCATGTTCCCACGGCAAACGCAACGCTTACTCCGGGCGAAGTATCCGGCGGAGCGGACTTAGGCGATTATTTAACAGTAACGGGTGCGGAAAAGGAAGTTACCGCAATTAAAGGGCTTGACAGGTACGAAGCTACCGTTGCTTTCAGAACCGATATTACTGACGGCTTTAACGTTGATAACTACGAACTTGAAAATGCAAGCGTAGGTTTTAAAATAATAAAAGGACTTATAACCGACGTAACTTGGTACGAATCAAGCGGCGACGAAATAGTAGGCACTCCCAGCTACGTTTGGGGACTTATTAAAGGTAAAGGTCCCGGTTATACGGCGGTTGCAAAAACCAAAGTATTCAATGCAAGCGGCGACGAAATAGAAGTTTCGTTTAATCTTACCGTAAGCTATCCCGGCGCGTCTTACGACGACGGCGTTGAATGGGCTGTAAACGACGTTACGGGTTATAAAGCATTGGGAAGACTTGACGGACCTTCGACAGAAGGTTTCGGCGAACTTGCCCAGAGGTTTGAATTTTCCACCGACGGCGAATTTGTAGATAATACATATATAACGTTTTTAATTACGCGTAAAGCCGGCGAAAAAGACCCCGTAAATATTAAATGGGTAGTGTTTGTAGATAACACAACGTATTATACCAAACAGCAAATTGCGGATATGGGCGGAGCCGAAATTAAAATCAACGGCGGCGGATACGTTTTTGTGGAAGACGGTAAGTTTACGTTCTATTACAACGGAAAACCTCAAACGCCTTCGGCAATTTACGCATACACTGCGACCGATGAACACGGCAACACTTACGAAAATCTTGCCGTAAGCCAAAGCGGCGTTAAAACAGACTCGGGAGAATGGACTTCGTTCCTTGCGCCTTCCGCAGAATTTGCGTACGATTCCGATAAATTCGAATGCGACTACGTAATTAAACCTCTAAACGTAAAACTCAGCTGGACCAACACCCAAGTTATGTACAGCGGAAAACTCCGCACTCCTACCGCGGTGTTAGACAGCGAATACGTTGCGGCGCAACCGCAGTGGTATAAAGATTTAGTTTCGTCAATGCAGAATGCCGACGGCGAACTCGGCGCAATAACCGCTACCGGCGCTACAGACGCCGGCAGCTACACCTCCAAGGCGCAGCTCGGCGACAATTTTGCGGCGGTTGACGGCACAGGCAGCGTATCGTTTAAAATCAATCCGTTTGCGGTGGTTGCTTCCGCGGTAAAATGGGATTTCGGCGACGCGCTCAACGACACAAAAGACCCCATTACGGGCGAAGCGGCAGACCCCAACGCGTGGTATTGGATATACGACGGCAAAGAGCACGCTCCCGTGCCTTCGCTTGAAGCGTATCTCGACGGCGCAACTGCAATAAACTTAAAATTATCGGTTGTAGGCGCAACTTCGTCCGTAGGCGAACATTACGCTTCGGCTTGGCTTGACCCCAACGACGATACTAATAAAAACTTTATACTTGTAGTAAGCTCGGCTAATCCTACGCCTACGCTTGCAAGAATGAAGTTCACAATAGCAAAACTTGAAATAGACAATATAATTTGGAAAGGCGAACCTGTTGACGAAAATTGGACGGGCGCGTACATATCGGTAGACGGCACCGACTATAAAGCGGTTGACTTGGGTACTCCCGAAGCTCCCGATATGGTGCTTGCCTTCATATATACGGGCGGCGATTTATGCGCTAAGCCGTTCTATAAAGATGTAAGCGGAAAAGAAGTTGCGTTGAATTACGAAGGCGCAATGCAAAACGTAGGCTACGGCGCATACAGCGTGCGTATAACCGACGACTTTACGTTTAAAGACGCGGCTGGCAACGCAATTCCCACCGTGGCAAGGTACGTAATTTTACCCAAGCCGTTAAACGTAATTTGGCTTGATAACCAAGGCGCGGCGGTAGACGCTTCTACAACGCAGGATAAGCTTGTTTGGGAATACAACGGCAAAGTGCAAAATCCCGAAGTTCAAACGCTTGTCGGTGTTGACGGAAACGACCTTGTTGCAAGCGTTGATTATTCGATAAGCGGCTGGACGGACGCAGGCAAGTACAGCGCAAAACTCACGTTTATAAACCAAAATTACCGCGTTAACAATTCCGACTCTTTAACGTATTCCGTTAAACCCAAAGAAATCGACGTTGAATGGACTTGGGACGGAATTACAACCGACGACGACGGCAATATAGTTTCTCCAGTATTTTCTTACAATGCGCAGCAGCCCGATATTAAACTCAGTTCGTTTAATTGGACTAACGGAGCCGAGGCAACGCCCTCTGCGCCCGATGCGGACGGTAAGTTCCAAATCAATCTTGCAGATTTAGGCGACCTTGTATTTGAAATTACGTATGAAAATTTGGTTGATTACGTAGGTTCGCACAAGGTAAAAGCGGTTATAACAAACGTTTGGCTTAAAGATGCCGAAGGCAACTTAACCGCTAACAAAACCGATAACTATACAATAATATTAAACGGCGACGAGGCTAAAGGCGCAACGCAGGAATACGAAATTACCGAATACGTAATTTACGTTGATTGGACGGGAACGACCGACGGCGAAGGCAACGAAATATTTGCCTGGACTTACGACGGCGTAACAGAATTTGCGCCTACCGCAAAATATACGCTGTGGGACGGAAGCGAACACGCCGCAACCGTTTCGGGCGGCAGAATTCTTGCAGGCGACTACGTTGCAAGCATAACTCTGCCCGAAAATTTACGCACCAACTGCGTGTTTGCAAAGCTTGACGAAAGCGGCGCTCTTGATTGGGAAAACGGCGTAAGCTGCGGCGAACGCGAGTATTCGGTATTAAAAGCCGAAGTAGAAATAGAATGGAAGTGGACGGGATTTGCCGACGCTTCCAAACCCGACGCAAATAACGACAGTATAAACCCCGATACGGGCGAAGTTGTTGACCCCAACGGGTGGTATTGGGTTTACGACGGCACGGCGCACGCGCCCGAAGCTTACAACAAAGCCACGGGCGAGCAGCTTGACGTAACGGGCGAGGTTACCGAAGCAGGCGAAAACTACGTTGCAAGCGCAAGCTTGAAAGACGCGGCAAACTACAAATTCTTAAACGATAACAACCAAATAACGTTTAAAATAACCGTAAGAACGGTATGGATTAACTGGGTTGACGAAAGCGACAAACCCGACGGCAGCGATTTTACCTGGTATTACGACGGCGACGAGCACGCGCCCAAGGCAGTGCTTGCCAACGAAGACGGCACCGACTTTTTAATCGACGGCAAAACCGTTGAAGCAATAGTTTCCGGCAGCGCGCGCAACTCGGGCAGTTATACGGCAACCGCCGCAATAGCTTCTTCCAACTACTCGTTCCCCGACGGCGTAAAGTTTACCCAAACTTTCAAAATCGTTAAACTTGTTTTGGGCGAAGACGATTTCTGGTGGGAACCCGAAAACCTTGACGGCGTTTTATTCGACGGCGAAAAGGACGGTTGGTATAATTACACGTTCAACGGCGACGTTCAGTACCCCGTGGCGGTTGCAAAAGGCTATATACTTTTTGCTTACACCTTTGAAGCTGTTGATAAAGACACTCAAACGGTTATCGGCGACGAACTTGCCGGAATATCCGACGCAGGATATTACAAAGTAACGGTAACTATTGTAAGCACTTCCGACTATGCCATACCCGCAGGAATGGAAACGGTATATGTAAACATAGCGCCTAAAACGGTTAACGTTGAATGGGACGAAAGCGGTTTAATGTACAATGCGGAAAACCAAAGCCCCAAGGCTTATTATACCGACGTTGCAGGCGTAAAATACGAACTTACCGTAACCGTTGACGAAACCGACCACTCCAAAGCAGACGTAGAATATCACGCAAAAGCAAACTTTATAGACGCTTCTTCCGTTAAAAACTACGTATTGGGCGAAAACACGGAAAAAACCTATAAAATAGCAAAGCGTTCAATCCGTATAGAGTGGGGCGACAGCGAATTTACTTACGACGCGGAAGAACACTTTGTAAGTCATACCGTATTCTTAAACGACGCGCTTCCCCAGGATATAACGCAGATTACGGTTTCATACGTAATAAAGGATTCCAAGGGCAACGTTATAAAAGTTGACGGCAACAACGTTCAGTCGGTTATCGCGGCAGGCGATTACGTAATGGTAATGCAGCTTAACGGCGATAAAGAGCTGTTAAAAAACTATACTCTTTCCGATACCGACGATAACGACGCAGAGCAGGCGTTTACAATCAAACGTAAAAAGCTTGTTGTTACGGCAGACAGTTTTGTAGACGACAACGCGCTTTCCTACGGCGATAACGCGCCTACTTACACGGCAACGTTCGGCGAAAAGGGCACGGGCGAAACCGCAGGCGAAATATTCAACGGACTTGTAGACGGCGAAGATTTAACCAAGTACGAGGGCATAACCGTTCTTGCAGACGGTAAAATTACAGGACCTTGGCTTGACAGCGCGTACGTTCCGTTCTCCGAACCGGGCACCTACGAAATTTCCGTTGACGAAGCGCTTTTGCGTTCAATACTCACTAACTACGATATAGTAACCAAAGTAGGCTCGCTTGAAGTTATAGCGGCTCCCGGCACCATAATTTGGTACGGCGACAGATTGGTTGGTCATCCCAACTTTGAATACAACGGCAAAGAACAAAAACCCGACGCGTATTTATACGGCAGTCCCGATAAGCTTAAAGTTGTATATGTAGACGCCGAAGGCAACGAACTTACCGATTTCAAGGCAATAGACGCAGGCAAATACAACGTTAAAGCCGTTGTTCCTTCAAACGTAACAGTAAGCGGCAAACAGCAGATAGAATACGAAATATTCCCCCGCGAAATAGTAATCAATATCGACCGTTTTGAAATTACCTACGGCGACAGAGAACTTACCGCAGGCGATGGCAGCGATTTGTTTACCCAAGCCGAACTTAAAAAGCTTTGGTCTTACGACGGCGATAAAATCCCCGTAAACGGCGACGATTTAGGCATTTATTTCACTTGGAATATTACCGATAAAATAGTAAACGGCTATTTGCAGGCAGGTTTCTACTATATCGAAGGTCATTATAATGACGACCCCAACTACAAAGTAACTTTCGAAGGCATTAACAACGAAGAAGCCGCTCCCGATATGGCGCAGTACGGCGTATATGTTGTAAAACTTGCCGACATAACCGACAGCAGTAAGCGCGGAACCGAATGGTACTTCGAAGAAAGAATTATAGACAAGTACGAACAGTACTTTATAAGCATCGAAGAAAAAGCCAAGGACGAAGACGGCAACGAACTTGATTCATACCGTTACATATCGTACAAAGGCGACCAAACGGCGCCCGTAAGCTTTTCTTACAGCAAACCTTACTTGGTAGGCAGGGACGAAATTCCCGAACCCGACGACGTAGAAGGCAACGAACATTATCCCATAAAAGACAACAACAATACGGGCATTGCCGAAATTGCGGGCGAATGGATAATTAACTATTGCATAGAAGTATCCAACCACAACACCTACTACGGCAGATGGCGCGTACTGTTAAAGTTTGAAGACGAATATATCGTTGTTATATTCTTAAAGCCTTACGAAATCGAGTACGGAACCGACGTTCCCGAAAACTTAACCGAAGTGCTTGTTGACGAGGGCTACGTTCAAATAACCATTAAGGACGAAAACGTATTGCAGGGCTTAACTGCGGAAGAATTCTTTAAAGCGCACGCAACGGCATACGTTCCCTTGGGTCAAAACAAATTCGTAACCAACCGCACCAAGGTAGGCAACTACAATATAAACTTTGAGTTAGACCTTGAAGAAGACCCCAACACGGGCGTAAAACTCGACGTAATTTACAAGCGTTCCAACGCCGACGAAGACAGCAACTTGGATATGTATCAAATAATACCCCGCAGGCTGCAGATTCTTTGGGGCGAAACCGAGTTCACTTACGACGGAAACCGCCACGCACCAATGCCTTCTATAAGCCATTGGATAGGCGAAGGTTCGTTTATATTGGACAATATCGCAAACGGTAAAGAATACCTTGTAACCGACGGCGGTATAACGGTAAAAGTAACGGTTTATACCGAAGGCAACTTTGTATCTTCGGGCGGTCATAAAGTAACAATAACCGTTGACGACCCCAACTATACAATAGCAACGGTAGACGCTGTTCAAACAATCTCCATAAAGGGCGCGTTCCCTTGGTGGCTTGTTTATACGGTAGGCGCCTTGGCGCTTGCGGCAATGATAGCCTTTGTAATAATGGCAGTAATTATGCGCAAGCGTAAAATGATAATCCTTGCAGGAATTTCCGACGACGAAGGTTTCTACGACAGATTTGTAGACGATTACGACCCTTCGGGCTTGAACGACCCGTATTACGGACCGTTATACGACGGCGACCCTACGGGACTTTCCGACAGCTATTACGCAAAGGATTATAACGATGGGTTCGACTACGAACAAATGTGGGCGGACATCAACTCAAACACACCTCCCGATACTATGAATTAATTTATTCCCATATAAACCCTCCTTCGTTTGCGGAGGAGGGTAGGGAAAACAAACTGCACTAAAGTGGCTAAAACGCCCCCGAAATGCAGTTGAATTAAGTCAAAAATTTGCTTTAAATAAGATGAAGTTATCCAAAGGTTAAACTGTTTATTACATTACACGGCACACACTTATTATTCCCATTTTCCTTATCGTCCCTCCCTGTTCGGGAGGGCGGCTAGGGGAAAATAAAATATTAATTTC
>CATLBN010000013.1 GCA_949878885.1 uncultured Clostridia bacterium | reverse complement strand
AGTGCTTTATTAACACTTAACATATAACCGCCTGTTCCATAAACGGGGATATTCCCTTCGGACAAATGCTTATAATCTCGTCCGCTACCTAACTCAATACAATCCCCCAGCTTACGCTGTTCCCAAGCGTCGGTGAAGCCTTTGAATCGAATTCGGGGTTTCATACTGTTTTTCGCCATTTTACTCCCCCTTGAGCATTTTTTGCAGCTCTTTTAGCCCTTTCATATCAAATTCACCGCCTTCCAAATCGTCAATCATGGCAGCGACCGCCTTCTCAGATTCGGTAATTTGGTCTTCGATGTCAAGCATTGTTACGCTGTACTTCTTTGTAAGTGTATTTATCTTACTCTCTAATGCACTTACGATGGAATCGGGTATAACATTCAACGCATCGCAAAGAGGCTTAATCCATTTCTGATTAAGCAAATATTTTGCCTGCTCGTCCGACAAATTTTCTATTGTCTGCTTTGTCAATGCGAGTAATTTTTCGGACTTTATTTTAATATTGCGTTTGAGTTCTTTTTCCTCGTCCAGCATCGCCGCAATTTTTACTATCCGGGCTTCTATGCTTTCCTCGTCATACTGTTCCCTGGTCTTTTGATATTGCTTTGCTTTCTTGGCTATTCCTACAAATACCAGCGCATCGCCTTCTTCGCTCAATATTTCGGGGTTCTCCGATTTTTCCTCCTCGGTTAGCGATTCAAAAAACTCGTCATATGCAGAAACTATTTCAGTCAGACGATTTTCCATCTGCGACAGTTCGTCTTTCTTATCCGCCAGCATTTCTTTCTGCACTAATTCAAACGGAAGGACGTGACCAATATATCCATCCTGCACTTCAACATCTTTACCGTCCTTCTTTTTCAGCACCAATTTCTCATCTGTCTTCTTAACGGCATCGAAACCCTCGGTTTGGATAATTTCCAAATCGGTTGCAATCTTTGTCCACTCGTCGTCGAGCAGTTGATATGCGTGATACTTGTCCACAAGAGCGATGTCGGACAACCGGGCGAATATTTCACTTGAAATGCTCGACTCCTCATTCGGTATCACTATCTCGGTAGTTTGCTCTATAAGCCTGCAATTAAGCTGCTCATCAAAACCGACGAAAGCCGCTTTGTACTTTGTAGCAAAGGCTTGCACGTCGGCATTCTCTTTTATGGCTTTTATAACGTCATCCGTCGCCACGGCTGCGTATGAACCATTCACATCTGAAAAGAGCTGCTTTTTAAGCGACGGGAAAGCTGCCCAATATTCCTCAAGCTCGTCTATTTCAGAATAAGGGATACCGCCGAATATGGTGGCGTATATGTCCCAGGTTTCACCCTTATCGGATGAATCGACGTACCTGGGAATATTCAAATTATATTCGTTTGCACGGATAGTGTCTCTTGATACCTTTTTACAGAATTTAGGTATATCCTCGCGTGCCACAACTGCGTCCACGATTCTCTTTATATCGGATGCTCTGAGTTTATTGTTCTTTCCTTCTTTCGTATATCCTTTCGATGCATCGATAATAAGCACGTCGGTATTCGTGCGTTTTTGCTTTAACACCATAATAATAGTTGGGATGCCCGTGCCAAAGAATATGTTGGCGGGCAACCCGATGATTGCATCGATATTGTTATTTTCAATAAGGTTTGTGCGGATTTTTTCCTCTTCACCGCCACGGAACAATACGCCATGCGGCAATACTATAGTCATAATTCCGTCGGGTTTAATGTGATATAAATCGTGCAACAAAAAGGCGTAGTCCGCTTTCGTCTTCGGGGCTAAGCCGTACCGCTTATATCTCGGGTCTGAATCTTTGTCCGACGGATCCCAAGCCTGCGAATACGGAGGATTGGAAACGACCGCATCAACATATAACGGTTCGTAGGTTTTATTCGGATCGGATTCATCGAAATAGGGCCAGTCTTCTTCGAGTGTATCACCGTTTCGGGTGCAAATATTATCGGGAAGGATGCCCCTCATTACAAGGTTCATTCTCGTCAGATTATATGTATTCTCTTTTAGTTCCTGGGCGAAATATTTTATGTTGTTTTTATTCCTCATTCGTTTTGCTACCGAATGACCGATATTTATAAGCAACGAGCCCGAACCGCTAGTGGGGTCATAAATTTGTATGCTCTCTCTGTCTTTCAAATGGTCGGCAACGATTTCGGACATAAGCAAGGACACTTCGTGCGGCGTATAGAATTCGCCCGCCTTCTTACCTGCATTGGCGGCGAACATACTGATTAGATATTCGTATATAAATCCGAGAACGTCATAGTCCTGCTTGCCGTCCATAGGGATTTTTTGGATTAGCTGAATAAGATCGCTGATAGCTCTCGTCTGCGTACCAGAGCTGTCGCCGAGTTTGCTCAACCCCGTTTCCAGCGTCTTGAATATGTTTTCAAACAGTTTTTTGCACTTATCGCTTATCAACCTGCTAAATGCCGACAATGCATCTCTGACGTTGGAAACATCAAAATCCTTCCCCTTGTTCAGCCAAGTGGAGAATAAATTGTCGTATGCAATAAAATATCCGAGGTTAGCTTGGCAATGAGAAACCGCATCGGCGTGTTCTTCGGAAAGGTACGGCAGGTCTTCAACTGCCCAGCCGTCAACTTTAGTAAGTCGTTCTACTTCCTTATATGAAAGAAACTTATAAAACATAAAACCGAGGATATAATCCTTATATTCGTTAGCCTCGATTTTAGAACGCATTTTGTTTGCTGATTCCCAAATTGTAGACGCAAGCTGTTTTTTATTCATAGCTTATCTCCTGTTTCAACCACGGCAACCTCGCCGCCAGATAATATTATATAAAATTTTCACACAAAAGTCAAAGGAAGCAAAGTTCTGCCCAGCACATTTATCTGCTGCGCAAAAACTTTTTGACGAGTTTGTAAGCTATACTTACGACAATCGTCGGCACACCGATATAGAGAGCAATCATTCCCAACGGTGTAAAGTAGCCCATAATTTTTTTCAGCTCTAATAAAGCAGGCAAATTATCAAACACCGCTTTACCAATTCCCGACAGCAAGCCCCATACAACTTGCCACATTGTTGTTAATACTTCAATAAAGATATTGCTCACCCCTTTTTCAACTTAAATCTAATACTTGAAATTCTTGTGCAATAGCCATCTCTTTTACACGATTTATTTATTTCTATCCAGCAGGTGACTGACCCATTAACGCCAAAAAATGTTACTTCTCGACTGGTCGGCACACCTATAGTTCCTAAATTAGACGTATGAATCCCTCCGATACCGCAACGCTTCGATATCTCGTCCTCAATAAAATATTCATTCAATTCGTTCATCAAGATATCAAAACTTTCCATACTCTGAATCATATATCAGCTCATTCCCCTTAAATATTGGATATGTGCAAAACTCTCTATGCAACTTCTCCCCATTTACCACCAAATCTACTGATTTCAGCAAGCCTCTTTCGCGCACTATCTTTTCAATTTTTTCGATTCCTTCCAAGTCAATACCCTTCAGCTTACCCATACATTTCAAAATTTTTACAGGACTTATCGCATCAGCACATCCGCAGTCATGGCATTTTAATTCTCCCCACCAGCGACCGTAAACAGTTTTATACTCATTAAGGGGACAGTATTCTACCCAGTAATATTTACCGTACTTTAATTTCGATACCTTAATATCGCATAGCCATTCTTCAATAAAATACTGCTTTGCCCTTGGTGAATAAATCCACTTTGTATTCTTACCACATAATATTAACTGTTCTATTGATTCTTCAGTATAATCTGTACTAATGTTGCTAAGGTCTATTTCCACAGTTGGTATTCCAAGCTCTAATAATTTGTATTTCTTAGCATCATCTACAGCGTGTGAAACCCTAATTTCAACATTTAATACCAGCCCTGCACCCCACAAATTCATTCTCGCTCTAAGTTGCACATCTGGTTTTATACTGCCATCAATTCTCTTTTCTTCGATGGCCTCGTCGTATTCCGTAACTTTGCCAACTGATTTCTCGATGCCTGGTATCCTAGGCACGAATAATCGCTTAGTTTGCTCTACAATGCGCTTGCCGAGCAAATGAAGAGCAGTTTCGATACCTTTCTCACACTCTTCGGATTTATAGTGAGCGAAGTGATAGGTTCTGTTGCTACCTTGGCGTGCAATGAGCGTTGCCCCACATTCGGGACAAACGCAATCGCAAGCCAACCCATTCGACACATCATATATGGAAACCAATTCGTTATTTCGCAGAGCGAACTGCAAATATTTCATATCTATCCTTATTTAATACTGCCCCAGCGTTTCAGCAAGGTATTCTTTAACCGTCGCCACGACCGATTGAGGGGCAGTTACTTTCATCCCTGTTCCAAAGGAACAGCACCACGCAATAAATGGCTTACTGACTTGCACATCAGCAGTAAATACGATTTTATTATCCGACGTTTCATTGACACATAAATTCGACTTAAAAAAGTCAAATACGACGTCTAATAGCCCCTTATCGGCTTCAAACGATACCTTCTCGGTTTCCCCGCCGAACATACCGAACAATTGCTGTTTGTGCTTTACGATATCAGCTTTTTTGGATTCAGCCTCTTCCGTAATAGAAATATCTCGCATCGTTACTTCGTCCATACGGTCAACACGGTAATGCGACAGATTTCCAAACCAATCGTCATAACATATTAAATAATAATTGTCGTTTGAGAAGACCGTCGCAAGTGGATTCACGGTGTATTTTCTATTTTGGCTCGGGTCGCTCTTTTTCTTACGATATACCTTCCGCCGTTTAGTATCATAGTCAAAATAGGTAAAAGTTATTTTTTTCTCTTCCTCAATCGCCGTCGCTATCTCATATACTGAATAATAAATGTTTTCGTTAACGCTTTTCGTCGTATTGAATTCAACGACGTTCCGCGTCAGTACCTCAGCACGTTGGCTGCCAGCAAGTTGCGCTATTTTATTTACAAGCTCATCTGTTTTCTTTTCAGTAATAAACCCGGCGGCTTTGACCGCATCCATTAATATATGTATCTCGGGTATATCAAATTTACGGTCAGCCACATAATATTCATTGCTTGAAGATCGGTGGCACATTACTTCATACCCAAAGTTATTCAGCAGTTTTATATCGCTGTATAAAATTTTGCGGTCTACTTCAATTCCGCACTCGGAGAGTTTTTCTATAAGCACTGGTGTGGACATAGGATTATTTTCGTCCGTATCTCGGTTTAGAATTTCCCAGATTTTCAGCAGCTTTATTTTCCTTGAATTTGAACCTTTCATTTCTAAACCTATACCTTTTTAGGGTGGTGGACTCTCCAATGCTGTTTGCGTGTCATTACTTGCAAGTTGCTCGGACGATTATTGAGCTTGTTTCCGTCACGGTGATGCACTACTTCATTGGCGCGCAAAGGTCTTCCAATTTTTTTACTTGCGACATCACGATGAACAGCCACATAACCGTCTTCACGGGCCTCGGGACTTCTGGGCTTGTACTTTTGGACATAACCCTCTTTTGTAATGTACGGCTTGTGCCGTCTTAATCCAAACATATAGACACCTCCTTTTTAGAATTTTGCCATTTTATTATACCAAAAAATGCAAGCCTTGTAAATAGTATAATGTACTGATTTTAGGACATTTTCAACATTTCAACACATTCAAGTCTGACAACAAGGGGGATATAGGTCAGCTGTGCAGAGATGTGTTTAACTAAATTCCCCTTGCTTTTTTTGGCATAAAAAAAGCTCGCCCACGCAAATGTTTCAAATTTACATGAGCGGTTTTGCCCCGTTTTGGGCATAAAATGCCTGTTTTGCTGCCGTTTTTGCCTAAAAAGACGAAAAAAGTGGTCTATAAGTCAGAAGACTTATAGACCAACTTCTATGGTGCCCGAGGCCGGACTTGAACCGGCACGGTATTTCTACCGAGGGATTTTAAGTCCCTTGCGTCTGCCTATTCCACCACTCGGGCGTGGTATTTTGTTAAGTTTTCAGTTTTTATGTTAATTTTCTGTTAATTATTTTCTGCCAAAAATTTTAAGTCCCTTGCGTCTGCCTATTCCACCACTCGGGCGTATATTAAATTGTTTCAGCTTAAATACAACCGCGTGCGCTTTTTTATAAATCTTTTTTTAAAAGCCTTGGCTTAACGCCAAGGCTTTTATTGGAGGCGCCACCCAGATTTGAACTGGGGAGTCAGGGTTTTGCAGAC
The DNA here is from genome assembly GCA_949878885.1 of uncultured Clostridia bacterium. Taxonomy (GTDB): domain Bacteria; phylum Bacillota; class Clostridia; order Christensenellales; family Borkfalkiaceae; genus Coproplasma. Next base: position 44,459 of record CATLBN010000013.1, on the reverse strand, counting down.
CCTTGCCTTACCGCTTGGCTATGACGCCTTATAAAAAAACAGCACGGCATTTTATTGGAGCGGGAGACGAGATTCGAACCCGCGACATTCACCTTGGCAAGGTGACGCTCTACCACTGAGCCACTCCCGCATAATCTGCCGCACTATTTGTTTTGGTGGGAGCTACAGGGCTCGAACCTGTGACCCACTGCTTGTAGGGCAGTTGCTCTCCCAACTGAGCTAAGCTCCCAAAACGCTTAATTAATATATCAAATAAAAGTATAAAAATCAAGCGTTTTTTCTATTTTTTTTTATTTTTTAAAATTTTTTTTATTGATTTGTTGCAAGCAGAACGGCTACCACTATATATAGTATGTGGATATATAAAAAATTGTTATGCGGATTTTTTAAAATAGTTTTTGCATACACTGTAATTCAAAATATTAAACAGCAAATCATTGCAGTACTTTGCAAAGCGACAACACAATCGCTGAGCGCAGAAAATTTTACGCATCAAAAAAGTAATATTTTATTGATTTTAGATAAATATTTAAACTGAATTTAAAACTTAAAAAATATTTTAAAAATGACTGTATAAATTAAATAATCGCAGGCAATAAACTGTTTGTAAATAAAAACGGAGATTTAATTATGAAAAAGTTTTGTGCCTTTGCCATTGCCGCTCTTGCAATTATTGCAACCATAGTTTATATAGGGAATAAAAGTTTTGACGCCGCAGCCGACACCGAATATCTTAGGATTCACGTACGCGCAAATTCCAACGAACAAATAGACCAAAGCGTTAAATACAAAGTAAAAGACGAAGTGGTTAAGTTTATTACCCCCTACGCGGCGCAATGCGTGGATAAACAGTCCGCAATAGAAGTTATAGGCGGTATTTTGAAAGATATAGAAAACGTTTGCGACGAAGTGTTAAGAGAAAACGGATTTAATTATACGTCCAAAGCGCAAGTGCGCAGCGAACAGTTTCCTACAAGAGTTTACGGCGACGTTACGCTTGAAGCCGGCGTGTACGACGCTTTGATTATAGAACTCGGCAGCGGCATCGGAGATAATTGGTGGTGCGTTATATATCCTCCTCTGTGTTTTACCGCCGCAAATGCCGACGTTGAGTACCGTTCTTTAATAAAAGAAATTATAGATAAATTTTTTAACTGAACAGCCCTCTACTCCGCGGAATTGCCTTCCGCGGTTTTTTTTATTGCCGAAATTCTTTTGCATAACTTTTTTTATAATATTCATAATAATTGCAACGGCGGAATTTTTTTCCGCGTGGGGCGGCGCGTTTGCAGCGCCCCAAACATATTTAATTACGCTCTCGATGGCAGAGCAAGGAGGAAAAATGAAAAAAGCACTTAGAATAGGCGCCGCAGCGGTTGCGGTTGCAGCGGTTGCAACGATTGGCGCAGTATTCAATTTAGGTCGTACAAGCGATGACTACGCTGTTACCCCCTACGTTCAGACTGCTGTTTTGAAGCAGGGCGCCAGCGGCGGCGAAGTTAAAGAATTACAAAGACGTTTGAAAGCCTGGGGGTACTACTCGGGCAGCGTTGACGGAATTTACGGTAAACAAACCGTGGAAGCCGTTAAATACTTTCAACGTAAAAACGGTTTAACCGCGGACGGCATTGCCGGAAGGTCCACTTTCGAAGCATTGGGAATGAACGATTCGGTTAAAGTACTTGACAACAACAAGGGCAATCAATCTAATACGGGCAGTTCGCAATACACAAGCTCCGACCTGTATTTGCTGGCAAAAACAATTTACGCGGAAGCACGCGGAGAAAGCTATACCGGTCAGGTTGCGGTAGGCGCGGTAATTTTAAACAGAGTTGCGTCGTCTAAATTCCCCAACTCTATAGCAGGCGTCGTTTACCAAAAGGGCGCGTTTACGGCTGTTGCCGACGGACAGATAAACCTTGAACCGGACAAAACCGCTATGAACGCGGCGCAGGACGCTATGAACGGTTGGGACCCCAGCTACGGATGCCTGTATTATTACAATCCCGCGGTGGCAACCAGCTCTTGGATTTTCAGCAGACAAACCGTTACCACTATCGGTAAACACATTTTTGCAATTTAAGGAGAGAACGTTGATATGAATAAAAAAGAAATTTCAAGCGGAACGGAAAAAGCGGAAAATCTTACCCGCAAAACTCCGGCAAAAAAGCCCGCGGCAGAAAACGTAAAAAGCAAAAAGCCCGCGGCGGTAAAACAGACCGAAACGAAAAAGAACGTTAAAAAACAAAGCGTTAAAAGCGTAAAAAATACCGATAAGAAAAAAACGCGCACACGCCGTGTTAAACAGATAAGCGAAAAGAAACGCAAAAAAATAGAAGCGCGCAAGCAGAAAAAACTTGAAGCTGCAAAAATACGCGCCGAAAAGAAACAGAAAAAACTTGAAAAAAAGCTTGCCGCAAAACAGAAACGTCTTGACAGAATTGCGGCTATGAAGGAAAAACGCGCCGAAGCGCGCGAAAAAAGACGTGCGCGCCGCGATATGTTAAAGCACGAAACCAAGGATAAGCGCATACAGCGCAAAAAAGAAGAACACGCGGCAAAAGTTCAAGCCCGCGTTGCAAAGCGCCAGGCTGCGCTTGCGGACAAACGCGCTAAACGCGAACACCGCTTAAAGGTACGCGCCGAAAAACGCGCGGCTAAAAACGATAAGCGCCACGCACCCGGTTTCGGCGGTTGGCTGGCTGCGGTTATTGCTTTGGGCGTTACCACCCTTGCCTTAGGTTCTATGATGACTTACGGCTGGATTACTATGAACGGTATGGAAGCGGATATGGCTGCAACGCACACCGAATCGCTATACGAACTCAACGCAATAGTAGACAATCTTAACACAAATCTTTCAAAAGCAAGAGTTTCCAATTCGAGAAACGAGCAGGTTAGACTGCTTTCCGATATAGCTATAGAGAGCGAAATGGCGGAAACTGTTTTGGAACGCTTTCCTATGGAAACAAGACTTACCCAAAATATGACGGGCTTTATAAACAAAATGGGCGACAGCGCTCAGTCTATGCTTTATTCGGTTGCAAGCGGTAAAAAACTTACGGACAGCCAAATTGCAACTATAGAGCATATGTATAACACCAATTTAGAGCTTAAAAGCATTATAAACGAACTCACCGCAAACGCAAACGGCAAAGATATGCTTGCGGCAATGCGCGGCAAAGACGACTGCCTTATGTTTGTAACTTTCGGCGAAATCGAAAACAACACCATTGAAACACCCAAGGAAATTCACGACGGTCCTTTTGCGGAAAACATTAAAAAAGTAACGGCTAAAAATCTTGAAGGACTTGAAGAAATTTCCGCAAGCAAAGCGGAAGAACTTGCAAAAAGCTATTTTGAAAGCTATAACGCAACAAGCGTAACCTGCACGGGAGAAACGGCGGCTCAGCAGCTTTCTTTATACAACGTAACCATATCCACTCCCGACGGCGAGATGGGAGCGCAGCTTTCAAAGCAAGGCGGCAAAGTAGTTGAATTTAACAGCTATAAAGATTGCAGCGATAAAAACTTTTCGGTTGAACGCTGTATAGACATTGCCACAGACTTTTTAAAAAATTTGGGCTACAATAATATGAAAGCCGTTTGGTCCAGCGAAAACGGTACCTGCTGCAATTTAAACTTTGCTTACGAAAAGAACGGCGTTGTGTTCTATTCGGATATGGTAAAAGTTAAAGTTTGCGAAGAACGCGGAATTGTTACCGGTATGGAAGCTTTAAGCTACGTTTTAAACCATACGGACAGAACGGTTGCAACGGCTAAAATTTCTAAAACGGAAGCTCAGAATAATCTTCATTCCGGCTTTGAAACAGAAGCTTCAAGACTGTGCGTAATTCCCACCGACGGCGGAAACGAAGCTCTGTGCTACGAATTCTACGGCACTTACGGCGGCAGCACCTATTATATTTACGTTGACGCTGTAACGGGCGACGAAGTACAGGTGTTTACCGTTATAGGCACTGCGCAAGGCAAAGCTTTGATGTAACTGTTAAATTTTAAAATAAAAAAACACTTTCGGTAATTACCGAAAGTGTTTTTTATTTAATTGTTATTTATTTGCGCCGTTTAATATTTTTTCAAACTGTACGCCGTAAAAATGATTGTCGTCCGTTTTCTTTATACATTCGCGCACAAATGCCGCAGCGCTTTCGCAAGCTTGGGTTACGCTTTCTTTTGCAAGCAGTTTTGCAGTGAATACCGAAGCAAAAATATCGCCCGTACCGTGTTTTTTAACGGGCAGAAGTTCGTGCCAAAGTATCTTTTCTTCATCGGCAATATATTCGCCTATTTTTCCGCCGAACTCCACTCCCGTTATTATTATTTTACCGTGAGTCAGTTTTTTGAGTTTATTGCCGAGCTCCTTAACAAAATTTTCGTCGTATTCCTCTATGTACTTTGTTTCCGTTAAAAAGCAGGCTTCCGTAACGTTGGGCAAAATATAGTCGGCGCGGCGTAAAAGACGGCGCATTGCGGCAACGTAATTCAAATCGAATCCGCCGTAAAGCTTACCGTTGTCGCCGAATACCGGATCGATTATTATTTCGGAACCTTTTGCCGAAAAACCGTCAAACGCGTCTTCCGCCAAATCCATAAGTTCGGCTTTGCCGAGATATCCAAGCAAAAACGCGTCGAATTTAAATTCGTTTTTCTTCCAATATCCGAAAATTTCCGGAATTTGCGGAGTTAAATCTAAATAACTCCATCCCTTAAACATAGTGTGGTTGGAAAGTACCGCCGTAGGCAGAACGCACGTTTCCACGCCGTAAGCAGAAAGTATAGGCAAAGCAACGGTCAGCGAACACTGCCCCACACAGGATAAGTCTTGCATTGTTAAAATTCTTTTCATAGTATCTCCTTAGCCGTTCGATTACGGCCGAAGCTTACCTGCAACTCCGTGTGCCGAACAGTTTTACTGTTTAAAATTATACAGCTTTTTTCTGCCCATTGCAAACAATTTAAATAATTTGTAAAACGGAAAATTAAACGCCCGCCGAAATCGGCGGGCGCAAAACCGTAAATTTATTTAATTTTATGCAATACCGCCGAAAACGAATATATTTACTAGCAGCAGCGTAACACAAATACCTACGGTTATAAAAATTGCAACCAACAAACCTTTTACGCCGAGTTTTACCATTTTAAATTTAAAAACAAACAAAAACGCGACAAGAAGGTAACACCCAAGCATTATAAGCTTAGGCGCAAGCTCTCCGGCAATTCCCTGCAAATGGCGGAACATTATTGCAATAAGATAAAATACGGGAAGCCCAACGGCAACGTTTGTTACGGGAAGCCCTTCAAACGATTTGCGCCTGCCGCAATTAGGGTCGCGCATACGTATTTGTTCGGTTACGTCGTAATAAGCGAGTCTTACAAGCGCACACAATACATACAGGCAAAAAACCGCAACGTAATACCACTCGTGCATACCCATTCCGTAACCTATCATTACAGGAAGAACGCCGAAAGCCGCCAAATCGCTTAAAGAGTCTATTCTTTCGCCGAACAGTTTATCTTCTTCCGACCTGTTTTTTCTGGTACCAGCAACAGCGCCGTCAAACGCGTCGCAAACTCCGCAAATCCACAAACAGATTACACCGCCGTAAAACGGATAACCGCTGACGGCAAGACAGCAACCTACTATTGCCGACGCCACGGACATATATGTAAGAATAACGCCGTAGTGCCAAAAGCCCACAAATTTTTTAAACGGATTTTTCATAATTTTCTCTCTATTAAAGCAATCACGTTTAATACACGCATTTGCTTGTATTAAAAACGTGCACAGCGCCAGCTGTGCACAAACGGGCGCGCCCGTTTGTTAAATCTTTTCAATTCCGCATATTTTTAAATTTTTTCCGGATTTTCGCAGTCGTCTTGCAGCGCTTCCTGTTCTTCAGCCTCGGCTACGTCGCTTTTACCTTGGGTATCCGACGGCTTTTCGGTATATTCGCTTTCGGTCAAAACGTTAGTTTCCGCTTCTTCCGTCAGCTCAGCCTCGGCTGCTCCGCTTTCCTCATTTCGGGGTTTACGGCGAATCAAATAAAAATGATATCCTAAGGTTATAGCTCCGCAAACAATTAAACTTATATAAAACGATACGGTACGTATAACCATCATTGCGGATAATACAAACGCTGTATCGGCATAAACCGCTTCGTACATATGGTAGCAGAGATATTCGAATATTCCCGTTCCTCCGGGAAGCGGTATAGAAGTATATCCTACAATTAAAAACGACTGCAAAGCAAAAACTTCCGTAAACGACGACGAAGGGTCGGCGGCAAGACAAACGCAGCACGCAATCAGCACTCTGGCTACGCGCTGCCCCACGTTCAGCAGCAAAGCGTTTAAAAACAGCAGCTTATGCTTTTTGAAAACGTGCGTGCAGCTGCGGTATCTATCTACTACGTCCGAAAGCTTTTTTCTCCACTTTTCATCTTTTTTTACAAGCTTTATTTTAACGAGCAGCGATATGCACCAATTACCCACTTTTAAAATTATTCTGTGGCAGAACATACATACTATTAAAAAAGCAAGCAACAGCGACTGTATCAATATGCCCAAAATTATAAAGAATTTAGGCCAAAAATCAAACCTGCCGTACATTGACGGAGATATTGAAAACGCCATTACGGCAAGAACCAAAAACGCTGCGGTATAGGCAACAACGTTAAAAACAAGTGTAAACGAAGCCGTACCCACGTTCATTCCGTCTTTATGCATATAGTACGCCGCCGCAGGCTGTCCGCCTGAAGCGGACGGTGTAATTGCCGAATAATAAATATCGGCGGAAGAATACACCATTGCAGACAGCAATCTGCCTTTATGACCAAGCTGGCGGCTTATAAGATAAATGCTCAGCGCTTCGAAAATTATTCCGAGCAGCATACATAAAACCGAAGTTGACAAAAGCCACGGGTTGCTGTTTTTTATAAAATTTAATATAGTTTGAAAATTAAGCTCTTTATTACACGTTAAAATTACGGTAAGGGTAATACCGATAAGCACCAATAAAATTAATATATTTATAAGTTGTTTTTTCGCGTTTTTAGAAAGCTTTTTCATTAATTTTAAATTTACAATAAATTACTGCTTGTCAATAATATCCAAAATTTCCGCAATACGGTCCAAATCGTCGCGCGAATAATAATCTATGTATATGCGCCCCTTTTTATCGGTACCTATAAGGCTGACTTTTGTTCTGAAAGTAAAGCGCATTCTTTCTACAAGCTGTTTAAGCTCTATAGAAGCAAGCGCCCTCTTTTTCTTTTTGCGCTCCTCCAACACTTCGGGAGGAATATTGTAAGCGCGAACCTTTTTTTCAAGCTCGCGCACCGAATACTGCCCTCTTACGGTGTCGTTTGCAAAATTCTGCTGTTCTTCTGCGGGCAGCGGCACAAGCGTTCTTGCATGACCTGCTGAAAGCTTGCCTTCCGCCACCATCATCATTACTTCGGGACATAAATTCAAAAGTCTTAAAGTATTTGCAACCGCGGGTCTTGATTTGCCTATTCTTTCGGCAAGCTCGTCTTGCGTAAGCTTATACTCTATCATAAGCTGCTTCATAGCCGTAGCCGCCTCTATAGGATTTAAATCCTCTCTCTGCAAGTTTTCTATAAGCGATATTTCTTTAATTTCACGCGCAGAGTACTTTCTTATTACTACGGGTATCGAATTTCTGCCGGCAAGCTTGCAGGCGCGGTAACGTCTTTCGCCCGCAATAATCATATACGTGCCGTCGTTATTGTCGTTTACGACAATCGGCATTATAACCCCGTGCTTTGTAATAGAGTCGGCAAGTTCTTTTAACGCCTGTTCGTCAAAATTTTTACGCGGCTGATTGGGGTTTGCATAAATTTTATCAAGCGGCATATCTTCCGCGTTTTTCCGTTCTTCTTCCGTGTATTCAAAAGCCTTTCTGTGTTCGAATACGTGTTCGTAAGCAGCTTCGGTTTCGCCGAACAGCTCGTCCAATCCTTTACCTAAACCTTTCGCCATAATTCTCCTCTGAATTTTAAAGCGGGCAAGATAATCCCGCAACGTATAACTTTTTTAATTCTGATGCGACAAAAATTCTTCCGTCAGCGCACGATACGCACGCGCACCCACGCATTTGGGGTCGTGCAGCATTACCGGCAGCCCGTGGCTGGGGGCTTCGGCAAGCCTTACGTTTCTGGGAATAATAATTTCGTATAATTTATTTTTAAAAAACTTTTTTATTTCGGCCGTTATCTGCTTGGCAATAAGAGCCCTGCCGTCGTACATAGTTATAACAACGCCCTCAATCTGTAAATTCGGATTGAGGTGCTGCCTTACCATTGCTATTGTATTCATAAGCTGGCTTACGCCCTCCAAAGCGTAGTATTCGCTTTGCAGAGGAATTATTATAGAGTCGGAAGCCACCCAGGCGTTTATTGTCAGCAAGCCCAGCGACGGCGGACAATCTATAAATATGTAATCGTAATTATCGCGCACTTTTTCAAGCGCTTCTTTCAATATACGTTCGCGCCCGCGCTTATAAACCAAATCTACTTCGGCTCCCGTTAAATCCACGTTCGCAGGTAAAATGTCCAACAGTTTAACCTGTGTAGGCAAAACGTTGTTCACAACGCTGTCGTCCTCGATTAACACGTTGTAGACCGATTTTTTGAGGGCGCTCTTGGAAAATCCCAAGCCCGTAGTGGCGTTGCCCTGCGAGTCGATATCTACAAGCAGCACCCTCTTGCCGAATTCGGCGCAGTAGGCGGCCATATTAATAGCCGTAGTTGTTTTGCCTACTCCGCCTTTTTTATTTGTAAATGAAATTATTTTTCCCATAGCTCTCTATAACAACGCAATGTTTCCCGTGGAACTTATTGCTGCTCTCCGCTTTCAAACTTTTTAAACGGGTTTTCACCGTGCAAACGGTCTTGTTCATCCATAAACTGCATAACTTCCGTATGAGATTTTCCTGCCATTAGCATATCTACCTCGTCGGAATATATGGTTTCGCGTTCAATAAGAATTCTCGCCATATTGTCGAGCACGCTTCTGTTATCGGTTAAAAGTTTAGTTGCGCGGGAATGCGCGCCTTCTATAATCTTACGCATTTCCTCGTCTATTGCCTTAGCCGTTTCGTCGGAGTATGCGTTATGAGTTTCCATATCTTTACCAAGGAAAACCGTTTGAGAATTGCTGCCGTAGGTAACAAGTCCCAATTTTTCGCTCATACCCCACTCCGTTACCATACGTTTTGCCATTTCGGTAACGCGTTCCAAATCGTTTGAAGCCCCTGTGGTAATATCTTTAATTACAAGCTCCTCGGCAACTCTGCCACCAAGCGCCATACAAATAAAATCGTTTATTTTATTTTTTGTCATATGCGCGTCGTCGTTATCGGGACGCGTCATAGTATAGCCTGCCGCATTTCCGCGGGGGATAATAGAAACTTCCTGAACGGGGTCGCAGTCGGGGCAAAGCTTTGCAACAATCGCGTGTCCCGCTTCGTGATAAGCCGTAATACGTTTATCGCTTTCGGTTACAACGCGGCTCTTTTTCTGGGGACCCATAAGCACTTTGTTTACACCCTCGTAAAGTTCCACGTTGCCTATAAACTTTTTATCGGCACGGGCTGCCAAAATTGCCGCTTCGTTTAAAAGATTTGCAAGGTCGGCACCGGAAAAACCTGCGGTTATTCTTGCAATGGTTTTAAAGTTGACGTCGGGAGAAAGCGGCTTGTTGCGCGCGTGAACCTTTAATATCTGCTCTCTGCCCTTAACGTCGGGAAGATTAACGTAAATCTGTCTGTCAAATCTGCCGGGACGCATTAAAGCGGGGTCTAAAATGTCCGCACGGTTTGTTGCAGCCATAACTATAACACCCTCGTTGGATTCAAAGCCGTCCATCTGCACAAGAATCTGATTTAACGTTTGCTCTCTTTCGTCGTTGCCGCCGCCTAAACCTGCTCCTCTATGACGTCCTACCGCGTCTATTTCGTCTATAAATATTATGCAGGGCTGATTTTTCTTAGCCATTTCAAATAGGTCGCGCACACGCGAGGCGCCTACGCCCACGTACATTTCTACGAAATCCGAACCGGAAACCGAAAAGAACGGAACGCCGGCTTCGCCTGCAACGGCTTTTGCAAATAAAGTTTTACCTGTTCCCGGAGGACCTACCAAAAGTACGCCCTTAGGAATACGCGCCCCTAAATCAGAGAATTTTTTAGGCTGGCGCAAAAACTCTACAACTTCTGCAAGTTCTACTTTTTCTTCCTCTGCGCCGGCAACGTCGGTAAAGCGCACCTTTATGTTTGTTGAAACTCTCGCCTTGGTTTTGGCAAAGCTCATCGCTTTTCCCGCGCCGCCCATCGTAGAGCGGATTATCAAGAAAAATACAACGCACACAACTACAAGCGACAGCACCGTAAATACGGTAGACATCCAGCTGCCCGCATTCGGGTCGTTATACTTAACGTCAACGCCGTTGGATTTCCAGAATTGAACCATAGGACTGTCAAGCGCTTCAACATTAAACAAACTTACGTCAATACAATAATAAGCTTTTTTATAATTGCCTTTTGCGTCCTTAATATAACCCGTCCATTCGTATGCGTCTATATCCAAGCGCCATATAACAACAAGCTCTTTACCGTCTTTATCCTTCCAAAGTCCGTCTACAATGGTGTATCCGTCGGGACTTTCCTTAAATTCGTTGCCATCGGAATCTATAAAAGTATCTTTAGCTTTACCGTCCTTGTCATAGAACCTGCTGTTGGAAAGATATTCTTCGAATTTGTTGGCATATAGTTCCGTTGCGCCGCCGCGTAAACTGCTTGTTATTAAAATAGCAGCAACAGCAATTACAAGCGCGCCCACTATAAGCCACATTATTAATTTACCTTTTTTGCTCAAAATTCAGCTCCTTAATATATATTTTGGAATAAATATTCAATTTTTTTAAATCATTATTTATTTTATCATATTCAATCGCTATTTACAAGCGTTTGAAGTAAAAAAAGAGTACTTATCACTTAAATTTTACACTTTTTTCATATAGTTTAACACCGTTTATTTAGCTTAAAAATATGTCAAATTTTATGCGGATTCGGCTGTTTTTATATTATTTTTGCTATGCGCCATATATAAAATTTGTTAAAAAATGTTTCCCGTGGAACTTACTACCAAATTTTTTTATTATTTCACTGTTTCACGTGGAACGTAAAGCGCGACTAAAAGTGGTATTGTGGATAAATAACAGTAAAATACGCTGTTTTTATGATAATTCGGTTTAAAATAACGATTTTAATGTGGATAACGGTTAAGGTTTTTTTCATTTTTTTTATAAAAACCTACTCACATATCTATTTTGTGCTTAATTTGTGGATAAAATGCGGATTTTTAATCATTTATATAGTATTTTAATGTGTTAATTGATTGTTGAATTGTGGAAGTTTTGTGGATTATTTTTTTTATAACCGTAAAATTTAATTAAATTACTAATATTTTTAAAGCGATACAGCCAATTTTAAAGCGCAAATTACGTTTGCGTATATCTTTTTTATTTGCGCCGATTTTATTTAAAAAATTAAAACAATCACTAATTTTAAAATTTAAGATTATAATTTAAAAAGCGTGTCAATAAATAACCTACTGTTGAATTAACATATTTTTATGGGTTAGAGGCTTAAATGGACTATTCTTTCAATCTTTACAATGCAATGGCTCCGGGAGGGGTTTGCCTATCTTTAAAAAAATTACTGCCGTTCGGCGGAGAAACGCCCGTTATACTGTGTATCGGCAGCGATTTATCGGTAGGCGACAGTTTAGGTCCCGTAACGGGAACAAAACTAAAAGAAAAGCTTGCCGGACTAAACTGTTACGTTTACGGCTCTCTTTCCAAGCCGATTACCGCACACGAAGTTAAATATATGAACGAATTTTTACAGGCGACTCATCCGCAAAGCCCTATAATAGCTATCGACGCCGCAGTAGGAATTGCCGGAGATATAGGACTTATTAAACTTGCAAAGCGCGGAATTAAGCCGGGAAGCGGCGCTAACAAAAAACTTTCCAAAGTGGGCGACATTTCTATTATGGGAATAGTTGCCGAACGTTCGGTTTTCAATTATTCGCTTTTTTCCGCAACAAGACTAAATATAGTTTATAAAATGGCGGAAATTGTAGCGGAGGGCGTATCTTCATATATTTTAGAGAGCCTGCAGTCAAACGCATTGAAAGATTCATTTGAAAAAGCATCGTATAAGGCATTAGGTTAAATAAAAAAAGCAGCACTTAGCTAAGTGCTGCTTTTTTATACTTAATTTATATCTCTATAATATTGGCATTAACTTTACGCGCATAATTCACTGTATAATAAGTTCCGCCGCTTTCAGAGCGCAAATAGCTTATTAAAACATTGCAATTATCAACTAAAAATCTGTCGCGCCTATGCATACACCCAGAAAAATAGTAAGGCGCAAGCATTATTTTAACGTCGCAATTATTCAGCGCATTATCATAAATTTCTCTGTCTTTAGGCGAATAATTTTCTGCCTGTTCTGGACAGGGAACGCACGCAATAAGTTTTGCGCCGTATAAACGCTTATATTTCAAAACTATCTGCGCCGCCGTTAAATCAAATCCCATTGCCATACCGCAATAAAAATTTTTGGTTCCGCCCTTCATTAAATTTAAAATAATTCTGTCTAAAAGAGCGGTATCAAGGTCGGACATATTATACCTATGACCGGTAAAAGCACAATTTAAATACATAATCAAAGCGGCGATTTACGTTCTTTGCCCAAGCCGCGCGGGTACTTTAAAGGGGTGGCGCATACTTTTTTTATTATAATTACAGTTCTTTTCCCTATTTCCTGCAAGCTGTAATTCTGAATATCGGCTATTTCGCCTCCCAATACTTTTATTGCGTTTGCGCTTTCTAAAATTTCTTCTTGCGCCTCTCCCTTATACGCAATAAACAAACCGCCTGTTTTTACGAACGGCATACAGTATTCGCAAAGAGTGTTAAGTTTTGCAACCGCTCTCGCCACGCAAATATCGAATTTTTCCCTGTACTTTTTGTCTTTACCTCCGTCCTCTGCGCGGATATTCAGTACTTGTACACCGTTTAATCCTATTTTATCCACAACCCCGTTTAAAAACGCACATTTTTTTCCGGTGCTCTCTATTAAAGTAAACTTTAAATCATCCCGTATTATTTTAAGAGGTATAGAGGGAAATCCCGCTCCGGAACCTACTTCCGCAACGTTTGAATTTACCGGAAAATTCTTTTCAGGCAAAATACTGTCTAAAAAATGCTTATATAAAATGCCTTTTTCGTCGCAAATAGCGGTAAGATTGTATTTTTCGTTACACTCCAACAGGTATTCTTTAAATATACCGAATTTTTCGGCGTAAACGTTATTTATAAGGTCAATATAGTATTCCGATTTCATAAATCCATTATATATTATTTTATAAACAATTTCAACAATAAGTTATCAACATTCAACATTTAACGGTTGACAACTTTTGTTTTTTGCAAAAAAATAATTTTTTTAAAATTCAAAGTTTTAAAAAATTAAAAAGTTATTAAATTTTCCCCAAATTCTCAACAGAGTTATTAACTTAAAAAATGTGTTTTTAAACTTTTAAATTTGCGCAATTTAATTGCTTTTTCGGCTGTATTTTGTTATTATATATATGGTTTAAGGTATAAATTTAAATATTATCCACAATTCAACCGCCACTACTAATATATCTATCTATTAAATATTTAATAAAATATAATAAAACAATCATATAAATAACTTTTAAGTTTGTTTTGTTAATTTAATACTCGGAGATGAAAAATGAAAGTTGTTTGCGAAGGTATCGATTTATCCGATGCGGTGCTTAAAGTTGTTAAAGCTTGCTCAAATAAAACTACTGTTCCCGTTATGGAATGTATAAAGCTTTCCGCTTTTAACGATAGTTTGACTTTATCGGCAACAGACGGCGAAATAGCCATTATCAAAACAATAAAATCAGAAGTTTACGAAGAAGGTGAACTTTGCGTTCCCGGCAGATATTTTGCCGATTTTATAAAGAAATTGGAAGGAGTTCAAATAACTCTTTCTTCCGAAGGCAAAAATATGGAAATCGGATATGCCGACAGTCATACCGATATGCAAGTGCTTTCCAGCGAAGATTTTCCTAAAGTAGACTTAGAAATAAGCGAAAACAGTTTTAAATTAAAAACTTCAGACCTTAAAAAATTTATAACTTCTACGTCTTTTTGCTGCGCTACCGACGATTCGCGTCCTATTTTAAAGGGATGTCAGTTTGTTATTAACGGAGAAGATATATGCGTTACGTCGCTTGACGGATTCCGTTTGGCAACCGTAAGCGGAAAAGTTACTTATTCTTCCGGAAATATGGAAATAGTATGCCCTGCAAGAACTCTTAACGAAATAGAAAAAATGATACCCGACGGCGATACGGAAACTGAAATTTTTGTGCAGCGCGGTATGATTTTGGTTGCGTCGGAAAATACGGTTTTAACTTCGCGTTTGTACGGCGGAGATTTTATAAAAAAAGAAAATATTATTCCCAAGTCGTTTATAACTACGGTTAAGGTAGAAAAGGACAAGCTTAAAGCCAGCATAGAGCGCGCTGCTATTTTAGTTAGAAACGATAAAAACAGCTTGATTATTTTTGATATTTCGGGCGAAAAAATAGAAATATCTTCCGCTTCGGAAATAGGCAGAGTGCAGGAACCCGTAAAAGCGCAGACCGAAGGTAAAGACGTGCGCATTGCTATGAATTCAAAATTTATAATAGACGCTGTAAATGCGCTTGATGAAAACGAAATAGTATTAAGTTTTAACAATCAGGTGCAGCCGTTTATTTGTCAGAATGCCGAAAATAAAGAAAAACTCTATTTAATATTGCCCGTAAGAACCAGCAATAACGGCTAAACCGCGTAAATAACGCTTGACTTTGATTAATTTTTAATTATATAATAAGAAAAGAATTTTTTAATTTAAGGTAAAAAAGATGAAAAGGACTTATCAACCCAAAAAAAGACAGAGATCAAAAGTACACGGATTCAGAAAGAGAATGGCGTCTACCGCAGGCAGAAAAGTATTGAAGCGCAGAAGAAATAAGGGCAGAAAAAAGCTTTCGGCGTAAGCGGTGAAGTATTTAAGAATAAAAAAAAACACTGATTTTCAGAAATTGTTTAAAAAGGGGAAAAAAGCGTTTTCCCCTTATCTAACGTTATTGTATTTTCCGTCGGATAAAATGAGAATGGGAGTTGCCGTTTCAAAAAAACACGGAAACGCTGTTGTCCGCAACAGAATAAAAAGACTGTTGAGAGCGGCTTTTTCCGACAGTTTGACCGGTCTGCGCGGTACTTATTCGGTTATTATGCTGCCGAAAATAACGGAAGATTATTCTTATGCTGAATTTAAAGAATGCATATCTTGCTGTTTTAAAAAAATAAACGCCGACGGCGGAAAATGAAAAAGTTTTTTAAACGCGTAAAAAAAACGGTGTACAAGCCGTTTATAAAGGCAATTTTTATGCGGATTATAGTTTTTTATCAAAAACACTTTTCGCGTCATACTTGTCTTTATCAGCCTACTTGTTCGGAATATACCAAGCGCGCCATAAATAATAAAGGCGTAATTGCGGGGATACTTTTCGGAATGTGGCGTATTCTGCGTTGCAATCCTCTTTCAAAAGGCGGATACGACCCCGAACCTGAAAGATATTTCAGAAAGAAATGGGTTTTGTGAGAAAATAAATGGGTATATTGAATTTACTTACAACTTCTCAGGAATTTATACCGTTTTGGGTAAGCGGTATAGATTCCGGCAGTTATAATTTTTTGGTTAAAGCCATTAAATGGCTTTTCGAAATTTTTTCCGAAAATTACGGCGGCGTTATTTTAGGCGTGCTTATTTTTACTTTGGTGCTTAAAACCGTGGTTTTGCCGTTGGATATTTATTCAAAAGTAAAAACCAAAAAACAGTCGCTTTTGATGGAAGAAATGCGTCCGCAGATGGAAAAGCTGCAAAAACAGTACGCTAACGACAAAAATATGTACAGCCAAAAAGTTTTGGAACTGCAAAAACAAAACGGTTACAATCCGCTTGGCGCGTGCCTTCCTATGGTAATATCTTTGGTAATATTTATGGTTGTGTTCAGCGCGTTTTCAACGTATTCCAATTATGCTGTATTAAACAACTACAATAATATGGTGCAAGCTTATAACGCAAGCGTACAAGTTTATGTTATAGAGAGCGAAACCGACGAAGCGGAAGGATTTTTACTTGAAGATAACGGCAAATACAGGGTTGTTTACGAAAAATTTGAAAGTTACTATCAAAAATTAAACGGAGCGTTACCGTTTAAAGAAGATATGAAAGAAAGCGACAAAAACGAAATTGTCGCAAACTTTGTAAAGATTAACGCACGCAGGGCGTCGGCTAAATTTTACCGCGAAGATACAAAATCAACTAAGTTTTTGTGGATAGGAAACGTTTGGTATCCTGATTCGATGCTCAATAAAGAAGTACCGGATTTTTCTAAATTTTCGGCTTCGGTGGGCAGATTAACCGGCTCTATGGGAGAAATCGACGAAGCTCAATATAACGAAGTTACTTATTATTTACGTAATGCAGACCCCTCAAATCCGGATATAAAGCTAGAAGGTAACACGTTCAACGGCTATTTTGTTATGGTGGTGCTTTCCATTGGCCTTATGTTTTTACAGCAGTTTGTTATGATGCGCTCGCAAAAAGCGGCAAGCGAACTCGGCTCGTTGGACGGCTCGGCGGCAAAAACCAACAAATGGATGACAATAATGATGCCGATTATATTCGGTATATTCTCGTTCTTTTACAGCGCGGCGTTCTCTACGTATATGATAATTAACACAACTTACAGCTTGATTTCAACGCTTATAATAAACAAGATTGTTGCAATTAGATTTGCAAAGACGGGAATAGTTAACAGAAACAAGAAAGGGAACAATCCTAACAACAGAAAGAGGTTAAAATAATGGAAAAGACTGAAAACGTGTTCTCCGCAAAGACGGTGGACGAAGCCATTGAAGAAGGGCTTACAGCTTTGGGTATTACTTTGGACGAAGCTGAAATTACTGTTTTGGAGGAAGGAAAGAAAAAGCTTTTCGGCTCTGTAAAAGCGCAGGTAAAAGTGGAAAAAAAGCGTTCAGAAGGTAAAAGAGCCGCTGATTTTATAGACGAATTGTTATCGATTATAGGCGTTAGCGCGGTCAGCGAAATTGTTTCCGAAGAAGAAACCGTAAATATCGACGTTAAAACAACTGCTTCGAGCAGAGTAATAGGCAAACGCGGAGACGTGCTTGACGCAATACAATGTATGGCAGGCGCATACGCCAATATAGGCAGCGACAGTTATAAAAAAGTTGTTGTGGATTGCGAAAATTACCGTGCGCAGCGTGAACAGACTCTTAGAGAGCTTGCTTTAAAACTTGCGGCTAAGGCTGTGGAAACGGGCAGAAAAATGAGTTTGGAACCTATGACGCCCTACGAACGCCGCATAATTCATTCGGTGCTTATGGAAAATACCGAAGTAAAAACCGTATCCGAAGGTAAAGAACCTGTAAGACACATAGTAGTAATACCCAATAACGCGAAACCCGGCGACAGAGGAGTGCGTTACGGCGAAAGACGCGGAGGACGCGACGGCGGACGCAGAGAGCGCGGAGATAGGGACAGACGCGGAAACCGCGGAGAAAAACGCGGCGGCGACAGGGGCGAAAGACGTTCTTCGGGAGCGCCCAAACGCGGTAAAAAAGAAATTTACTTCGGCGCTTATCTCGGCAACAGCAACAGCGCGGATAAAGAACAAACCGAAACGGTTAAAACAGAAGAATAATATAAAAAACAGATGGTTTTCGGCTAAACACATCTTAAAAAAAACCGAGGAGTATGCAGATTTATAAGGTTACCTCCTTGCAGGTAACCTTTTTTTAAGCCGAAGTATGCGATTATATTTATGAAAAAGCTTTTTACAACCAAAAGAATCTGCCGCGCGG
This sequence comes from uncultured Clostridia bacterium, assembly GCA_949878885.1. Classification (GTDB taxonomy): domain Bacteria; phylum Bacillota; class Clostridia; order Christensenellales; family Borkfalkiaceae; genus Coproplasma. The sequence goes on along the minus strand of CATLBN010000013.1, from coordinate 26,387 downwards.
GAGTAATTGCGGCGCTGTACGTTGCGCTTACATACGCTTTCGGACTTATAGCATATAGCGGAACACCCGAAATACGCCCTGCCGAAGCGCTGTGCATACTTCCGCTGTTTTTTCCGGAAGCCGTACCCGCGCTGTGGATAGGGTGTATGCTTGCCAATTTGGGTTCTCCGTTTATAATGTACGACGTGCCCATAGGCGGACTTGCAACGCTTGTTGCGGCGCTGTGTACTTACGGCGCAGGCAGATTGATTAAAAACGATATTTTAAAATTTATTGTCGGCGGATTTTTTTCCGTAATGGTAAATGCGTTTATAATACCTATATTAATAGTGTTTTTATGCGGAGGAAGCGAGGGATACGCTTCGGCGGCAATAGCGTATTGGGTTTATTTCGGCTCTATGTGCGCTACAGAGGCGCTTTGGGTATATGCGTTAGGTTCCGTGCTGTATTTTACTCTGCGCGGATTAAGAAAGCGCGGAGTTGCGGCTTTCTGCGATAAAAAACCGCAAGCCGCCGATAATTCAGAAAATTAAGTTGTTGTTTTTAATAAAAACGCGCCGCGCGGCATTTGCCGCGCGGCGCGTTTTATATTATTTTAAATTATTTGTTTTCCGCAGGCTTTGCAGTTTTTGCCGTTTTCTTAGCCGCAGGTTTTTTTGCCGGCGCAGTTTCGTTTTCCTGCGTTTTTGCAGGTTTTTCAGCCTTTTTTTCAACTTTGCAATTATTTTTTAAAGTTTCAAGGCAATTCCAAAGTTCTTCGGGGATACGCGTTTTAATTGTGCCGTTATAATAGCCTTCTATTTCTTCGGCTTCTTTTGCCCATTTTTCTTTATCTACCGTAAGAATTTCTTTCAAGTCGTCCAAGCCGAACTTTCTGCCTTTGGAAATTTCGTAATCGAGATCGGAAATATCAATGTCTTCGGGCTTGGGAACATAGCCGATAGCCGTTTCTTCGGCGTCTACGGGAGCTTCGTCGCAGCGTTTTAAAATCCATTCCAAAACGCGCATATTATCGCCGAAGCCGGGCCACATAAAGTTACCGTCTTTATCCGTTCTGAACCAGTTTACGTTGAAAATTTTGGGAGGATTTTTTACTTTTTTGCCCATTTCAATCCAGTGTGCAAAATAGTCGCCCATATGATAACCTGTAAACGGTTTCATTGCCATAGGGTCATGACGGAGCACGCCTACCGCGCCCGCCGCTGCAGCCGTTGTTTCGGACGACATTGCAGAGCCTATGAACACGCCGTGGTTCCAATCTCTCGACTGATAAACGAGGGGAGTGGTGGAAGCGCGTCTGCCGCCGAAAATAATAGCGGAAAGAGGAACGCCTTTTTTGGAATTGAATTCGGGCGAAACGCAGGGGCAGTTAACCGCGGGAGCGGTAAAACGGCTGTTAGGGTGCGCCGCGCAGGTTGATTTATCTTTTTTATCGAATTTTTCGGGGTTCCAGGGCTTTCCCGTCCAATCTATGCAGTGTTCGGGCAAATCTTTTGAAAGTCCTTCCCACCAAACGGTCATATCGTCGGTATTTAACGCAACGTTAGTAAATATAGTTCCGCGCTTTGTAGACTGCAAAGCGTTGTAATTGCTGTGTTCGTTTGTGCCGGGAGCAACTCCGAAAAATCCGTTTTCGGGATTTACAGCCCAAAGTCTGCCGTCTTCGCCAACACGAATCCAAGCAATGTCGTCGCCCACGGTTTCAATTTTATATCCCTTGTCAAGATAATGTTTGGGAGGAATAAGCATTGCAAGATTGGTTTTTCCGCAAGCGGAGGGGAATGCAGCCGCAACGTACTTCTTTTCGCCGTCGGGATAAGTTACGCCCAAAATAAGCATATGCTCTGCCATCCAGCCTTCGTTTTTGCCCAAATAAGACGCAATGCGCAAAGCAAAGCACTTTTTGCCGAGCAAAACGTTGCCGCCGTACGCCGAATTAACCGATATAATAGCGTTGTCTTCGGGGAAATGCAAAATATATCTTTTATCAGCGTCCACGTCGCATTTAGCGTGAAAACCTTTTATAAAGTCGCCGTGCTTACCTAAAGCGTCAAGGCATTGTTTGCCTACGCGCGTCATAATATTCATATTTAAAACAACGTAAATGGAGTCGGTAACTTCTATACCGATTTTTGCGAAATCGCTGCCGACAACGCCCATTGCGTACGGAATAACGTACATAGTTCTGCCCTTCATCGAACCGCGGGCAATTTCAGCCGCAAGCTCGTACGCTTGTTTGGGGTCCATCCAATAGTTTATGGGACCTGCGTCTTCTCTGTTTTTGGTGCAGATAAACGTTCTGTCTTCAACGCGCGCAACGTCGTTGACTTTGGTGCGGTGCAGATAGCAATCGGGAAGCAGGTTATCGTTAAGCTTAATAAGCTCGCCGCTTTTTACCGCTTCGGCTTTAAGCGCTTTAATCTGTTCCGCGCTGCCGTCTATCCAAACTATTTTATCGGGTTGACCCAGTTCTGCGCTTTCCGCAACGAAATCAAGAACTTTTTTATTTTTAGTTAATGCCATAATAAATTAACGCTCCTTAAAAATTAAAAACTTTTACATATATAAGTATACAAAAATTTATAATAAAAAGCAAATTAATTGAATAAACATTATATTATAAATTTCAAATAAATACGTAAATACTACATATTTTTACACTTTTATATATATTTTTTATGTTTAAAAGCATTAAAATATGTGCGTATAGCCTAACGGGTTTTATATGTGCGCAAATTTTTTTGCGACGGGGAGATATTATTATGGGCGGTTACACTAAAAATATTGCCGTTATTAAAAGTTTAAAAGACGGTTTTTCGGCAGACGGAGGTCCGCTTACGGGATTGGTTAAAGCCGAAAAGTACGGTTCCGGATTAAAGATAGAGGTAACATACATAAATTTTGCGCCGCTTACAAAGGGGCGGTACGTAACGGCAGTTTCCGACGGCAGCGTTACAGAGGTTGTGGAAGACGGATATTTCGAGGGAACTTCTCCGCTTGATACAAGTCAAGGTTTTGCCGCGTTGGTGTGTTACATAAACGGCTCGGTTTCGCCTATAGCTTCGGCAATAAGCGGCAACTTTGCCGGAGCGGCATTGCGTATAAAGCAGGATTTGGAGCGTATGGAAAACGTTGCCGAAAGCGGCGGCGGAAAAACCGCGGCGGCAGACGGCGGACAAAGCGGAGATACCGAAAAGTATGAAGACGAAGCGATAGCGGAGGTTAACTATTATGAATTCGCAGAAACTGATAAAAGCGGTGGGACTGTACGCAAAGATAAAAAAGAAGAAGAAAAGCGGAATAAGACTGACTCAGATGAAAAGAATTTTAGCGCTTTCAAAAAAGAGCAAAGCGGCGTAGACCCCATAATATCATCGAATTTCGGCAATATTTCGGTAAAAAACGGCTTAGCTTCCGGCGATTTTTATAAGCGGGTAAACGGAGAAATTCAGAATTTATTCGATACATATCCGCGCGAAAACGCGCTTGAAGAAATAATAGAAAACTCGCGCTGGATTAAAATAAGCTACGGAGATAACAAGTATTACGTATTCGGCATTATAAACACCGAAGGCAGTCCGCGGTATATATGTTACGGCGTGCCCGCCGAACAAAGTTATTCGCCGCCGGAAAGTATGAAGGGATTGGCATCGTTTGTGCCCGCGTCTGCCGATGACAGCGAGCACGGTTATTGGGTAATGTATCAAGACGCGGCTACGGGCGCGAGTCTTAAAATAGAAAGTAAATAATACGTATTAAAAAAGTCCGGGGCAGCAACCTCGGACTTGTAATTATTTCAATCCCTTAAACGGTTTGAAAACGATTAGCGAATAAATTGTGAATAAAGCGGATACGCCGCAAATCGCGTAAAAACAGCGGTAGGCAACGGACATTCCGAAACTTAAAAATTCTATTACGTTAAAACCTGAAAAAGCGTATATGGCGGCACATATGCCCAAGATTACCAAATTTGCAGCGCATAAATAGCAAGTTAATTTCATAAAAATATTATGCGTTAACTAAAAAAAAGTATGCTTTCGATTAAATGGTTATATTGTCTAAAACCAATTTATCAAAGTCGGGTCTGTCGGCAAAATCTCTGGGTAAAAAGCGTACCGTTCTGAACTTGGCGTAATTGAAAATATGCGTTTTTAAAAGTATGGGAGTAGCTATGTCAAGCTCGGCGCAGATATCGGATAAGTAACTGAAAAATTGCGAGTAAACAAATTTGTCGTCGCTTTCGTAGGTTATTTGATTTATTATTTTTTCGCCGCGCATAACTTTCGCCCAAATTCTGAACATAGACTAATTATATTAAAAAACGGCGCTTATTGCAAACAATTTGACAAAAAAGTTAAAAACCGTTAAAATAAATTCATTATTAACTCATTCGGAGAAATAAAAATGAAAAGTATCGAAAGGGAGATTGTATCGCTTCTTGCCGAAGATTCCCGTCTTTCCGCAAAACAGATTGCGTGCGCTTTGCAAGTTGACGCAGAAACGGTTATTCAAACGGTGCGCAGTTTGGAGGAGCGCGGAGTTATAGTTAAGTATTCGGCAATAATCAATGCCGATTGGCTTGAAGAAGACGCGGTAGAAGCGCTTATAGAAGTTAAAGTTACGCCGCAGCGCGGACACGGTTTCGATATGATTGCAGAGGAAATAGCCTCTCACGACGAGGTTTTGAATCTTTATCTTATGAGCGGAGCTTACGACCTTGCCGTAATAGTAAGAGGTAAATCGCTTAGGGCGATTTCGCGTTTTGTTTCCGAAAAAATTTCAACGTACGATACCGTAATTTCCACGGCAACGCACTTTATTTTAAAAAAGTATAAAGTGGAAGGCGCAGTTATGACAAAAGCGGACGGTGCTGACAGAATAAGCATCCATCCATAGTATTGGGCGGCATATATGCCGCGTTAAAAGCAGTTTTATGCGTAATTTCGTTAATAAAAAAGCCGCTTCGCTGCAGCCGAGCGGTATAAGAAAATTTTTTGATATAGTGCAAAAGATGGACGGCGCCATATCGCTGGGTGTGGGCGAGCCGGATTTTGTTACGCCTTGGAACGTGCGCGACGCGGCAATCCGTTCTATAAGGCGCGGCTATACGCAATATACCGGCAACAGGGGATTGCCCGAACTCAGAGATTTGATTTCGGAATATCTTTTAAAGCGTTTTAACGCGGAATATCCTGCAGAGAGAATTATAGTTACCGTGGGAGCAAGCGAGGCGATAGACTTATCGCTAAGAGCGGTGTGCGACGAAGGCGACGAAATTTTGGTGCCTTCGCCTTCATACGTGTCTTATTTTCCTGCAGTAACGCTTGCAGGCGGTACTCCCGTTGCCGTGAACTGTACGGCGGATAACGATTTCATTTTGACTCCCGCTCTTTTGGAAAGCGTAATTACGCCCAAAACCAAGGCGCTTATTCTGCCTTATCCCAATAACCCTACGGGAGCGGTTATGACAAGGGAACAGCTTGAAGCTATAGCACCCGTAATTATAAAGCACGATTTGCTTGTTATATCCGACGAAATTTATGCCGAGCTTACTTATACGGGCAAGCATTTTTCTATTGCCGCGCTGCCGAATATGGCGGAAAGAACGGTATATATAGGGGGCTTTTCAAAAGCGTTTGCTATGACGGGCTGGCGCGTGGGCTTTGTTTGCTCGCCTGCGGAAGTGGATGCGGCAATGTTTAAAATACACCAATACACAATTTTATGCGCTCCGCAAATGAGTCAAAGGGCGGCGGTATGCGCCTTGAAAGAAGGCTTTGCAGACGACTTTTCTACCGTGGCGGAAATGAGGGAAGAATATTTTAAGCGCGGCAGATTTTTGGCAGGGTGCCTTAACGATTTGGGTTTAAAATGTTTTTTGCCCAAGGGCGCGTTTTATTTGTTTGCGTGCATTAAAAGCACCGGGATGACAGGCGACGAGTTTGCAAACGCGCTTTTAAAAGAGCAAAAAGTTGCAGTAGTTCCCGGTACGGCGTTCGGCGGCGGAGGAGAATATTTTGTAAGATGTTCTTACGCAACGTCTATGCAGCTGCTTTCCGAGGCGGTAAAACGGATAGAAGCGTTTGTTGCCGAGCATAAATAATTTGCGGCGCGGCGCGGCAAACCGTTGACAAATCGGTTGCCAAACTATATAATATGGAACAGAAAATTGTGGTTTCGCAAGGCGAAATCACTTTTGCTTATTTAAATAATAAACCGCTTTTTATTGCGGTAAGGAGAATATATATGGCAGAACTTATAGTTATGACCCAGAAAAATTACGATAAGCTTAAAGAAGAACTTGAATATTTGATAAAAGTAAAGCGTCCCGAAATTATAGAGCGGATTGCCGAAGCCCGCAGCCACGGCGATTTATCCGAGAATGCCGAGTACGACGCCGCGCGCGAGGAACAGCGTTCTAACGAAGGTAAAATTGCCGAAATAGAGTATAAATTAAAGAACGCGGACGTAAGAGAAGAAGTTACCGATACAAGCTATGTGCATTTGGGAAGCGTAGTAACCGTGTACGACGAGGATATGGAAGAAGAAAACGTTTACACAATAACTTCGGTTACGGAGGTAGACCCAATGGCGGGCAAAGTTTCGGTGGAGTCGCCCGTTGGTGCGGCGCTGCTTAAAAAGCGCGTGGGGGACACGGCAAGCGTTAAATGTCCCGACGGCGCGGAATACGTTTTGAAAATAGTTGCTATAAAGTAAATTTAAGGGAATTTTATGGAAGAGATAAAGAATTTAACGGCTGAAGAAGAAGCGGAAAATTTAGCCGAACAGGCGCGTATCCGCCGCGAAAAACTGCAAAAACTTATAGGCGAAGGAAAAAATCCGTTTATTAAAACTTCGTACAATCTTACGCACCGCTCCGCGGAAGTAATAAACGGCTTTGACGGTTTGGAGGGCAAAGAAGTATACCTTGCAGGCAGACTTATGTCCAGAAGAATTATGGGTAAAGCGTCGTTTTGCCATATTCAGGACGGAGAGGGGCTTATTCAGCTTTACGTCCGCCGCGACGACGTAGGGGAAGACGATTACGCTTCGTTTAAAAAAGATTACGACTTGGGAGATATTATAGGCGTTAAAGGTTACGTTTTCAAAACGCAAACAGGCGAAGTTTCAATACACTGTTCGCATGTTGAGATGTTAACAAAGTGCTTATTGCCGCTGCCCGAAAAACAGCACGGACTTAAAGATATAGACATCCGTTACAGACAGCGTGAATTGGATTTGATTGTTAATCCCGAAGTTAAAAACACTTTTATAAAGCGTTCAGGCATAATAAGCGCCATAAGGGCATATTTGGACGGCTTGGGATTTTTGGAAGTGGATACGCCCGTTTTAAACAGCATTGAAATAGGCGCTTCGGCAAGACCTTTTAAAACGCGCCACAACGCGCTGGATATAGATATGTATCTGCGCATAGAAACGGAACTTTATTTAAAACGGCTTATTGTAGGCGGCTTTGAAAGAGTTTACGAAGTGGGCAGAATTTTCCGCAACGAGGGTATGGACGCTTATCATAACCCCGAATTTACCACAATAGAGATGTATGCTGCGTATATAAACTATTTCGATATGATGGAAATAGTTGAAAAAATGTACGCCGATATAGCGCTTAAAGTATGCGGAACAACCGATATAGTTTATCAGGGGACCGAAATTAAGTTGGGCGGGAAATGGACCAGAATGACTATGAAAGAGGCGGTTAAAAAATATTCCGGCGCCGACTACGATTTGTGGAAAGACGACGGGGACGCCCGCGACTGCGCAAAAAAACTCGGCGTTGAAGTCGAAGAAGGGGAAAAGGCAACAAAAGGGCACGTGCTTGCCGCGCTTTTCGACGCATTTGCGGAAGATAAACTTATTCAGCCTACTTTTATTTACGATTATCCCGTGGAAAATTCTCCGCTTGCAAAGCGCAAAGAAGACGACCCTGCGTTTACTCAGCGGTTCGAATATTTTATCTGCGGACACGAATACGGCAACGCGTTTACCGAACTTAACGACCCCGTGGACCAGAAGCAGAGGTTTGTAAAACAGGTGGAAGAAAAGCGCAAGCAGGAAAAAAATTGCAACGCGCAGGTAGACGAGGAGTTTGTAACGGCGTTGGAATACGGGCTTCCTCCTACGGGCGGATTGGGCTTCGGCGTAGACAGATTGGTTATGCTGCTTACCGACAGTCCTACAATCAGGGACGTTTTGCTGTTCCCCACAATGAAGCCCAAACGCTGAATAATTTAAAAAGTAAAGGTTTTAAAATGTACGGATATCATATTTTAAACCAACTTAAAAAATATTCGAAAGCCAATAAAAGTTTTCACGTGCCCGGACATAAGGCGCGCGGAGAATTCAACTCAAAATTTCCTATTGCAAAAATGGATATAACCGAGCTTTCCTATTCGGATAATCTTTTTTGCCCCGACGGCGTAATACTCGGCGCACAGCGTGATATAGCTGAAATTCTGGGCGCTAAGCACAGCAGAATTTTAACCGACGGGTCTACTTGCGGCGTGCTTTCAATGCTTTACGCAATGAAAAGCCGCGGCAATAAAATTATTGTTCCGCGTAACTGCCATCAAAGCGTTTGGAACGCGTGCAGACTTTTTAATTTAGAGCCTGTAATAGTTCAGGGAGAAACAGAGCGCGGAGTGCTTCTGCCGCCTTCTCCGTCGCTTATAGCCGAGCTTTTGGAAAACGATATAAACATATGCGGAATGCTTGCGTTAAACCCCGACTATTACGGAAATATAGCGCCGCTTAAAGAGTATTACAAAGTTGTAAAAAAATATAAACGGCTGCTTGCCGTAGACCAAGCGCACGGCGCACATCTTGCATTTGAACGCGAAAACGGCGCATATGCAGGGGTGTACGCCGATTTGTGGGTAGACGGCGCGCACAAATGTCTGCCGGCGTTAACGCAAGGCGCTGTTCTTTCCGTAAACAACGAGGCGCTTTTGCCGAGCGTTGACGAAGCGCTTTCCATATTCAGAACCACCTCGCCTAGTTATCCCATAATGGCTTCCGTAGAATACGGTATAAAGTATGTTGCCGATAATCCGTCAGTTGTTTCCGCCGCGAAAAACGCAAGGGCGGCGATTGAGGGAAAGGGCTTTGATTTGTATCCTTCAAAGGATTGGACCAAAGTTGCAATAGACTTTGAGCCGTTGAATATTTGTCCGGATAAAGCGGCGGAAATGTTGGAAAAGAAAGGGATATATGCCGAGCTTTCCGACGGAAGATATCTTTTATTCTATCTTTCACCTATGACGTCGCCGAAAGATGCGGCAGATTTAATTTCCGCACTTAACACAGTAAAAAACAATAAAAAAATACAGGCAACTTATAAGGCTATGCCGCCGCTGCCCAAGCACGAGCGGACGTACAGTTTTCTTTACGCGCTTTCGCGCGAAAGCGAAGACGTGCCGCTGGATTGCGCCGTGGGCAGAATGTGCGCAAAAAATGCCGGAGTTACGCCGCCCTGCATACCCGCGGCGGTTGCGGGGGAAATAATATCGGCGGAAGCCGTAAATCTTTTAAAGAAAGCCAAAAACACTTTCGGTATAAGCGGCGGCAAAATCACTGTTGTAAAAAAAGAGCGGTAAACCGCTTTTAAGCGAGGGGAAATGAAAGGAAAATTTATAACGTTCGAAGGCTGCGAAGGTTCCGGAAAGAGCACTCAGCTAAGACTGCTGTCCGAATATTTGACGGCGCGCGGCGTTGATTTTATTATGACGAGGGAGCCGGGCGGAAGCGGCATTTCGGAAGATATAAGAAAAATTATTTTAAACGGTAAAAATACCGAAATGTGCGACGAGTGCGAAGCGCTTTTGTACGCTGCGGCAAGAATACAGCATTTAAAGCAAACGGTTGCGCCTGCGCTGGATTGCGGCAAGCTTGTAATATGCGACAGGTACGTACATTCTTCGTTGGCATATCAAGGCTACGCAAGGGGATTGGGTACCGAATATATAGAAGATATCAATAAAATCGCTCTTGAAAAGTTTAATCCCGATTTAACGGTTTTTTTGGATATTTCTCCTACGGACGCGTTTAAAAGAAAACACGGCGCGGATAAAAACGACAGAATGGAGCAGCTTGGCATAGCTTTTCACGAAAAAGTGTACGAAGGCTATAAGCGGTTATTGCCGCTATACCCCCGAATATGCCCCATTGACTGCGGCGGAACCAAGGAACAGACGCACTTAAACGTTATAAAGCTTTTAAAGGATAAAAATATTATAAACTGAAGTGAAACAGCTTTTAACCAATACAACTGCATATAAAATTTTTGAATCCGACAAAGAAAGCGGCAGGCTTTCGCACGCTTATTTGCTGCGCTTTTCCGACGTTAAAAATTTAAAAGCCGCGCTTAAAATATTTGCCTGCGAGTTTTTCGGCGCAAAAGAGGGCACGGCAATTTACAACAGAATACAGAAGGAAAGCTTTGCGGATTTTGCATTGTATCCCGAAGACGGCAAAAAGCTTACGGCGGACGCGGTTGCGGAAATTATAGAAAACAGTTCGCTGCGTCCCGTAGAGGGAGATAAAAAACTTTTTGTTATATGCGGTTTTGAACAGGCTTCGGCTCTGCTTCAAAACAAGTTTTTAAAAACTTTGGAAGAACCGCTTGAAGGCGTGCATTTTCTGCTTGGCGCCGCATCGCTTGCGCCCGTTTTGGATACGGTGCGTTCAAGGGTTAAAATTTTGGAAATTCCGCCGTTTTCGGAAGCGGAAATATTCAATGCGTTGGAACGGCGCGGACACAGAGAAATAAACGTCGCCGCGGCGCGTGCGGCAAACGGAATTTTAGGCGCGGCGGAAGATATTGCGGAAGGCGGATTTTACGGCAAAGTAGAAGCTGCCGCAAGGGAAATTTGTGCGGTAACAAGCGTGGGCGAAATAGGCGAAGTTGCGGCAAAATACGGCGATTTTAAAGAAAAGCAGGAACTTTTGGACTGTATGCGCGGAATATACTTTGACGCGCTTACAAAGGGAGAGGGCGCTGCGGCGGTTCACCCGAAAGCTGCGCTCATTTATGCGATTGAAAGCTTAAACGAAGCTAACGAACAGCTTAAATTCAACGCGTATTTTCACGGGCTTTTGTATAACTTTATGCTTAGCGTATCTAAGTACGGCCGCGTTATAAAAAGTTCTTAAAAAAGCAATAATCGATTTAAACGGAAATTGCTTCCGTAAAACGTAAGGAAAGAAAATGATAAAAATTACAGGCGTTAGTTTTAAAGAGGGCGGCAAAGTATATTATTTTGCGCCGGGTAAAGAAAAATATAAAGAAGGAACGGGCGTAATTGTTGAAACTTCGCGCGGGGTGGAATACGCAACGGTGGTTATTCCGTTTGCCGAAGTTGAGGACAGCGCCGTTGTTATGCCGTTAAAACCCATAATCCGTACGGCAAACCAGCGCGACGAGGAAACGCACCGTAAAAATATTGAAAAAAAAGACGGAGCTATGAAAATTGTGCGCGAGAAAATAGAAAAGCACAATTTGGAAATGAAGCTTATAGATTGCGAGTTTGCGTTCGACGGAGCAAAAGCCGTATTTTACTATTCTTCTCCGCAGCGCGTGGATTTCCGCGAACTCGTTAAAGATTTATCTTCCGTATTCAGAATGCGCATAGAACTGCGTCAAGTGGGAATACGCGACGAAATTAAACTTTTGGGCGGCCTTGCGCCTTGCGGCAGGGAGTGCTGCTGTTCAAGCTGTATGCCCAATATAAATAAAGTTTCTATTAAAATGGCAAAAAACCAAGGTCTTTCGCTTAATCCTGGCAAAATTTCCGGTTTGTGCGGAAGATTGATGTGCTGTTTGTCTTATGAAAACGATTATTATTCCGACGCGTGCAAGCGCGTGCCCAAAATAGGCAGCGAGGTGGGCACGCCGGAAGGCAAGGGCACGGTTGTTAATATAAATATGCTTAAAATGCAGGTCCGCGTGAAAATAGAGGACAAGCAGAAAGACGTTGTGTCGTTTAAAGATTTCGGCGTGGACGAACTTAAATTTAAATGCTGTAAACAGGTAAAAGAAGGCAAGGACGAAACCGACGACGGCGACGAAGCCGCGGACCCCGCATTAAAGGAAATTCTGGATTGATTTTCTAATAAAAAATCAATTTAACCTCTTTACAGTTACGGAATTATATGGTATAATACGGTTTACTAAACCTATAAAATATTGGAGGATATTTATGGCACACATCATTACGGACGAGTGCGTAAGCTGCGGCGCTTGCGCGGGAACCTGCCCCGTTGAAGCTATTTCAGAGGGCGCAGATAAATATGTAGTCGATCCCGACGTTTGCATCGACTGCGGCGCTTGCGAGGACGTTTGCCCCACCGGCGCAATTCATACGGCAGAGTAATTCTTAATGCTAAGCGGGGAAGCGGAGGGTAACAGCTCCGCTTTTCTTTTTAAAATAAATCGGTACCGGTTTTGAGTTTTTTAAAAGAAGGCGAGGTTCTCGAAGATTTTTTCGGGGATAAAAAAATTATACAAAACGTTAATTTATACCGCTTTACTTCGGACAGTATTTTACTGTCCAAGTTTGCGCGCGCAAAATGCAAAGACGACGTTGCGGATTTTTGCGCCGGCAGCGGAGTTGTAGGTTTTCATTTTGCCTGTCTTAATCCCGTAATTTCGCGGCTTACACTGTTTGAAATGCAAAGCTCGCTTTCGGATATGTCTAAGCGTACGGCGGAAATGAACGGGTTTTGCTGCGATACCGTGTGCTGCAGATTGCAGGATATAGGCAAAGAATATAACGAGCGGTTTTCTTTAATACTTTGCAATCCGCCTTACGAGCGCGGCGGATTCGATAACTGTTCGTACGAAAAAGCGATATGCCGCAAAGAAATAACGCTTACTTTGTCCGAAATTTTGGACGCGGCGGCAAGAACGCTGAAATTCGGCGGAAGAATTGCAATTTTAAACCGCGCGGACAGGGCGGCGGAACTAATTTACGGTTTAAAGTTGCGCAATTTAGAGCCAAAGCGTATTCAATTTGTATCGGGCAGGGCTAACGCAAAGCCCTATCTAATAATGGCGGAAGCGGTAAAAGGCGGAAAAGAGGGTGTGGAGATTTTACCGGCGGCGGTAAATTGACGCGGCATTTGAATTATGGAAAGAAAAAGTTATATAAAAAGATTTGCAAAATATTACAAACCGCACAAGGCGTTGTTTTTTACGGATATGCTTTGCGCGTTTGTAATTTCGGTGTTTAATCTTGTTTATCCCTATGTTACAAAAGAAATAATCAACAATTACGTTCCCAATAAGCTTTTATACAATTTGCTTATAGCGCTTGGGCTGCTTTTGGCGTTTTATGTTATTAAAGCCGTTTTAAATTTTGTTTTGCAATATTGGGGGCACGTTGTGGGCGTGCGCATTCAGTCGGATATGCGGCGCGAATTGTTCGGACAACTTCAAAAACTGCCCTTTTCTTATTTCGACGGCAACAAAACGGGCGCAATTATGAGCAGAATGACAAACGATTTGTTTGAAATTTCCGAACTTGCGCATCACGGTCCCGAGGACTTGTTTTTATCACTTGTAACCATTATAGGCGCATTTATTATGCTTGTGTGCATAAACGTTTATCTGGCGCTTATAGTGTTTGCTTGCATTCCCGTAATAGTAATTTGCGCCGTTGTGCTGCGCAAGCGTATGATTAAAGTGTTTTCGGAAGTGCGCGTAGCTCAAGCAGGCATAAACGCAGATATAGAAAGCGCCGTATCGGGAATGCGCGTTTCACGCGCGTACGCCGCCGAAGAACACGAAAAGGACAAATTCGAACAGGGCAACCGCGAATTTGTGCGCGCAAAAAGCAAGCAGTACAAAGTTATGGGTCAGTTCCATTCGTCTATGACGTTTTTCATAGATTTTTTATATTTTGCCGTAATACTTGCAGGCGGATTGTTTTTTTATTATAATAAAATCGACGCAGGAGAATTTGCCGCTTTTGTGCTGTACATTTCAGCATTGATTACCCCTATAAGAACTTTGGTAAACTTTTTCGAGCAGATTCAGGAGGGAATGACGGGGTTTAAAAGGTTCTGCGAAATTATGGATTTACCGCCCGAAGCCGAAAGCGACAACGCGATAGTTCCGCAAAAGCTGAAAGGCGAAATAATTTTCGACAACGTAACGTTCGGTTACGACGGCGACGGCGAACGCAGCGTTATAAGCGGCTTTTCAATGAAGATAGAGGCAGGTAAAACAGTTGCCCTTGTGGGACCTTCGGGCGGAGGCAAAACAACAATTTGCCATTTGATACCGCGTTTTTACGAAATTGACGGCGGCTCGATAACCATAGACGGATACCCCGTACAGTCGCTTAAACGTTCGGAGCTGAGAAAGAATATAGGAATTGTGCAGCAAGACGTTTTTTTGTTTAACGGTACAATACGCGAAAACATTGCTTACGGAGATTTTAACGCTACGGACGAGCAAATATACGAAGCCGCAAAAAAAGCCAACATACACGACTATATTTTATCGCTGCCGCAGGGTTACGATACAAACGTGGGCGAGCGCGGCGTAAAGCTTTCCGGCGGACAGAAGCAGAGAGTTTCCATAGCCAGGGCGTTTTTGAAAAATCCGCCCGTGCTTATTTTGGACGAAGCAACTTCCGCATTGGATAACGCAACCGAAACGCAAATTCAAAACGCGCTTTTCAGACTTTCCGAAGGCAGAACAACGCTTGTCGTCGCACACAGGCTGTCCACAGTTAAAAACGCCGACGAAATAATAGTGGTTACAAAAGAAGGAATAGCCGAGCGCGGAACGCACGACGAACTTATGGAAAAAAACGGAGTGTACAGGCACTTGTACGAATATAAGTTTGAAGACGTAAAATAAACTGTTATGATATATTTTGTTGCAACGCCTATAGGCAATTTAAAAGATATAACTTACCGCGCTGTAGAAACTTTGCAGAAGGCAGATATTATATTTTGCGAAGATACCCGTCATTCTTTAAAGCTTTTAAACGCTTACGGTATTAAAAAACCGCTTTACGCCTGCCATAAATTCAACGAAAACGAAGCGGCGGAAAAAATAATTTCCGCTTCGCGCGAGGGTAAAGAGATAGCGGTTATATCCGACGCGGGTATGCCCGTAGTTTCCGACCCCGGCAATATCGTCTGCGAAAAATTAAGGCGCGAAGGCGTGCCGTTTACGGTAATTCCGGGCGCAAACGCCGCGCTGTCGGCGCTGGTGCTTTCCGCGTTTCCGGCAGATAAATTTGCGTTTATAGGCTTTCTTCCCGATAAGCAGGGAGAGCGCCGCGAGTTGCTTAAAAAATATAAAAATTTGGACGTAACTTTAATATTTCACGTGGCTCCGCAAGACGTAGACCGCCATATATGCGCTATTTACGAAGTTTTCGGCGAAAGACGCGCCTGCGCAGTGCGTGAAATTACCAAACTGCACGAGCAAGCCGAATACTTTGATTTGTCGCAAGGTCTTAAAGGCGAAAAACGCGGAGAATACGTACTTATAGTAGAAGGCGGAAAGTGCGAAAACGCTTTAAACGCTTTGTCGGAAAAAGAGCATATACTGCAATATATGGCGGGTGGAATGGATAAAAAAGACGCTATAAAGCAGGCGGCTAAGGACAGGGGCGTATCAAAGTCGGAGATGTATAAATTTTCAATAGATTTATAACGTTTTGAACTTCCGCTTTACGCGGCAGGAGAGTATTTTAAATAATAATTATAAAGGTAAAAAAATTATGGCTAAAAAAACCAAGAAGCAAGCAGAGCTTACTCAGCCCGAAAAGCTTACTATTTACGAATACGAACAAAAATACACCAAGCGTCAAAACGTGCGCGGCGCAAAAATCGCACTCAGGCTTATCGCCTCTACCATAGGCGTGCTAATGGCGGCGTGTATGTTTATTGTTACTATGAAAATAGTGGATATATTTACAGACCAGCGCGTGCGCATAGGCGTGGGCGTGGGCGTGGGGCTTTTGTGCCTTGGATTGTACATAGCTTTTTTTATAGTTCCGCTTGTTAAAATTCTTAAAACGGGTTACTTTGAAGTTAACGTAAACGCAAAAACCGCACGCGATGCGCAAAAGCACAATAAAAAAGTGCGCCACGATATTGCAAACAAAATTATTGAGCTTACTTCAAGCGTAGAAGGCGTAGGCTGGTACGATTCCGAAGTTGTCGGAAGTTTGGCGATAGCCCTGCACGGCAACGACGAGGAGAGCGTTAAACAGGCGCTTACGGAACTGTACACGGGTTCGGTAAAAAAATCTGCAAAGTCGCTTATAAACAAAACGGCTATGCGTTCGGCAATGTATTCGGCGCTTTCGCAAACCGATAAAGTAGACGCTTTGCTTGTTGCGTTTTTAAACTTGCAGCTTGTTAAAGATTTGGTGTTTTTGTACGGCTTCCGTCCGTCCGACCCAAAGCTTGTGCGCATTTTTGCAAGAGTGCTGCAAAATTCGCTTATAGCTTACGGATTGGGCACGGTTAAAATAGGCAACAGCATAGTAAAAACGATGGGCGACGTTGTTAAAGGCATTCCTATTTTGGGTTCGGCAATTTCCGTTATAGTAGATTCGTCCGTTCAGGGGCTTACTAACGGCGTGCTTACGGCGGTTATAGGCTATCAAACTATAAAATATTTAAGCGAAGAATATAAATTGCAGAACATTTTGGACGGCGTTGAAATTGCCGAAACAGAAGAAGAACTGCAGGAAATTTGCAGCGGTATAGAAAAAGAGTTAAAAGGCGGACACGCAAAAATGCCGCAGGCCGTTTAAATTAAGCGGCAATGCAAACAGCCGTAATAATAAGAGGTAATTATGAAGGATTTGGAACTTATAGAAAAGTTGTGCAATGCGCGCGGAGCTTCGGGATTTGAAGACGAGGTGCTTGAAATCGCGCGGGAATACTGCAAAGATTTTGCCGATTTTGACGAGGACAGTATGCGCAATCTGTATATAAAGCCTCGCTTCAACAAAGGCGGACGCGCCGTATTAATGCTTGACGCGCACTCCGACGAGGTGGGTTTTATGGTGCAGGCAATAAAGCCCGACGGCACGTTGAGATTTATTCCGATAGGCGGCTGGAACGAAAAGTCGCTGCCGTCGTCAAAGGTGCAGATTTACACTAAAACGGGCTATATCAGCGGGGTAATCGGTGCAATGCCGCCGCATTTAATGACTGCGGAACAGCGCAATGCGCCGCTTAGCTATAATAATTTATTTATAGATATAGGAGCGGTAAACGATAAACAGGCGGTTGAATTCGGCGTGGAAGTAGGCGCGCCCGTGGTGCCGCTTTCTCCGTTTGAGTACGACAAGCGGCACGGCGTTATGCAGGGCAAGGCTTTTGACGACAGATTGGGCGTTGCTGCTATGCTTATTACAATGAACAAATTAAAAGATATGCCGCTTAATCTAGACATAGTAGGGGTTGTATCTTCACAAGAGGAGGTAGGCGAGCGCGGAATTGCGGCTGCAATGTACCGTGTTAAACCTGCGGCCGCGATTTGTTTTGAGGGCTGCCCTGCCGACGATACTTCCGCGCCTTCCTATATGGTTCAGGACGCGCTTAGGGGCGGCGTAATGTTAAGACATATGGACGCTACCGTTATTTGTACTCCAAGATTTACCGCTTACACGCGCAAGGTTGCGGCGGAAAACAATATTAAAGTGCAAATGGCGGTGCGGTCGGGAGGCGGTAACAACGGCGCTTATATAATTTCGGCAAACGGCGGAACGCCCGTTATCGTTTCGGGCATTCCCGTAAGATATATACATACGTTTAACGGTATTGCGGTAATGGAAGACGTGGAAAGCAACGTAAACTTAGGCGTTGCGCTCTGCAAATCGCTTACGGAAAAAATTATTAAAGAATTTTAAGGGGTGCTGTAATTATGAAGAAGAAATACGGTTCGGAAGTATATGAATACAGCAAAGACAGATACAAATTTTTGATTGCCGCGCCCATAATTACCGCTGTAGGTTCAATAATTTTTATGATTGCAAAACCCGAACTGTGGTATATAGGGTTGGTTATTTTAGGCTTATCCGCTTTCGGAATAACCGTATGTATTTTAATATTGATATATTTAAATAAAAAAATAGAAAAGTTAAAAAAAGAGGAAAAGCTGTGTAACGGGAAAACGGAATCGGATAATGAGAAAATCTGTTTTAATGAGTAACTGTAAAAAAC
Source organism: uncultured Clostridia bacterium (assembly GCA_949878885.1). GTDB lineage: Bacteria > Bacillota > Clostridia > Christensenellales > Borkfalkiaceae > Coproplasma. The sequence continues at coordinate 8,168 of CATLBN010000013.1, read as the reverse complement.
CAAATTAAAAAAGCCCGCGGACGTAAACTCAGCGTCCGCGGGCTTTAAAAATATAATTTAAAAAATTACTTCTTCTATAACGCCTCCGCCAATACAGGCGGTTTCGTCGTAAAACACGGCGTACTGCCCTTCGGTTACGGCGCGCTGGGGTTGGTCGAATTCAACGGCGGCGCTGTCGCCGTCTACTGTAACTTTAACTATTTGTTCGGGTTGACGGTAACGGAATTTTGCCGTGCAAAAAAACGTTCGTTGGGGGATATATCCTATCCAATTTAAGTCGGAAACTTTGCACGCGCGTGAATAAAGCGGCGTTTCGTCACCGTGAGATACGTACAAAACGTTGTTTTTAACGTCTTTTTTAACAACGAACCATCTGCCTTCTTCGCCGCGTTTGCCGCCCAAATCCAATCCCTTGCGCTGCCCCAAAGTGTAGTACATAAGACCTATATGTTCGCCTACGGGTTGTCCGTCTAAGGTAATTATTTTACCGGGCTGTGCCGGTAAATATTCTTGCAGAAATTTACGGAAGTTGCGCTCGCCTATAAAACATATGCCCGTAGAATCCTTCTTTTTAGCGTTGTAAAGATTGTTGTCTTCGGCAATTTGCCGCACTTGGGCTTTATTTAAATCGGCAAGCGGAAAAACAACGCGGTCAAGCTGGCTTTCGCGCACTTGGTTTAAAAAGTAAGTTTGGTCTTTGTTTGCGTCTTTTGCTTTCAAAAGTCTGTTAACTCCGCCGGCGTGTTCCACTCCGCAGTAATGTCCTGTGGCAACCAAATCGGCGCCCATACTCAAAGCGTAATCGCGGAACGGGCCGAACTTAATTTCGCGGTTACACAAAACGTCGGGGTTGGGTGTTCTGCCTGCGGCGTATTCGCGCAAAAAATATTCAAAAACGCGTTCGCGGTACTTTTCGGCAAAATTTACTGAATAGTAAGGTATGTTCAGCTGCGAACAAACGCGGCGTACGTCGGAAAAATCTCCGTCGGCATTGCAAACGCCTTGGGAAGAAGTTTCCTCCCAATTCATCATAAAAAGACCTATTACGTTGTAACCTTCGTTTTTAAGAATCAGCGCGGCAACGGCGGAATCCACTCCGCCGCTCATACCCACCACCACGGTTTTAGACATTTTAGCTCCGTAAAGTTTGTTTAAAAAATTATAACATATACGTAAAACAAATTGCAAATAAATTTTTTTATGCTATAATTTATTTATGGACTTACCCAACGATAATTTTATTGCATTGTCGATAATAAACACCAAACTGCGTAACGGCGGAATAACGCTGAGCGAATTTTGTTTAAGCGAAGGGCTGGATATAGAAGACCTTTTAAAGCGTTTTGAAAGCGTAGGTTATTTATATTGCGAAAACGAAAACGCATTTAAACCGCAGTAGATTTAATAAATAATTTTTGTGTCCGTAGCTCAGTTGGATAGAGCACGAGCCTCCGACTTTTCACGGCTACGTAGGTCTTTCCTGAAAAATTTACTATATGTTGTGGGTGTAGGTAATTCTTTCGGAAACAAAACCACAATGCATAAAAAAATTACACCCAAAATTACACCCTCGCGCATAGCTTACAAGCTCTCCGCGAAAACAATCTGCGCCTGTAGTCTAATTGGATAAAACGTCGCCCTCCGACGGCGATGTTCCGAGTTCGAGCCTCGGCAGACGCACCAGTGAAAATAGCTCAAACCAACTTTTAGTTAGCGTTTGAGCTATTTTTATTTGTTTACTTTGCGATGTCACCATAAAAAAGTCTTAATATCCATGAAATTTGTATGGGTTTATGTTATAATTATACCAATGCTTAACAAATGAACATATTTAGTAATTAGATATTAGAAACAAGACGTAGCTATTTCTTTTCCGATATGCTAAAATTAAGGTATAAATTCGGGAGGTGCGATTATGGACAAGAAAAAAGTAGGCAAGTTCTTAAAAGAACTAAGAACGGAAAAGGGATTGACGCAGACGGAGTTTTCGTTGCAATTCAGCAAATTCTGCGGCATAGATGCATACGGCGGCTTTTCATGTGCGGCTATAAGCAAGTGGGAGCGTGGCGAGACACTCCCCGACCTTTATAACTTAAGAGATATCGCCAAATATTACGGCGTTACCGCAGACGAAATATTGGAAGGCGGTCGTCATACTCCCGTCGATTTCAACGAGCTGTATTTCGGAGAACACAACTGCAAGGAAAGAGAGCGCAGCTCTATTTTGTCGGATATCAGCCCTTTGCTGCCGTCCGAACGGCTATCAACGTGTGAAGAATTTTGGCGTGAAAGTGATGTCGATCTTCTTAAAATTCAAATGCATGCAGAAGAGCGTTATCGCTATCTGTTGCTTGCTTTAGCGCGCAACAACATATCGCGTACTGATGAGGATGAATTCGATTATTTATGCTTATCGTATTTTAAGCAGTACTACTGTTTCGAGAAAGGAAAACAAACGATAAAGTCTTTCAATGTCGATAGGCTCAAATACGTGAAAATCGATATGAAAAAATTAGCCGGTTCCCTTACGTCTTGTTCGGACGAAGAATTGCTTTTCGAAATCAATCGGCGTTGTTGCGTATGTAATTTTATGCCGATGGTATCGGTTTCGGACATGGGTGCCATTTGCAATAGATTCAGGGATCTTCACCGCACAACTGTTGAGTTGAACAATCTTTTCGATTTGAGACCTATATACTTCGACTTCGTAAAATCGCTTTTGCCTTGGGACAAAGATGAACTTTTAACGATAACGCTCGATTGTATTTGTCATGACGAAGACGATGACTTCGATTATAGCGAAGACTTGGTAAAAGAGTTTATTAAGTCGCTTATCGACTGCGGCGCAACCGTTAATCATGCAATAAACTATAAGCGCGTTTTAAAGAATAAAAAACGATATATAGCACGGGAGCTTGCGGAGTTATATCAAACATACTGTGCTCCCACGATAGTTTACGACGTGTCGCAAAAACGATATGTAGAAGTGGAGCATTGTTCCCCAGATTTCGGATTTCCTATTTTTACTGCCGCACATCAAAGGGAATACGCCAAGCTGGAAGATCGTTTGCTTGCGGGCGAAAACGAGTTGGAGCCGTACTGCCGGATAGTTCGTAATAGAAGCATATACGATATTACGTACCGTGAATATGTGAACGGACGCAATAAGCAGAGTACAAAGGATTTATATGAAAATATAGACGAAATGAGCGTTGAAGAAATAAAGAACAAATATTTTATGGCGGAGGGGACAATCTAATGAATTCGTTTATAAAATGCATAACCGAAACGTATAACGTATCGCAAAAAGAGCTTGCCGCTATGCTGGGTATCACTTCCGCGGCAATCAGTCAATGGCAAGGTGCGGGGAGCATAAGTATAGAAATACTTTATAAACTGTCGCGTTTGTTGCAGACGTCCATAGATGACCTTTTATCCGGTATATTGCCCGACGACGCGTCGGCAGAAAAGCAGCGAAATGAATTCGAATGGTTGCGGAAATTCAAAATCGATGCGGCGGTAACCATGCGCGACAATCAAACCGTAAAATTTTTCAATACTTATAAAAAGTTAAAATCCCGCTTTTTCGAACTGATGTACAGGCGCGTGGTTGGCAAATTGAACGACGCATGGCGTGACGAATTCGGCTATTTGTCTACATTCTATATGTTCAACTCCGACACCTTAAAAGAATATAACGGAGAGACCGATTTTCTCGACTTTTTATCACGCAACGGCAGAGACAAAAAAGCTATCATTTGGGAACTCGAACAAGCATATAAATGCTGTTTGAAAGTACCGTGGAAAGCCTGTTTCGAAACTGGAGATCCGAAGGTGTATCTTTCCGCATACGGTTGTCTGAATTCGACAGACAAGGACGAGATCGTAACGGCGTTTCGGTACATGAATTTCAGGTGGCTCCCCTGCGAATTGCGCAAACAACAAGGACGTAATTTACCCGAATATCTTCAAAATACGGTATTTGAAATGATAAATTGCGGCGGACAGGTGCGTTATAACGTGGGGCACGATTTCAGCAAGCGTTACGGAACGCAACAAAAAGAAAGCGAAAATAAATTACAGCTGGTTTCCATCCCCGTTATTCATGTGGAAAATACAGATAACGTAAGCGTATTGCGTGTCCTCGATAAATGGAACGAGGCGGAAGAGAGTCTTTCTGCCGTAAATAAAAACATTGCGCGCATAAAAGCGACTTGTGAGCGAGCGGTGCATTACGATGAATACATGAAAACGATCGATTCGGAGGAAATGAGTCGAATCAAAAACGCGTATCTCGCCGAAAAAGAAGAAACGGCAATTCATAATCCGCTTAAATATTGGGAAATGGTTAAAAACAATCAAGTTTGGGTAGCTGTATCGCTCAATTAACGGAGATATATTTTACAGCTAAGGACGGAGATAAAAATGCAGCTTGTAATCGGAAATATAAACAGACGTAAAAAAATAGTTACAGATAACGGAGAATACCCCAAAATATTGGCAAGTATAGGGGCGAGCAACGAAGGCGACAGCCTTGAACCCGAGATCGCAAAAGCGAAGACAGCCAAAGAGTATGGTGCGGATATAGTGATAGACCACACTTTACTTCCAATATATAACGACATACATAAAAGGCTTATCGACAGCGTTGATTTGCCGTTATCGACAATAGCGGTATACGATAGAGCTGCCGACGTATTGTATAACGATAAACCGTATTTTTCCGAAGACGATGTATTGAAAGGGATAGAAGAAAAAGGAAAAATAGGCGTCGATATGATCACGGTTCACGCGAGTGCTTTGAAAGAAGATCTGAGATATTTCAAAGACAGTGACAGAATAATACCGTGTACCAGTCGCGGCGGAACGATGGTATTTAAGAATATAAACGCAACGGGGAAAGATAATTTTTACTTTACGTACTTTGACGAAATTTTGAAAATAGCAAAGCGATATAATATCACGCTGAGTTTGGGTTGTGTTTTCAGACCGGCAAGTATCCACGACGCTGTCTATAATAATCGGAAATATTGGGATGAACTCGAAAGGAACGCTCTGTTGGCTCAACGGGCAATAGATGCTGGCGTGGGAATCATGGTCGAAGGCATAGGGCATTGCCCAATAAATTTAATCCCGGAAATTGTAAGAAAATCCATTGAGCTCGTTAAAGTCCCCTATCGCGTATTGACCGTAGCTACGGACAGCGGACTCGGTTATGACCACGTATCATCTTCCATTGCGGTTTCTTCCGCCGTACATGCGGGTGCAGATTTCGTTACGGCGGTTTCGCGATCCGAGCATCTGGGATTGCCAAGCGCGGAAGACGTTAAAGAAGCAGTAATTGCCGCTAAAATTGCCGCCCATGCAGGATATATCGCTCGGACAGAAGATATATCGCTTGATGAAAAGATGGCAACAGCGCGCAGTGTAGTCGGTTGTAAAGGCTCTATAGACTGTTCAATTGTTCCGAAAATGACAGCGGAAGAGTTGTATAAGCATAAAGTACAAAATGGCAAAAAGTGCACTATGTGCGGGGAGTTTTGTGCATTGAAAAGCGGAGATGATCTAAAATGATATATAACCCAAGGACGAAAGAGGAAAGTCGAGAATTGATTAAAAAATTGGGGCTGAACACCGTCCCCGAAATTTTTGTCAACAAAAATCGTCTCAACAAAATACGGAACTTTTTCCAAGATAACAGATCCGAGCTATATGTTATACGCCATTCAAATAAGACGAATGCACATTATGCATACGTAAAAAGCTATGAGGAATATTTGAACGTTAAAGGCGACTTTTCAAACGATATAATAGTCGCAGTTTCCGTAAACGCATATAAAAATAAGATTATCTTGGGGGCAATTCAAGTCGAGAATGATTTAATCCGAATTTGCGCTACGACTGATGAAAAGCTGGATCACCGAACGATGTATAACGGAAGTGCGGAATTCAACTTCGAAACGGATCTTTGCGATAAAAGGCTGAATAAAATTTCACAGATAGATTTTTTATTGCTCTATATCCGAAAACACAATCTTTACGGTCTCACTATCGAGTTTACAATATACGATAAACCCGTAGGCTGTAATAAGGAAACGATATTGATCAACGAACTTAGAAATTATTGAAGCTTAGACAAAAAGAGCTATTGCAAAGACCTTGTAATAGCTCTTTTTTGTTCTGCACACAATCAGCGAATTGCTTCCGCTAAAACAGGCAGCACAAGTCGTTCCGAAAACAAATTGTTATCAAATGCATGCTCGGTCGGAATATAGGTTTTATCTCCGCTTATAAGCGTGTCGTTCAATCCTTTATGTGCGTTTGGTTCTTTCAATAAGTTGGCATATTCCTTTGCCAATAAGTACTTTATATTTTCGGAGTAACGTAAATCCTCTACCCGAATTTTCGGAAAAGCTTTATCTTTATATCCGAATTTCATTTTAACCATTAAAAGCAGAGATTTATTTGCCGTTTCCACCGTGTGAACATTTTTTATAACTCGTTTCAAATCAACAACCGTGTCTTTCGTATATCCGATAGCATTCTTCAAATAATTGCCGCTTAGCGGTATCTTAAAGTCAAACTCCAAAAAATCCTTTTTAAACGTTGCATAAACCTCATAAGACGTAAGCGAATAAAAAATATGCTTTATTCTCATATCGGAAAGACGATACCCTTCCCTGTGGAAAAAATCCTTGCTGTTGTTTCTGCTTTTTGCAACATTCCACATTTTGTTTACTTTGTACACGGCTCTCTTTTTTGCAGTCTCGTAGGCACAAGCGGGCAATACGCTGTTTCCCCTTTGGTCTCCCTTTTTAGGGTGCCTCGGCGCAAAAAAGCGGTCAACGGCATAGTCGTAATACAAATGAACGGTTTCGCTTTTATAACCTGCGCCGTTCTCATAATTACATTGAGCTTTTATTGCGATAATAGGAACGTCAAAATTGCAACTGAAGTATTCGTTCCCTTTTTTCGCAACGCCGGCAAGTTTTCCGTAAACGCAACGCAAAGAATTAGATACCAATTCCTCGTTTTCCAAAATGTTGATGTTTTCTTTTCTCGCAATGGCAAGCAAAGCCTCAAACACATCTTTGGTCATACAGGCATCGTCTAAACTTCTGTGCCACCGATAGTCGCACTTGTTTTTGCAAAGACGATCATACAAACTTTTCAGATTTTTGGGCATATCGGCTTCCAACAACAAATCGGCTATAGCTTTCGTATCCAGATAGTCGAAGTCGATCGGTTCAAAGTGGAAACGGTCACATTCGTCAAACAGGTATTGCACGTCATTATCGGTTCCATGTCCCACGATGACTGTGTCTTTGGCTCCCAACAACCCCTTTATTTTATGATAAAAAGCCTTGAATCCCTCTTTATCTTTCGTCGCATCTTGTTTCCATTGCCAATTGTTTGCCGTTTCCGTCTCTTCCTGCGGATTGATAAAAATATCCTCTTTGGTTATTTCATTAAACCGCTCATCGGTTAGAACATAACCGAAAGATACAATCCTCGGATTTATGCTTTCCGCCATGATTGTTTCGATGTCAAAAAATAAATAGTTCATTTGTTTCTCTCCTTTTGTATTTGTTGCTAATATTTTAACATGGATATTTCAATGCGTAAACACCTCGCCTCTTATAACATATACTTAACTCTCATAAAAGTTAAGTAAAAGTAAAATATTTTTTTCAAATAGCGGTAAATTACAGCGGGCAGAAGATTCTGCCCGCTGTAAACTTTTATTGTGACTTATATGCGCCCTAATTGCCTGTAAACTTCCAATTCAAGTTGGTCGTAATTAATAATCCAACGGTGTCCGTTTTGGATTTTGAATACGTTGTGCGATTGGAATGCCTTTTCCACAATATTTATGGTTACGGGTATATCTTGATGCAAATACCTAAAACGCCGCACCGTGTCGTTATGCCAACGCAGACGCGGCATATCGACTTTGCAATCAATGCCGCGCGGATTGAGCTTATACATAAGTTCGTCCAAGTCTATCACCCAATGCCCTGCAGAAGAGATACTTTTTGGGAGCCCTAAAAAATAAATTTGAAAGATTTTATCATCAAGTCCCTTCACTAAACATATAGAATGGATTTATACATAATTTTGTCATAATGCTCTTTTGCTTACCCGCAACAAACCCCGTCACTTGGTAG
>CATLBN010000012.1 GCA_949878885.1 uncultured Clostridia bacterium | reverse complement strand
TGACACAATATGTCTGCTACTTTGAATTAGTATCGGGTTAGTAACACGAAAAGGAAAAAACCCCGAAAACACCGCTTTTTGACGGTTTTTCGGGGGTTTTTGATGTTTGTAGAATTATTATATCATAAACACTTAATTTTGTCTATACGTTGATTTAAATTTCAATTTGTTGTTGACTTTTTTTGATATTTTTATTAAAATAAAACCGTTGCATAAACAAATGCGGCTTAATGCGGATATGGCGGAACTGGCAGACGCGCTGGACTTAGAATCCTGTGGGAAACCGTGTAGGTTCAAATCCTATTATCCGCACCATAGACCAATCGGCAATTATTGTCTGCCGATTGGTTATTTAATAAAAGCGCAATGTTTTGCATATAATTTGACGTATGAAAGTTAAAAAATTTTTTAAAAATTTTGCTATGGGCGCCGGAATAGGCGTTGCAATGATAATTCCCGGAGTAAGCGGCGGTACGATAGCCGTACTGTTTAACGTTTACGAAAAACTTATCGGCGCAATAAGCGATTTAAGAAAAGATTTTAAAAACAGTTTTTTCTTCCTGTTGCCGATAGCTTTGGGAGCGCTTTGCGGTATTGCCGCGCTGTATTTCCCCTTGAAATACGCCATACAGTACGCGCCCGTACCTACTATTTTGCTTTTTGCAGGACTTATGACAGGTTCTTTGCCCAAACTTTTTAAAGATACGCGCAAAAACGGATTTAAACCTACGGATTTTATAGCGTTAATACTGCCGCTTGCGTTGGTTGTGGGTATTTGTTTTATCCCTGCGCTTGGTCAAGCCGATTTAAGCGAAAGTATGCTTTGGTGGGGATACGTAGTACTTGTTTTAATAGGGGCGCTTGCTTCCTGCGCGCTTGTTGTTCCGGGAGTGAGCGGTTCGCTTTTACTGCTGATTTTCGGATACTATCAACCTATATTAGACGTTATTTCTCAAATATTTTCCGATTTTCCGCATTCTTTGTTGGTTCTTGCGCTGTTTGCAGCAGGATTGATTGCAGGTTTTTTCAGTATTGCAAAATTAATGAAGCTGCTGCTTAAAAAATTTCCGCGCGCAACGGGCTGGGCTATTATGGGGTTTGTGTTGGGGTCTATTCCGGCGCTGTGCTTTACCGACGAATTTCTTAACGCAAAAATCGACGGCGTACAAATTGCCGTTGGCGCGTTGCTGTGCCTTGCAGGCGTTATTTTAAGCGCCGCTATCGCCGCCTATGCGGAGTCGCGCAACGCAAAAAATTTAAACATAAATTAATTATATAATAAAAAGTAGCGCCAAGCCGTTGCGGCTTGGCGTTATTTTAATTTAATTGCGTTATAAATTATATATTTAGCTAGCATATGCGCTTAAAATAAATTGATTTACATTAATATGAACAAAAACGCAAATGCATTTAAAAAAATATAAGCTTAAAATAAACCGGCGCAATTAAAATCGCGCCGGTTTTTCTTTAATTTCAGTTCTCCGTAGGTTCTACAACACTGTTATAGTTGTTGTTAATAACGGGAGAAACGTTTTTGTATTCCTTTACGCCCGTTCCGGCAGGAATAAGCTTACCTATAATAACGTTTTCTTTTAAACCTATAAGCGGGTCAACCTTGTTTTTGATTGCCGCGTCGGTAAGCACTCTCGCAGTTTCCTGGAAGGACGCAGCCGACAGGAACGAATCAGTGGAAAGCGCAGCTTTGGTAATGCCCAAAAGCACACGTTTTTGCAAAGCCGGAGCTCCGCCCGATTCTATCGCTTTTTGGTTCTCCTCCTCTACGGTAAACATATCAACCGTTTCTCCGGGAAGAAGTTCCGTAGAACCGGCGCTTTCTATTCTTACTTTTCTAAGCATCTGACGGACGATTATTTCAACGTGCTTGTCGTTAATGTCAACGCCCTGAGAGCGATATACCGACTGTACCTGTTCCAAAATATAGTCCTGAACGCCCTTTACGCCCGAAATTCTTAAAATATCCTGAGGATATACCGAACCTGCGTTCAATACCGTACCCGGTACAACTTCGTCGCCCTTTTTAACCATAAGTTCAGCGTTAAACGGCAATGTGTATTCTTTTTTAACGTCGCCTGTTACCGCGTCTTTTACGAGAACGTGCTTCAAGTTGTCTTTATCGTCTATATCTACTATACCGGAAACTTCGCAAAGCGTAGAACAGCCCTTGGGCTTACGCGCTTCGAAAAGTTCCTCTACACGGGGAAGACCCTGAGTTATATCGCCCGTTGCCGCGATACCGCCCGTATGGAAGGTACGCATTGTAAGCTGCGTACCGGGTTCGCCTATGGACTGAGCCGCAATAACGCCGACTGCTTCGCCCGTTTGCACGGGAGTATTTGTAGCCATATTTTTGCCGTAGCACTTTGCGCACACGCCGAAACGCGAATTACAGGTAAATACGGAACGGATTGCAACCTGCTCTATGCCTGCCGCAATAATTTGCTTTGCAATAGCGTCGGTAACAAATTCGTTTTGAGCAACAATTATATTGCCGTTTTTATCCTTTACGTCTTCCGCAACGAATCTGCCTTGAATTCTGTCTTCAAGCCCTTCGATTGTTTCGCCGTTTGACCCCAAAATTGCCTTAACAATCATACCGCGCGGCTTTTTGCTGCCTGCCATACAATCGTCTTCGCGTACGATAACGTCTTGCGATACGTCTACCAAACGGCGGGTAAGATAACCGGAGTCTGCCGTCTTTAACGCGGTGTCGGCAAGACCTTTACGTCCGCCGTGCGACGAAATAAAGTATTCCAAAACGGAAAGTCCCTGTCTGAAACACGATTTAACGGGTACTTCTATCTTTTTACCTTGGGGGTTAACCATAAGTCCGCGCATACCGGAAAGCTGTTTCATCTGGTCGATTGAACCGCGGGCGCCTGAGTTAGCCATCATCCAAATTGGATTGAACTTATCAAGCGAGCCCTTAAGCGCGTCGGTAACCTTGTCGGTAGCTTCGTCCCAAGCGTCGATAACCGCGTTGTAACGTTCTTCCTCGCGCAGCAGTCCGCGCTGATATTTCTTTTCGATTTTTATAACCTTATCTTCGGTTTCCGCAACGATTGCGCGTTTTGCATCTGGAATGTGCATATCGAATACCGACGTGGTTATTGCGCCGACTGTGGAATATTTATATCCCAAAGTCTTGATTTTATCCAAAATGTCTGCCGCTCTCGGAGCGCCGCCCGTTTTAAAGCAGCGTTCTACAATTTTACCGAGCTGCTTTTTACCTACGGCAACCGCGGAACCGAGGAACTCATAAGAAATTTCGTATTTTAAATAATCTTCCTTATTTTCGCGCTTAACAAAGCCCAAATCCTGAGGCATTTCGTTATTGAAAATAATTCTGCCTACGGTAGTTTTTACTATACCTGTTACGCTTTCACCGTTATAAGGCGAATTTTCGTCGTTAATAACAACCGTTCTGCGAACTTTTATTTCGTCCTGCATATGGATGAGTTTTAACTGATAGGCTATCATAGCCTCGTCTTCGGAAATATATGCCGGAGCAACGTATTCGGCCGAGCCTTCCTCGTTTGCCGCGCATTCGTAATATCTGTCGCCTGAAAAACGGTAGAACTTGCCTTCTTCACGCCTTATTATGGTAAGATAGTACGCGCCCATAACCATATCCTGCGAAGGTTGCATAACGGGCTTACCGTCGGAAAGTTTTAATATATTGTTGGAAGAAAGCATTAAAAATCTTGCTTCCGCCTGCGCTTCTACCGAAAGAGGAACGTGCACCGCCATCTGGTCGCCGTCGAAGTCGGCGTTGAACGCCGTACAAACAAGCGGATGAATTTTTATTGCTCTGCCTTCTATAAGCACGGGCTCGAAAGCCTGAATAGACAGTCTGTGCAGCGTAGGCGCACGGTTAAGCATTACGGGATGCTCTTTTATAACCTGCTCCAACACGTCCCAAACAAACGGTTTTGCTTTTTCAACGGTGCGCTTTGCGCTTTTAATATTGTGGCACTGACCGCTTTCAACAAGCTTTTTCATAACAAACGGCTTAAAAAGCTCAATCGCCATTTCTTTGGGCAATCCGCACTGATACAGTTTGAGTTCGGGTCCTACAACGATAACCGAACGTCCCGAATAGTCTACACGCTTACCCAAAAGATTTTGACGGAAGCGTCCCTGCTTACCGCGGAGCATACCCGAAAGCGATTTGAGTTCTCTGTTGGAAGGTCCCGAAAGCGCCTTGCCGCGTCTGCCGTTGTCAATAAGCGCGTCAACCGCTTCCTGCAACATACGCTTTTCGTTTTTAACAATCATATCCGGCGCGCCGAGTTCCATCATTCTCTTTAAACGGTTGTTGCGGTTGATAACGCGTCTGTACAAATCGTTTAAATCCGACGAAGCAAACCTGCCGCCGTCAAGCTGCACCATAGGGCGCAAATCGGGCGGAAGCACGGGCAGCACGGTAAGCACCATCCATTCGGGACGGTTGCCGCTCTTTCTGAACGATTCTAAAATTTCTATTCTCTTAACCGCTTTAACGCGCTTTTGCGCCGCCGTACTGGTTTCTATGATTCTTTTGGTTTCTTCGCATTCTTTTTCAAGGTCAACGGCAATAAGAAGCTCGCGGATTGCTTCCGCGCCCATTCCTACTTTAAGCCCCGTAACCTCGCTGTCGCCGTATTTTTCTTCTATATCGCGCAGTTCTTTATCGTTTATAACCTGCTTATATTCCAAAGTAGGCACGGTGCCGGGGTCTATTACCACGTACGCCGCAAAATATATAACCTGTTCCAGCGCTTTTGGACTCATATCGAGTATAAGACCTATACGCGAAGGAACGCCGCGGAAATACCAAATGTGCGATACGGGAGCGGCAAGCTCTATGTGCCCCATTCTTTCGCGCCTTACTTTTGCGCGGGTTACTTCAACGCCGCACTTTTCGCAAGTTATACCCTTATAACGGATACGCTTGTATTTGCCGCAATGGCATTCCCAGTCTTTCATCGGTCCGAAAATACGTTCGCAGAACAAACCGTCTTTTTCGGGCTTTTGCGTTCTGTAATTTATGGTTTCGGGCTTTGTTACTTCGCCCTTGGAAAGTTCCCTGATTTTTTCCGGAGAAGCTACGCTAATTTTTATCGAGTTAAAATCGTTTAATTCAAACATTCTGAACCTCCCTTATTCCTCGTCTCCGCCGTCGGTTTCATCCTTCGGCTCATCGTCCTCGTCATCGTCGAACAGAGTAAATTTGTCGTCTAAATCGTCGTCGCCGAAATCGTCGAGGTCATCTTCAGAAAACAGTTCTTTGCTTGTAAAGTCGTCTTCGTCGTTATCGAATATCGATATAGGCTCAAGGTCTTCGTCATCTTCGTCTTCTCCGCCGCCGACAAGGTCGAATTCCTCAACGGGAATTTTATCTTCCTCGTCCTGCTCGGCGCGCTGACGGGCCGAGGGGATAAGGTCGTCTTCGTCGTCAAGTTCGCGGATAATAAGTTCTTCTCCAGATTCGGTAAGCACTTTTACGTCTAACGCAAGAGACTGCAATTCTTTCAAAAGCACTTTAAACGCTTCGGGTATTCCGGGTTCGGAAATGTTATTTCCTTTAACAATGCTTTCGTAGGTTTTTACACGTCCTACTATATCGTCCGACTTAACAGTAAGAATTTCCTGCAAAATGTGCGCCGCGCCGTATGCTTCAAGCGCCCAAACTTCCATTTCGCCGAAACGCTGACCGCCGAACTGCGCTTTGCCGCCCAAAGGCTGCTGGGTTACAAGGCTGTAAGGACCTATCGAACGCGCGTGAATCTTGTCGTCTACAAGGTGGATAAGCTTAATCATATACTGAACGCCTACCGTAACCCTGTTTTCGAAGGGTTCGCCCGTTCTGCCGTCGTAAACCTGAATTTTACCGTCTACCTTACCTTCGGGATTTACTATATTGTTTTCAAGGAACAGCTTTTTAATGTCCTGCTCGGTCGCGCCGTCGAATACGGGCGTTGCTATTTTCCAGCCGAGCTGTTTGCAGACAAGTCCCAAATGCACTTCAAGCACCTGTCCGATGTTCATACGGGAAGGCACGCCCAAGGGGTTCAAAACTATCTGCAACGGCGTACCGTCCGCAAGGAACGGCATATCCGCCTGAGGCAGCACGCGCGATATAACGCCCTTGTTGCCGTGGCGTCCCGCCATTTTGTCGCCGACCTGTATTTTACGCTTCTGCGCAATATATACGCGCACCAATTTTGAAACGCCGGGGGAAAGTTCGTCTTTATTTTCACGCGTAAACACTTTTACGTCTACAACTATACCGCCCTCGCCGTGAGGCACTTTAAGCGAAGTATCTCTTACTTCTCTTGCTTTTTCTCCGAAAATGGCACGCAGCAAACGTTCTTCCGGAGTAAGTTCGGTTTCGCCCTTAGGCGTAACTTTACCAACCAAAATATCTCCGGGCTGAACTTCCGCGCCCACTCTTATAATACCGTCCGCATCTAAATCTTTAAGCGCGTCTTCGGAAACGTTGGGAATATCCCTTGTAATTTCTTCCGCGCCGAGTTTTGTATCTCTGGCTTCGGTTTCGTGTTCTTCTATATGGATAGAAGTAAACACGTCGTCTTGTACAAGCTTTTCTGAAATGAGGATTGCGTCTTCGTAGTTATAGCCTTCCCACTCCATATATCCTATAAGGATGTTTTTACCCAGAGCAAGCTCGCCGTTGTTGGTAGCGGGACCGTCCGCAATAATTTCTCCGGCTTCAACTCTGTCGCCGGTATTTATAATGGGGTGCTGGTTTAAACAAGTACCCTGATTGGAACGTTCGAATTTCTTTAAGGGATATTCGCAGATAAGTCCGTTTTCTTCCTGAATTTTAATCAAGTCGGAAGAAACTCCAACCGCAACGCCCGCGTTCTTTGCACGCACCATAACTCCGCTGTCGCGCGCTATAGCTCCCTCTATGCCCGTTGCAACTATTGCGGACTCTGTTTTCATAAGAGGAACCGCCTGACGCTGCATATTCGAGCCCATCAAAGCACGGTTGGTATCGTCGTTTTCAAGGAATGGAATAAGCGCGGTTGCAACCGAAACAAGCTGTTTGGGCGATACGTCCATATAATCCATTTTTTCGGGTGAATACTGCGTAATCAAATCGCGGTGTCTGCAGCCGATATGCTGATTTATAAAGCGGCTGTTTTCGTCTAACGGCTCGTTAGCCTGAGCAACTATATATCTGTCTTCCTCGTCCGCCGTAAGATAATCCACTTTATCGGTAACCTTGGTATCCGTTACCTTTCCTTCGGAATCGTAAATGTGCTCCACTCTCCTGTACGGACTCATAATAAATCCGTACTCGTTTACCTTGGAAAACGTTGCAAGCGAAGAAATAAGACCTATGTTTTGACCTTCGGGCGTTTCTATGGGGCAGAGTCTGCCGTAGTGCGAGTGGTGAACGTCGCGCACTTCAAACGTAGCTCTGTCACGGTTGAGTCCGCCGGGACCGAGCGCCGAAAGTTTACGTTTATGTGTAAGCTCCGCCGCAGGGTTGGTTTGGTCCATAAACTGCGACAGCTGGGAAGAACCGAAAAATTCGCGGATAACTGCGGATACGGGGCGCACGTTTACAAGACCGGAAGGCGTAACTTCCATTGCGTCCTGCGTAGCCATACGCTCTTTAATCAATTTTTCAAGTCTTGCAATACCTATTCTCAACTGGTTTTGCAACAATTCGCCCACGGAACGCACGCGGCGGTTTCCGAGGTGGTCTATATTGTCTATGGTTCCTATACCGTACTGCAAATCTATGTTGGTGGATATTGCCGCCACTATATCGTCAACCGTAATGTGTTTATGGTTGAGTTTTTCTATAACGGGTTTTATAGCCTTTTTCTCGTCGGCGTCGAATTCCGTTCTGTCGGATAAGAAAAGTTCGTTAAACTTTTTGCAGGCGTTAACAAACTTAACGCGCTGTTCGCGGCGTTTTTCTCTGTTTTTCTTATCTTCGGGTTTTTCATCGTCGCTTGCGGGTGTTTCCGCAACGTAGTAAATTGCGTTGATTTCGTCCGTAAATTTATCAGCAACTTCCTCTGCCTTAGCGTTTTCGCACTCGGCGGCAATCTTTTGCATAAACTTAAAGTTGGGATAATAAATAGTGGGCAGAAGTCCGAAAGCTTTATGAGGCTTGTCCGAAACCGCTTTGAAGTTTACAGTGTTATTAGCTATAATTTTATGTTTTATTTCGCCCTGCTCTGCGTCGGAAACAAGCACAAACACTTCGTTCACGCCGCAATCCTGCATTGCTATAGCCTGTTCTTCGGATACGATTTCGTTTGCGTGTCCCATTATTTCGCCCGTTTCGGGATTGAACACGTCTTCTGCAAGTTTACAGCCGGGAAGTCTGTAAGAAAGATTTATTTTTTTATTGAACTTATATCTGCCGACTTTTACAACGTCGTAACGTCTGGGGTCGAAGAAAAGATTGTTAAGATGTTGACGGACAGAAGCTTCGGTAGGCACTTCGCCGGGGCGCAGCCTTCTGTAAAGTTCTATAAGTCCGTCGGATTCCGATTTCGTTGTGTCTTTTGCGATAGTGTTCTCTATCATCTTGTCGTTCGCAAACAAATCCATAAGCGCTCTGTCGGAACCGAAACCGAGCGCTCTTAGCAATACGGTGGCGCATATCTTGCGTTTGCGGTCTACGTGAACCCACAAAACACCCTGCGCGTCCTGCTCCAATTCAAGCCACGCGCCGCGGTTGGGAATTACCGTAGTGCCGAAAATTTCCTTGCCCGTTTTATCGCGCGAGGAAGCGTTGTACACGCCGGGAGAGCGGACAAGCTGCGACACTATAACGCGTTCCGCTCCGTTTATAATAAACGAACCGGAATCGGTCATAAGCGGAAAATCGCCCATAAATACGGGCTGGTCTATAACCTCGTCTTTAACTTTGTTTACAAGCCTTACCGTAACGTGCATAGGCAGCGCATAAGTTGCGTCGCGGTTGCGGCACTCCTTTTCGTCGTACTTGGGCTTTTCGTCAAACCAATGATTGAGGAAATACAGCTCGTAATGGTCTGAATAGTCGGTAATGGGCATAAAGTCTTCGAATACTTCTGTTATGCCCTCTTGAATAAACGAATTATAGCTCGCCTTCTGAATTTCAACAAGGTCGGGAATTTCGATAACTTCGTTTATTTTACCGAACTTTCTCCTTTCGGTTTTGCCATACTTGTGAATAGGTAAATTCATTAAAAAAGAACTCCTTTTGGCTTTTCGCCGTTTATATATTTCACATTTAGGCGATTATCCGTATATATCTTTTCACCGGAAAAAATCGAATGTTTCAAAAATTTAAGCGCCCCGTTCCGCCGTATTTTTTATAAGGCAGACGCTTTATAAATTAAATTTCAAAGCAAAAATAATTTTTTTACTTTGCCGCTCTTTACAAATTAAATAATATGTAGTATAATTTACAAGCGGTTTAAACGGAATTTAGGCTGATTTTAGCGAATTTTTACCTTAAAAATAAACGGAAAAAGCCGTTTTAGTGCAAAAATCGCATTTTAATACATCATAGTATTATAGGTTAAGGAAATTAATATGTCAAGCGATTTAAATCAAAATACGCAATTTATGCGGATTGATAAATTTTTAAAAATTTCCCGCGTTTTAAAACGGCGCACGCTTTCAAAACAAGCTTGCGAAAAAGGCAAAGTTTGCGTAAACGGCAGAGAAGTAAAACCCGGACATAAAATAAAGCCGCAAGATACGGTTGAACTGCACTTTACGGGCGGCACTTTAAAATTCAGAATACTTAAAATAAAAGAAACCGTTAAAAAAGACGAAGCGCAGTCGCTATACGAGATATTGGAATGAAAAAATTAAGTTACAGCGTTATAATATGCGCCGCAGGCAAGGGAGAACGCGCGGGACTAGGCAAAAATAAGCTTTTATTTCCGCTATTCGGCGCACCGGCGCTATACCACACTTTAAAAAAATTTAAAGCCGATTGGATTGACCAAGTTATAGTAACTTCGTCCAAAAACGATTTCAACGAAATTTCGGCGCTGTGCGCACCGTTCGGATTTAAAACCGTTACAGGAGGAGCTACGCGCACCGAAAGCGTAAAACGCGCGTTGAGGTGCGTTACGGGCGATGTAGTTTTGATACACGACGGCGCACGTCCGTTCGTTTCGGAAAGCCTTATTAAAGCCTGCTTTCTATCGGCTGAAAAATTCGGAAGCGGCGTTGCCGCAGTTAAGTTTACCGATACCGCCGTTTATGCCGCTTACGGAGAAATTACCGAACGGCTTGACAGAAATTCTCTGTATCGCGTTCAAACGCCGCAGGCATTTATTACCGAGGACATAATAAACGCTTACAGGTTGGCAGGCGATAAACTTTATACGGACGACAGCGCAGTTTACGGCGAATTTATTGCGCCGCCGCGTATTGTAGAAGGCGAAGAAAGCAACGTTAAACTTACCTATAAAAGCGATTACCCCCCTGAATATGCCGTACTTTCGGTAAATTGCGGACACCGCGTAGGCATAGGCGCCGACGTTCATATATTCGGCGACGGCGACTTTGTAACGCTTGGAGGCGTTAAAATCCAATGCGGTAAAAAACTGATTGCACACAGCGACGGCGACGTTTTGCTGCACGCCGTTTGCGATGCAGTGCTTTCCGCCGCAGGCTTAAAAGATATAGGACATTACTTCCCTGATACCGACCCCTCTTTAAAAAATGCAAACAGTTTAAATTTATTAAAACAAACGGCAAAACTTGCGTTAAACGCAGGATATATGCCGCTTAACGTATCTGTAACGGTTCAGGCGGAAAAGCCGAAATTGGCTCCGCACATTGACAAAATCAAAGAAAATATTGCAGCGGCGCTTTGCGTAAGCACGTCCGATGTTGCCGTAGCGGCAGGCACGTGCGAAGGCTTGGGGTTTGCAGGCGAGGAGCTTGGTATTGCGGCTTACTCCGCCGTTACGCTGACCGAAATAACCCCCGCAAAAACACGTTAAACAAAGGATATTCTATGGTTAAACCCAATAAAACCGCTACTCAATTCGTATGCGCGGAATGCGGCGCTACAAGTCCGCGTTGGCTTGGAAAATGCCCTGCGTGCGGAAAATTCAACACTATGGCGGAAGAAATAATTAAATCTGCCGACGCGGTTAACAGTGTAAAAACAAATTATGCGGCCAGCCGTGCCAAACCGCTTAAGGAAATTACTTTTGAACGCTATGCGCGCACGTCTTCGGGAATTTCCGAGTTTGACAACGTGTTGGGCGGCGGCATAGTCGCAGGCTCGTTGGTGCTGTTGGGCGGCGACCCGGGAATTGGCAAATCCACTCTTTTAACGCAAATTGCGGCGCATCTTTCCGTTAATAAAAAAGTTTTGTATTTTTCCGCCGAGGAGAGCTGTTCGCAGGTTAAAATGCGCGCCGAGCGTTTAAAGCTTAACTACGGGAATTTATTTCTTATAAACGAAACGTGCATAGATAATTTGGAAAGCGAGCTGGACGGCGTTGAGTTCTGCATTATAGACTCCATTCAAGCGGTATATACCGACGATTTATCGTCCTCCTCCGGCTCCGTAGGACAAGTGCGAGAATGCGCTTCAAAGCTTATGCGCATTGCAAAAAGCCGCGGCATAACTTTTTTTATAATAGGACACGTAACTAAAGAGGGCGCGCTTGCAGGTCCCAAAGTTTTAGAGCATATTATGGATACGGTGCTGTACTTCGAAGGCGAAAACCAAGAAAACTTCCGTATTCTGCGCGCGGTAAAAAACAGGTTCGGAAACGTTTCCGAAGTTGGCGTTTTTGAAATGACCGGCGAAGGAATAATTGCCGTTACCGATTATTCGGGAGTATTCCTTTCGGAAAGCCGCGGCGAAGAAGCAGGTTCGGCTGTAACTCCCGCGCAAACGGGAACGCGCTGTATGAACGTGGAAATACAAAGCCTTGTTTCAAAAACAACTTTCGGACAGCCGCGCAGAATGCCGCTTGGTTTCGATTATAACAAACTCGTGCTTATGATTGCCGTACTTGAAAAGCGGTGCTCTCTCGCGCTTGGCGGCTACGACGTGTACGTTAACGCAATGGGCGGAATAAAACTGAACGAGCCTGCCTGCGATTTGGCTCTTTGCTCCGCTTTGGCTTCGGCATATTTAGGAAAGCCGATAGACAAATATACGGCGGTGTTCGGCGAAGTAGGACTTACGGGCGAAGTGCGCGCAGTTTCGTATTGCGAAAAACGCGTTGCCGAATGCGTTAAAATGGGCTTTAAAAAAGTGCTTTTACCTGCAAAAAATATGAAATCTGTTGCAAAATACGCCGATAAAATTGCCATAGTTCCCGTTCTTTACGTAAACACAATGATTAAAAATTTATTTAAAGATTAATAAAACAGGCTCTGCAACATAACCGTAGTTCCCATAGGGAATTTTACCACAGGAACAGAATATAAGTATAGCGCACTATACCTTGCAAACAAGGCAAGTGCGCTTTTACTTTACATTCTAATTTGATTGTTGTATAATAACAGAGCAATAAACAGTAATTTAGCGGAGACAAACATGAAAGACAATATCGATTTACGTTTATTGGAAAAGCGTATAAAACTATTCAAAAATCTTACTGTTCTTTTTGCGATACTAACACCATTACCGCTACTCGGCGTAGGATTGAAATTTCCGTATTCGTTTTGTTTTACAGCGTTATGCGGTTTACTTTTAACAACTACCGTTACGTTCGCCGTTCTTATGCACAAAACAGAAAAACAAATCAAAAGAACCGTAGTGTATTTAAAAGATGCGAGAGATCATATTATAGCCGCAAATAACGCCCTTGCAGGGTATCTTAACGATGCGTACGATAATATTAACTGCAAAGAGTGCAGTGCTTTGGGCTATGTAAATTTTGCAAGGGAAAATCTTATATTTTCGGCGGAAGGTAAATTTACCATAGAAAAAAATTTTAACGGCGTAAATGGCGCTCATCTCGCTTTGCAGATACGCGGCACTAAAATTGTTTCCAAGCCGACCGATTACGACGATGTGCTTGATTACGAAACTTACTTGTTCACGTTGAATATAGGTTATTTTGAAGACTGTCCTTTTACCGAAGAAAATGATTTGGGTCTGATTTTACCGAAAGAAGACCTTATCGGTAAATCGATACAGTTTTCTTCGAACGGCGGTTATGTCTGTAATCTTGATTCGGTCGAAACCGATGACGTGGAACGCGGCGAACTCTTAATTTTGGAAATGACTGAAGAAAGCATGATAATAAGTTTCAAATGTTTGGTCGAATGTGGTGCCGCGGATGTACTTTACGGTAAAATAAAACTTATTCGCAACTCACAAAATTCCGACAAAATAAATGTATTATAAATTTCAATTTAGCTTACTTAATTACTCGCAGAAAGAACTCTCGAACAATTTGTTCGAGAGTTCTTTCTTGCTATTCGTTTTTATTCCCTACGGAAATTGTGCTTAGGTTGCAGAGCCTGTTTTATTAAAGTCCGCAGCCTGATGACTGCGGACTTGTTTTAAATTATGCTTTTATTAAACTGCCGGAAGCTTCGGCTTTGAGTGAAAATTCTTCGCCGCCGAATACAAATTTAACCGTTGCGGAAGTGCGCCAATTATTCATACAGCCGGATGAGAAAACAATTTCCTGCTGAGCAAAAGTATAGCTTAATTGATTATTTCCGTCGAAATCGCCGCTTTCCCAGTTAAACGAACCGTTAGCGTCCATATGCCAATTAAACGTTGTGCTCTTGCGCTCTATACCGTTTACAAGTTCAGAATATCCTTTAAACTCGTAGCTTACGGTACTTTGCATATTATACTTACGGTACCAGCCGTCTTTATAAGTTCCGTAGCTTTGCAAGGTTGCTTTGCCCCAAAGCGCTTTAATTTCCAACTCAACGGTTTCTCCCGGACGCGCAATATCCAAAGCGTCGTCAAGTTTTGCAAACGAACCGTCGTAGTTTCTGAACCACCAACCCAAGAAAGTATAGCCTGCTCCTGAGTCAACGCCTTGCGCCGCAAGCGCCGCGCTGTTTTCGCGAACAATGTGCGCCGTCAATGCGTAACCGACCGCTACGCCTTCCGCGTCTGTAAACGCTTCCGACTTAACGCCGCCAAACGTAAACGGCAAATCGCTTGTAAGTGTTATATGTATTCTTAAATCTTCAAACTCGGGATACACTGTTAAATCCGATGTTATATTATCTATTTCGGAAATTACAACCCTGTCGCCGCCTTCCGATATATAATAATAATTTTTAAAGCCGAATCCGGATATATCCGCAAGCGCGGGAAGCGTTACCGCACCGGAATCGTAAACATAAGTTAAACCTACTCCGCCGTCAATCTGTTCAAATCCCGCATCTATCGCTTCGTCCAAACAGTCGTAACCGTTTAGGTTAAGATTAACATTATAGGTTTTTGCAACGTATTCGGCATAAACTTCGCGGTTGCAGTAAACTTTTAGCATACCGTCGTAATTCCAACCCGTAAATTCATAACCCGTAACGGGCGCAGGCGCTACGCTGAGGTCTATTTCTTCGCCGTACTTTACGGAAAGTTCATTAACAACGTTTTCGCCGCTTAAATAAGTTACCGTAAACAAACGGTCTTTATCGGCTTCTCCCCATACGGCGTTAAGCGTTACGTCGCTTAAAACGTTAAAATTCTTAATGTTGCCGGAATACTTTTTACCGTCGTATTCAAAACCCGTTATGGTATAAACAACACCGTCTATTTCAAACTCTCTGCCGTCCATATATTGAGTTAAATCCAAATCCGAACCGTAGATATAATTTATTTTATCTTGGAAAATCTGAGCAAATTCGCTTTTAAGCGTAACAGTAAACTGTTTTGCAACATATTGCGCGGAAATGCTTGCATCGGCAAAATCAGTTACGGCAAGAGTGCCGTCGTTTAAAACTTCAACGCCCGTATAAGTTATTCTTAATTCATAACCTTCGCGTTCTTCAAACTGCGGAGCTTGGGGCGCCGGAGATATAAGCCCTTGTCTGTTTCCGTACAGCACCTCTATGCTTTGAATTTTTTCTCCTTCTTCATACACGCTTATTTCGCCTATATTCAAGCCTGTATCATATGAAGAATTAACTTCTATACAGTTTTTATCTCCTCCCGTTTCTTCAAGCGCACTAAGCCATACGCGCTGCGCTTTTAAAACGTCTTCTGCATATTCTGTACCTTCTTCAAGCCCGTTTGCCGCAATTCCAAGCGCCTTGGACGAACTGCCCAAAAGCTTTTCCCAATCTGCGGAAAGATTGTGCGATTTATCAACGCAGCCTTTAATCATATTTTCCTGCGGATTGCAATATTTCAAATCTCCGCTAAGTGTTAAGTTGATGCCCAAACTTTCAAGCAAAATCATTTTTGCGTTTATTTCAAGCCCCGTAACAAGGTATGTATTGCTGTTTAAAATACTGTCGTAAGCGGTATCGGCACGGAAAGTAATAACTATATCTTCCATTGTCATACCAACAAGCTTGGTCAAACCTTTTCCGCCTATAGCAAAAGTCCAGCTTGCCGAATTTTTATCGGCTGAAGAACCGAAGTAAGCGAGGAACTGCCCTATCGACTCTCCGTAATCTCCGCTCATATCGGCTCCGCTTCCGCCGGAAATATCAACGCCTTTGAGCTGGTCGTTAATAAAGCTGCCGAAGTTAAGTATAAAGCCTATATTATCCATAATGTTTTCGGCTTTTGCAAATTCCGAAAGCGGCATTACGCGGTATATTGTAACGGGCGTAATTTTCTTGTTTGACGTCAGCTTTGTTTCGGTAGTCTGCACGCGCTTCATATACAGCATTCCGTCTTTAATAGTCATATCCAAAACGGTGTCGCCGTTAATAGCCGGAGTTATATAAGCGAATACGCCTTTATATTCCAAATGAATATTTGCGGTAACGTCGTTTGTTTTTTCGTCTATATTTACCGAAAGCGTAGTATCAATATCGATATTCTTACCGAGAATAGACGCGCGTACCATTCCGTTAATTAAATAATAGTGATTTAAAGTATAATCGGCAGGTTTAATTCCCATCTCCTCCGCCAACTCTCTGTCGCGGTCGGTTGTCTTGTGCGTAGCCGAATTTACCGCAGCCTTTAAAAACGTGCCCAAGCCGCTAAAGTTATAATAATTTTCAAAGCTTTCCGCACGCGCGGCATTATCAGAAACGTTTAAGGCAAAATCGGCTTTTTTATTACCGCCGAAGTAAACGTTTTCAACGCCCAGCGTTTTTATGTAAGATTTGCCGTAACAAATTTCTTCCTCGGCGCTATCGCCTTCAACGGGCATAATCCCGTAACGGTAATACCCTTTGCTTGCGGTAAATACAGTGTTTTCGTATCCTCCGCCGTAAATCGCGTCGGAATTTAAAACAATCTTTAATTCGCCCTCGCTTTGACTCTTTTCAACGTTTATGCTCTTAATATAGTTACCGTTCTTAACTTCCGTTTGTACGTTATTATCTCCGACGTTGCCGTTTGCGGAAACGGAATTTAAAATTTCAGAAAGAAGCGTAGATAAGTCTTTACCCAAAATCTGCGGAATCAAACTCTGTCCCAGCGAAGCAAACTGTCCGTGCGTTGCAGGAAGATACTTCTTTATAAGCACTTCGTCCAAAAGCCCCGACACAGCCGTTAACGCCTGCTGCAACACCGCGGGCTGTTCTGAAAGATTTATACCCTGCAGGTCAAGCATAGAAACGCCTGCCGCCAAAACCGTGAAAAGCTCGTCAAGCGGCGCGTAAACTTTAAGCGGCGAATAAACGAATTGGGATTCGTCAAACGTTAAGCCTTTGTTTTCATACTCTGTACGCTTAGCCGTAGCGTCCTCTTGGTTTTTAAATTTTGAAACGCAAACGTAAACGTCTAAACCGTCGAAAATTTTTCTTCCGTCCGCCGTCGGAACAACGGTGTTCCATTTACCGCCTACGTTCGTTGTAGGGTTGGCGTCTAATATCCAAATATCCAAATATAAATCGTCGGCAGTTACATAAGCAACGCTATCGCCGCTTGCAACCTGTTTCAGCCCCATATTATCGTAAGCCAAACCCAGATGGAAATACATATCGTCGGAAAGCTCTACGCCGAAAGATTTATTATTGTCTTTTAAAGTTAATTTAACGGGAAATTCTTTGCCTTTTACGTAATCTATATTAACGCCTACGTCTGCCGACTGCGTATATCCGCCTGCCGCGTTTTCGTACAGTTTAACCGAAGCGTTTGCCGAATATTCGTCGCGGGTTATAAGTTCGGCAGTTGCCGCAACGTAATCCAGCATTTCCGCAAGATCGCCGCAAGTCAATAAAAGATTTTCGTCAACGGGGCAGTCGAAGCCTTCGAACGCGCCGTCAATTTTAACCCCGTTTAAAGCAACAGAAGCCGCATTATTGGCAAGTTCCAAAGAAAGCTTTAACGAAACGCCGCTGTTATCCAAGCCTACGTTAAAAGCAAGATTATTGCCCAAAGTTGCGCAAAGTCTGCCGTCTGAATATTTCAAATTTAAATTATTAAGCAAACCCTCAATGGAAATTTTGCCGTTTTCAACGGGTATTCCCAAAGCGTTTAAAAGCCCGGACATGTCGCCCGAACCGTCCAGCATATCCGAAATTTCGAAAATACCGTCGGCAGGGGTTTTAAATATTTCCAGATTTTGCAACAGCTTTAAAAGATTGTCGTAAGTTAAAATGTCCTTTGCCTGCGGCACAACTTCGCAAACAACTTCGCTAAGTCTGCCCACAACGTCGGCAAGCGCCTCTTTTAAAGTTGCAAAATCATCCAAGGAAACGTTTACGCCTACAAAATTTTGGTCGTCGCCGTAAACAAGTTTTATAACGCCGTTAGAATATGATATGTAAAAATCAATGCAAACGCCGCCTGCATACTCGCCGTTTACGCCGACGGTTCCGCCTGCATAAAGCTTGGATTTAAGCTCCAACCCAAAGCCGTTTGCAAAAGTAAGCCCTAATTTTTCCGCATCCAAAACAACCGTTTCGCCGCCGGCGTTCATCTCTATAACGCCCGAAAGCGAAAGTCCCTGACCAAACAAGTCCGCATACGAATTTTTCTCGGCTTCGGAAAGCGCCGCGGGAATATCCTCCGCGCTGCCGAAAGCAAGGCGCGCTTTTATTTCGCCGCCGCCTACGGGAACCGTTCCGCCTACGTATTCAAGCGAAATATCGCTGCCGTCGATAATGAACGAGAACTCTAAATTTACGGTTACCCCCAATATATGCAGGGTTGAATTCAATTTTGCGCGGGTTCCGTCTTCGGAAACCTGCGGATTGCTTTCTCCAAGCTGCGCCAAAAGCGCATCGGCGTCAAAACCTATATTATCGGACGAATCCGAAGAAAAACCGTTTAAATCAATCTTGCATTTTAAACCGTTACCGCAAGCAAGATACAGGCAGTTGCCCCCGTAATATGCTTTAATATCGCCCAATGCCACCCGTATATCCGAAAGACTTGCATCAAGCGAAATAACGCCGGAAGTTATAAGTTCGTCAACTTGTAAATCAAGTTTAAAAACCGCGCCTTCGGTCATTACGCTGCCGAATGCTTTTGCCAGACACTCGGCGGTATTCAAAACGCCGTCCTCCGGCTCAACTGCGGCTTCCGTATATTTACTGAAAAATCCGCCGTAATAATTTTTTACGGTTTCCGCGGCTTCCTGCCCGTCGCCGTAACTGTACTCCGTAATACTTTCGCTTTTACAGCTTGCCGAAATACCCATTTGCGCAACGTACGCTTCATTTACTTCGGTGCGTAAAACTCTGTATCCGCCGTCAAATGTAAACTTTACGGTTATGTTGGAAAACTCCGCGCCGCTTATACCGCCGCTGACTTTCATCTGCTGCTGGTAATAGTAAATTGCCGAAGTTTCGTTAATTGCTTCAGCTTCCGCACCACCGTCGGCAACGGGCGTTACGTAGTTGAGCGCAAGAGTTACGGAATACGTGCCGTCTCCGTTGTCAACCGCGTTTTCGGAAGTGCCGTTTTTAAGCACTGTTTTTTCGTTTATTACGTAAACAGAAAATTCCGAAGGCGGAAAGCCGCGTTTCATTTTAAATTCTTCTTTGGTAAGATTGCCGGAAAGTTTATCTTTCCAAGGCGTTTCCATACCGTTATATGAATTTTTACCGCCCGAAGCGTCGCGCCAAAGCACTCTGCCGTCTGCAACGCAAAACTGTTTTGCGTTGTTGATTAAAGAACTTGTGGTAATATCCGCGGATATTAAAATTCCGTCCGAATAATATTTAAACGTTTCTATCTTTTGCTCAACCGCAGTGTGTACGTTGGACTGATAATACGAAGACCAGCTTTTTTGCTGCTGTAACGTATAATTCATATACCCAACCGCCTCTACGGCAGTATGCTGCACGGGAGAAGAACCGTCGGTCGGCAAACTGTAGCAAACGGTTTGATAATCGGCGGTAAGGTCTTGCGGAGCGGAAGTTTTAAAAAAGCCGTAACCTGCATACGACGCGCCTGCAAGAAAAACCGCAGCAAGCGCGGCCGCAGCTTTGCGCATACGGCGCACGTGCTTTAAAGCAAGGGGCTTACGCCGCAATATACTGCTTTCGCCCATCATATTTTTCTTTTTATCGTGCATTCCGGCGCGGTTGTTCAACGACTTGTTTCGCTTATCGCTTTTGGAAGTTGTATAACCCGCATTCTTAACAATTTTTAAATTGTCGGAATGTAATTTGTTATCCTTTTTCTTCATATTTACCTTATAAAAATATAAGCAAAACGGCGCTTATACAATAATATATATTTTAAATACTTTATAAGTATAAGCCTTTTATGACAAATTGTCAACTTTGTAATAAAAATATATGATAAAATTTTTATAAAAAAATGGATTTTTTGCAACATTTTTAAACATTATGTCTATTATTGTATAATTTTGGAATAAATTTGTAATAAATAGTTGTTACAATTATTAATTTAATAACTTTGTCTATTAATGTTGACTTTGATATATTTTGGTTTTATAATTAAAAAAGAATTTATTGAAGCAAAGCTTTTAAACCGCAGGAAGAATATGAACGATACGTTAACAAAAATTAAAAACGGAAAGCCCGTTAAAGCCGTTAAACGCTTTTTATCCTGGCGATATTTTCCGTTTATAACCGCAGCGTTGTCGCTTTTGAATTATTATACAGGATTGGATATTTTTTACATATATTACTTCTGTATAACGGGAACTCTAATTTTATTGATTTCAGACGACTCCACGCCGCTGATATCCAATTTGATTCTTATGGCGGTAATGATTTCAAGAAAAAATTCTACAATGCCGCTTATGGGCGGTTCGGCATATTATTCTTCTTCGGTTATTTTAACGCAAATAATAATTTTGCTTTCTATACATATTTTGGCATTGATTTACCGCCTGGCAAAAACAATAAAGCAGGGAAACTTTAAATTTACTCCCATATTTTTCGGACTGTGCGCGTTTGCCGCGGTTTTACTTTTAAACGGACTGTTTTCCGACGGCTACAAACCCAAAAACCTTTTATACGGTTTAATTATGGCAGCGTGCTTTTTGGGCGTTTTTGCGGCAATGAAAGACAACGTAAATTGCAGTAAAGAAAGTTTTATTAACGTTGCATATTCTTTTGTAGCGCTTAGCGGCGTTTTGCTTATAGAACTTTTGGTTACCTATTTGACTACAGAAGGGATAATTGAAAACGGTACTATACAGCGGACAAAACTCGTATTCGGCTGGGGCACCTATAATCAAGCCGGAATGATGCATTTAATATGCCTGCCCCCTATACTCTTTCTTGCGGGCAAGCAAAAATACGGGTATCTTTTTTCCGTTTACGCGCTTGCGGCAACCGCCGGAACAATATTTACGATGAGCCGTCAGGCAATGCTGGGATTGATTATTATTCTTCCTCTATGCGTTATAATTTTAATTATTACAGGCAGAAACAGACTAGCAAACATAATTATTGCAGCATTGGCGCTGCTTGGGCTTGCCGTTATATTGGGAGTTCTTTGGTCAAAAATACTTTTATTCTTCGAATCTTTGAAAAGCAGTTTTGAAACCGGCAGCGGCAGAACGTTGCTTTGGAAACAGATGTTTGCCAATTTTAAAAGCGCGCCCTTCTTAGGGGTTGGTTTCTATGTTAGATATGACGGCTATTCGGGACAATCAGGGCTTGGTTTTCTGCCGCATATGTGCCACAACACCGTATTCGAATTATTGGGAGCCTGCGGAATATGCGGACTTATTGCATACGTTGCGCACAGGATACAGACAATTATATGTTATTTTAAAAACGTAACACCGGAAAGAACGTTTATTGCAATAACCGTATTGGCTATTTTGATTTTAAGTCTTTTAGACAATCATATCTTCAATATATTTCCCACAATAATTTACAGCTGTTTTATAGCAATGCTTGTAAAATCCGAAAAAGCCGAAAACAAACTGCAAGAAGCCGCAATGTTGCTGCCCGCTTCGGCATAACAAAACATTAAACTTTAAACGCTAAAAAGCGGAACGGTATTCAGCCGTTCCGCTTTATTATTTGTTAATTAAATTACATATCTTCTTTTTTTATTGTGTAAGTAGGAACAAGATCGGATATTAAATGACGCATATCTGCTGTTTCCGACTTAGCCGCAAAACGCAGACGTTCAAGCGAAGTCCACAAAAAGTCTTCGTCAAGTTTAATGGGATTGGCAATATTTATAAGACCGTTGGGCGTTTTTTGCATACCCTCCTCGTCCATAAGCCGTTCTTCGTAAAGTTTTTCGCCCGGGCGCAATCCCGTACATACTATGTCTATATCTACGTTAGGCTCCAAGCCGGAAAGTTTAATTAAATTGTACGCTAAATCGTAAATTTTTACGGGCTCGCCCATATCAAGCACAAATATCTGTCCGCCCTTTGCATAGGCGCCTGCCTGCAACACAAGCGAAACGGCTTCGGGAATAGTCATAAAATACCGTATAATATCTTTATGAGTTACGGTAACGGGACCGCCCTCCGCTATCTGCTTTTCAAAAAGAGGTATAACCGAACCGTTTGAACCGAGCACGTTGCCAAACCTTACCGCAACAAAATTGGTATGTTTGCTGTGCTTGCCTATGGTTTGAATAATCATTTCGCAAATGCGCTTGGTTGCGCCCATAACGTTTGTGGGATTAACCGCTTTATCGGTTGAAATCTGCACAAAAGTTTTCGTGCCGTATTTATCGGCGCATTTTGCTACGTTAAGCGTACCGAAAACGTTGTTTTTAACGGCTTCGTTGGGGCTTGTTTCCATAAGCGGCACGTGTTTGTGCGCAGCGGCGTTAAACACAATATCGGGACGGCACTTACTGAACACGTCGTCCATTTTAGTTGCGTCGCGGACGCTTGCAATAAGCGTAAGTAAATTTAAATCGGGATACGCCCTTTTAAGTTCCTGTTCTATATCGTAAGCGCTATTTTCGTAAATATCCAAAATTATAAGCTGTTTGGGATTGTGCGTAGCAATCTGCCTGCAAAGCTCGCTTCCTATGGAACCACCGCCGCCGGTTACCAATATCACTTTATTTTCGATATATCCCATTATTTCGTTCAAATCTACTTTTATTTGGTCTCTGCCCAACAAGTCCTGAATTTGAACTTCGCGCAAAGCCGAAACACTGGCTTCGCCGCTTACAATCTGATAAATACCGGGCAGAGTTTTAACTTTGCAGTCGGTAGTTTTGCAAAGTTCGTAAATTCGCTTTACCTGTGATTTAGACGCAGCCGGAATGGCAATTAAAATTTCGTCTATGGCGTATCTTTCGGCAAGCACAGGTATATCGTCGGTTATTCCGGCAACCTTAACGCCGTTAATTGTTCTGCCTACCTTATCTTTATCGTCGTCGGCAATGCAAACGGGCAGATAATCTATTTTATCCGTTGTTTGAATTTCTCTTATAAGCATAGAACCGGCGCTTCCAGCGCCGACTATAAGCGTTCTTACTTTATCTTTTGTTTTTCTGCTTATAGAATACTTAATTGTATAATACATCCGCTTGGAAAAGCGAATAGCCATTGCCAGCAGAGCAAGCTGCACGCAGTATGAGAACACCGTTGCAAAGTGCAGAAATTCAAAAAGAAAAACAAACGGAACGTTTACCAAAAAAATAAACACGGTTGCCGCAACTATTTTAAGCGTTTCTATTATTCCAACCGAGTTAAATACGAAAAAGTACAGCCTGAAAAGCGCAAAAAACGCATACACAAATGCTATATTGGAAATATACCAAATAAGCAAATCCCAGCATATAGGCATTTTCCCGTCTACAATAAAAAGAGAGCATAACATAGAAAGCGTAACGGCAAACAAGTCGCACGCGCAAAAAACAGCAAGCTCTCTTAATTTATTATAATTCTTTTTCATACTTATATTTCAGCCGCGCAAACGGCTTATCCTTTGATTATTCAACCGTTACGCTTTTGGCAAGATTTCTCGGCTTGTCCACGTCGTTGCCTTTAAGCACGCTAAGGTAATAAGCAAACAACTGCAGCGGTATCACGGCAAGGCTTGCCGCAAACAATCCTTCGGTTTTGGGTACGTTAATTGTAATGTCGGCAACTTCCGCCGCTTTTTCGTTGTTTTCGCACGTAACCGCCGCTATAAATGCGCCGCGGCTTTTTGTTTCCACAAGGTTGCTAAGCGTTTTTTCAAGCAGTCTGTCCTGCATAAGCACGCCAATAACAAGCGTACCGTCTTCTATTAAGCTTATAGGTCCGTGTTTAAGTTCGCCGGCGGCGTAAGCTTCGGAATGAATATAGCTTATTTCTTTAAGCTTTAAACTTCCCTCTATTCCAACGGCATAATCCACTCCGCGGCCTATAAAAAATACGTTTTTCTTGTTAGCCGCTTCCGAAGCAAAATGCTGAATACTCTCTTTGCCGTTAAGAATAATCTCTATTTTTTCAGGCAAAGACGAAAGTTCTTTTATAAGCGATAAATAACGTTCGCCCGTTATAGTATTTTTTACCGTTGCCAATTTAAGCGCAAGCGCATATGCCGCAATAAGCTGCGAACTGTAAGCCTTGGTTGTAGCAACCGCAATTTCAGGACCCGCTTTGGTGTAAAGAACACAGTCGGCTTCCCGCGCTATGGATGAACCCAAAACGTTTACTATGGCAAGCGTTTTCATACCCAATTTTTTTGCTTCCCTAAGCGCTGCTAGGCTGTCCGCCGTTTCGCCGGATTGGCTTATTACAATTACCAAACAGTTTTTATCCGCAACGGGATTGCGGTATCTGAATTCGGAAGAAAGCTCCACTCTTACGGGAATACGCGCAAGTTCTTCGGTTACGTATTGCAAAACCACGCCTGCGTGATACGCCGAACCGCACGCAGCCACGGTAATTTGATTAAAGTTTTTAAGCTCCTCGTCCGAAAGTCCGGCGGAGATAAAGTCTATTTTGCCGTCTACCAAAAGTCCGTTTACGGTATCTTTTACAACTTTGGGCTGTTCGTACATTTCTTTAAGCATAAAATGCTCAAAGCCGTCTTTTTCGGCCGACTGCGCGTCCCAGGTAATTTCTGCAACCTCTTTATTTATAGGCTCTTTATCGAGATTGTAAAAAGTTACTTTACCCTTTTCGAGATGTGCTATTTCCGTATTGCCTACATAATAAACTTTGTTTGTATATTTCAATATTGCAGGCACGTCGGAAGCAATAAACGTTTCGCCTCCCGCAATACCTATTACCATAGGGCTGTCTTTACGTACGGCAAAAATTTGGTTGGGAAAATCTTTAAAAAGCACCGCAAGAGCATAAGAACCTCTTACGCGCAAAACAAAATTGGCAATAGCCCTTATGGGGTCGTTGTGCTTTTTATAGTAATAATCTACAAGTTTTGTTGCAACTTCGGTATCGGTTTGAGAATAAAATCCGTAACCCTGCCGTATAAGTTTACCTTTAAGTTCGGCATAATTTTCTATAATGCCGTTATGCACCGCAACTATCGTTCTGTCGTCGTTATAATGCGGATGCGCGTTGTTTTCGGAAGGTTCGCCGTGCGTTGCCCAACGGGTATGCCCTATGCCGCATACGCCTTCAAGCTTTTTGCCGCCTTCTGTTTTTTCGGAAAGTATGCAAAGCTTGCCCTTAGACCTAACTATGTTTATATTGTTTTTAAAATCGGAAACCGCAATTCCCGCCGAATCATAGCCGCGGTATTCAAGCTTGGAAAGCCCGTCCAAAAGAACGGGCGCCGCCTGTTTTGCACCTACGTAACCTACTATTCCACACATATTAATTCCCGTTTATATTTTTTAGAATTTAAATTAACTTTAAACTGATTCGTGCCCGTTGTTTTTAATCACCGAAGCTACTTCCTGCGCATATTTTTTACACTGCGCCGCACTCTCCGCCTCTACCATTATTCTTATAAGCGGTTCGGTTCCCGACTCTCTTACCAAAATTCTGCCGCTTGTCCCAAGTTTATTTTCAACTTTTTCTACTGCCGCAATAACTTCCTTATCGCTAAGCGCGGCGCTTTTATCTTTAACTTTTATATTCAATAAAATCTGCGGATAAATTTTTACGGGCTCGCACAGTTTTGAAAGCGGCTGTTCCTTAGCCATCATAACTTCCATTACTTTCAAACTCGTTAATATTCCGTCGCCCGTTGTGGCGTATTTCGAAAAAATTATATGCCCCGAAGCTTCGCCGCCTATTCTGTTTCCGTTTTCGGACATATACTTATAAACAAATTTATCGCCCACGTCGGTTTTGGCATAATCAATGCCCGCTGCGTCAAAAGCTTTGTATAAACCGAAGTTGGACATAACCGTTGTTACTACCGTATTGGTTATAAGCTTGCCGCGCTCCTTCATATACAGTCCGTAAATATATAAAATATGGTCGCCCGTAACCACGTTGCCCTTTTCGTCAACGCACAAACATCTGTCGGCGTCGCCGTCGTAAGCAAAACCTACGTCAAGTTTGTTTTTCTTTACAAAAGCTTTAAGCGACTCAATGTGCGTAGAACCCGCTTTTTCGTTTATATTAAACCCGTCGGGTTTGTCGTTTATAACGTAGGTTGTGGCGCCCAGCGCTTCGAAAACCGATTTTGCTATATTCCAAGAACTGCCGTTTGCGCAATCCAACCCCACTTTCATTCCGCGGAACGAATACATTCCCAAAGAAATCAAATAGCCGATGTAACGGTTTCTTCCCGAAGCGTAATCTACGGTTTTGCCTATTTTATCGCGGGTTGCATAAGGCAGACTTTCCCAATTTTTACCGAACACGTTCAGTTTATCGTCTATATAATCTTCTATGAGAGCAGTGGTTTCTTCATCCATCTTCTCTCCGTTGGAATTCAAAAGCTTTATACCGTTATCGTAATAAGGGTTATGGCTTGCAGAAATCATAATGCCGCAGTCAAACCCGTCTAACCTTGTAACGTAAGCCACGGAGGGCGTTGTAGTAACGTGCAGCATATACGCGTCCGCGCCGGAAGCGGTAAGTCCGGCAACAAGCGTATATTCAAACATATAGCTGGACCTGCGCGTATCCTTGCCTATAACCACTTTGGGAGCGGAGCAGTCGCCGGCTCTCTTTTTCAGTTCGCCGAAATACCACCCTAAAAATCTGCCCACCTTGTAAGCGCTTTCGGCGGTAAGCGTAACGTTTGCTTCGCCGCGAAACCCGTCCGTTCCGAAATATCTACCCATAAATCTCCTTGCCGCGGAAATAAGCGGTTTATCTTTTTTTTGTAATAACGCCCGAATTTTTATAAATACTGTCAGACGGAACAACTCCGCGCACGCACGACAGCGGATATACGTTTGAGTTTCTGCAAATTACGGTTCCTGGATTTAGTACCGTATTACAGCCGACTTCTACGTAATCGCCGAGCATAGCTCCTACTTTTTTAAGTCCGGTTTCAATTTTTCCGCCTTCGTAATTTATCTTTACAAGCCCCTTGTCCGACTTAACGTTAGAAGTAACGGAACCTGCGCCCATATGCGATTTATAACCCAATATGCTGTCGCCAACATAGTTGTAATGCGGCGTTTGAACGTTATCGAAAAGTATAACGTTTTTAAGTTCGCAGGAGTTGCCCACAACGCAGTTTTCTCCTACCAAAGCCGAACCGCGTATAAAAGCGCAATGCCTTACTTCGGTACCTGCGCCTATAATGCAAGGCGCGCCCAGATATGCCGTGGGCGCAATTTTTGCAGTTTTGTGCATCCAAACATTTTCGGATATTTTTATATAATCTTCTCCGAGCGCCGCGCCCAGCGACAGTATAAACTCTTTAATTCCGCATAGCGCTTGCCATGGATATTCGAATTCCGATAAATACTTACCCGCAAGCGTATGATTAAAATCGTACAAATCTTCAGTTTTAAACAACGCCGCCTCCTTACGCGCGCTCACGCATATATCTTATATATAGTCAGGATATATTTTAACACCGCACATAACCGTTGTCAACCAATCTCGACAATTTTCGGTTGCATTTATTATGCGTAAATTTATGCAGAAAAGAACCGCTTTGCGCTATGAGAAGTCTATCAATTTTAATTACCCCCCTAATATGGCGCAAATAACAAAAATGCGGAACGCAGCCACCGCGTTCCGCAAACAAAAAAATTTAAAGCGCTGTTAATACTTTAAAGCGACCTTATGGATTCCACAGGCTTTTTTCGCGCCGCAAAATATACGGGAAGCAAGGTTGAAACAACCGTTACGGCAACCGCAATACCAAGCATAACCGCCACCGAAACGCCTCCGAATACAAACAGCGAAACTTCAAAGCCCAGCAAACTTTTCAAAACACCGTTAATTATAAGACACTGCATAACAGCGGATATTATTGAAAGCACCGTGCATATACCCATTATAATTCCGGATTCCGAGAAAAATATTTTAAACACGTCCAATCCCCTTGCGCCTACGGCTCTTAAAATACCTATTTCTTTCTTTTTGTTTGAAATAGACACCGATATAAAATTGAACATAAGAAGCGATGCAAAAAGCGCAAATATTATTCCTATAACCAAGAATACTATATACAAAATATCTACGGTATCGTTCACTATATTTATAATCGAATATAGCCAGCCGTTTAAATTTATTATTGCGTCGTTTTCGGCTTTTCGTTCCGCGCCTACTGTTTCAAGCAATGCCGCAATAACTTCTTCGGAATGGTCGTAATCTATGTACACCCCCGAATATGTGGCGTTTTCAGGCTTTATGTAGTTGGTTTCATATATAAAATTTTCTGCATAAGAGTTTAAATAATTATCAATAAAATTTTGTGTTAAGTACACACCTTCGCGGTAATAAGCTTCAAAATCGTTTTCGTAAATGCCTACTATTTTCATTTTTCTGCGTACGCCGTCTATCTCCAACTCCAAGTCTATAGGATTTAAGTCTTTAAGCGTAAGGCAAATCCTTTGCAACGCCGCCGCACGTTCTTCCTCTGTAGCCTCCCCCACATAACGCTTTCCTATGTTATAAATTTCCAAATCTTTATTAAACGAATCGAATATTTCTTTCGCCTTTTCGTAGTCGCCTCCGGTTTTATTTAGCATTAACTGCTCTATTATATCGTCCGACAAACAGTTTTCACACAGACTACCGCTTGGAAGAATTACTTCGTTATCCGCCCGCAAGCCGTTTATATTTCCCAAATAGTGCACGGGCAGGCAGTCTTCCTCGCCGAAAGCTTTTGCATAATTTTCCAATACTATTTCGTTATCGCCTACGGTTTGATGCCAGCCGTTTTCATAATATCTGTAAGGCGAAATAAATTTAAATTCGTTCCAAACTAAATCAAAATATTCCTTAAAGTTTTCATCGGGGTTAATAACGTTTTTGTGTGCTTCGTAAAAATTTCCCGAAACCAAAGCCAACATAGGCAAACCCAAAGAAAGATACATTGAATACTCCACGTCAAGCAAAAAGTTGGATTCGTTCCCCTCTTTTATTCCGTCGAATTTGGAAGGTATTTTTCCGCAGTCATAAACGCCCGTAATCTGCAGATAAATCAATTCGCCGTTTATCTGCAAAGCAATATATTTACCTATTGCCGAAGCTGCGGAATCTATTAAAACGGTGTTTTCTCCGTCCACTTCCATTTCGCCGTCAACAACTTTAACGGCGTTTACGGTTGACTTTGAAAGCGTGCTAAGCGTATATGTGCTTATCATTATTTGGTTGGCATTTTCCGGATATTCGCCGGAGGTAATTTTTTGCCTAAGCTTATTTTCGCCGGAAATATACGCAACGTTCTGAATAACGTTTGCGTAATAATCGCTTTCGGTTTTGTTGAGAAACGCGTTTGCTATGCTGCTGTTTATTTTGTAATAACCGAAAGAATTACTGCCGTATTTCGCCGCAAATTCCGAAACTTCTTCTTCCGTAAGTTCTGCTTCATTATCGTTGTTTTCCCATACGTATCCGTCGTCGTAAATCGTGCGGGTTTGATACGTTTTTGTAACGTTTAACCAATCGTTTTCGCTCTTTACGTACGACTGCACCGCTACCTTATCGCCGTCGTAAACCATAAGCGTTGAAAAAAGCCCGAACGTAGTAAACGCTATTAGCGATAACAATATTGTAAACACAAGTCTAACCGGTTTTAACTTTAAGCCGGAAGCGCCTATTCTCAGCGCTTTGCCGGCAGGCAGGCGCGAACGTATAAATTTACTTTCCTCGGCGGAATAATTTTTAATTTCGAAATTATCAGTATCGGTATCCGAAAACTTTTCCATTGCGCCGTTATCGGATAATCTGTTGGATTTTTTAAAATTTGAAATTTCAGCTTTACCCTTTGAAATTATAACGTCGCCTTCGGCATCCGCAATAAACCTTTTTATTGTCTGCAAATTTTCTTCTGTAAGATTGGCGCCGCTTTTAACGGAAATTGTGCTGCCGCCTATTATGCTTACGTTTTCGTCTATTTTTTCCGGCGCAACGCTGCTTTTTGATACGTCGGAAATTATTTTTCCGTCCTTCAATTCAACAATTCTGTCGCCGTAAATTTCGGCAAACTCTCTGTCGTGCGATACAACTATTACAAGACGGGTTTGCGAAAGCCGTTTCAGCGTATCGAAAACCTGTTTGCCCGTTGCAGAATCCAGCGCGCCCGTCGGCTCGTCCGCCATAATAATCTGCGGGTCTTTTACAAGCGCTCTTGCTATGGCAATCCGCTGTTTCTGTCCGCCAGAAAGCGTGTTAGGTCTGCGTTTTGCATAATCCAATAATTCAACTTCTTGCAAAATAGCGTTTATTTTAGCCGAATCCCTGGGTTTACCCTGAAGTTCCAAAGCAAGCGCAACGTTTTCTTCAACGTTGAATTCGTCCAAAATGTTATATTCCTGAAAAACAAATCCTACAAAAGTATTTCTGTAACTGTCAAAATCCGAACCTGTAAATTGCTTGGAGCTTTTACCTTTAACTTTAATTTCGCCGCAAGTGGGCTCGTCAAGTCCGCCGCTTATATTCAAAAGCGTAGATTTGCCGGAGCCTGATTTACCCAACAAAAATACAAGCCCCGTTTCTTTAAACGTAATGGAAATGTCATCTAACGCTTTGGTTTCGGCTCCGCCGCGCGTCTTATATATTTTGGTTACGTTTTTTATTTCAAGCATATAAACCTCTCTAAACATTTATATAAATATTAAATAAAGCACAATAATTTACGCAGAAAAATTTTATCATAAAATTTATTTTCAGGTCAAATATAAAAAATAAAATTTATAATATTCAAAAAAATTCAGCGCTTGACAAAAATTAAATAACATCTTAAAATATCCCCGACAGGCAGGCATTAAAATGATAGAACAAAACGTTAAAAATTTATTAAAAGAAATACCTTCAAAAAACCCTTTCAATGAAAAAGTAACGCTTGTTGCGGCAGTTAAATTACAGACTGCGGAAAGCATTAACCGCGCCATATGTGCCGGCGTAACCGATATCGGCGATAATCACGTTCAGGAATTCCGCGATAAATTTTCCGAAATCTGCGGCAATCCCAAAAGACATTTTATTGGTCATTTGCAAACGAATAAAATTAAATATTTAATCGGCAAGACCGACTTATACCACTCTATAGACAGGCTGTCCGTTGCTGAAGCGCTTTCGGAAAAAAGCCGCGCGGCGCAAATAACTTCAAATATTTTGCTGCAAATAAATATAGGAAAAGAAGCAACAAAAAGCGGATTTTATTTGGAAGAATGCGAAGAAGTTTATCAAAAAATTTCCGCATTGCCTTCGCTTAAAATACAAGGTTTAATGGCTATGATGCCGCTCGATGCGAATCAAAACCTAATTTTAGACTTGGGCGGAAAAATGCGTGAAAAATTCGATTTGTTAAAAAGCTGCGATAAAAATTTTGAATATCTTTCTATGGGTATGAGCGGAGATTGGAAAATCTGTATAAAAGCCGGAAGCAATTTAGTAAGGATTGGAACGGCAATTTTCGGCGAAAGAAATTACGGCAAATAAATTTTACCCTAAGCACATCAAAAGATTTGCTTAGGGTAATTATTTTTTATAACAAATGCTTACGAATGGCTTTAATTGCCGTATCGGCAATTAATCTGGACCCCCTGTGTGTAGGGTGCACGCCGTCGGCAGAATACTCCGCATACGGAATACTTTGAACAAGTCCGTTAAACATTTCGTCGTAAGCCACAAATTCGTCTGCAAGCTCTAACGCAACTCTGTTTATAATTTCAAGTTCTTCGTTAAACAGCTTGCGCATTCTAAGTTTATCCGGAGCGGGCAGCAAAAACGGTTCTAAAAATATAACAACAATACCTGCCGCTTTCAGCAAACTGAGCAGCTCGTATAAATCCTTTTCAAATTGTTTTAAGTTTAAAGTTGTTCCGTTTTTAAATTTATGAAGTACGTTGTTTATTCCTATCATTATAACCGCCGCGTCGGGCTTTAAATTTATAACGTCTTCTTGCACACGCTTTAATAAATCGCCCACTTCATTGCCGGAAATCCCCTTGTTTATAAGCTCTATATCCGTATCGGGATATATAGGACGCAATTTGTCCGCAAGAATTTTTACATAACCGTTGCCCAAAGATTTATCGTTATCTCTGTCGCGTCCGCAGTCTGTTATAGAATCGCCGAAAAATACAATCTTCATAAATTTAATCCCCTGTAAAAACATATTAACATAAAATAAGTTATTTTGCAAGTTGCCAAATAATTTTTACAATAAATTCAAAAACGGGAATTAAAGTTTTGACAAACAAATAAAATTATGATATATTAAATTAGCTTTTTAAAATATTACAGTTAATTATGCGGAAGTACCCAAGCGGCTCAAGGGGCTCCCCTGCTAAGGGAGTAGTGCGGGAAACTGCAGCAAGGGTTCAAATCCCTTCTTCCGCGCCAAAGTACGGGAACATATTTATGTTGCCGTACTTTATTAATTTGTAATAAATTTTTAAAAACAAATTTTAAAAAGCTTATTTTTAAGGAACGAAAAGAAAATTTCTTTTCGTTCCTTTATAATTTGCGTAACATTATGCATAGAAAATTTATATTATTTAATATAGATACGTATTAAACAATAAGTATTCTTTACAAAATAAAATTACGAAGAATGGCAGGCGAAATTTTGCGCCTGCTTATTCGGGAGGAAAAATTATATGATAAACTATAATCGCTGCCCTGTATGCGGCTGCTGCCCGTGTATATGCGTTAGAAAAATTTATAAAATTATTCAAAACGGAAACGGCATAACAGGACCTACGGGTCCGACGGGCGCTACAGGTCCTACAGGTCCGCGCGGATATACGGGGGCAACGGGCGCCACAGGCGCCACCGGTGCTACCGGAGCAGTCGGAGCAACCGGTGCTAACGGCGTTACAGGTCCTACCGGCCCTACCGGCCCTACCGGAGCAACAGGCGCAACCGGAGCTATTGGCGGCACAGGTGCTACAGGTGCGAACGGTGCCACAGGCCCTACGGGTGCAAACGGATTAATCGGACCCACAGGTGCAACAGGCGCTGACGGTGCCACCGGTCCTACGGGCGCAAACGGATTAATCGGTCCCACAGGTGCTACGGGCGCTGACGGCGCCACAGGCCCTACCGGAGCAACGGGCGCTACGGGTGCTAACGGCGTTACGGGACCTACCGGTCCCACAGGCGCAACCGGTCCCACGGGCGCGGACGGATTAATCGGTCCCACAGGTGCTACGGGCGCTGACGGCGCCACAGGCCCTACCGGAGCAACGGGCGCAACCGGAGCAGACGGCGCAACCGGTCCTACAGGTGCAATAGGCGCAACCGGTCCTACGGGCGCGGACGGATTAATCGGTCCCACAGGTCCTGCGGGTGCTGACGGTGCCACAGGACCTACAGGCACAGCCAACCTCAACTCTTACGGAGGATTATACAACGCAACTCCTTCAACGCTAAATTTAACGGTAGGAGGAACAACACAGCTTCCTCTGCCTTCAACTATGCCGTTAAAAAACGTTTCATATACGCCGAACAACAGCATAACCGTTATTACGTCAGGCGTTTACGAAATAAATTACTACACAAATATTTCGGCAGCGCTCGGCACGTCGGTTACGATGTCGGTTAGAAGAAACGGAACGGCAATTCCTCAAGCTACGATAACGAGGGTACTTTCTGTGGGCGTAGGCTCTCTTTATAACGGAAGTTTTATTATTGCTTTGAATGCGAACGACGTTATAGATATGGCAATTTCTGCATTGCTTGCCGTAGGCGTTACGTTGGGCGGAGGAACGAACACCACTTTAACTGTTAAACAAATAGACGCTTAATTATATAGCGCAAAAACAGCCGACGGTTTTTACCGTCGGCTGACTTATGCTGTTAAACAAAACTACTGCTTATCTGGTTTATCAAAGTTTTGCTCTTGCGGCGCATTTGAATTCCCGTCTTGTTGATTTTCGGCTTTTTCAGGCGCTTTTTTGCTTTTAAAAGCGCTTATTTTACTTTTTACCGCATCAACCGTCTTTGAAATTACGCCTTGTTTTTGTTCTATAATAGTAACGTTGTCTTCGTCAAGCGAAGCTGTAACGTCTGTTTCCTCGTATTCGCAATAATCCGGAGTGATTGCCTTAGTTGTAGTTTCGTTGAAAAATCTGGAATACTCCGTGTCTATTGCAACTTTAAACAAATCTTTTTCTTTTACGGAATATTTACTGCTCATCTTTAAAATTGCTTTTCCGTTGCCAACCGCTCCGTGAACGTTTATTATATCGCCCAAGAGTTCAATCATCACGGTCTTCATATTAAAGGACGATTCTTTAAAAGTTTCAAACTTTTCGCTTTGCTCAAACACTAAATTTTCGGGGCGGATACCGTAAACCAAGCGTTTGCCTTCGTAATTTTTAAGCAGTTTTTTCTGTTCTGCGGTAAGCTTTATTTTTTCGCCCGTACCGTCTATAACAAAATAGCCCTTTGCAACCTCTCCGTGTAAAAAGTTCATTGCAGGCGTACCTATAAACCCCGCCACAAACATATTTGCAGGATTGCGGTAAAGCTCGTTAGGTTCGCCTATCTGCTGAATAAATCCGTCTTTCATAACAACTATACGCGAAGCCATAGTCATTGCCTCTATTTGGTCGTGCGTAACGTAAATAGTCGTTGCGCCCACTTCTTCGTGAATACGCACTATTTCACTGCGCATAGCAACGCGCAGTTTTGCGTCCAGGTTTGAAAGAGGTTCGTCCATAAGAAACACTTTGGGGCGACGCACTATTGACCGGCCCAAAGCAACGCGCTGACGCTGACCGCCTGAAAGCGCGCGGGGTTTTCTGTCCAGATAGGGCGTAAGTTTTAAAATTTTAGCCGCTTCTCTAACCCTTTTATCTATTTCGTCCTTGGGCACTTTGCGCAGTTTTAACGCATACGCCATATTTTTGTATACCGTCATTTGCGGATACAGCGCATAAGACTGAAATACCATAGCAATGTCCCTGTCTTTGGGAGCGGCGGCGTTCATAACTTTTCCGTCTATAATCAAGTCCCCGTAAGAAATTTCTTCCAATCCGGCAATCATTCTCAACGTAGTTGATTTGCCGCAGCCTGAAGGTCCAACGAAAACAATAAATTCTTTATCTTGAATATCTATTGAAAAATCGTGAACGGCGTGCACTCCGCCGTCGTACACCTTGTTTACGTTTACAAGTTTAACAGTTGCCATTTATTTTACCGCCTTATCGATTTTTTTCTTATCTCCCATTGCCGGAATTGCGCCGTAGCCCGTTGTTGTATATGCGCCGCACTTACAGGCAAAATCCAGCATAGTTTGATAATCGTTACTTCCGTCCTGCATTAATTGCGCAATAAACGCGCCGAAAAACGAGTCCCCAGCGCCCGTAGTATCAACCGCGTTTACTTTGTAACCGCCGCAGCAGAACGTTTTGCCGTCCCTTAAATACAGCTTTGCGCCTTTGCCGCCGTTTGTAACCAGCAAAATTTTCAAATTGCCGTTAAAAACTTTTTCAACCGCTTTTTCGGCTTGCAATCCCGTAATAAATTCAAGCTCGTCTTCGCCGACTTTTACAACGTCTGCGTATTGCCAAAATTCGCAAACGGTTTTTTTAAGCTGTTCTTTGTCTTCCCAAAGATTAAATCTTAAATTGGGGTCAAAGCACACGGTTGCTCCCGCTGCCTTGGCTTTTTCTATTAAATATCTGTGAGTATATTTTGCTTCCTGCGTTTTAAGCGCCACGCTTCCGAATTCCAAAATGTCTCCGCGTTCAAATTGCACTTCTTTAAAATCTTCCTCTGTAAAATACAGGTCGGCTGCGGCTTTTCTGTAAAAGCTGAATTCTCTTTCCCCGTCTTCTTTAAAGCTTACAAACGCCAAAGAAGTATCGTACTTATCCGTAGTTTTTATAAAAGACGTGTCAACTCCCTCGCGTTTAAGCGTATCAATTAAAAATTCTCCGAAACCGTCGCTGCCTACCTTGCTTAAATAAACGGCGCTTTGCCCTAACTTTACCGCCTGAACGCACACGTTGGCAGGCGCTCCTCCGGCATTTTTTACAAACTGCGACGTTTGCTTTAAACTTCCCAATCCAACCGACTGAAAATCTATAAGCAGCTCTCCAACGCAATAAAGTTTACTCATAAAACGCTATCTCCTTTATCTGCGCTTTGTTACCGTTTGAATAAAACGCAAAATTCTTTCCCTGAATGCCCGTCAGCCGTACCGTAAGCGCAACCTTGTAATCCAAATACACGGTAAGCACTTCTCCGTCTATAATTAAATCGACTTCGTAATCCTTGCCCTTTGCAAACACAAACGGCACCGAAGCAAGCGGCGAACCGTATCTTAAAATACTTGAAACGCCGTTGTAGCACGAAAGTTTGTTGTTTTTGGTATCAAAAGCGATAAGCGATTGCCCCAACCTGCTGTTATAAGCTCCGTCAAGCGCAAAAGTAATGCCGAAATCTCCGTTATAATCTTCGGGACGCACAAAAAACTTTGCTCTTGTAACGCGTCTTCCCAATTTTTCTGCGCAGCGCGCTTCAAATCCTTCGCCGTTAAAAGCTATTTCTTTATATTCGTCGTTAGTGCCGCCTCCGAATCTGTATTTAACCTGCGTTGAAAACGCGTTTTTATAGTTTTCCGGCATAACTGCGCACAGCTCTCCGTTGGAAAGCTGAATTATTTTATGGGTTACCAAATTTCCGCCCCAATCAAAGCCGCCCGAACTTCCGCCCGAAAGTCTGGCGCACCAAGCAAACG
Source organism: uncultured Clostridia bacterium (assembly GCA_949878885.1). GTDB lineage: Bacteria > Bacillota > Clostridia > Christensenellales > Borkfalkiaceae > Coproplasma. Next base: position 13,955 of record CATLBN010000012.1, on the reverse strand, counting down.
CATACAGTTCGTCGCCTGCCTTTTCAAGCCTGCCGGCATAAAATCCGCTGTTGTCTATGCTGTCAAGCGCAAATCTTTTCCACTCCCCGTTTCTCTCCGTTCTGTAACGGTAATGCGTTACCCTGTTTTCGCCCTGTTCGCTGTAAGCCAAATAGTAAAATCCGTTAAATTCTACGTAAGACGGGCACTCCATATTGTAATCGCCGTCGTCGTTGTAAAAAAACACGCCCTCGTCATTCCAATCTTCGGTTTTTGCGTCCAAATCCGAAGCGGAATATCTTTTTATAACGCCGCGTCCCAAGTGGCGCGTTGTAACAAGCATATAATACAGTCCGTCAACGTCGTCGTAATAAACGTAAGGGTCGCGGAAGTCGTTTTCGTATCCGTAGAGGTTCAGTTCGTAATCCTTGTTTTCGTCGTCCGCGTCTTTAACCCAAGTTTGCTGGTTATCGTAGCTTTTGGCGTGTCTGATAACTTCGTTAAATGTTAAACCTTCTTCCTGCCCGTTATCGTTATGTCCCGTGTAAAAGAAATGGTAATTGCCTTCTTTATCTTTTATAACCGAGCCCGTACCCAGCGCGGCGTCGGGAGATTTTGCAGCTTCGGGATTGTTTGCCGCGTCTTCGAAATTAATCGAAATTCCGCAGTCTTCATAATTTACGTAGTCTTCGGTAGTAATGCGCGCAATGGGATGATAGAATACGGGGTTAGAACCTACCGTATCCTGCAAATGATATATGTTCATAACTCCGTTGTCGTAAAACGGCATTACGTCGCCCATATGTTTATTTAAACCGTCCTCGAACGTTGAAAAAGGAAAAACCGTTTTATCGCTTTGGTCAACCGAATTTTTATTCGGCATAGCGCATCCAACCAAAGATACGCATACAACAGCCGCGGCTATAATCGGCATAATCCATCTTTTTTTCATAATCTTTTACCTATTTCCATTATTTTTTCAACGCTTGCACCGCCGTAGGTTTCAAGCTTGTATTCTCCGTCCAAATAAATTCTGCTTGAAATAACTTCTCTGCCGCCGCCGATAAAAATTTCTATACTCGAAACGTCCAAAAGCATACGCACGTTGCAGTCTTTATAATTTGCGTCCGTTCTGCGAACGCAACCGTTCATATTGTTGGCTTCGGTAGTATCCAAATAAATGCCGCCGTCGCTGCCAATAGTAAAACTTCCGTTATCGGCGCAAACTTTTATACTGCCTTCGCCGTTAAAACGAATAAACGCGTCTGCGCATTTCGGAAGATGCGATACTTCCGCAATATAATAGTTTTTAATATTTTCAACGGGAGTTTGATAAATTTCTCTGTTCTTCAATTCTACAATGCGCGGAATAGTAAACGCGCCTACCCAACCGTGGCCCCATTCGTGCGTGGGGTACCGCTTACCCCACATTTCAAGCCAGCCTATCATAACCGGTCTGTTTTCTCCGTTTATAAACTGCGGAGCGTAAAACGTATCGCCTTTGTCGATTTCGCGTATAAAATCCACGTTCATAAAACCTTTTTCAAAGTCGATTTCGCCTACTATAAACACGCTTGAATTTACGTTTTTAAAACTGTTTCCACGGCGCGCTACGTTACAGCCGGAAGCAAGTAAAACGTCTTTGCCGTCTATTTTAAAATAAGAAGGGCACTCGCCCATATCACCGAGTTCGTAAAACGGACCTATGGTAAACTTATATTCAAGCTTATTCAAGTCGCCGCCCAGCACTATTATTACGCCTTGATTCAGATTTACGTCTTTACCGCCGATAAAAACAAAATATTTGCCGCCTATTTTTACCGGACACGGGTCGCGGAAATCGGTTCGGCTTAAATTTTTCGGCAGCGTTTCGTTATCGAATACGCAGCCCAAAACTTCGAAATGTTTTCCGTCTTTGGATACCGCGCGGTAAACCTGTTCGGTTTTAATTCCGTAATGCTCGTAGTGCAAAGTATAAAGAGCGTTAAGACTGCCGCAGTATTCCACCGCTCCGCCTGAAAATATGTTTTCGCCGTTTTCTTCGGGCGCGATAACTACGCCTACGTCTTCGTAAGAAATCAAATCGTCGGATATAAACTGCGACCAATGCATAATACCGTTTGTGGAATCGTACGGGTAACTTTGATAATACAAGCAGTATTTACCGCCGTAATGTATTAGTCCGTTGGGGTCGTTCATCCAGCCCACGGGCGCGGACATATGATAATTTAAACGGTACTTTGCGTTTACTTTATTTTTAAATTTTAAAATATAGTCGTTAGCATTCTGTAAACTGTTCATAGCAATTAATTTTCCAAGTCGTTCTTTAAACAGATTTTTATTTCGCTTATTTCAACCGTAACGTCGTGATAATTTGTATTGGCAAAATTACCGAACTGCCAAAATATTCTGTAAACGCTGTTAATACTCAAATTATCGCAATTTACCGAATAAACGGCTTCGCCTTCTTGCATACGCATTTGCCGCCACGCTATAGTAGTCCAATCGGACGCCCTTTCGTCGTGAATAAGAAATACAAAATTCAGCGGTTTACTTGCCTTGGCTTTAAATTCGATTACATAGTTGTCTGCCGCGCCGGAAAGAGCAAACTCCGGGCTTTGCAATTCGTTATTGCCCCAATTACTGCCGAAATTTTTTATATTGTAAGTCGTTTTACCGAACTCCGTTTTTATTCCGCCTTCGCCGCCGTCGGAATTTTTGTTTATAAAGCCGCTTAAAGCATAGCTTTCTAATTTATCTCCGCCGCTTTTTGTTTTTACGCTTAAATCTGAAACGGTTAGTTTGTTTTTGTTTACGCCTGACCTTATAAACAGCCAAAGCGGACCGCGCCAACCGTCGTTTGCGGTTATTGTACGCTCAACAAGCCCGTTTTCGGGCGTGTCTATTATTATTGCGTCGCTGTCCTGCCATTGGTCGTGCTGAATGCAAATTTGATAACCGTTGCCCAGTTCGCTGTAAATTTCAAAAGATAGATAATACGTTTCGCCCGGTAAAAGCTCCAAACCTGTATTTACAAACATTCCCACCTGCCAAATCTCCCCAGTAGGATTGTTTATTTCAACCGTAGCCGCTTTGCCGTCCGCCGACGCATAAACCGCATCAGCCTTGTCGTCCCTGTTTAATATTTTGCCGTTGAAATTAAAATTAGGCAGATTTTCGGTAAAACCTTGGTCTTCTTGATAATAACTCAATTCCGCTTTGGAAACAGAACAGTCCAAATCGCCTTCCACGGCGCCCAGCCATAGCTCTATTTTAACGTCTTCGGCGGCTACGGTTCCGTCTGCTGCGGTTTTGTAAGGCAATTTGTGTTTAAAACTTACCACGCTTTCGCCTGCTTCTATATACATCTCGTCTATAGGGCTGTTATCCGCCGCAGCTTTTATTTTTCCTGCGCGGTTTACCGTTAAAAAATAATTAAAAGTGTATTCAATGCCGCAAACCAAATTGTACGCACGCGAAAGCTTAATGTCCTCCGCAATTTCGTTACCGCTTGCGCTGAACGAAAACACCGTTCCGTTTAAACCTTTGCCTAATAGTTCGGTTTTACCTCCTGCTGTTACCGAAAAGCCGTTAGTACAAATATCGGACATATAGACGTCGCGTTCTATAACCTCGGCAAACGCGGTTGTTCTGGCTAATTTGCCCAAACCGTCGCGCACCTCGTAACATATCTCGTAATCGCCGGCTTCGGTAAATACCGCATAGCCGTTGTTAACTTCGACTGCGGGAATTACCGTAATGCTGAGATTGGGAGTTATGTCGCCGTCTTCGGCGTCAAGCGCCGCAACGCCGTTAAGCAAATCCACGGTAGAGTTTACTAGGCAGGTAATATCGTTTATACCTCTTAACTCGGGTCCTTGATTTATAGGCTCTCCGCCGCAGGCGGAGAGCAAGACTGCCGCGGCAGTCAAAGGCAAAATCAAAAATTTAACTTTTTTCATTATTTATCTCCGAAACTTCTTCGCGGGTTATTTCACCGTTTTCGTCCAAATAATCGTCCGCGCTTTCGCGTTTTTTAAGTTCGTAAACGCTGGTTTTCAACGCCTTGGCTTTTAATTTATAAAAGTTTTCGTTCATAAGTTTGGATACCGCAAGCGGTACTGCGTAAAGCGTTAAAACCGCGGCGTAAGGATAAAATATAACTGCCGCAATAACGCCTGCAACGCAGGCTATGCATATTACGCTGCGCCAAAAGCCGCCGAATATAAGCATAAGTCCGTTATGAAACAGCTGACGCAAAGTAACGTTCATATTCACTATTACCGTAGGCGAAGTTATAACGTAAATAATTCCGGCAACCAAAGCAATACAGCTTACGGAAAGCACAAAGTAATTTACGCGCTCCGGATTGGTATTGAAATAGTAAATATTCAAAACGGGCACAACCAAAATAACAAGCTGAAACAACGTGTAAAAAATCAGAATTTTACGATTTTTGGATATAGCGGTAAAAATATCTTTAAACCGCCTTGTATCTATATCTTCTTTAAAATATGCGGTAACGCCTACCAACATAGGAATAAATAAAATTACGGTTGCCGCCGAAAGAGTTAAAAGCAGGGTTATAACAATAAATTCAAGCGCATAATCGCCTACAAGTCTTAACCCTTTCATAGCTTTCTCCTTTTATTTTATTGCGTCCAAATATCTGTCATAGGCGTCTTGGTTTACTTTTTTAACTTGCTCCATAGCCGTTTTATTTGCCTTAATCAAATTATTCTGCCAATCGGAAACACTGGGCGCGGAAGCGGCGATAATTCTGTTTACAACCCAAGAATTTATGTTTTTACCCAGCATCGTTTCGTACCTTGAAAGCAAATCAAGTTCTTCTTCGGTGTAATTTAAATTGGGAATCGGTTTTATTGTGCCGCTAAAAGCGTTGTTCTTTGTATAAGTTTCAAGTCTTTCAAGCCTAAGCTGCGCGCGCGATTCCATTTGAACGCCCGTTCCCCAAACTTCTTTACCCAAATAAATAACTCCGTAAGGCGCGTTTTTCATTCTGAAATCGTCCGCGCTCTGCCTGCCGTGGTCGTCGTTGGGTATAAGCATATCGTCTTTGCTTTTGGGCCGCTCGAACGCGCCCGACTCTATAGACCCGTAATTTATCTGCGCGGAATAATAAGATTCGAAAAATTTATCGAAATATCTTAAAAGACCCGCTTTATCTTTGCACGCGCTAAGAATTACGCATTCAGATTTTTCTATTTCCTGTTCGTTGCTGTAACCTACGTATTGTTTGCCCGTTGCGTCGTCTACAAGCGGCTGAAGCATAATGTAATCGTCGCGCAGATTTTTGGAAACCACCGTTTCCTTTTCCCACCAATAAAACGAACCGTACCTGCCGTCCTGTCCTCTTGCAAGAAATTCGTCCTGGGTTTGAGTAAACGCGCTTGAACGGATAAGTTCGGCTTTGTACCACTCGTGCATTTCTTTTATAGCGTTAAACCAATTTTCACTCTCTACGGTAAACGTTATTTTATCGTTTACAATAGTTTTATGCTCCGCGTTTTCAGGCACTCCGAAAGAAGCTATAAAATCGCTTTCGTTGCCCTGCCAATTACCGCTTACAAACGCAAGCGGCACGCAGTCGCCGTGATATTGCTTAAACTTTTCCAATATGCCTTTGTATTTGCTGCGTTTAAGTTTTAAACCGTCTTTTAAATCTTCTGCTTTTATGCCGCTTACGGAGGGGTCGTTTTTATCTATTAATTCCTTAATCCAAACTTTGTTTATAAACAATAAATTGGGATATTGTTTAAGCCCCATTTCCTCTACTCTCGGCAGCGAATATATATGCTCGTCGGGAGATTGCAGCGCTTGCTTAATATCGGGGCGCTCATCTAAAATTTTACTGAAATTGGGCATATATTTCAAATATTGGTCTATCGCCGCAATTTTGCCTCTTTTACCGTAGTTGTAAAGCTGCAAATTTGAAAAGCCCGCGTGATATATTGCGTCTACGCCCTTTATCCCCACGGGATTAGAGTTGTTGGAATACTGCATAGAAGTATTGTAAATCCAATAAACGTCTTTGCCCGTTTCTTTTGCAAGTTCGCGGAATACGGGCATAGTATTATAATCTTTAACCGTTTCTTCCTTTACCGTTAAAACGGTAAATTCGTGTCCTTCGTCTTCGTCTTTGTAAGCGCACGCAGAAAACGGAATTACCGCCGCCGCGCACATAACCGCGGCAAATATTGCAGCAACTGTTTTTTTATTTTTCATACATACCTCTTTACTTAAACGACCCAACCAAAACGCCCTGACCGAAATGCTTTTCTATCATAGGATAAAGCACTAAAATAGGCACCGTGGCTATTATTATGGAAGTAAATTGAACTTGTTTTGAAATAAGAAACTGTTCCGCGGCAACTTCGCCTTCGCCTGCGGTGGTTTCCAAAAGCGCTTTTAAAACCGTTTGCAGCGGCCACGCTTCGGTATCCACTTGGAATATAAGCGCGTCTATATAGTTGTTCCAATGCCCTACCGCGTAAAACAAAATCATTACGCTTATTATAGATTTTGCCAGCGGAAGCACTATATCGAAAAACGTTCTTATTTCGCCTGCGCCGTCAATTTGCGCCGCCTCCAAAACTTCTTTTGGAACGTTGGTTTGGAAAAACGACTTGCACATAAATACGTTATAAACGCTTACACCCCCGCCTATTATCAAAATAAGCGGATTTTCGTACAGTCCAAGCGCCGTGCAAACAGCAATATACGGCACCAATCCGCCGCCGAAAAACATAGTTATTATAAGCAGCGGTATAATGATTTTTCTGAACGGAAGATAATCGCGTGAAAGCGCCCAACCTGCCGGTATAGTAAGCACTATATTGAAAACGGTGCCCACTACGGTATATAGCAGCGTATTGAAGTATCCGCGCCATACGTCCGGACGGTCGAAAAGGTTAGCATATCCCGAAAAAGTCATTTTAATGGGATAAAGCCAAACTTCGCCGTTTACAACCGCGCTTGGGTCGGATACAGAAGCTATTACAATGTAGTAAAGCGGATAAATAATTATAACGGCAAGCAAAAACAGAATAAACGCGCAAATCGCATAATACACGTAGTCTGTTTTGCTGTCTTTGATTTTATTTTTCTTTTTTAAAGTTTTTAACTCTTTAGCGTCCATAACTTCACCACATACTTTGATTTGCCAATTTTTTCGACGTAAAGTTTGCAATAATCAAAAGCGCAACGTTTATAACCGAGTTAAAAAGTCCCGCCGCCGTTCCAAGCCCCGGCTTGCCGTCGGCTCCAAGACCGAAGTTATAAACAAAAGTTGAAATAATTTCGCTTGTTACTCTGTTGCCGTCGGTTTGCATAAGAATTACTTTTTCGTATCCGCAGCTCATTAAATTGCCTATAGAAAGAATCATAAGCATAACTATCGTAGGCGCAATAGCAGGCAAATCCACACTGAAAATTCTTCTGAAACGCGAAGCGCCGTCTACTTTTGCCGCCTCGTGCAAGGCAGGGTCTACGCCTGAAAGCGCGGCAAGATATATAATTGCCGACCAGCCGAAATCCTGCCAGTTGCCTGAAAATATGAAAAGCGGTCTGAACGCTTCTGGCTTTAAAAACAGTTCCAAACCGTTGCCGCCTGCAATTTTATCCAAAAGTCCGTCGCTGCCGAAAATCATTTTAAGCATACCCACCATAACCACCAACGATATAAAGTGAGGCGCATAATATAAAATCTGCAAGCCCTTTTTAACTTTTTTTGCGCGTACCGAATTTAGCAAAAGCGCAACTATTATAGGCAGCGGAAAGCCCACTAAAAAGCCCAATAAACATAGCAGAAACGTATTTGAAAAATAGTTCCAGAAATTGGGGTCGGAAAAAAATAAATTAAAATTATCCCAACCCACCCAAACGGTATCTCCGCTTATAATGCTGTCGCCCTGATGATAATTCTGAAACGCAATAAGTATGCCGTACATAGGAGCGTAGCAAAATATCAACACGTAAACAAGCGCCGGAAGTATAAAAAGCAATATCCAGCCTCTGCGCTTAAAATTATCCTTCCATTTTTCCCATTTCGAAGGTTTGCCGTTGTTTGCCGATACTTTACCGCCGTTTTCCGAGCCGCCGCCTGCCAAGGCTTCATAGGCTTGTTCTATAAGTTTTTCGTTATCACTCGGCTGCGCGGTACCGATATTAGCGGAAATTACCGCTTCGCCGCAACAATTTTCCATTTTTCCTCCCTAATGCAGAGAACGCAAATTATTTACAAACTTTGTTAGCTTCTCTCAAATGATATGATATATTAAATATAGTGTCAAGATACGTCAATTTAATTGTGCATTTGTCAAAATTCAGTAGCCGAATTTTTATGCATTTGCTAAAATACTATTTTTTAATTTTAAATTTTTTAACAACTGCAAACGCTGCATAACCCAATATTGCGCAACCGAAAATTGCTATATCCACGTAAAAGAATACGTGGCTTATTAAAGCAACTTCTTCTTCCTGATAATCTTCGGGTCCCGAAAAGTTTATTTTTAAAGTAGGTCTGCCCTGTGAAGTATAAGCTTTTACGGTAAGTTCGCCGCTCAATAAATTTGCCGTATCTTCGGCAGATACAAAAATTACGTTTCCTTCGCGCCTGAATCCGACTTTTTTGCCGTTTATTTCCAGTTTGTTTAAAACAACACCGTCGGCAACGTTAAAGCTTAGTTCGTCGCCTCTGCCGTATTCTTCTTTTACCGCAGTAAATTGCGCACATTCAAAATCGGTTTTTACAGTCAAATTATAATCGGTTAACGCAGTTACCACTCTTATTACGTATTCTCCGTCGGCTTCAAGCGTTTTTAAGTAACTTTCGCTAAGTTTCAAAACGCCGTTTTCAAAAGTATATTCGTCGGAATCAAGCTTGTAACTGCCGTCGGTTACGTTTATAACTTTTAAAACTTGATTATCGCCGAAATCGAATCCGCCGTCGCCGCTTCCTTCAATAAAATCGAAATTTTTAAAAACTACGTTATTGATATTCATAGACGAATTAAACGCGTTTAGCCCTATCTTTCCGCCTGAGTAACCGTCTATTTTATATACAAGCGCAAGCTGTTCGTTTGCAAAAATTTTTACAACGCTGTCCGTTACCGAAACGTAAAGTTTGAAAGCCGCGCCGTTATCAAACGCAAATTGCACTACCTTTAAATCGCCTATGCCGGACTTCCAAAGTTTAACCGTTTTATCCTTTAAATCTGCCGTAGCAACCCAATAATTCGTTAAGTTATCGCTTATTCCGAAAACCAAACCGCCTGCCTGCGATTGTTCTTTAACGGGCGTGAATTCGGCCTTATAATCAATATCTTTACCGGATTTATCTCCGAATAAAAACGCGTCGCTGACGCCCGTTTCAAGGCGCAGACCGTTTTCGTTTACAAACGAAAATCCGCCCAAACGGTTTTGGAAATTAACGTTGCTTATAAAACCGTTTTCATAAATATAAATATCTACATAACGCACGGCGCCGCGATAGCTTATTTTTAATTTAGTATATCCTGCAGACTTTGCTTTAACGGCAATGAGTCCGCCGTCATTTTGCATTTGTACGTTTTCGCCGCCTTCTTCCGCCGTACAGGTTACTTCTTCCGTTTTAAAACTTTCGGCAAAAGACGATACTGCAATCATTTCGGTTGTTCCGACTGTCGTATCTATTTTAGTTGCCGAAATTATAAGTTCGTCAACGGGAGCAACGTCGCCGAAAATGCCGTTAACGGCATATATTACGGCATCAACATTAATATTTCCGTCGGAAGTAAGGCTCATTTTATTAGAAATTGCAGAAGGGAAAACCGCAGAAAACCAACTTGCGCTGCCGCCGTCGGCAAAAACGCTTATAAACGCGCGGTCAAGCAGTATCCTTAAACTTAGTTTGCCGTCGTTCAACGGCACCTTTTTGCTGTAGAGTGCCTTATATAGCGAAGTTTGCGATGCCAATAGTGAACTTTCGGAACGGTCCAACGTAAGCGTTTCCGCCTCTGTATCGTACTTTAACGTTATTTTTTCGGCTGCGGAAACCCTTAAACACAGCTCGGCGTAAGTTGCCGAACTTCCGCCGAAATCAAGCTCGACTTCTATATCCGCTTCGCGCGCTTGTGCGCCTTCAAAAGCGTTTGCTCCGGCGGAAAGCGCTCCGACGAACTGTTTTATTTTATCTTTGCGCAGAGTTTTATACGAAGATACGGGGTATCTTTTTAAAACATATTCGCCGTTAACTTCGGCAAGCTCCAATTCGCATACGGCGGTCATTCCGCCGTTATATGCTTTTCTGAAAGCTTCGTACTCCCCCGTTGTTTTCCAGCTTGCCGACCAGCTTACGCCGTACACCTTGCCGTCCGGCGAGTTGTTGAACGACTGGAAAGCATAGCTGTCTATTCCTTCGCTCAATCTCGTAACCGAGCCATCCGAAACAAAAAGCCCGTCATCGTTCAAATCGCCCGTAACGTAGTATTCGGCGGGATAATAAGTATCTTTGCGGTTTGTACCGTTATATTCGTGGCTTTTTGCTTTATCTTCGGGAGAAATAATTAAAACGTACTTGTCTTTTCCGTTTACGTTAAAATGCGAAATATCGGGACATTCTCCCCACAAACCCGTCTCACCGAGATAAGACCAGGTTTTAAGATTGTCTGAAGCATACATTCTTACCGAACCGCCGCCTACCGCCATAAGCCATTTATTATGGGTATCGCTCCAAAAAACTTTCGGGTCGCGGAATTCTCCGTCGCCTATGCCGCCGTCGTCTTTTGCCCCTAAAATTTCGCCGTAAACGCTGAATGAGCGGCCTTCGTCTTTGCTGTAAGCTAAAATCTGACGCTGTCCGCCCGCCGCATCGTCGGGCTGAGTAAGCACGGCAACAATCCCTTGACCTTTTTTTACTTTTCTGTCTGCGGAATCGGTTTCAAACAAACCGCTTGTGTTGTTTTCATCATAAACGGCGCTGCCTGAAAACATCATTCCGTAAATTTTCCCGTCGTCGCCCTCAACTCCTTCGGGAAGCGCAACGGGCTGTTCTTTCCAATGCACCAAATCCGTGCTTGTAGCGTGTCCCCAGCTCATATGCCCCCAACCGTTTGCGGTTGAACCGGTGTTTTTGTCCCAATTATACTGATAGTACATATGATAAACGCCGTCGGCATACAAAAGTCCGTTGGGGTCGTTATTCCAGCCGTTTTTCGCCGAATACGCAAGTTGGTTGCGATAACTTTGATTATAATCTGAAACGCCGTCGGCATAAGCAAGCGTTTGGTTAAAATTTATACAGCCAACCGATATAAGCGCGGCTGAAAAAACCACGCTTAACCCGATAATTAGTTTTGTTTTTATATTTTTAACTTTCATATCTTTTATTCCGCAATTTTGGTTATTGTTATATTCAAGCTTCCGCTTTCCCAGCCGCCCTTGTGTTCAATCATAAAGTAAACGGTGTCGCCTTTTTTAAACGTTTTATCGCCTTTATAAGAACAGTCGGATATGCCGTTATCGCCACCTATAAAATGAGGATTTTCTTTAACAATTCCGTTTTCGTCTTTAACGCCTATTCTGCAGTTGAACTTAGGCAGATTTTCGGCGCTGTCGGCTTGATTGCTTATAAACGAAAAATCTATATTCGCCGTAACGTCTTCGCTGAACGTAAACGCAACCGCAACCCATTTGCCGTGCACGTTTATAAATTCATCTTTAATTTCGCAGCCGCCGTCCTCCCAACCGTCGTTACCGTTTGTAAACGCAGAAAACTGCGTAAAATCAAAATCTTCGGGAGATTGAAATTTATAATCTACGGTTCCGTACTGCCAATCGCCTACCTGATTGCCGTTTGCATCTTGCGCTAAATTGAAATCCTCTTTATATGTTGTGGAATTTTTAGCGGAAATTTCTTCCGTTTTGTTTGTACCGCAGTCATTGCAAGTAAAAGTTTTTAAACCTGCATAAAACAGCGTAGGCTTAGAGGTAATAACGCCTTCGTCCCATTCGTGCGGCTGAATTTCGTCTACCGCCGTGCAGCCTTCTGCCGCGCAGGTTTTTGCGTGCCCGCCTTCTGCAGCTACATACCCGCCCGTAAAGCTGTGCGCAGGGCGGTTTGTCTGCGCTTCCGTCTTCTCCTCTCCGCAAACCGTACATTTATAATAATTTGTTCCGTCGGAATGGCACGTTGCCTCTATTGCAGGTTTATCTGCATCCGCAGCCCATTCGTGTTCTTCTATATTTTGGTCTACCGCCGTGCAGCCATCGGTCGCGCAAGTTTTTGCGTGCCCGCCTTCTGCAGATACGTATTCGCCCGTAAAATTATGTACGTGCGCTGCGGGTTCTTCGCAGGCAGCAAACGCAACTGCGGAACAAGCCGCCAAAACTATTGCCGCAATAACTTTTAAAAGTCGTTTCATAATCATTTTCCCTTAAATGAAATTATATAACAAAATATGTTTGTTTATTTCAATATTATTATAGTATTCATTAGTTGTCAATTAAAACAAAAATCATTGTGCATTTGCAAAATGAAAAACAAAAAAATTTTGTGCATTTGAAAACTTGATTTTATAATTTTAATGTTTTATAATTTTAATTACAAGGGGAAATATGAAAAAAGCAGTAACCATTAATAGCATTGCAGAACAGCTTAATTTATCGCGCAATACCGTTGCAAAAGCGCTGAACGGGCAATATGTACCTGAAAAAACGCGTGAGCTTGTGCTTAAAAAAGCGCAGGAAATGAATTATAAATCGTTAAACTTAAACCGTATAGAAATCGGAAACAAAAAATATCGTCTTCTTTTAATCTCCGGCAAACCGCTAAATAATATGAATTATTTTATTCCGTTGATTAAAAGCATAGAAAATTTGTGTTTTGATAGAAATTACGAACTTTTCCAATACACTTATAACAGCAGTAAAACCCCGTTTAAGGGCGTAAGCGATTACGTAAAAGAACTTAACGCAGACGGCATTATCGCCATTGAATGTTTTGAAAAAGAGTTAATTGAAAATCTTTTAAATTTGGGCAAACCGCTATGCTTTAACGATTTTTCCGCAAATAATATAGAATCCGACAAAAACTATGATATTATAAGCGCCAACGACGGACAAGCCGTTTATAACGCCGTACGAAGCATACAGCGCAAATACAAATTAAGCAGATTTACTTTTGTTGGAGATTTTAAACACTGCCTAAGCTTTTACGAAAGATATATGGGAATGCTGAAAGCGCTTATGAGCGTAGGCTTAACGCACTCTAAATCAGAAGATATTTTGTGCAACGATACAATATTTAACTACGGAGACCCCAACTCGCTGAAAACCGAGCTTTTAAAATTGAAATACAAACCGCAATGTTTTATTTGCTGCAACGACTTTGTTGCGCGCGCTTTATGCACTGCGCTTAAATTATTAAATATTAAAATACCTGCCGAAGCGCTTGTGGTAGGATTTGATAATGTTGCCGAAGCCGTTGCGCTTACGCCTACTATAACTTCTTTTTCCGTTAATAAAGAGTTTTTAGGCACTGAAACCGTGCGCACTCTGATTAACAGAATAGAAAACCCAGACGCGCCGTCGCGCATTATAACTATTGCCACAGCGCTTATTCAACGTGAATCCACAAATAAATCTTTATTATAATTCAAACGGACGAATTTTTCGTCCGTTTTTTGTTAGCTTCTATTTTGATACAAAAAGATGCGGCGGAGAATTGGGAGTCTCCGCCGCACAAGGGATGAGTAAAACGAGCTTTTATGCTGCGTTTTGGGTTAGTTTGGGATTACTTTGAGCTGTTATTGCTTACTCTTTGTAATCGTCGTAAAAGCCGTCGCCGTCCTGTAGCTTGCTCTTTTTCATTGCAGCTATCAACGCTATTACCGATACCAACGCCGCCAGCCCCGCCGCGCCTATTACCGCGTACATCAGCGTTTTGCTGCCGCTTTGCACGTATTGCACGCCTTCGG
>CATLBN010000011.1 GCA_949878885.1 uncultured Clostridia bacterium | reverse complement strand
GCCGAAATATATTCGCCGATATCCTGATTTGGTAAGTAGTTAGACTTAAATTCCAACCATTCCGTCTCCGTTCCTTCCGAACGAAGGATATCAAGTAATTCAATTAATTGCTGATTTGAGTACATAAGGGCTACACAAAATCTACACCCAAAAAATCTACACCCTATTTACACCCTGATGTCGTAAAAGTTATTAAAGGGTGTAGATTTTATAAAAGCTATAAACAATATATAGAAATGAAATAAAAGAAAAAGCACAATATAATGTGCTTTGCAAAATATTGTGGAAAATTTTGCTAACTCCGACGCCGATGTTGTGAGTTCGAGCCTCGCCGGGTGCACCATAAAACTAAGCACCCTCCGTTAAAACGGAGGGTGCTTTTAATTTAACTATAATTTCGCCTTAAATTTAATAATCAATTCAATAAAATAATTTCCGTCGTAATTATATCAAACAAATCCAGACGGAATTCTAATGATAACGTTCCGTTTATTATAGGTACAGTAAACATTTTAAAATCGGGAGCGGTTGCTGATTTCAAAATATCAAACAATACGCTGTTGCTGTTAGAGTAGTAGTCGATGAACGGTTTGCCCATTGACACCCATTTATCATACGGGGCGCCGTGCTCCGAATTCATAATGAACATTTTAATAGTAGCATTTTTATAAGGAACGTTATTTAACTTAAAATGGATTTTAGTTTTCTGCTTTTTAGTAAAAAGAGAATAGGGGTCGAACTTTGCGGAAAATAAATTTTCATTTATAACCGTTGACGGATGTTCGTAATTGTATAAAAGCAGTCTGTAATAGTCGGGGTGTTCTTTATTGGTGGATAAAATAAATTTTTCTCCTCTTTCGGTTATATAAGGTTGAATATATGACAGATATCTTATAGCCTGCGCCGTGCCCTTGGGTATGCCGTTTTTAAGATACATACCGGTTGCTCCCGTAAACAAAGGCGTATTTTGGTTTTCATCGTAATCGTCGCTTAATTTCCAATAGCACAGCGATTTAACAATATCGAGAGTATCGATATAATTTTTAATGTAATAGACTGCGGAAAATCTTGTGTCTAGAATGGGATGAGAGTCGGTTATCGTATAGTTGAACGCTGTAACGTAAATGTCGAGATTATAACCGTTATCTATTAAAAAACTTTGCAGTTTCATAAGCGATTTTTTCATTAAATCTTCGTCTTCGGAAATTTCGTTATCTATCGTTTTTCTGTAAGCCGTGTTGTTGTTTTTAATTTCTATAACTTTCCAATTTGTATTAGGGAAAAATTTTACCGCCAAAATATCGGGTAAACAGCCGTTGACTTTTGACCAAAGCAAATATTTGCTTAAATATTCCATATCTGGCGAAGGGTATATTTCCGGAGAAGAAACAATTAAATCCTTTGACATTTCCTTAACGGCACAGTAAGAAGTTTTATAAAATTGGAAAAACGAATGCTCGTCGGTAAAACCGAGATGATTGTTTTGCGAGTCTAATTGTACCCAAGGCAAAAATATCCATTTTTTAATTTCGTTTAGACCGTAGCGGGTTATGATGTGATTTAAAAAGTGTGAAATGAGTTGGCTCCACTCGTCAAGGCGTTTGGGTTCGCAAATATAATATCCGTCTTGATAAGTAATAGATTCGTTCCTTGTTAAAACTTGGGGTATATATGTGAACGACAGTAATGGTATCAGCTTTTCGGAAAGTAAAAAATCCAACACTTCGTCAATCATTGCATATTTAAACCGCAAACGCCCGTCGTAGTCACGTGTGCAAACCGACAGCGCGTCGCTGAAAATTCCCCTAATATACGCATATCGGAAAGGAAAAGTGTTTTGAATATTTTTAATAATTTTTTGAATGTCTTTATGAAGAACAGTATCGGCCGAGCCTATTCCCAAAACTTCGCTGGCAGGGTTATGTTCAAGTACAACTTTATTATTTTCAAGATAATCGGCATTAATAAAAAAAGTTTCCTCGCTGTTTGTCTGGGAGGTTTGATTGGCGCCTAATAAATTAATAATTTCCTTAATATCTTCTTCGTTAATGTCTTTTTGAATAGAATTTGAGTTGTGCTGTTTCCGCATTTCGTTGGGTAAAGTTCCAATTACTTTTTTGAATGCGCGTATATATGCGTGGTTGTTGGAAAATCCGTGTTTAAAAGCAATATCAACTATTGTTTCGTTGGTTTCAGTCAAATCATATAAAGAGTGGTTTATACGTAATTCATCGTAAAAGTTGGCAAATGTGGTGCCCGCACATTCTTTAAAAAGTTTTGAAAGATACGGAACCGATATATTAAAACGTTGGGCAATGTCGTTAAACAGCAAATTTTCGCTGTAATTCTTTTCTATATAATCGATAATTTCGCTTATTCTTGTGCTTCTTATCTTAGTAGGAGAAGACGATGTCGCAAAATTTTTAATCAATTCGTCAATAATTTCATAAGCAATTGAAAAGGCTCTGGCAGATGTCAGAGCGTTTTGTGATTTTACAGCTTTTATTATACTTGCGCGCAAACCGTTAAAAGGATACTTATTTTTGAATTTCGTAGAATTGCAATTAAAAAATAAGCTTTTGGTTTTAGAATTCAGATTAAGCAATGACGTTTCTACCGATAATACGAGCAAAAGCGATTTCGAGCGTAAAATTGTGCATATATCACGGTAATTAACTACAATTATATCATTTGTCAAAAGGGTGTGCGGCGCATTGTTTACCGTAATGCGCGTTGTTCCGCGTAAATTAAACAGAATTGTAACCGACGAGCTCGGGTAAACAGTTATCGTTTTTTCCGTTAATGACGAAATTTTAATAGGGGGTACATAAATCAAGGTGTCCATAAACTTATTGTATCAAAAAAAACGGCATTGTCAAGCGATGTTTAATTTTTGCTTAATTCTTAAATTATTTTGTCGAATTTTTAATAAAAAAGTTAATTTGTAAAAAGCAATGAAAATTTTTTTCATAAAAAATCGCAACAACCCGATTAAAAAAGAGATTTATTTATCGATAAAGTTCTTTTAAAATAAATGTACAAAGTGTAGTGCGTAAAAAATTGGGCAAAACGTAGCATATATGCAAAATTATTTTAGACGAGTTTACACAATAATGTTCCAAAAGCGAAAATTAAAATTTAGGAGATAAATAAATGAAAAAAACAACCAAAATTGTTTCAATGCTCATGGCGGTAGTTACCGTTTCGGCAGCAGTTGCATTGGCAGGTTGCGGCGGCGGTACACAAGGTGAACCCCCTACTCCTCCTGCAGGTAAAACGCACGATCAAATTACACACGTAGTAACGGGTTCTACTAAAACACAACATCACAACTTTGTCGGCGGCAAATGCACCATGTGCGATCAGACCACGACTTTCAGACAGGATGCAATGTATAAATCACAAGATATCCTTCTTGCCGAGCAGGCGCAGCAGGGTACTCTTGAAAGCGTTTGGTATAAAACCAGAGCTTACGGCGTAGAGTCAAAGTTTGCAGGTAAACAAGACATAAACGGAAATGATTACGACGGTTCGCCGCTTTGGATATATAAAAAGGCGTGGGTATATCTGCCTTACGGTTACAGCAAAACGGATACTTCAAAAAAGTATAACGTAATGTATATGATGCACGGAGATAAACTCAACGAAGGTTATTGGTTCGGACAAGGTTCCTATGCAACCGATAAATCGCCTTATACCGGCGGTTACGGCACTGAAAACGTACTTGATTATCTTAAAATGAATAAGCTTTGCGAAGATACAATTTACGTAGGCGTAACAATGTACCAGTATTATACCGGTTCTTCTAAATCGGTTGAAGAAAGAGATGACGCTTCTAAGTTTGTCGGCGGTAATTCATTACAGCAAAACGTTTACAGCGGATATATTTCCGAAGACGAAGGAGACAAAGTTGACTACGATTTCGGTATTGGCACAAGCGGCGAAGGTTTAGATGCCGTTATCTGGAAAGAGTGGAAATATCATCTTATGCCTGCGGTTGTTTCAAAGTATAACACTTATACCGACGCTTCCAGCGTCGCAAGCAAAATGGCAGATCCCGGGACGCACGGTTTAACCGATGGAGACACGGAATTCTATTCTGCTTGCGAAAACGCAAGAGATCACGTTGCTTATACCGGACTTTCGCGCGGCGGCGCTTCTGTAAACAGCGTGCTCGGTAACGCGCTTGAGTATATTTCTTATTTTGCATACGAAAGCGCATTTACGCCTAACGCGGATGTAATTAAGAATATGAAAGATAAGGCGGACACCTATCCCGTGCGCTATATATTTATGAGCTGCGGTTCTCAGGAAGGTCCCGACAGCACCGACGGCAAGATGTTGGAGATAAGGAACGCAATGGGTTGGCAGAATAACGAAGGTTCCGATATAGCCAACGGCGACAGAATAGAATTTATTCAGGTTAACGGTACGGCGCATAACTATGCAACTTGGATAACCAATCTTTTCAACTTTGCGCAGGTAGCTTTCAAAACTCCTGCAAAGATATAAAAATCAGTAAAAAATAATAAAAAATTTTAAGGAGCTAAAACTTATGAAAAAATCAAACGTTGGCAAATTTTTAGTTGTAGCCGCTGTAGCCTGCACAACCATTGCATCGGGTGTTGTTTTTGGAGGATGCGGTAAAACAGAAGCTGAACTTATAGGCGTATATAAGGAATATCATACCACAAACCATAACACGTCCGGCGGAGATATGGATTTAGGTTATCAGCACGAATATACGCTTGAAGTTTACAGCGATAACACTTACGTAATGGAATATAATGCGTTTTATGCAATACAGCAGATGACCGGTACTTGCAACAGAACGGTTATTCAGTACGGCACATATACAACTGCCGAAAGCACGGAGGAGGGTTCGGTTGTTTATGACCTCAGTTCTCCCTCAAAAATTATTTTCTTTGCAATGTACGGCGGTTCGAACGGTTCGCCCACCCAAGTAACGGCTTATGCGGATACGGCTAACTGGAATAAATGCTTCCCTATGAGCGAAGAAGGCAATTTTGAATATACGCTTACTTCGCGTTCAATGATTGAAACTTATACGTCGGCGGATTCATTGATTAAAACTATCGGCAGAAGCTACAAAGCTACTTGTCAGACAAACGAATATCATCGTATGACAGTTGAAGTTACAAGCCACAACGGCAAAAATATCAACGGGTACGATAATATCATAGTTATTGAATAACAGCAAAAACAAACTAAATTTAAAATGAACAAATTGTCAGTAATAAAACAGCTTACAGCGTGTTTAGTCAGTGCGTTCGCCGTTACTTCGGCGTTCGCATTGACGGCGTGTAACGAAGAAGTAAAGCCCCCCGTTGGGAAGAGCGGCGTGGCTGTATGCAACGCAATCGAGGGCATCGAAAAGACGGAATATGTTTTTTGTATTTCTAAGACAGCGGAAACTTATAAAACTTATTTAGACGCCATTAACGATGTAATAGCTTCGACGGATGTAGATGACCTTATAGACAGATATTTGGCGTTAGATTCAAGATATATGTATTACTTCCTAAACGAACTTACCATTGAGTATAAAACAGGTAATCCGATTAACATTTATACGGGAATTTGCAGTCCATATCAGTTTTCGGGAGCCTACGGAAGCAGCGTAGACGGCGTAGACATGTATCTTTGGGTTAAAGTTGCCAATAATCTTCGTATGAAGCCAGTATTTAACGACTGGGGCTATAAGTCTTCTTATAATGCGGTTAAAAACGGCAATGGCGATATATTCGCTTCAGCTGTTGCCAAGACCGATGAGGTTGTTGCCGATTTCTATGTCAGCGACGTTTATTCTACGGGCTATCAACAGATAGTTTCAGATAAGAACGAAGCGTTTACGGCAATTTCACAGTTAAAAGGTAAGAAAATCGGCGTTATGTCGGGACGTTTGGGGCAAAGTATCGTAGATAAAGCGATAAAGAGCGGTGAACTTAAAGACAGCGGCTCGGAAATTATAGTTTACGATACCGACGCCGAAGCTTATGCCGATTATAAATTGCAGGGCTGCGATGTAATCGTTGCCGACGAGTATTCGGCAAAGGCTATGTTAAAATCCAAATAATTTACTTATTTTGAATACATTTCATTTTTTTCTCCGTAAAGAATCTGTGTGGAAAATTTCTTCGCAGATTCTTTACATAATAAGTAAGTTGAAAAATCCGAATAAACTATTGTTTTAACTAATTTGTAGTGTAAGTGAAAAAACGTAAAGGAGAATATGCGGTATGGAGTATGAGAATCAGGAAGTGATTTTTAAAGCGTCCCATATGCATAAGGCGTTTGGTCCGACTATTGCGCTTAAAGACGTAGATTTTGAATTGCGCCGCGGAGAAATCAGAGGACTTATCGGCGAAAACGGTTCCGGCAAATCAACCATAATGTCCATTGCCGCCGGTATGCAGGCCGCCACTTCCGGCGAGATGGTTTATAAAGGCCGGCCTTGGGCTCCCAAAGGTATGCTTGAAGGGCAGAACGGCGGTATTGCAATGATATTGCAGGAGTCTAATACCATCCCCGGCGTAACGGTTGCGGAAAATCTGTTTGCCGGACGCGAGAAGGAATTCGCAAAGTTCGGTTTTATAAATATATTCAAAATGTATAAGGCGGCGGACGCTATTTTAGCTAAGTTCAATATAACTTCGTTTAAAGGCAGCACTAAAATCAATACATTAAGCTTTGAAACGAGAAAGCTTATAGAGATTATGAGGGCTATGGAAAAGGATCCGGAAATCCTTGTCGTTGACGAAACTACTACGGCGCTGTCTTTTGAAGGACGTGAAATACTTTATAAAATAATCAATGATATGGCGGCAAACGGTAAAGCTGTTGTATTTATCTCGCACGACCTCGATGAGATAATGGACAAGTGTACCCACGTAACCGTTCTCCGCGACGGCGACATAATCGATACGCTTGAAAAAAAGGACTTCGACGGAAAGAAAATTTCGATGCTTATGGTAGGCCGCGATATTGGCGACGCGTATTATAGGGAAGATTTCGAAGCGACGGCAGGAGACGAGGTTGAGTTGGAATTTAAAAACATCTCTTATCAGGGTATAAAAGATTTTAATCTCCAAATTCATAAGGGAGAAATTGTGGGTATAGGCGGTTTGTCGGATTGCGGTATGCACATCATCGGTCAAATCGGTTTTGGCGCAAGAAAACCGACGTCGGGAAGCGTTGAAAGGCGGGGCAAAGTTATTAAGCATCCGTCAAGCGCAATAAAGTTGGGCGTAGGTTACGTATCCAAAAACAGGGATACCGAAGCGCTTATGTTGGAAGCGCCCATAAAAGCAAATATTATATTGCCT
Organism: uncultured Clostridia bacterium; assembly: GCA_949878885.1. Classification (GTDB taxonomy): domain Bacteria; phylum Bacillota; class Clostridia; order Christensenellales; family Borkfalkiaceae; genus Coproplasma. The sequence goes on along the minus strand of CATLBN010000011.1, from coordinate 47,499 downwards.
TCTTTGGACAAATTATCCAAGTTTACTTTTATAAATCCCAAAACGGAAAACGAGATAGTAGAGCAGGAAATTAAAAATTATTCTATCAAGTGCATTGATTCGGGAATGTATGTTTCCAAACTGTCCGGCGGTAACAAACAAAAAGTTTCGTTTGCAAAGTGGACGGCGGCAAAATCGGACGTTATTATAATGGATTGCCCTACCAGAGGCGTAGACGTTGCGGTAAAGCAGGCAATGTACAAGATAATAAACGAAATGAAAAAGTCCGGTAAAGCTATTTTGTTAATAAGCGAAGAAATGGCGGAACTTATAGGAATGTCGGACAGGCTTATCGTAATGAAAGATTTTAAAATTTCACACGAGTTTGAGCGGTCTAAAGAACTTAAAGAAACCGATATAATCGAGTATATGCTTTAAGGAGGCGGAAATGGAAAATAAAGAAGATAAAGTTGAAAAACTTGAAACAGTTGTTGCCGAACCGTCCGAAGGCAGCGTTGCCGTTGCGGCAAAAAAAATCGGCTTCGGACAAAAAATAGCAAACGCTTTTAAAAAATTCTTTACCCGCGAGCATTTAAAAGAATTTGCAAAAAAACATATTTACGATATATGCGCGTTGGGCGGACTTGTGGTTTGTCTTATAATATTCACTATTATTCCTCCCATAATAAACGGACCCAGAGCCAATATATGGAGACCTATATCGGTCAAAACCTTAATATCGCAGGTAAGCGTATATTTTATCCTTGCCTTAGGCGCCGTATTCATTTACCTTATGGGTTGTATGGATATATCGGTCGGGTATCAAGTAGGCGTATTCGGCGCTGTGTTCATTTTAGTTACTAATTCAAGCAACTTAATTGCGGCATTGCTTCTTATAGTTATAATGGGTCTAGCTTGTGCGGTATTTAACGCGTTTGTAGGCGCATACGTAAAGCTACCTACCGTAATGAGTTCGGTTATTCTGATGCAGCTTTTTAACGGCGCGTTACTGTCGATATTTGATGACAAAGGAATAAACGACTTGGTGTTGAGTACCGATATATCTATTATCAGCTCAACCTGGTTCAGGGTTGTTGCGCTAGTGGTGCTTGCGCTTATAGCTTTCTATTTGCTTACGTTTACAAAAATAGGAAAGCGAAGCAGGGCGATTGGCGCAAACAAGCGCGCGGCGGATTTGGCGGGCGCAAACTTGCTTGCTACGAGAATTGTATGCTATTGCATATTCTCAGTATTTCTTTGCTTGGGCGCGGTTATGCTTATTGCAAAAAGCAACAGCATAGCATCGTCGGATACAATAACCTACCAGATGGACATAATGATTATGCTTCTTATGGGCGGTATGCCGCTTTCCGGAGGTATGAAAGGTAAGTTGTTTAACGCCATAATCGGCACGTTTACCTATGTGCTTTTAAGCCGCGGACTTTCGGCGTGTAGTGTTCCTACGGCATATATTATGCTTGTTAAATCGTTGGTGTTTGTAGTAATAGTTTGCTTAACTTGTAGAAAACCCGGCAACTTGTTGCCTAGATAAAAATAAATAACAGAATATATTTCAGGAGATAAAAAAATGAAAACTTCAATTTTAAAAAAGATTGGAACCATAGCTTTATCGGCAATGGTAGTCGGCTCCATAGGTGCGGTTGCCGGTTGCGATAACGGAGACAACCCCAATGGACCCGGTGGAAGCGGCGGTACTAAAATTCTTGTCGGCGTTCAGCAGACGCGCGGCAACAACTATGAGGCAATGTGTAAGTTCCTAGACGCTTTAAAACCGGAATTGAATTTTACTTATGATATACAGCTTATGGACCGCTCGGACAATAACAATGTTATTCTTTTGGAAAATGCAATTTTAAAAGGCGTAAGCGGAATAATTACAATGACCGAGATGGCGGCATCCGCGACACAGGGAATTATAGAGTTGTGCGAGAGCGAGGGCGTGTATTATGCGGGTTATATGTCCGATTTTTGGAAGACGTATAGCGACGGAAATCTTTCCGGAAATAAACCCAAAGACAGCAAATATTGCCTAGGTTCGGTTTCCGACGGCGAGCTTGATTCGGAAACTACGGCAACCTGGCTGTTTGAAACAGTTAAAAAATCCCCTTACAGGCAGATTGTCCTTACCCGTGCTCCGGAATACGCGTATCCCGGCTCTGTTGCCGCTTCCGAAGTGTTCAAAAGACTTGTGGACGAATACAATGCGACTGCCGAAGATAACGATAAATTCGAACTTTGGACAAAAGGCGTTACCAAGGGCGCCGCGTTTCAGCTTGATTACGGTCTTCCCACAAGCTTTGCTTCTACAGTAACCGAATGGCAAAATTGGGGAGGGGACAATCTTGCGCTTGTCGGACTCAACTACTGCGCGGGCAGTATTATGGGTATAAGTTCATACAATGACAAAAGATTCCCCATATTCAACGTAGGTTGGGACGATGACGTTGCTAAGGAATTCGGACCTTTAACGGATGCAACCAAGCCCGTAAAAGCGCTTTGCCAAACTCCTTGCGAAACAATAATCTATCCGTTAGTCAGAATGCTTAACGCTATTAACGGCACACCCTATTCCGACGAACCTACCAAGCCCGAGGACAAAGTTATAGAGGCTAAGTATTGCCATATCGAATCGCCGAAAGACATAACCGACGGGTCTACTCACTGCTTAAATTTTAACGATGCCCGTGATTTGAAATATGCGCTTATAAGTCCGGCCGAGGTTAAGGAGCTTCTTGCGGTTAACGGCGGCACGTTTACAAAGCTTAAAGAAATTATTTCAACTTGGGACACCGAATATATTTTAAGACGTGAAATATAGAATTTTGCACTGAGTTTTAAAAGGGGTATAGTATGAAAGTAACCCAAAAGCAGGTTAAAAATGTTTCAAAAAAGGTTGCGGCGGTTTTTCTGCTGCCTATTCTGACGTATTTTGTATTAATGTTTGTCAGCCTGCGCGATCCGTCAAATGTATATAATATTTTTTCCCAAGCTACAATAAAAACTATCTTGTTAGAGGCTTCTTATGTAACAATAGTTGCTTTGGGTATAGGCTTTCAGCTTAAATACGGAAGATTCGATTTTGCAGGCGGCGCGATAATTATGGTATCTGCGGTTATCGGCGGTATTTTGTCTTTTAATATCGCCGGTGCCGACGCGGTTGGTTGGCCCGTGCTTATAATAATGTGCGTTTTAGTCGCGGTTGTGCTCTCAGTAATAAATGCTTCGGTTTATGTTTGGCTTAAAATACCTATTTCGGTATGTTCGCTTGCGCTTGCCTTCCTGTTTGAAGCGCTGCCTGGATTGATTTTAGGCGTTGACGTAGGACCGAATATCCAATATAAACCTGGCTATAACGTTTTGGGTAAATCGTATTTAGTGCTTTTACCTCTTGCCGTTGCCCTCATAATATATATTGTTTACGATAAGTTAACGGTTGTAGGCAGACAGTCTAAGCTTTTGGCTAACAATCAACTTTCCGCAGTCAATATAGGTATCAACGAGAAGAAAAATACTATATATGCATATATTGTTTCGGGAATATTATTTGGCTTGGCAGGCGCAATTTATGCTACGAAGAACAACCTTATGCCAATAGACGCTCCGCTGTCTTCAACGGGTACATTGTTCTCCAATATTATTCCTTCGCTTGTAGGACTTTTCCTGTCGCGTTGGATTAATGATAGCGCAGGTACCTTTATAGGCGCTGTAACCATACAGATTTTATATTACGGTCTCGGATTGCTAGGAGTTAAGCCCGGCGGATTGAAGTTGTTTTATGCAGTTTTTCTTGCAATATTTATATTTATAAGCGGTTTCTGGGATCAGATTATCAAGTCTTTAAAAGATTGGTATATTATAATTTCGCAAAAACTTGCTCCCAAACCAAAGCATATTCAAAAGTAAAAAATAGGGGCAGTCATAATGGTATGGTTGCCCCGTTATTTAAAAAAATAATTTATAAAATAAATTACGGCACGTTGAAAAACTGCCGGAATATATCGGTAACGGTAATGAATCTAAAAGCAAAACCTTTTAATTTAAATAACGAACAGATAGAATGGGTAAATAATACGCTTTCTAAAATGTCTACGGACGACAAAATAAAGCAACTGTTTGTGGATATGGCAGCGCCATTGCCCCCCGAAATAGTCAAGGGAATAGTTGCGGAACGCAAATACGGCGGTATTCGCTATATGAACAAAGACGGCGCAACCGTTTCAAAGCTTATTGAAACCTATCAGCAAGCGAGTGAAATTCCGTTGATTGTTGCTGCTAATACCGAAGCCGGCGGCAACGGCGCGTGCTCAGACGGAACGGAAGTAGGTAACGAAACAAAAATTTCCGCTACGGACGATATTAAATACGCTTATGCGTTGGGCGGAGTTTCCGCCAGAGAAGCAAAAGCAATAGGTTGTAATACGGTATTTGCTCCCATAGTGGATATACATAAAAATTGGCGCAATCCCATAATAGCAACGCGCACTTTCGGCAGCGACGGAAAAAAGGTTGCGGAATTTTCCAAAGCTTATATGGAGGCGGCGCATAAAGAGGGAATAGCCTGTGTTTGTAAGCATTTCCCCGGCGACGGGTTAGATGAAAGAGACCAGCACCTTGCAAATTCGCTGAACAGCTATTCCTGTGAGGAATGGGATAAAACTTTCGGTCATGTTTATAATGAGATGATAGATGCGGGCGTAGAGGGAATTATGGTAGGGCATATTCTTCTGCCTGCATACGAACGTAAGTTTAATCCTTCGCTTAAAGTGTGTATGCCGGCAACGTTAAGCAAATATCTTTTGCGGGATTTATTGAGAAAGCAACTCGGTTTTAACGGACTCATAATAACCGACGCAAGCCATATGGTGGGAATGACGGGACGTATGGCAAGACGGGATATTATTCCTACAGCTATTGCGGCGGGATGCGATATGTTTTTGTTCTATAATGAATTTGAAGAAGATTTCGGATATGTTAAACAAGGTATATGCCGGGGCATATTAACCGCCGAGCGTCTTGACGAGGCGGTAACGCGCATACTTGCATTTAAGGCGCATTTAAATATTAATAAGCCGCAGCGCGGTGGCGATTTGTCCGTTATCGGGTGTGCAGACCATAAAAAAATAGCCGAAGAAGTTTCACGCAAGGCAATTACACTTGTTAAATCAAACGGGGCAAATGTACTGCCTATCAATATAAAAAAGCATAAGAAAATACTGCTTGTTCATCACGACAGTTCAAATCCGTTCAACGTATATACGGGCGGTAAAAAGCAGAAGTATTACGAGATAGTTAAGGAAGAACTTGAAGCAAGGGGCTTTGAGGTTGAATTATATACCCCCGTGTTGGCTCAGCTTCTACGTGCGGACGAGAACCAAATAAGAGATATAATGGGCAAAATTTATTCGTCAAAGACCCCGGTTGCTTCGTTTACCGCAAAATATGACGCCGTTATTCAAATGGCGGATATCCCGGCCAACAGCGTTGTGCAACGAATCGACTTTGCCTTAACCAAGGGAAGTATAGATATGCCTTGGTATGTTTACGAACTGCCCGTTATCTTTATTTCCGTTAACTGCCCTTTCCATTTGTTTGACGTGCCGCAAGTTCAGACTTACATAAACTGCTATGACGGCAACGCATATACAATGAGGGCGCTATGCAAAAAGCTTACGGGAGAGGAAGAATTTACGGGCATATCCCCCGTTGACGCTTTCTGCGGATGCGAAGATACCGTTTGGTAAAAGGAGAACAGTATGGCTAACAAATATTTATATCCGAAAAACACGCCGACAAGACAGGTTGTAGACCTTTCCGGTATGTGGAAATTTGCTTTCGATTTTGATAGCGAGGGCGAGGTAAAAAACTATAAAAACGGCATTCCCGATGGGATATTGCTGCCCGTACCGGCAAGCTTTGCCGACTTTTTTACCGAAAAGCAGTACAAGGAATATACGGGCGATTTTTGGTACGAAACATCTTTTTATGCCGACAGCGCGTGGAAAGACAGGGACGTGGATATCCGCTTTTATGCGGCGGCGCACATTGCCGAAGTGTATTTCAATGGTGAAAAAGTCGCATATCATCACGGCGGTTTTTTGCCGTTTACCGTAAATGTTGGAAAACTGTTGAATTTTGACGCGCCTAACCGCATAGTGGTTAAACTTAATAACGAGCTTTCGCATACGACGCTTCCCTGCGGCGAGTACAAAGTTTTGAAAAACGGCAGAAAGTTTACCACGCCTTATTTTGATTTCTTTAACTATTCTGGGCTTATCCGCCCCGTAAAACTTGTTATAACGCCCAAAAATTCTATAATAGACATAACATTAAACCACCGCATAGAGGGCAAAACGGCTTATTCAGACTATTCTGTAGAAACGGTGGGCAACGGCGAGCTTAAAGTTGAGGTCTATGACGAAAAGCGCAAAAAGGTTGCCTGTACCTGCGGCAAAAACGGAGCGTTGGAAATTAAGAACGCTCGCCTATGGCAGCCGCTTAACGCGTATCTTTATACGTTTGAATTTACTCTTTGGAACGGCGGTAAAGTTTTAGATAAATATTTTTTGGAAGTCGGCGTTCGCACCGTGTGCATAGATGGCAACCGCATATTAATTAACGGAAATCCGGTATATTTTAAGGGCTTCGGCAAACACGAGGACAGCGCGGTTTGCGGTAGGGGATATAATCTTCCGTTCATAAAGCGTGATTTCGAGCTTATGAAGTGGATAGGTGCAAACTCATTCCGCACCAGCCATTATCCTTATAGCGAGGAGATTTATCAGCTTGCCGACAGAGAAGGATTTTTAATAATAGACGAGCTGCCTGCGGTGGGTATGCTCATCTCTACAAGAAACGCTGTGGACGCGGCGACGGCGGCTAAAATAAAGCCCTATTTCGAGGAGGAAATAGTTCAAACCGTAACGCTTAAAAATCATTTGAACACTCTAGAAGAATGTGTGCAGAGAGATAAAAATTATGCTTCCGTGATAGCTTGGTCGCTATTAAACGAGCCGGATACGGTAGGTTCGGAAAAGGCGGTTCCATATTTTAAAGCATTGTTCGAAAAGTGTTACGAGTTGGACGTTCAAAAGCGCCCCAGAAGCTTTGCGCATATCATAGCCTCGCAGCCAGATAAATGCCGTTGTACGCATCTTACCGATTTTGTAATGCTAAACCGCTATTACGGGTGGTATCTTATGGGAGGATACGAACTTGAGGACGCTTTTGCAAGGCTTGACGAAGAACTTGAAAAATGGGATGCAACGGGCAAGCCTGTTATGTTTACCGAGTACGGCACCGATACCTTGCAGGGGCTTACAAGATTACCTGCAATTCAGTGGACGGAGAATTATCAGGAAGAATACCTTGAAGGCTACCATAAGATTTTTGATAAGCACTCCTGTATTATGGGCGAACAGATTTGGAACTTTGCGGACTTCCAAACTACGGAAGGAACGCTTAGGGTAGACGGCAACAAAAAGGGTGTATTCACAAGGGAACGCAATCCCAAGCACTCTGCTTTTTATTTGAAAAAGCGTTGGGGGAAGCTGCCCGTAAATTATAAGGGAAACAAATGAAATGGCTGTATGGTTAAATGAATTTAAAAAAAATAAGAACTATTTACTATGCGTTGACAGCGACGGCTGCGCAATGGATACGATGACGGCAAAACATAATAAGTGTTTCGGCCCGTCGTTTGTAAAAGTTTTCAAAATTACGAAAAACACTCAAAATGTGCTTGATAGATGGAACGAGATTAATCTTTACCAGTTTTCGAGAGGCGTAAACCGCTTTAAAGGATTGGCGCAAATACTGTGTGAATTATATCCGAAAGACGACGAATGTAAAACTTTTAAAAAGTGGACGGATGAAGCGAGAGAGCTTTCGGAAGCGTCTTTAAAAAAACAGATAGACGAAAGCGGAGGCGAAACGTTTAAAAAAGCGCTTTTGTGGTCGCAAGTTACCAATGTTGCCATAAAGTCGTTGCCAGACAGAGAAAAAAAAGCTTTCGACGGCGTGCGTGAAGCTTTGAAGGAGGCAAGAGAAAAATTCGATATTGCAATAGTATCCTCTGCCAATTTCGTAGCGGTCAAAGAAGAATGGGAGCGTTGCGGACTGTTGGAATTGTGCGACTGTATTACTACACAGCAAGACGGCGGTAAGGCACACTGTATCTCGGAACTTATTAATAAAGGATACAAACCACAAAAAATCGTTATGGTAGGCGACGCTTTCGGCGATTTGCAGGCGGCGGAACAAAACAACGTAAACTTTTATCCTATTTTGGTAAATCACGAAGTTGAAAGCTGGAAAAATATTAACTTAACGCTTGAAAAAATTATAAACGGAGATCCCGTAGATTTGAAAAAAGAATTTTTAGATAATCTATCTTAAATTTAATTTTTTTATAAGGCAAAAATATTTTTGCCCGAAAATAGCGTATAAAAGCAAAACATACTTATTATAAGAGGTTGTATATATGAAAATGACGTTTAGGTGGTACGGCGAAAAAGATTGCATTCCGTTAATCTATATAAAGCAAATTCAAGGAATGACGGGCGTTGTAACCGCCGTTTACGACGAACCCGTAGGTGCCGTTTGGGGGGTGGACAAGCTGCTTCGTCTTAAAAAGCTTTGCAATGCCGCAGGGCTGGAAATGGAAGTTATTGAGTCCGTTCCCGTTCACGAGGATATCAAACTCGGCAAGACGACGCGCGATAAATTTATAGAGAATTATAAACAAAACATTATCAACTGCGGCAAAGCAGGGGTTAAGTGTATTTGTTATAACTTTATGCCCGTATTCGATTGGTTCCGTACTAATCTTTATTTCAAGCATAATGACGGGGCAACTTCGCTTTCGTACAGCGAAGCGGACTTTGTTAAACTTGACAAACACAATTTGCGTTTGCCGGGTTGGGACGAAAGCTATACTTCGGAAGAATTGAACGGGCTTTTAAAAGAGTACGAGGGTATGACTCACGAAAAGTTGTTTGAAAACTTTGTTTACTTTTTAAATGCCGTAATGCCGGCGTGCGACGAGGCGGACGTAAACCTTGCCGTTCATCCCGACGATCCGCCTTGGGATATATTCGGTTTGCCGAGAATAGTAGGACGTCAAGAAGATTACGACAGGCTGTTCAAAGCCGTTCCAAACAAGCATAACGGCATAACTTTCTGCACGGGTTCTTTGGGTGCGGGGAGATTCAACGATTTGCCTAAAATGGCGGCGAAGTATGCCGACAGAATATATTTTGCGCATCTCCGTCAGTTGAAGTACACGTCCGAAACGGACTTTTATGAAAACGGACATATGACAGACTGCGGAAACGTGGATATTTACGAGATAGTTAAGGCGTTGGAAAAGAACGGTTTTAACGGATATCTGCGCCCCGATCACGGCAGGAACGTTTGGGGAGAGGACGCCAAACCCGGTTACGGGCTTTTTGACAGAGCTATGGGAGCGACCTATTTATGCGGATTGTTCGAAGCGGTAAATAAGGATTTAAAAAAATAATTTAAGGAGTTGCAAATATGAAATTACCTTTTACAGTTGATTTAAAAGATAAAGTAGTCGTCATAACAGGAGCGGCGGGCGTAATATGTTCGCATCTTGCAAAAGCAATCGCGCAGTGCGGTGCCAAAGTGGCAATATTGGACAGAGAAGTAGAAAAAGCGCGGGAATTTGCAGATAAATTAACCGCCGAGGGCTATGCGGCGAAAGGGTTTGAGGCGAACGTTCTGATAAAAGACAGTCTTGAAAAATGCCGCGAAGAAGTTTTGAAGGCTTTCGGAAAGTGTGATATTTTAATAAACGGCGCAGGCGGCAACAACCCCAAGGCAACAACCGATAACGAATATGCCGAGCTTGGCGACGAGGTTAAGGGAATTAAAACTTTCTTTGATTTAGAGCAGTCGGGCGTGGAATTTGTGTTTAATCTTAACTTTATCGGTACGTTGTTGCCTACGCAGGTATTTTCAAAAGATATGGTAGGGAGAAAGGACTGTAATATCTTGAATATTTCGTCCATGAACGCATATACGCCGCTTACAAAGATACCTGCATATTCGGGCGCGAAAGCTGCAATAACAAATTTTACGCAGTGGCTTGCTGTGCATTTTTCGCACATAGGTATCCGCGTAAACGCAATAGCGCCGGGCTTTTTTTCGACAAAACAAAACGAGAAACTTTTGTGGAACAGCGACGGGACGCCTACGGCAAGAACGGGAAAAATTCTTGCTGCAACGCCTATGGGTAGATTTGGCGCAGTTGACGATTTGGTAGGTACGACCCTATACCTTATAAGCAGCGAGGCGGCAGGGTTTGTAACGGGCGTTTGTATTCCCATTGACGGTGGTTTTTCTTCTTACAGCGGAGTTTAAAAGCGTATGAGCGCAATACATAGTAGCCATTGTAAATAATTTAAATAAAGCGAGTCGGCGCAAACTATCCGCCCCGTTTTATTTGTTAAATGCCCTCCGTTTCAACAGAGGGCATTTTTTTATGCATAGTGCAAATTCAGTTAAAAATTAAAGCTTTAATAGCAAAACCGAGTCAAAGTAAAACCGTAAATATACATGGCAAACGCCCGGTTTATTCTTCAAGTGCAAATCTTGCCCATATTCTATGGAATATTGACAAACCCGAATCTTATTGCTAAAATAAGCGTTAAAGCAAATAGCGGCGTTTACAACCAATATGCAGGTTTTCGGTAAGCCTATATTAAAAGCAAACCAAATTAAAAAGAATTATATTAAACTTTTTTAAAAATGTTTATTAATTTTATAATTTTTTTACGGGAGAGAAAATATGAAGTTAAACAGAAAATGTTCGCGGTTTTGTTTGTGGGTTATAGCATACGTTGTGTTTTGCGTATTTTCGGTAATAGTGTACGCAATTCTGGACGGTCATGGCTTTGTAGAAGTATATAAGAATAAAGTTCAAGCCCCGGGCTTATACAGAACTTTCAACATAGCCTTAATATTTTTAACCGTAACAGCTTACGGCGGATTATCGGTTTACAGTTTATTATCGCATAGGGCGGTAGAAGACAGCAGAATGCACTGTTTATCAATATTGCTATCACCGCTTTTTTTGGTTATTGAAAACGCTTTTTTGCACGCGTTCGTAGTTGAGCAAAGTACGGATAATTACTACGAAGTAACCATGGGGGTATTTTCTGCGGCGGCTTTGGGCGTTACAACGTTTGCAAGTTTAAAATTTTCTTTTGAAATTTCAAATAAGCAAAAAAGATTTTCCGAAACGGCGCATAAGAAACCGGATATTAAACTTAAAAAGAAAGGTAATTATTATTTAGCGGATATAGAAAGAAACGCTTGCTATTTATGCGGCGTTTACTTCGGCGAAATATCTAAGGTTGAATATGTGGATATTAAAAGAACAGGGACCAAATTTATTTTGCAGGATTTGTTTTTTCCTAACAGAAAAATTTTATATAAAGAGGGTACCGATATTAAAATAAATACCAAAGATTTGTGCGGCGGCGCGCCTGATTTAAACAATATAAAAAAAGACGGATTGACGTATTTGATATTCAGAGATTTGCAAAATTATTATTATTTTGCAAGATTGCCTGATAATAAATGCGACTATGAAATAATAGGCGTAAACGAAGCTACAATGTCGCGTTTGATTTATAAGTTTAATACCAAAAAATCCAAGGGAGATAACCGATATATAAAGCACGAGGCTATGGATTGGTTTAAAATTCCTTATAATTTTTACGCTTAAGACAAGCCGCGGAGAGTATGCGCCGCGGCTTATAAATTTATAAAAAAAATATTAACTTAGGTTAATTTTTTGTTGACAAATTAAATTTTGGCGCATATTATATTCAATGAAAAATAAGCCGCGGTTAAGTTTTTGCGGCGTGGAGGATGATATGCCTATAACTTTTGCCTCTGCAGGGGATGAATTGGAAGTACGTAAAATAGGCGCCGACGAAAAAATAAAAAAACATCTTATAGAATTGGGAATAACGGTCGGCAGTAAAATCACTCTGTTGCAAACAAGCGCGTGCGGAGTAATAGTCGCGGTAAAGCAAAGCAGACTTTGCCTTGACAAAGCTATAGCAATTAAAATTATAGTGGCGTGAGCCGCTAAATTTTAAGTTTAAAAATTTAACCAAGGTTAATTTATTAAAGGAGAATTTATGATAAAAAATTTAAATGAATTATCGGTAGGCGAAAGCGGCGTAATCAAATCGGTTGCCGGCGCCGGCATGGTTAGGAGAAGACTGTTCGATATGGGCGTAACGCCGGGTGCGGAGATAGCTATGAAAAAGCGCGCGCCGCTCGGCGACCCTATCGAAATTACGCTTAGGGGTTATTTTTTAACGTTAAGAAAGTCGGAAGCCGCGTGTGTTGAGGTGGAATTATGAAATTATTTGCGCTTGCAGGCAATCCCAACTGCGGTAAAACAACGTTGTTCAATGCGCTTACGGGTTCTTCCGCACACGTAGGAAATTGGCCGGGGGTAACTGTAGATAAAAGGGAGGGCGTATATAAAGACGGCGGCAACTATTTTAAAATAGTGGATTTGCCGGGAATTTATTCGCTTTCGCCGTACACGCCTGAGGAAGTGATTTCGCGCAATTTCGTGTTAAACGAACAGGTTGACGGCATAATTAATATAGTGGACGCAACCAATTTGGAGCGCAATCTCTATTTGACGACTCAGCTTTTGGAAACGGATTTGCCTATAATAGTTGCGCTGAATATGATGGACGAGGTGGAAAAATCAGGCGCTGTCATAAACGTTAAAGCGCTTGAAGCGGCGCTCGGCGTTCCCGTAGTTGCAATTTCCGCATTGAAAGGGAATGGGATAAAAGAGCTGATGAAACGCGCGGCTGCGCTTGCGGAAAAACGGAACGGGTCAACCGTTTTGGGCGGCGTTTTTAAAGCCGAACTTGACTCTGCGCGCTCTTTTTACAAAAAGGCAGGCGTATCATCGCCGCTTTTTCACGCCGTTAAGCTGTTGGAGGGCGACGAATTGGAGCTTGAAAACAGCGGTGCAAAGGCGATATACGACGAACTGTCGCTTGATTGCGACGCGGAAGCGGCTATTGCCGACGAGCGTTATAAATACATAACCGAAAAACTTGCTGCGGCAAAAATAAAGTCGGATAGCCGCACGCTTACAAAATCCGATAAAATAGACAGAATTCTGACCCACAGAGTTTGGGCAATACCCATATTCCTTGCGGTAATGTTTTTTATATTTCATTTAACGTTTTCCGAAAATTTGTTTTTTTTAAACGGCTTTACGGAAAATCATGCTTGGATGCCTACGTTACAGGAACTCGGACTTGCAACTGACGAAGGAGCAAACAATTTCGGCGTTGAAATACTTGCCGTATTTTACGACGGCGCGGTGTTTTCTCCCGGCGTAATATTCACTAATCTGTTAAATCTTGTTCTTGACCGTATTTCCGACGGCGTGCTTACGCTTATGGAAAACGGCGGTGCGGCGGAGTGGGCAACGGGGCTTGTCGGCGACGGGATTTTGGGCGGTATTTTTGCCGTTATGGGCTTTTTACCGCAGATTTTAACGCTGTTTTTGTTTTTTTCGATTTTGGAAGATTCCGGCTATATGGCGCGTATCGCTTTCGTTTTAGACAGAATTTTCCGCAGATTCGGACTTTCCGGAAGGGCTTTTATGCCTATGATTATGGGATTCGGCTGTTCGGTTCCTGCTACGGTAAATACCCGTACGCTGTCAGATGAAAAAGAACGCACGGCAACCATAAGAGTAATTCCGTTTTTCTCTTGCGGAGCAAAACTTCCCATTTTAACTGCGGTTGCCGGAGGAATAGTAGCCGCGTTCGGCGTGGGCAACGCCGACGTGATAACTTACGGAATGTATGTTTTGGGCGTATGCGCGGCGGTTGTTTGCGTGCTTTTAATGCGCGGCACTACGTTAAAAGGAGAAACGCCTCCGTTTATAATGGAACTTCCGGCATACAGAATGCCTTCGGCTAAAAATCTTTTTCTGCACTTGTGGGACAAAGCAAAGCACTTTGTAAAAAAGGCGTTTACAATAATTTTTGCTTCCACGGTAATAATATGGCTGTTTTCTCATTTAAACTTTAATTGGAAGTTTTTGCCCGACGAACAAATGAACCAATCTATTTTGGCGTCGATAGGTATGTTTATACAGCCGTTGTTTACGCCGCTAGGTTTCGGCGTTCAGTTGGGACAGTTCGGATGGGTGTTTGCAGTGGCGGCGATTACGGGTCTTGTTGCCAAAGAAAACGTAATTGCAACTTTTACTACACTTGCGCTTTGCATAGGCGCTTACGCGGGCGAAGGCACCGAGGAGGGAGTAGAGGAACTCGCGGGGCTTATAAACGTTATTTCCGCCGATACGGGAATAGCGCGCGGACAATTTATAGCCGCATTGCTTGCGTTTATAGCGTTTAATATGACCACTATACCTTGTTTTGCCGCGTGTGCTACCGCAAAAGCGGAACTTCAAAAAGGCAAATTCAAATATACGCTTTTATTTTGGGTTGCGGCAAGCTTTACAATAGGCGCGGCGGTATATACCGTAGGCAGCTGGTGGTGGACTCTGTTTATATGGATTGCCGCGGCTGCGGGGGTTGCGGTTCCCGTAATTTTGCGGAATACGGGCAAATACGATATTTTAAAAATTTTTAAAAGGAAAAAGGGCGGTAAATAAAATGAATGCTTTGGATATAGTAATTTTGGTTTTTGTTTCCGTGGGATTTGTTGCTGCGGCGGGGGTTGCGGTTTACCGTAAAATAAAACGCAAGGGCGGTTGTTCCGGCTGCGATTGCTGCGGAGAGTGCGGAACAGGCTGTCCGCATTGCAAAAATTCCGAAAAATAAAAACTTTGCTTTAAAATTATATATACGGCGGCGCGGACACACTGTCCGCGCCGCCGTAAAGCTTTTAAACGCTTGCAAACTTAAACGGTTTATTATATAATGCTTAAAGACGGTAACAAAAAGGGTAACTATGACCGATATAGCACTGATAATTGTAGCGGTTATATTCGCTTCGGCGTTTACGGCATATTTAATTTGGCTGTTTAAAACACGGAAAAAACGCAGAATCAAACGCGAAAAACGCAAAATAAAACAAAAAATCGTCAAGCTTTCCAACGGCTCTGTTAAGCTTACTCCTGAAGAATTTTTTGCGCTTAGAAATAAAAGCTTCGGCGGCAGGGGCAACCCGCAATACAGCAAAACCTGCGGCTTTAAAGGCGTGTACGTTTTATACAACGCAACAAAAAACAAATATTACGTAGGGCAGGGACACGACGTTTTAAACAGAGTAAATATGCACTTTACGGGTAAAGGCAACGGGGACGTTTACGCCGATTACAAGTACGGCGACGAATTTACGGTAAGCATTATGGCGCTTAAAAAAAGCGGTTTTAAAACTTTGAACGAGTTGGAGCGGCACACTATAGCTTTTTACAACGCACGTTCTGAAGGTTATAACAAAACCGCGGGCAATACGGACTGTAAACGTAAATAACCGTTTAGCAATTTACATTAAAACTTACGTGTTAACAAAATGCGGCAATTATATAAAAATTTTTTCAATCGTTGCAAAATACCGTTGTTTTTTGTATAATCGATATAAATGTGTAATAAATTGCGGCAATTATTATAAATACCGTTTTTATTTAAGTTTAGGAGTTAATAATTATGATACGCGTTTCCGAAAAAATCAAAGCTATTGCGCCGTCTATGACGCTTGCAATTTCCGCAAAAGCCAACGAGCTTAAAGCGGCGGGAGAAAAGGTTATAAACTTCGGCGTAGGCGAGCCTGATTTTAAAACGCCAGAACATATTTGCGCGGCAGCCAAGGACGCTTTGGATAAGGGATATACAAAATACGTAGCCGCGTCCGGTTTGCCCGCTCTTAAAAAAGCCATAGTAAAAAAACTTAAAAAAGATAATAACTTAGAATACAATCCTTCGCAAATCATAGTTTCAAACGGCGCAAAGCACTCTATTTTCAATGCGATTTTCGCTACAATAGAACCCGGCGACGAAGTGCTTATTCCCAAGCCCTATTGGCTTACATATCCCGAAGTTGTAAAAAGCTGCGGCGGAGTGCCCGTGTACGTTATGGCAACGGCGCGCCACGGGTATAAGGTAACGGCGGCGCAAATTGAAAATATGATTACGCCGCATACCAAAATGCTTATTTTCAACAGCCCCTGCAATCCTACGGGCGCGGTTTATACCGAGGAGGAAATTCGCCGTATTGCGGAAGTTTGCGTTGAACATAACATTGTTGTGCTTGCGGACGAAATTTACGAAAAACTTATTTACGGCGGAGAAACGCATTTTTCCATAGCCGAATGTTCGCCGGAAATGAAAGAGCTTACAATACTTATAAACGGCGTTTCCAAGTCTTATGCAATGACGGGCTGGCGTTTGGGTTATCTTGCGTGTCCGCAGAACGTAGCCGACGCTATTGCGTCTTTTCAAAGCCATTCCACTTCAAACGTAAATACAATGACGCAATACGCTACTATTGCGGCGCTTGAAGGCGGCGACGAGGCTATGAATCAAATGCTTAAAGCGTTTGGCAGCCGCCGCGAAAAAATGCTTGAAAAGCTTGACGGAATGAAGGAATTGGGGCTGGATTACGTAAAACCCGACGGCGCGTTTTACGTTATGCTGCTTTGCGATAATCTTTACGGCAAAAAATACAAGGGGCATAAAATTCACGGCAGTATGGATATAGCCGAGTTGCTGTTAACGTATAAAAAGGTTGCGGCTACGCCGGGTGTGTGTTTCGGCGACGACGACGCGGTAAGACTTTCTTACGCGCTGTCTACGGCGGATATGCTGGAGGGATTGGAACGTATTGCCGAATTCGCGCGCGAGTGCGAGTAAAAATACAGCATAAATTTATATAAATTTTAAAAAATCTATTGAAATTCCTCTGTTTTATTGATAAAATAAAACAAACAGCAAGTATAATACTTAGCAGGAGGAACAATCAATGATTAAAATTATATACGGACCTAAGGGCACAGGCAAAACGAAACAGCTTATATCCGCAGCTAACGACGCATCGTCGGACGCTAAGGGTTTAAGCGTTTTTATAACCGATAATAAGCGTTGTATGTACGACGTTTCCCGCAATATCCGCTTTATCGACGTAACCGATTGGAACGTAACGGGCGAGGACGCGCTTTGCGGCTTTGTTAAAGGCGTTGCGGCTTGCAACAGCGACCACGAATATATTTACATAGACGGAATTGCTCGCATTACGGGCAAAGCTCTTTCCGATTTGGCAGGTATATTCTATATGTTGGATAAAATTTCCAACGAAAACAAAATTACTATTACGGTAACGTGCAGCGCGGAAGAAAAGGAACTTCCCGATTTCGTTAAAAAGTATCTTTAACCGTATCGCTTGAATTTAAGCGGTATTCGGAAATTTTAAGAACTTACAGGCGGCACGTTTTAACTGCCGCCTATTTTTTAAATTAAAGCGCGGAATCTAAGGAGATATTATGAATTTTGTAAGCACGAGAGGGGGAGAAAAAGTAAGCGGCGCGCAAGCCGTTGTTAACGGGCTTTCCGAAAACGGAGGGCTTTACGTGCCTGAAAAGTTTCCCAAAATTTCCGATAAAGAAATGTCGGAAATGCTTGAAGCAAGTTATGCGGAACGCGCGGCGAAAGTGCTTTGCAAATTTTTTACCGATTACGATGCGGCGGAGCTTTCTGCTGCGTGTGAATCCGCCTATGCAAAATTCGGCGTGCAAGACCCCGCGCCGCTTGTAAAACTTGACGACGGCGTGTACATACTCGAACTTTGGCACGGACCGACTTGCGCGTTTAAAGATATGGCGCTTACAATTTTGCCTTATCTGTTGCGTAAAGGCTGCGATTTGTGCGGCATTAAAGAGCAAATTCTTATTTTGGTTGCAACTTCCGGCGATACGGGAAAAGCCGCGTTAGAAGGATTTAAAGACGCGGACGGCGTAAAGATTATGGTATTTTATCCTTCGGAAGGCGTTTCGAAAATGCAGAAACTGCAAATGGGAACGCAGGAAGGTAAAAACGTTAACGTGGTGGGAGTAAAAGGCAATTTCGACGACTGTCAGACCGCGGTAAAAGAAATATTTTCAAACTCGGAATATGCCGAGCTGCTTAAACAGAAAAACGTTAGGCTTTCTTCGGCAAATTCAATAAACTTCGGCAGGCTTGCTCCGCAGATTGCCTATTATTTTTCCGCTTATCTGGATTTGGTTTCGGCAGGGCAGATAGAAATGGGCGAAGAAATAGATTTTACCGTTCCCACAGGCAACTTCGGCAATATTCTTGCGGCATATTACGCAAAGCAAATGGGGCTGCCTGTACGCAGACTGCACTGCGCTTCTAACGAGAACAGAATTTTAAGCGATTTTTTGGCTACGGGCGTTTACGATACCGTGCGCGAATTTTATAAAACCACTTCGCCGTCTATGGATATTTTGGTGTCTTCCAATTTGGAAAGGCTTATATTTGAAATTTCCGGCAGGAATTCAAAACTTACGTCAAAGCGTATGGAAGAACTTAAAAAGACGGGCAAGTATGAAATAACCGAAGAAGAATTGCAGAAGATAAACGAAGTTTTCGACGGCGGATGCGCCGACGAGGACGAGTGCGTAGAAGCTATGTACGACGTATTTGTGGATACGGGCTACGTAATGGATACGCATACGGGCTGCGCTATGAAGGTTGCGGTGGATTGGTTTGAAAAACACAAAAAAGACCAAACCGAAATGATTATTGTTTCTACCGCAAATCCCTACAAATTTCCGCAGGACGTGCTTTACGCCGTTACGGGCAACGACGTTAAAGACAGTTTTAAGGGCATAAAGCGTTTGCACGCGGCAACTGCAATGGCGGTGCCTAAATGTTTGAAAGAGCTAAGGGACAAAACACCCAGATTTACAACCGTATGCGATAAGAAAAAGCTGTTTGACGAAGTTCTCGCTTTTTTAAATAAATAACGTTGCATATGCCCTCTCTACCGGCGGTAGAGAGGGTTTTATTATAAGTAGAGTTTAATTTTTAACGGTAGAAGCTTATAAAAAATCCGTAGAAATAAAAAATAAAACAATAGGTTTACTTTAAGCGCCGTATTTGGCAATAATTAAAATACAATTATATTTTTTATGTGGGAGACGGCGCTGTGGCAGATTTAATAATAAATAAAAATAACGGAATTGCAGGCACTTCTAAAAAAGGCTTTTATTCTTTTTATACCAAAGGGGAAGAAATTTTCAATGCGGTATCGCATATCGTAGGCGGCGCTTTGGGGCTTGCCGTGTTGATTACGCTTTGCATATTTGCATACCCGTCGGCGGTAAAAATTACCGCTTCTGCAGTGTTTGGGCTTAGCATAATAATTTTATATACAATGAGTGCGCTATATCACTTTTTACCTAACGGCAAGGCTAAGGGCGTGTTCCGTATTTTCGACCACTGTACTATATTTCTTTTAATAGCCGGCACATATACGCCGTATTGTCTTATTGCAATGGGCGGCACGGCGCTGGGTATTTTTACTTTGACCGTGGAATGGGTGTGTGCGGCGGCGGGAATTGTTATGAATTCGATAGCAATGAATAACAAAATTATAAAAAGAATTTCAATGGCGCTTTATTTTATTATGGGCTGGCTTGCGGTGCTTGGGTTCGGCAAACTGTTCAAAATGATTTCGCCTGCGGCTTTGTGGCTTCTTTTGGCGGGAGGAATTGTTTATACTGCCGGAATAGTGTTTTACGCATTCGGCAAAAAAGTCCGCTATTTTCATTCGGTTTGGCATTTGTTCGATTTGGCGGGCACGGCGCTGCAATTTGCAAGTATTTTGCTGCTTGTTATTTGATTTTTAAAAACTCGGGCGTATGTTAAACGTTTTAATTTAAAAAAACACTTGCCGCAGGCGCGTAATGCGCTGCGGCGTATTTTATGTTTAGGGAGTGAATGTTTTGTGATTACGACATAATTCCGTAAAAAAACTTTGCAATTTTATATTGTATATGTTATCATTAAGCTGTGGCGGTATTGCCGCTTTAAACGATGATTAATTAGGCCGAATATAGGTAAAAATATGAAAGACGGACAAAAAACGCTGTACTCGGCGGTGCAGCCTACAAACAACTTAACAATAGGCAATTATATAGGCGCAATAAAAAATTGGGTAAATCTGCAAAACGACTATAACTGTTATTTTGCTATTGCCAATATGCACGCCATAACCGTAAGGCAGAACCCTGCCGAACTGCGCAATAAAACTCTTTCGCTTTTGGCGCTGTATATCGCCTGCGGAGTGAATCCCGAAAAGTGCGTTTTATATTTGCAGTCGCACGTGCCCCAGCACGCAGAGCTTAGCTGGGTTTTAAATACTTTTACCTACGTAGGCGAAATGGAGCGTATGACGCAGTATAAGGATAAATGCGCCCGCAACGCCGACAATATAAATATGGGGCTTATGGATTACCCCGTTTTAATGGCTGCGGATATACTTTTATATCAGTCCGACGTAGTTCCCGTGGGGTTGGACCAAAGGCAGCACTTGGAAATAACGCGCGATATTGCAAACCGCTTTAATAATATTTATTCGCCTACGTTTACCGTACCCGAGGGGCTGTATATGAAAGTGGGCGCAAAAATAAACGATTTGCTTTATCCCGATAAAAAAATGTCAAAATCGGCGGAAAATCCCAACGGTTCGGTATTTATGTCCGACGATAGGGATACTGTTATCCGCAAATTCAAACGCGCGGTTACAGACAGCGGCTCGGAAATAATTTACGACCCCGTTAACAAGCCCGGCGTAAGCAATCTGCTTTCCGTTTATTCGGTATTTACGGGTAAAACCGTAGAGCAGGCGCAATCGGAATTTGCCGGCAAAGGTTACGGAGATTTTAAAACTGCGGTAGGCGAAGCAGTTGCCGATAAGCTTGCGCCGTTGCAGGCGGAACAGGCGAAATTGCTTGCGGATAAAGATTATTTAAACAAAGTTTTGGTATCGGGCGCGGAAAGGGCGTCAAAGACCGCGCTGCGCACTTTGAACAAAGTTTATAAAAAAATAGGTTTTTATCAAATTTAACCGACAAATGCCGCGTTAAATTCTAAAAAATAATTATTATAAGGTAATATATGTTCGGTTACGTTTCACCCGACGCGCCGTATCTTTTTAAAAAGGACGAAGTGCTGTATAAAGCGCTTTATTGCGGACTTTGCAAAAGTATAGGCGCGGGCTGCGGTCAATGGTCGCGTACGGCGCTTACTTACGATATGGCGTTTACTTCGGCGCTTATTCATAATATGCGCGGCGAAGACGTAAAAATAAAAAAAGAACGCTGTATTGCGCACTTTATTAAAAGACGGCCCGTTGCCGCGGTTGACGATACAACGTTGGCGCTCGGCTGCGTAAATACCGCGCTTGCATATTTTAAGCTTTGCGACGACAAGGCGGACGGCGAGGCGCGCGGCGCGTTCAGACATTTTTATAAAAACGGCTTTAAACGCGCGTTAAAGCGGCATCCGCAGCTTGCAGAGATAATTGCAAATCAAATTTCACGGCAGTCCGAGCTTGAAAAATCGGGATGCGCAATAATAGATATGGCGGCGGAACCTACGGCAGTTATGATGCGCGATATTTCGGTATATCTTTTAAAAGAATACTCCACCGAAGACAGCGAACGGCTTTTTTATTCGCTGGGCAAGTGGGTTTATTTAATAGACGCGTTGGATGATTACGACAAAGACGTTAAAAAAGGCAGGTATAACGTTTTTTACAACGTTTACAAACAGCCTGCCGCCGACCTTATGAAAGAGTGCGGCAAAGCTGAAATAACTTTTGTATTCGATATGCTTTTTGCGGAAATGCGCCAAAGCCTTAAAAACATAAAATTTCATTTTAATCACGATTTAACGGATAATATAATTTTAAGAGGAATTCCGCTGAAAACCCGCTCTGTTTTCAACAGAAAAGATTGCGGTAAGTGCAAAAAAGAAGGCGATTGCCGAATGGAGGAGAAAAATGAACAAATATAATCTCGAAATATTGGGGCTGTCAGAGGGCGCTACCGAAGAAGACGTTAAAAGCGCGTACGAAACTCTGCGCACCAAATACTTAGAAGAAAGATTTATGGACGGAGAAGCAGGCAACAACGCGGCTAAAATGCTTACAAAAATAGATACGGCGTACGCGGAGCTTGAAAAAGAATTTAAAGAATCTTCGTCGGAATACGGCGCGGGCGATTATTTTGCGCGCGTTGAAGCCCTTATAAAAGAAGGAAATTTGTCAGAAGCTCAGCATTTGCTGGACGGCTTTAACGAGCGCGGCGGTCAGTGGCACTATTTGCAGAGCGTGCTGTTTTACCGCAAAAGCTGGATGAACGAAAGCAAAAAACAGCTTGAAATAGCAATTCAGTTGGAACCGGATAATACAAAATATCAGGAAGCGTACAGAAAGCTTAACGAAAAAATAAACTACGATAAAAACTCTGCAGGCGCCGCAGGCGCACAGCAAGGCAATCAAAGCGCTTATCAGGGGCAAACTATGAACGGCGCGGCGGACGACCAGATGGGCGGCAATTTCTGCGCCCAATGCCTTGATTGCTGCTATACCTATATGTGCATAAGCTGCCTGTGCGACGGCTGCTGCCGTTAAAGTGCCATAATGAAGAACGGCAAACGCTTTAACTCTTTCGAAATAGCGCTTTCAGGCATATCTTGCGCGGTTGCAGTTGCGTTTCTTGCGCTTGGAATACTCAGCGGCTGGCTTACGGCTACGGGGTATTTCGTTGGGATACTCAGTATGATGGTGCCGCTTACCAAACAATTTTTCAAGGGCGGTTTTTTAGCGTATTGCGGAACGTGTATTCTGACGCTTATTATGGGAGTTGCGGCAAAATTTTGGGACTTGGTTCCGTTTATAATGTTTTTCGGGTTGCATCCGCTTATAAACGCGTTGCAAGTACGTTTTAAAATAAACAGATGGCTTGCGCTTGCGGTTAAAGCAGTTTGGTTTGACTGCACCCTTATAGCCGGATATTTTTTAATTTACGTATTGGGCGGCGCGTCGCTGCCCGAACGGCTTGAAGAAATAATAACGGGCTGGCGGCTGTACGTTACTGTGTTTACGGCAGGTTCGGCGGTGTTTTTTATTTACGACTATCTTATTTTCAGATGTCAGATTTTAATGAACGGATTAGTTTACAGAATAAAAAAATAACTATGGAAAAGAACGGCGTATATCAAGGCGAAGTTTCGGCGCTTGGCACCGAAGGCGAAGGAATAATAAATACTGAGGGCGCAACGGTGTTTGTGCCTTTTTGCATAACCGGCGAAAAAGTGCGGTTTAAAGCTTTAAAGGTAAAAGATTCCATAGCTTACGGCAAGCTTGAAAAAGTGTTAAACGCGGCATATTGCCGCACCAATCCGCCTTGTAAAGTATTCGGCAAATGCGGCGGCTGCGATTTGCAGCATATGGAATATGCGGCTCAGCTTAACTTTAAAACGTCGCTGGTTAAAAACACGCTGTTTAAAATAGGCGGAATTGCCGCAGACGTACAACCTTGCGTGCCTTGCGCAAACGCTTTTAGATACCGCAACAAACTTGCGCTTCCTATAGGAGTTATAGGTGAATATACGATTGCTGGTTTTTACGGGCGGCACAGCCACAGAATTGTGCCTATAAGCGATTGTTTAATCCAGTCTAAGTGGGTTAAAAACGTTATTGCAGCCGTGGAAAAATATGCAAAAGTAAAGCATATACGGGGGTATAACGAGCAAACCCGTTGCGGAGTGCTAAGAAAAATAGTTGTGCGCGAAATTAAGGGCAGGTTTATATTTGCGCTTGTTGCGGCAAAACCCGTAGACGTGCAGTATCTTATTGAAGAACTTGAAAAGAATTTTGAAGATTTTACGTTTTTACTTAATATAAATTCTTCGGAAGGCAATGCTATTTTCGGAAAAGAGTGGCGCATATGCCGCGGTGACGGCTTTTTCGAGGCGGAAGAAGGCGGCGTTTTATATAAAGCGGGCGCAAATACGTTTTTACAGGTAAACGACGAAATGCGTTTAAAACTTTATGCCGAAGTTTTAAAAGAAATTTCCGCAAATTCGGTTGCAATAGATTTATACAGCGGCGGCGGAATGCTTACGGCAATGCTTGCAAAAAAATGCAAATCGGCGTACGGGGTGGAAATTATAGAAGAAGCGTCGCGGTGCGCCGACGAACTTAAAAACGCAAACGGCTTGCAGGGCAAAATGTTTAACGTATGCGGCGCCGTAGAAGATAAAATAGATGAAATTTTTGCCGCAACCGAGGGTGAAGAAAGAATTATTATCTGCGACCCGCCGCGCAAGGGAATGGAACGAAGCGTTGTCAGGGCAATAGCAAAATCGGGGGCGGATAAAGTTGTTTTAATTTCCTGCAATCCGTCTACGCTTGCGCGAGATGCGGGGCTTTTATGCGGAACGCTTGAAGATATAAACGGCGCGTTATTCAAAATGGGCAACAGCGACGGCGCGTATGAAATAGTAAGCGTAACCCCGTTCGATATGTTCCCCCAAACAAAACACGTCGAGACGTTGGTTGTTTTAAAAAAGAAAAGGTAAGGAAAGGATATGAAAATTTATAAAACGGGAAATACGATAATAAACGAAACTAAGGGCGATTTGGCGTTTATTACCTACGACTTCGATTTTGCAGTCGGTAAGGATAGATTTTTAAGCGCAGAAAAGCGCAATGCGCTTGTCGTTAAGCAGCAACAGTTGTTTAACGTTGATTTCGATAAGTTTTTAGACCGTCTGTACGCCCATAATCTCGATGAGAAAATTTTGAAAGCCGTTGAGGATATGTATTATGAAAAACCTTTATATGCGTATGCGATAGCCGCAGGCGGTTTAATAGATTTTAAAAAGATAGAAGAAAAGCTTGTTAAAGCCAACAATATTGCTACGCAAACCGAAGTTTTGGGGATTTACAACAGTCAGCTTATAGTTGCGGCTTTAAAAGGCGTTGTAAGAGACTATTATTCCGCTTTAATATGCTTGCAAGAAGGCTACGAAGGCAGGGCGTCGCGTTCGTTTATGGGCAACTTCAATTTGCTTTTGGAGCACGCGGCGATTTACGTTGGGATAGAACCCGACGACGAGGTTTATACGGAAACGCTTAGGCTTATAGACAATCTTAAATTTAATTTAAAGCAAATAAGAAACATAAGAACGCTTGAAAACGCGGAAGACTTAACGCGGCATTCAAATAAGCTGATAAATGAATTTTCCAACAAATTTTACGGCAAATGCCATTGAGGTTGATCCTCCCTTAGTCCCTCCACCAAAAGAGAAAGGCACAGCTCCCTACCGTTCGCAAACTTCGGACGGTCGGGAGCTGTTTTATATATTATAATAATGAAAAAAGCGTTTAAAAACATTATTTTTCGACAAAAATTAAAATAACTATCATTTTTTGTAAAAAATCTTCAAAAAGTCCTTGACAGATTTCGAAAATGTGATATAATAATTTTCGAAAATAAATAGATTACAAGGGGCGCCCCTTGTGCACGCCGATTCGGCGTGCACAAAATTATTTATTTGCAATAATTTTTATATAGGCTATTACGGGGCAACCCGAAAATCAAAAAGTTTTATTCCAGGAGGTAGCAATGAAAAAGAACAGAATCTGGGCTGCGCTTTGCGTGCTTTTGTCGTCGCTTTTCGTATTCGCGTCTTGCGGACCCAAAAAGGACGGCGGAGAGTACACCCTCGACCCCGAGGAAGGCTGCAACCAACTTACCATTTACTACAACCGCGAACAGGGCTATGACGACAGCGACGTTTGGTTATGGGCGGACGAAGGTTTCGAGGGCCGTTTCCTTACGTGGCATACTTGCGCGTACGGTGCAAAAACTATTGTAAACGTGCCCAAGGAAGTTGAAAAGGTAGGCTTTATTGTAAGAACAAACGTAACTCCGGGCGGCGGCTGGGACGGCGCGCAGAAAGACGGAACCGACCTTGACCGTTCTATAAGAATTACGGGAGAAAATACCGTAATTTACCTTAAAGGCGGCGACGCTAACAACTATACAAGTAACGACGGCGGCAATACTCTTGAAATTATGAGATTTATTTCTTTGGCGGATATGCAGGACCCCACGCACGTTAAAGTTTCCGTAAGCGATAATTCCGCGCTTAAACTTGAAGACGTTTCCATCAAAGACAACGAAGGCAAAACGGTTGCCGTTTCTGCAATAAACAACAATATACTTACTACGGCAGAGCTGGATTTGGGCAAATCCTACACGCTTAACGTTACAAATTTCGACCCCGTAGGCATAGTTCCTATGACCTATTTTTCCAGCAAGGCATTCGAAAACGAATATACCTACACGGGCGACGATTTGGGCGTAACGCTTACTTCCGACAGCACTGTATTCAAGCTTTGGGCGCCTACCGCTACGGCAGTTAAAGTTAATTTGTACGGCAGCGGACACTTGGGCGAAAGCAAAGAAAATTATGCTTTGACCCGCGGAGAAAAGGGCGTTTGGTCATATACCCACAGCGAAAATCTTGAAAATACATATTATACATATACTGTAACAACGTCTATGGGCGAACAGGAAGCGGTAGACCCCTATGCGCGTTCCACCGGCAGAAACGGTTTGCGCGGTATGATATTGGACCTTGACAAAACCGACCCCGAAAATTGGAACGGCAATCCCTTTGAAGTTCCCAATGTTGAAAACTATACCGACGCGCAGATTTGGGAAGTGCACATCCGCGACTTCTCCAATAAAATAGAAAGCTTCAAACACAAGGGCAAATATCTTGCGTTTACCGAAACGGGGCTTAAAAACGCAAACGGTAAAGCAGTTGGCGTTGATTATCTTAAAGAATTGGGCGTAAATTACGTGCATTTGCTTCCGTCGTTCGATTATGCTTCGGTTGACGAGCAAACCTGCGAAGATTTCAACTGGGGCTACGACCCTCAGAACTACAACGTTCCCGAAGGCAGCTATTCTTCCGACCCCAAGGACGGCAGAGTGCGCGTAAACGAATACAAACAAATGGTTCAGGCTTTGCACAACCAGGACATAGGCGTAGTTATGGACGTTGTTTATAACCACACTTTCTCCGTTGATTCAAACTTGAACAAGGTAGTTCCTTATTACTACTACCGTTATAATGCCAACGGCGCGCTTTCCAACGGTTCCGGCTGCGGAAACGAAACGGCTTCCGAACGTTCTATGGTACGCAAATATTTTGTAGATTCCGTAACTTATTGGCAGAACGAATACAATTTAGACGGTTTCCGTTTTGACCTTATGGGACTGCACGATACAACCACAATGCAGGCTATTGCAAAGGCCGTTCACACAACCAATCCCAAGGCGCTTATTTACGGCGAGGGCTGGACGGGCGGCACAACTACCGATAATTACACGGGCAGCACGCTTGCAAATATAGGCAAATTGAACAGCGGCGAGTACGAAACCAACGGCGTTGCAATGTTCAACGACGTATTGCGCGACGGCGCCAAGGGTTCGGTATTCGATATAAACGATACGGGATTTGCAACCGGCGCAAGAGCGGATTATCTTGAAAAAGTACTGTTCGGCGTAACTGGCGGCATAAATACCAACAAACAGTTCTCTACGCATACGGATAACGGTTGGTTCGCTAAAAACCCCACCAACATTGTAAACTACGTATCCGCGCACGATAACAACACTCTTTGGGACAGAATATGCCACAAATACGGCGAGGGCGCAGATACCTTGGCGCTTCGCTTAAAGCGCAACGCACTGTCGGCAGCTATTGTTCAAACGTCGCTCGGCATACCGTTTATGCAGGCAGGCGAAGAAATGCTCCGCGCTAAGAAGAACGAAGACGGCTCTTATAACGAAAACAGCTATAATTCGCCCGATTCCGTTAACAACATAGATTGGAGCCTTCTTTCCGAAAGTTCCGACCAATACAAAATGATGCAGTACTACAAGGGACTTATCGAATTCCGTAAATCAAGTCCTACGTTGCGTTCTCCGGTTGCAGAAACAAGAGACGACGGATTTATCTGCAACATAGTAACAAAGCAAGGCGCGTTTGTTGCGTTTACAATGTACAGCAGCGAACTCAACGAAAAATTGCTTATAATTTACAACGCCAAAGAAGAAGCGGTAAATTACACGCTTCCCAACGGCAGCTGGGACTTATATATTAACGGCGCACAGGCAGGCGCAACCGCAATATCTACGGGTAACACGGGCGCTCAGACTATAGACGCAGTTAGCTGTTACGTTTATAAACTCGGAGTTAAAGCATAAGCGTATAACAAATTAAAGCTTGAGGCAACCGCCGTGTTGCGGTTGCCTTGAAGCGCCTAATTAAAAACTTCAGCTCTTTACGAGTAAGGTTTAAACAAACAAAATTTTTGGAGGAAACAATGAAAGGCAAAAAATTGGTTGCACTGACAGTGTCAGGCGCAATGGCGGTAACCGCAGTTTCGCTTATGGCGGCTTGCGGACCCAAAGAACCCGAAGGCCCCGCGTTTGTAGAAGATACCACCGTGTATCACGTTGCGGGCTCCAGCAAAAACGAAGAACTCCCTCTTGCTTGGAGTCCCAACCTTGAAGGTAAACCCGATAGCGTTATTTTTAAAAAAGATACTACGGTTACCAACGAAAACGTATATAAACTTGAAATGAAGCTTTATGCGGGCGATATGTTTAAAATCGTTCACGACGAAGCTTGGGAAAACGAAATCAACGCGTATTACTTTACGAATGCGGAAGAAAATGCCGACTACGGCACCGCAACAAAGAACGAAAACGGAGATATAGTATTCCACAGCGAAAGCACAAGCAGCAGCAACATTACCCTTGCGGAAGGACACGACGGCATTTACGAATTTATACTTAAAACCTATCCCGCAAAAGAAGGCGAAGAAAAATACGATTTGTCGTTCAGGCTTGTAGAGAGCATTCCCAGACTTAAAATCCCTTACAAGATGTACGTTTACGGCGATATGAACAACTGGGGTAAGAGCGGCAACGTAGAAAGTTACATTATGAAAAAGAACGACACCAAATGGACCGGCGTTCTTGACATAAAAGACGAAGATTTGCTTAGAGACGCTAACGGCGTAAGATATACTTCCAAAGAAGCTGCCGAAAAGCTTGAACAAGGCGAAACGCTTTATGCCGGCGTATATGTTTATAACGGCGGAGACCTTGAAGAAGGCGACACGGCAAGTTATGTTCCCACAACACCCGCAGACGCTACCGATATACTTGAAGTAGAAAACGTAAAGAGCGGCATCGGCGAAAACGGCGACGACCTTGCTAAAATTATATTGGTTCCCAAGGGCGTTTACACCGTTCTGTTCAACCAGCCCGTAGACGCAACCGAAACAGCCCCCGCAGTTCCCGCTTCTTGCGAAATTAAGAAAGGCGCGCTTAATATGTATTTCAGGGGCACGGTAAATAACTGGGCTACAAGTTTTGCAGACGATACTCATAAGCTTGAAGAAAAAGCAGGCTGGTGGCAGGGTTATCTTACGGTTACCGAAGCCGATTATGCAGACGGAAAAGAGTACGCCGAAGTAAAACTTTACAATGCATATACAGGCGACCACTATACCGCTGCGGAAAACGACGGCAATATGCAGCTTACTGCAGGTACTTATGCGTTTAAGTTTACCGTAGAAAATAAAAATGTTGAGTACGAAAAGGTAAATGCTTGGCTTGCCGGAACGTTTATGGACGGCACCACTAAAGTTGACCACGCAATAAAAGTCGGCGTTACGCCTTCTTTCACCGAAACCGCACAGGCAGGCGTTTTGCAAACCACGTTGGTAGCAACAAACGTTTTGGAGCAGTATAGTTGGATATCAACCAAGCCCAACTATGTAGATGGCACGCACGTGTTCTGCTTCCAGATTGTTCACGGAACGGCATTGCTCGGAATTAAAGAATACGGAGTGGCAGGTTCAAGCGACACGCTTAGCGCCGCAGGTACGTTTACGGTAACTTTGAATACCAATAATTGGACATTTGAAATTACTCCCGTAAATGCATAATTTAAAAACGTAAAGCGATAAAGCTTTAAAAAAGGGCGGCGCGGACATAGGTCCGCGCCGTTCCGAAATTTATTATGAAAAATTTTGTATTTGATGTTTACGGCACGTTAGTAGATATAAACACCGACGAAAGCAGTAAAAAATTTAAAAAAAGATTTATAAAATATTTTAAAAAATACAATAAAACGGGCTTGGATTTTTGGGCTGAATATTATTTGCGCTGCGCGGAAAAAAGCCGCGGAGGCGGCGAATTTTGCGAAATAGACCTGCTTTCGGTATTTACGGAAATATGCGCTAAAAGCGGTTCGGATTTATCTGCGGAAAAAATTAAAAAAATTGCGTATAAATTCCGCAGACTTTCGCGCACAAAGCTTATACTTTATAAGGGCGTTAAAGGTATGCTTAAAAAACTTAAAAGTTTGGGCGCGCAGCTGTATATAATTTCCAACGCCCAATCTTGCTTTACCTTGCCGGAACTTAAAAAATTGCGCGTTTTAAAATATTTTAACGGCGTTGCAATATCTTCCGATTACGGAATAAAAAAGCCTTCGCCGCAGTTTTTTGCCCAAGCTTTAAAAAAATTCGGTTTGGACAAACGGCAAACGCTTTATATAGGCAACGATTTTACGTGCGATATTGCAGGGGCGCATTCGGCAGGCATTAAAGCGGCGTATATAAAAAGCAATCTTTCTCCCCAATCCGACCTGATAAACAATACGGAAGTTAACGCAGATTTTTACGCCGACGCCATTAACGGGTTAACCGTTACACTTACAAAACTGTGCGAAAGGTAAAAAAGTATAAATTTAAAGCGCGGATTTTTATCCGCGCTTTAAGTATTTTAAGGTTTATTTTCTTTCTATTACGGTGCAGCGTTCTATAAGTTCGCAGCCCAGCATTACGTGCTGCGAGTTCCTGCCTTCAAGCATATCGGCAATCTGTTTAAACGCCTGTACGCCCATTTGGTTGAAGTCCTGCTTCATTGTGGTAAGGTTGTAAGAGGTAAATTTAAGCAAATTCAAATCGTCAAAGCCCATAACCGAAACATCTTCCGGCACGCTTTTTTCAAACGTTTTTAAGCCGTCTATAAGTCCCATAGCCATAATATCCGAACAGCAAATAACCGCGGTAACGTCGGTTTCGTTGAAAAACGCCGCCGCGTCTTCGCCGGAATTCTTTGTAAAATCTCCGTAATAAACGTAATCGTTGTTAAAATCGATACCAACGCGGGCAAGTCCCAAAATATATCCCGCAAGCCGTTCGGCGGAAACATAAGAATCTCTCTCGCCCATCAAAAGCCCTATTTTGGTGTGGTTAAGTTTGTTTAAATACTTAACCGCTTTTGCTATTGCGTTTAAGTTTTCGCTTGAAACAGAGGCAATAAGAGGGGAGTTTGTTAAATGGTTATCCATTAAAACTATTGGCACGCTGGTATTTTTAAGCTGTTTGTAAACGGGGCTTTTAAAAGTCATTCCCACAATAAACGCCGCGCAGAAGTTGTTTTGCGTTAAATATTCGTCCAATATAAAACCTTCCGGTTTGGAAGATACAAAGTCGGTTACAACTTCGAAATTGTGCGCTATTGCAATATCGGTAAAAGAAGAAATAACGTGATTTAAAATGTTGTTTCTGGTATCGGAATTAACTCTTTCGTACAATGCGCAGATTCTGCGCGTAGGCTGGGCTTTAGTCCTTATGTGATAGCCCATTGCCGCAGCATATTGGCGTATGTTGTTTTTTGTTTCTTCCGATATATCGGTTGCGTCGTTAAGCGCTTTGGATACCGTGCTTATAGAAACGTTTAACGCTTCGGAAATTTCTTTTATAGTCATTTTAATACTCCGAAAATTATGTAGAAATTATACTTCATTTGTCGCGTTTCGTCAAGCTAAAAGTCGTTTTAAGCCGAAAAAAAGCGAAAAATTTGTAAAAATCTTTCAAATTTTGAAATTAATTCATAAAATGTATTGACATTACCGAAAAGTGTGGTATAATATTTTCGAAAATCCAAATAAAATTTTCGAACGGCGGTAAAAAGCCTTCGATTGTTCTTACTGCAATGGGAAAAGACAGAAAATACGGTATTTTAATGCCGATATCTTCGTTGCCTTCCGACGAAGGAATCGGTACAATGGGCAGCGGCGCGTATGAGTTTATAGACTTTATGTGTTCGGCAGGCGCTTCGGTTTGGCAAGTGCTTCCGCTAAACCCCACAAACTACGGCGACAGTCCGTATCAGTCCTGTTCTTCAGACGCGCTCAATTATTATTTTATAGACTTAAACAAGCTTGCGGAAGAAGGGCTTTTAAAACCCGAAGAAATTAAAAAAGACGAGCTTGTGGGGTCGGATAGGCGCGTTGACTACGGCAAGCAGTTTTATAATAAAATAAGCGTTTTAAAAACGGCTTATGCGCGTTTTAAAGGCGGTAAAGATTTTGACGAATTCGTTAAAAAAGGCGAATACGCCGATTTTGCCGTTTTTATGGCGCTTAAAACAAAGTTCGGACACGTAGCCTGGACGGAGTGGGACAGTGCTTTCCGCGTTTACAGCAAACAAACCGTAGACGAATTTATTAAAAACAATAAAAAAGAAGTGTTGTTTTGGCACTTTACGCAATATAAATTTTTGCAGCAGTGGGAAGCGCTTAAAAATTACGCGCATTTAAAGGGCGTAACTATTATGGGCGATATTCCCTTGTATATTGCATACGACAGCGTGGAAGTATGGAAGTACGGCAATAAGCTGTTTAAAATGGACGAAAACCGCAATCCCTTGGGCGTGGCGGGCTGTCCGCCCGACGGCTTTACGGAAGACGGTCAACTTTGGGGCAATCCCGTTTACGATTGGCCGAAAATGCGCGAAGACGGTTATAAATGGTGGAACGAACGCATTGAAAAGTGCTTTAAACTGTTTGACAGCCTGCGCATAGACCATTTCCGCGGATTTGACAGATATTACGAAGTTCCCGTAGGGGAAACAACCGCAAGAAACGGCAAATGGTTTGACGGACCCAAGGAAGAATTATTTTCCGATAAATTGGACTATAACATAATTGCGGAAGATTTGGGACTTATAGACGACGGCGTGCGCCGTTTAATGAGTAACGTTGGCTATCCCGGAATGAAAGTTTTGGAATTTGCCTTTGACGGTATGGGTTATAACGAACACAAACCTTCTAATTATACCGAAAATTACGTATGCTATACGGGCACGCACGACAATATGCCCATTAAACAGTATATTAAAGATTTGGACGCGGCGGCATTGGAAGTTTATAAACGCGATTTAGCCGACCAGTGCGCAAGATTGGGTTTTGAAGCGGATTTATCTTCTTACGAGGCTATGTGTTTAAGCGTTGTGCTCCTTGCGTTTAAGTCGGTGGCAAAACTTGCCGTAATACCCTATTGGGATATTAAAGCTATGGGCGGCGAATCCAGAATAAATCTTCCTTCTACCGTTTCCAATATGAATTGGAGCTGGCGGTTTATAAAAGAGGATTTTGACGGCGAAACGCTTGAATTTTTAAAAAGAGCGGCTTTGGAATCAGGCAGAATATAAAATTTAAGAATATCCTAAACACTTTGTTTTTTCCAAAACAAAGGCGGGCAACACTGCGTGTTGCCCTAATAACAATTAATTGTTATTTAAAAAATTTGCGGAAAAATCCGTAAAAATAAATTTTAAAAATATAAAAAACATTTTTGGAGGAAAAATGATGAAAAAACGTGTAATTTCGTTACTTGCTTGCGGCGCGCTCGCCGTAGGCGCAACCGCGGGACTTACTGCCTGCGGCGACAAAGGTATAACCATTTGGGGACCTGCGGAACAGCAGCAGATGCTTAAAGAAATGGTTGCTTCGTTCCTTGAAGAAAATCCCGATTTCAAGTATGAAATCAATTTGGGCGTTGTAAGCGAAGCTGACGCTTACGCAAACCTCAGTAAGGACGTTGCGGCAAGCGCAGACGTGTTTGCTTTTGCCAACGACCAGTTGATGAACCTTAAAACAATAGGCGGACTTGCGCGTTTAAGCGATGAGGCGGCTGCAAAATCGGCAGCCGAAAACGATGCAAACTCGGTTGAAGCTACAAAAGTAGACGGAGTGCAGTACGCATATCCTTATGCTTCGGACAACGGCTTCTTTATGTATTACGATAAGTCGGTTATTTCCGCAGACCAGGCAAAAACGCTTGAAGACATTATGGACGCGTGCGAAGCTGCAGGCAAATATTTTATTTTCGATATAGACAACAGCTGGTACGTAGGTTCGTTCCTCTACGGTGCGGGCGGCGACTATACGATTAACTGGAACGGCTCGCTCGTAGGCAGTATCGACTGCGATTTCGACGCTAAATCGCCCGACGGCGACTATACGTACGGCGAAATCGGCGGCAATGCGCTTATTAAACTTCATAAGCATAAAAACTTTGTAAACGGCGACGACAACACCATAACAAAATATCTTGGAGACGAAGGTTTCGGCGCGTGCGTTTCCGGTACTTGGAAGGGCGCGGAAATTTCCACAAAGCTCGGCGAAAATTACGCTGCTACAAAGCTTCCCACCTATCACAGCGAACTTACAAATAAAGATTATCAAATTAAATCTTTCTCCGGCTTTAAGTTCTACGGCGTAAACGCTTCTTCTAAGCACCTTGCCGAAGCGCATCAGATTGCCGCTTATCTTTCCGGCGAAAAGATGCAGGAAAAGAGATTTGACACTTTCGGTATCGGACCTTCCAACAAAGTTGTTGCCGCAAAAGACAAGGTTAAATCAAACGTTGCGCTTGCTGCGCTTTTAGAGCAGGCTCCTCACGCAAAAATTCAGGATTCACTGCCTCCTTCGTATTGGTCGAATTTGGAAGCGTTCGGAACCGATATTCACGGCGATAAGATAACCGACGCAAATCTGAAAGAGAAAATCACAGCGCTTACCGAAAAACTTAAGAGCAACACCTGATAATTAAAAATATAGGGTTATTAAGATTATTTTGTTTGGGGCAAAGATTTCTTTGCCCCAAATTAAAAAATTTAAAGGGGAGAAGAATATGACGCAACCCGTATCCGAATTGGATTATCTTAAAATGTCTGCGTGGCAGAAGTTCTGCTATAAATTCGTAAGCTTTTTTAAGAAAATCCCAATGGGTTTTTTAAATTTTTTCAAAGTAACTATTCCCGCGCTTGCAATTAAGTTTTGGCTGGACGTTAAACAATGTTTTGTAAACGTGGGGAAAGCGGCAAAGTACGGCGATTGGAAAACGCGCACGTCTTTTGTGCTGATGGGCTTTTCGCAGCTTGCCCGTAAACAGTTTTTAAGGGGCTTTACATATCTTATATTCGAACTGCTGTTCGTTTTGTATTTAGGTTTATTCGGCTGGAAATATCTTGCGATGTTCGGCACTCTCGGAGAGCATACGCGCGGAGAATTTTTAAATCCCGTAACGGGCATTTACGAGTACACCGAAGGCGACAACAGTTTGCTTATTCTGCTTTACGGACTTTTGACTATTCTGTTTATTTTTGCGTTTGCGTATGCCTGGTATCAGAATATAAAGTCGGCGTATTCAACGCAGCTTGTAGAAGAAGCCAAGCAGCCGTTGGCTACGGCAAAAGAGGATATGCGCTCTTTTGTAAACGAACAGTATCATAAAACGCTTTTAACAGTGCCGTTGGTGGGGCTTTCCATTTTTACTATTTTCCCCATCATTTTTATGATTTTTGTTGCGTTTACCAATTACGATATGGCGCATATGCCTCCCGCAAGTTTGTTCACTTGGGTAGGATTTGAAAATTTTATCGCCGTATTGGGCGGCGGAATCGCAACTTCAAGCTCGTTTGCGTACACTTTCGGACGCATTCTTTTGTGGACGGTAGTCTGGGCGTTTTTCGCTACGTTCACCAACTATATTTTGGGAATGATTGTTGCGATATTAATTAATAAAAAAGGCATTAGATTTAAAAAACTGTGGCGTACCATTCTTATAATGACTATTGCCGTGCCGCAATTCGTTTCGTTGCTTTTAATGTCGCAGATGTTTGCGGACGAAGGCATTATAAACATATTGCTTAAACAGTGGGGAATAATAGATTCTCATATTCCGTTCCTTACGGACGGTAATTGGGCAAAAGCGACTATTATAATAGTTAATATTTGGATAGGTATTCCTTATACAATGCTTATCTGCACGGGTATATTAATGAATATTCCCGAAGATTTGTACGAATCGGCGAGAATGGACGGCGCCGGTCCCGTTAAAGCTTATATGAAGATAACGCTCCCTTATATGCTTCACGTTACAACGCCGTACCTTATAAGCCAGTTTATAGGCAACCTTAACAAC
The DNA here is from genome assembly GCA_949878885.1 of uncultured Clostridia bacterium. Classification (GTDB taxonomy): domain Bacteria; phylum Bacillota; class Clostridia; order Christensenellales; family Borkfalkiaceae; genus Coproplasma. Next base: position 11,064 of record CATLBN010000011.1, on the reverse strand, counting down.
TTTAACGTTATATATCTGCTTACTGCCGGCGCGCCGCTTTCGCTTAATCTTGCCAACGGTGCCGGCGAAACCGACTTGCTTATAACCTGGCTTTACAAACTGACTATGGATAAACAGTCGTACGGAATAGCTTCGGTTATAAGTATTTTGATGTTCATAATCACTGCGATAGTTTCGCTTATCGTTTACAACCGTTCCGGTTCAGTTAAAAACGAGGAGGATTTCATGTAATGGCTAAGAAATTCCGCAGTAAAAAAGCCGTTGAACGCGGCACAAACGTTGTTGTTTACGTTGTTCTTACAATTATAAGCATAGTTTGGCTTTTCCCGTTTTTCTATCTTATTTTGCAGTCGCTCAGAGCGGAGCCGGGCGCGGTAACTCCGTATTTCTGGCCCAAGCAGTGGACGTTTGACAACTACATAAAACTTTTTACCGACACGTCTACATATAATTTCCCGCGTTGGTACGGCACTACCATATTGATAGCGCTGGTAGTTACGGTAATTCAAACTTTTATAGTTCTTATAACAAGCTATGCGCTTTCGCGTTTGAGATTTAAAATGAGAAAGCCGCTTATGAATTTAATGCTCATATTGGGTATGTTCCCCGGATTTATGTCTATGACGGCAATATACTTCCTGCTTAAACTTATAGGTCTTACGCAGGAAATGGGCATTGTGGGCTTGATTTTGGTTTATACCGCAAGTTCGTGTATGGGCTATTATATTTGCAAAGGCTTTTTCGATACAATTCCCAAATCGCTTGACGAAGCGGCGAGAATAGACGGCGCAAGCAGACACACCGTATTTATAAAAATTATTCTTCCGTTATCCAAGCCCATTATTATTTACACCATATTAACGGCGTTTATGGCGCCTTGGGGCGACTATATGTTTGCTTCGCTTATGGCGTTCGGCGACCAAAAGTACTTTAACGTTGCCGTAGGTTTGAAGTATATGCTTCAAAGAGAAACAATTTACCAATACTTTACGCGTTTCTGCGCGGCGTCGGTTATAGTTTCTATACCCATAACGGCATTGTTCTTCTGGCTGCAGAAATACTATGTTGAAGGAGTAACCGGCGGTTCGGTAAAGGGATAAATTATGAAAAAGAAATTTTGTACTTTAATTTGCTGTTTGGTTGCCGGACTTTTGTCGCTTGCGGGACTTGCCGGCTGCGGCAAGGTTTCGCTTTTGGAAGAAAACTTGATTGACGACAATTACGATAATTATTACGAAATTTTTGTAAGGTCTTTCAAAGACTCCGACGGCGACGGCGTCGGCGATTTAAACGGAGTAACCGAAAAACTCGACTATATCCGTGATTTGGGATATACGGGAATTTGGCTTATGCCCATTCATCCCAGCCCCAGCTATCACGGCTACGACGTTACCGATTATTATAACGTACACTCCGACTACGGCACGCTTGAAGATTACGAAAATCTTATTCAAAGTGCGCACGACAGGGGCATTAAGGTTATAATAGACCTTGTGGTAAACCATACTTCTTCGCGTCATCCCTGGTTTACGTCGTCGGTTGTTTATAAAAACGGCAACGGCGGTTCGGCGGAATACGTGGATTATTATAATTGGTCTACGAAAAATCTTGAAGGCTATAACAAAAACGGCAATATTTATTACGAATCGCATTTTGACAGCAATATGCCGGATTTAAATCTGGACAGCAGTAAAGTGCGTTCGGAAATAGAAAACATAATGAAATTCTGGATTAATAAGGGTACCGACGGCTTCCGTTTGGACGGCGTGCTGTACTATTATAAAGGTCAGGATTTAAAAAGCGCGGACTTCTGCAAATGGATAAAGCAGACGGCGGTAAAATATAACCCTAAGGCTTATATAGTGGGAGAGGCGTGGACCAACAGTATAGATTCGCTTTCGGATTATTACGAATCCGGCTGCGACAGCTTTTTCTGCTTCCCCGCGTCGCAGGCTTCTGGATATGTTGCGGCCTCGGTAAACACAAACTCCGCGGCAACTTATTGGTCGTCTTCCAAAATAGTAAAAGATATGGCCGGCAACGGGATTCCCGCGCCGTTTATAGGCAACCACGATACAGGCAGAGCAGCCGGCGTTATGCAGAGAAATCCGGACAAAATAAAATTTGCCTACGGGCTTTTATCAATGTATAACGGCAACACGTTTACTTATTACGGCGACGAAATTGGAATGATAGGTTCTCAGAACGACCCGGATAAGCGCATAGGTATGCTTTGGGACACAAAAGAAAACACCACCAAGGCGCCTCCGGGAGTTACCTCTACCGAATATATTTTCCCCGGCGTTAAAAAGCAACTTAAAGACAGTAATTCGATATTGAATTATTACAAAGTCTGCAACAATGCGCGTAACGCGTTCCCCGCGATAATGCGCGGAGAATCAAAGTTACTTGCCAACGACGACCCGTTTGTACTTGCTTTCCAAAAAACGTACGGCGACGAAACTGTTAAAATAGTTATTAATTTTGCCGAATCGGAAAAGAAAATCGGCGGAATAGAAGGAACGCTTGCACAAGGCATTTGCGTAAGCGGTAAAGTTAAACAAAGCTCGGGTACGCTTACGTTGCCCAAATATTCAATAGCAATATTAAAATAAAGGACGGATATTAAAAATGGCAGGTTTAAGTCTTAAACACATATATAAAGTATATCCCAACGGCACGAAAGCGGTAAACGACTTTAATATGGAAATAAAGGATAAAGAGTTTATAGTTTTCGTAGGACCCTCAGGCTGCGGTAAGTCTACCACCCTTAGAATGATTGCGGGGTTGGAAGATATAAGCGCAGGCGAACTTATGATAGGCGACCTTGTCGTAAACGATATGGAGCCCAAAGACAGAGATATTGCAATGGTTTTCCAAAACTATGCGCTTTATCCCCATATGACCGTATTCGAAAATATAGCTTTCGGACTTAGAATACGCAAGCTTCCCAAGGAAGAAATCAACAGACGCGTAACCGAAGCCGCTGAAATTTTGGGTATAACCGAATACCTTGGCAAAAAGCCCAAAGAGATGTCTGGCGGTCAGCGTCAGCGCGTTTCGCTTGGACGCGCTATCGTGCGCGAACCCAAGGTTATGCTTCTTGACGAGCCGCTTTCAAACCTCGACGCAAAACTGAGAACTCAGATGAGAAGCGAAATATCCAAATTGCACGCAAAACTCGGCACAACGTTTATTTACGTTACGCACGACCAAGTAGAAGCAATGACTATGGGTACGCGAATCGTAGTTATGAAAAACGGCTTTGTACAGCAAATCGATACGCCCAAAAATCTTTATAATTACCCCGGCAACAAATTCGTTGCGGGCTTTATAGGAACTCCGCAGATGAACTTCTTTGAAGGCACTCTGTTAAAGAAGGGCGAAAACGTAGAAATAAAGTTTGAATATACCGATTCCGCTATAACGGTTCCTTATTCCAAACTTTACAAAATACGCCCTTCGTATCTTAACGGCGAAAAGAAAGTTTACATAGGTTTGCGCTGCGAAGCGATTTCATTAGACCCCAAAGCAGTTAAAACAAGCAAAGCTGTTATTAAAGTGCGCCTGTCGCATAAAGAGGAGCTCGGCAATCAAACGCTTGTTTACGGCGATATTAATATGGACGGCGACGGATATACCGAAAGCTCTACAAGAATTATTATCGACGCAAAGGGAGAAACGGACGTTGAAGCCGGTAAAGTTGTGGAAGCTGCTCTCGATTTGGATAAAATACATTTCTTCGATAAAGAAAACGAAGACTGTATTCTTCCCAGAATTCCCGAATACAACTATATCGACTGCGAAGTTAAAGACGGAAATCTTCTGTTCCTCGGCAGCGAGATCAAGTTGCCTGCTGCAATGCAATGCGAAAATTGCAAGGGAGAACTTCTTATTCCCACCGACGCCGTAACGCTTGGAAACGACGCGGAAGTAGACGTGGTGGATTGCGAAAACATAAACGGAACAAATCTCGTTTCTTTTGAAATTGCAGGCAGAAGAATGTATGCAGTTTGCGATAAAGAAGTTAAAAAAGGCAAAACCAAGTTAGCTTTTGATTTAAAGAAATTTTCTATAATTTCCGAAGGCAACACAGTGGTTGAAAGTATGCCGCAGGTTATGACCTTCAACGGTAAACTTTTGAAAGAAAAGATTACGGAAGAAGTTACCGAAAACGGTAAAACCAAAAAGAAGAAAGTTGTTAAATTCAGTTTAGGCATAGAAGACGCTAAGTTCGACGCGCCGGAAGATATTTCGCAGAAGCTTATTTCGGCAATCGGCGTAAAACACGTATTCGACGAAGCTTTGCGTTACGATTGCGGACCTTACGATTTAAAATTTGCGGACGAGGGCATTTCTGCGGAAGCAGTAGGGCTTGCCGATTACGGTAAAGAAAAATTCGTAATTTGCAAAGTGGGCGAGCATACAGTTTACGTCAGCTCGGAAACTCCCGTTACAGGAGCTTGTCATATTGTGCCCGATATAGGTAAACTTTCTATAGTACAGTGCAAAATGGATATAAGAATAGTTTAATTACACGGTTTTTCTCCTTTTACACAGGCGCGCCTCTCGGCGGAAGCCGCCGTGGGGCGCATAAGCCTGAAAAACAGCCTATTAAGCAAATTATATTATTAAATAAAACGCAGGCGCAATTTTAAAATTGCGCCTGCGTTTTTAAAACAAGGTTGATATTTTTGAATTTGCGTGGTAAAATACCAAAGAGGTAAATTATGACTATTCATCACGATAAACTTGCATACGGCAAACTTGCGCCCGAAAGCGAAAACGTTTCGGAAGACAGAATTTTTCAAATGCTGAAGGAGTTGAGCGGAGAGGAAGATAATAAAACCGCCCCCAAAGACGGAAATTCGGAAAATAAAAAAACAGTAACCGAAGCGACGTCCGATTTTTAATCGGACGTCGCTTCGGTTATATAATTACTTTTCAAGCGTTTTGCTAACTGCATTGCGCCAGCCGTTTAACAGCTCCATTCGTCTGCGTTCGCTCATTTTAGGACTGTAAGTTTTATCTGCTGCGGCAGTCTTTTTAACTTCGTCCAAGCCGCTCCAAAAGCCGCAGCTTATGCCTGCAAGATATGCAGCGCCCAAAGCGGTTGTTTCCGCAAATTTGGGACGTACGGCCTCGCAGTTCAGCAAATCGGCTTGGAACTGCATTAAAAATTCGTTTTTGGAAGCGCCGCCGTCAACGGCAAGCCTTGTAATATTAATTTCCGCGTCTTTCTCCATTGCCTGAACCAAATCGCATACTTCATAAGCAATGCCTTCCAAGGCGGCGCGTACAATGTGCGCACGGTTTGTACCGCGGGTTATGCCCGTAATTGTTCCGCGAGCGTCCGCGTTCCAATAGGGCGCGCCGAGCCCCGTAAGCGCAGGTACAACGTAAACTCCGCCGCAGTCTTGTACAGACAGCGCGTAAGCTTCGCTTTCTTCCGCGCAGGAAATCAACTTTAATTCGTCCCTAAGCCATTGCACCACGGCTCCGCCCACAAAAACCGAACCTTCCAAAACATAATCAGGGGTTCCGTTAAAGCTTGCGGCAAGCGTAGTAACAAGCCCGTTGCGGCTTTTTACCGCGCGGCTACCCGTGTTCATAAGCAAAAAGCATCCCGTGCCGTATGTGTTTTTAACGTCGCCCGCCTGCGTGCAAAGCTGTCCGAAAAGCGCGGATTGCTGGTCGCCTACAACCGCGCAAACGGGAATTGCGCAGCCGAACAATCCGGCGTGCGTTTCGCCGTAAACGTGTCCGCTGGGATAAACTTCCGGCAGCATACTTTCGGGAATGTCAAACAGTCTTAAAAGCTCTTTATCCCATTTCAGAGTATGTATATTAAACAGCATAGTACGGCTTGCATTAGTATAATCGGTTGCAAAAACGCCGCCTTTTGAAAGTTTCCATAATATAAAAGTATCCACTGTTCCGAAAAGCAGTTCGCCGCGCTCGGCACGTTCGCGCGCTCCTTCAACGTTATCTAATATCCATTTTATTTTAGTTGCGGAAAAATACGCGTCCGGCACCAATCCCGTTTTATTGTATATTTTTTCGGCAAATCCCTCGCGCTTTAAACGCTCGCAAAAATCCGCCGTTCTGCGGCATTGCCACACTATTGCGTTATATACTGGTCTGCCCGTTTTTTTATCCCAAACCAAAGTTGTTTCGCGCTGGTTTGTTATGCCCATTGCGGCGACGTCGGCGGCGGTAATATTTGCGCGTACAAGCGCTTCTCCCACTACGGCAACGGTAGAGCCCATAATATCCTGCGGCGAATGTTCCACCCAGCCCGCTTTGGGATATATTTGTTTAAATTCCTGCTGTGCGCAAGAAACAATTTCGCCGCTTTTGTCAAACACTATAGCCCGAGTGCTGGTAGTGCCTTGGTCAAGGGCAAGTATGTATTTCATAACAATTCCGCCTGTTTTTATTTTATTATATCACTTGGCATAAAAAAATTCAACGGCTTTTAAAAAACCTGCCGCACGCAATTTGCGTGCGGCAGGCTAATTTCAGTCTTCGTTATCTTCAAAGCTGTCAACGCTGTTGAACATTCTGTGGAATTTACGTACTTCGGCAGGGTCAAGCGTAATCTTTTGTAAAAGACCCGTGCATTCGTTTGCGCTTGCGCAATCTACAAACACTTCGTCAATAAGTTTGGGGTTTTTGCGTGTACTCATATTCTAAGTATTTTACATTTTGCAAAACTTATTCAATATGCGTTAAACAGTTCGTAAATTTAGGTCAAGTTTTAAGTTGTTTTAAAATATGCCGGGCGTAAAGCTTTGCAACGTTAACTCCCGTAACACGTTCAATCCCCGTAAAAAATGCGTTTGAATTAACTTCGCAAATATAATTCTTTTCTCCCGTCAAAACGTCTATTCCGCAATAATCCAGCCCTAAAAGTTCAGCGGTTTTTTCGCATAGCTCTGTCATATCCGCAGGGCAGTCGTATTTTACGCCTGTGCCGCCCAGCTCCAAATTAGAACGGAAGCCGCTTTTTGCAATTCTCTGCATAGCCGACTTAACTTTGCCGCCTATAACTATAACGCGTATATCTTTACCTGCGCTCTCTTTTATAAAACGTTGGTAAATATGCGGCGTGTGTATAAGCTTTTTTGCAAGCTGTTCCAACTGCGCTCTGTTATCTGCTTTAAAAACGCCTTCCCCGCGCGAGCCGTAACAGGTTTTAACTATTACGGGATATCCCAAAAAATCTTCTGCGCGGTCAAGAAATTTTTTATCGGGCTCGGCGTTTTGCGTATAGCACAGCGGAGCGGACATCGTTGCAGGCATAGGCATTCCGCTGCCGCTAAGCAAAAGCTGCGTTTGCATTTTGTCGTCGCACGCCTGAACCGCCGCGTGGCTGTTAAAAAGTTTTAGCCCCGCTTTTTCCAAAATTGCCGAAAGATATTTGTCTTTATCCAAATAAACGCAAAATCCGTAATCGTCAACGTTTGCAAACGCGCTGCCGCTATCGTCAATACCCGCATAAATTTCCGCGCAGGTTTTAACGTCGGCTTCAATTTGCAATTCGCCGAATTCGTGTTTTAGGCGTTCGGCTTGATTTAAAACGGGGGCAAGCGCCGAATATGCGTTTATAACAATAAGTCCGCGTTTCATTTGCGTTTGCTCTTTAAATATATTTTAACCGCGTGTTTTTGCGGTTCGCCGTTTTTAATAATATATAAGGCTTTGCCTTTTTTTCTTCCGGTTACGGGCGTAATGTCCACGTTTTCGTACTTAGAGCCGCGCTCTATACATAAACGGCAGAAAGTAACCGAAATCCGCGCTTCTATTGCGGACAAAATTTCGGCTTTACGCGTAAACGACAGCTTTCCGAAGTCTTCGAAATTTATTATTATTTCTTCTTTATAACCGTTTACTTTAAGCGTTGCCCTATCGTTTTCAACGGCGCAGAAAAACGTAAGCGAGCTGCGCTCGGGATGCATAAGCGCCGCGTTTTGAACAAGCGCTTCGCGCACGCGCGCGGACATAATTTTATCTAATGCCGCTCCGAATTTCAAATTGCAAAATGCCGCGGCAAGCGCGGATACGGACATTATAACAGGCGCGGAGATTAAAACGATAAGCTGTAAAACGGAATTTTCCAAAATCCTTGCCGTTGTAAAACATATAATAAAATATATAAGCGAAATTCCGCATACCGCAGTGAATACGTTGCCCGCAATTTCTCCGCGTAAAAGTTTTTTTATTTGTTTTTGCTGCATAGCCTGCTCCTTTAAACACAATTATTTTAACCGCCGTAGTGGATATTTGTCAACGTATTTATTGAAATTTTCGCATTGCAGAGGTATAATGAGTTTATGAAGCTCAATTTCGAACTTGTACCCGACAGCTGTTGGTACAGCAATTTAAGAAGTATGTTATCTCCGCTGCAATGGGATGCGGTGCGCAGGGAAGCGTACGCCCGAAGCGGCGGTAAGTGCGTTATTTGCGGCGCCGCAGGCTGTCGCTTGGAAGCGCACGAGCAGTGGGAGTACGACGAAGACGGTTGCGTGCAAAAACTTAAAAACGTTATAGCGGTATGCAAAAACTGCCACGAGGTAATTCATATCGGCAGAACCCAGCTTATGGGCAGAGAGGTTGAGGCAAGCGAACACTTTATGAAAGTTAACGGCTGCAATTACGCTGAATACCGCAAAGCGCTTAAAGAGGCAAATACGGCGCATATCCGCCGCAATAAAATACCCGAATGGAAGCTGGATTTATCTTATCTTAAAAAATTTATTTAATTTAATAAACAACGTAATAAAATTAATAACCGCCCTCGCCTACGGAATTTTCCGATAAGCGGGGCGGTTTATTTATTGCTTTAATTTTGCAGAGAAGGAATTGTATTAACTATATCCTGAATTGAAATTTTTACGTTATACGGAAGTTTACGGAAGTTATGCATAAACTGCGTTTCCTGCGGAGTAAGCCGCATAGGTTCTTCGTCTTCGGTAAAAAACTGCGCCAAAGTTACGCCCAAGGTATCGCACAGCGCCTCTAAATGTTTAATAGACGGAACAAGCCCGCGCGAAAACGTGTTTGCAAGCGTAGATTGGTTAATTCCCGAAAGTTCCGCAAGGCGGTAAACGCTCATATTGCGTTCCAACCGCAGTTTATTTAGTTTTTTTATTATATCCATTATAAATGTGTTCCTTTTTTAACATAATTTTACTACAAATTTTAACTATAAAATTGTAAAATATGGTTGACAATATAGTTAAATTTAACTATAATACTTACAAGACTTAGAAGGAGTGGTTTTTCTATGATACAAAAAATCGGCAAATTCAGAATTATTATTCTGTCTGCACTATTACTTTTAGTATGCGCTTCGGCTTCAGCTTTTATAAAATTAAATTTCGGCGGTTTGGGCGCGTGGGCTTCAAGCAGACAGCCTGCGTTTAAGTCGGAAAAATTAATTAAAACGGACGTAGGTTACGTAGGAGTAACAAAAGAAGGTTACAGAATTTTAGACAGCGAAGACTATTTTGTAATTAATAAAAACGGCGAAACCGTTACGTTTAAGGGTTTAAGCAGTAAGGGCTACCGTGCGCTGGACTGCGAAGTCAGCGCGGTAACGTCTATAACTCAGCCGTTTGTGGTAGATATACCCGACGGCGTTACTGCCGTTGCCAATAACGCGTTTGATATGTGCACGGCGCTAAAAGATATTTATTTTTGCGAAGGTATTCAAACAATAGGCACCTGGGCTTTCCGTTTATGCGGCTTTACAAGCGCGGAGCTGCCTTATTCCGTTGTTACGGTTAACGGCAATGCATTTTCCATTCCGGAATTTTCAACTATAACCGTAAGAACAGGCGTAGGAGAAAGCGGCGAAACTTTATATAATCCCAATATCGCCAGCGTGGGAACTGCAGAAAATCCTAACAGCAGTTTAATTTATATTCAGCAAAAATCTTTGATTTTGGGAACGGCTAAAACCGACCTTACGCAGCTTGCAAACGAGGGCGTACGGGTTCCCGCAAATAACGAAAACGGATATACCGAAGTTACAATCAACAAAATTTTAACAAGGGCATTTTGTTACCGCTCGAATATGGGCACTTTAAAAATTCCTGTTGGCATAACAAGTTTTGAAGGCGGTCCGTTTTTGTGGGCTGATATAGATAACGTAGAAGTTGAAAGCGGACATACGGTATTTAAAGTAGAAAATAACTGTATTCTTGAGTTGTCGGGGAAAAAATGTTATATTGCCGCGGGCGAAACGGTTAACGTTCCCTACGGAGCAACAACGGTAGAAAGCTATGCTTACAATACAAAAAGCGTAACTTTGCCTAATACCTTAAAAGCTATCGGAAACTTTGGCGTTCCGTACATAGAAGAAGTTAAAATGGTTAATGAACAGGGAGAGGAAGAAGGCAATGCGACTATTAAGACAGTCGGCAACGGTATTTATTCGTATAGCGCACAGCGGAACGGTTGGTCATTGCAAGGCGGCACTGCTCAAACTTTAATTCCGGAAGATGCCGAATACGTAGGAATTGAGCACGGCGCGTTTGAAAACATTAAAGCGTTAAAAACATTTACTATTCCCGATAACATTACATATCTCGGCTCAAACGCTTTCCAAAACAGCGGACTAGAAAGTTTAACCGTGGGCGACGGATTAACTACAATAGGCGATTACGTTTTCTTTTCAACTCCGTATTACGCAGACCCCAACAACTGGGACAACGGCAACGTATTTTATATGGATAAGTATTTAATGTCTATTACTACGCCTATTGACGGCAAATACGAAGTAAGAGAGGGAACGCGCGTTATTGCCGGCGGCGCGTTCAGTCAATGTTCAAACTTAAACGTTTTAGTTTTGCCTGAAAGCTGTGTTATAGTCAGCGAGAATGCATTTTCTAATTGCAATAGGCTTACAACGGTTTACTTGTCCTCCAATATTAGGAAAATCGGTTCAGGCGTCCCCGCCGGTGTAAGACTTATTGCGCCGAATTATGAAGTTTATAACCGTTTAATCGGGGACACTGCTTTCGCCTCGCACAAAAGCAAATTAAGCTATGAAATAGG
>CATLBN010000010.1 GCA_949878885.1 uncultured Clostridia bacterium | reverse complement strand
ACGATAATTAGCGTGGACAAAACGTGGACAAACAAAAATAAGCAACCTATATATAGTGCAAGTTCAGCATTGAAAACACAATATATTGTATTTGAGAGGCTAAAATGAAGATATGTGGTATAATTTGTGAATTCAATCCTTTTCATAACGGTCATAAATACATTTTGGAACAGGCGCGCAAATTCAGCGGCTGCGATAAACTTTTATGTATTATGAGCGCAAATTTTACCCAACGCGGAGAAATTTGTATTCAAAACAAATTTATGCGTGCAAAGCACGCAATTTTGGGAGGAGCCGACGCAGTTTTAGAGATGCCTGCCGCATTTTCGGTTGCGCCGGCGGAAATTTTTGCAAAAGGCGCCGTAAAAATACTTTCTTCAATACCGCAGGTTACTAAACTTGCTTTCGGCTGCGAAAACGATAACAAGCAAGAATTTATAAACTCCGCAAATATACTTATTAACGAAAGCACCAATTTTAAAACCACGCTAAAAAACGGACTTGAAGCAGGCGAAAGCTTTATTAAAAGTTATAGAAACGCATTTTTTCAAGCGGGCGGAAACGTTGAATTTATAGATAATCCCAATAACGTTTTGGGACTTGAATATACCAAAAGCGTTATAAAATACTCACCGCAAATTGAAATTCTGCCTATAAAGCGCGTAGGCGCAGGTTATTGCGACGGCAAACTTTACGAAAATTTTTCTTCGGCAAGCGCAATAAGAAACAATCTTTTAAACGAAAACTTAAAAAACAACGTACCCGATTTTGTTTATAAAGATTTACAAAAAGCAAAGAATAACCAATTAAAATATCAAGAATACGCAAGATTGATTTTATCTCGTACAGACTCGGCGAGCCTAGCCGATACTTACGGATGCACCGAAGGGTTGGAAAACTGTTTAAAAAACAACCAATCTTTTGAGTTTTCGCAAATTATAGCGCAAACATCGGGAAAACGTTACACCTCCTCGCGCATAGCCCGCATTATATGCGCAAACTTTTTAAATTTGAGAAAAAGCAAATGCGAGCAATTTTTGAATTCAAAACTTTATTTAAAGCCTATCGCAGTAAAAAAAGAAGGCAAAGAGGAAATTTTAAGCGCGTTGGCAAAAGCGGAATTTCCTTTAATAATAAGCGGTAAAGATAAGTTATCGCTTGATAGCCTTGCTTATGAATGCTTAGCGCTTGACGAATTTGCATTTGCGCAATGGCTGATGATATCTTCGGAAACTAACGGTAAAAAACCGCAAAACGGCTTAATTACAGTTTAAACGTAAAAAAAGACGGACTAACCGTCTTTTTTATTTTATAGATTTTCCAAATAGGCTATTTCCTGTTTTGTAAGTTTTCTGTATGCGCCCCTGTCAAGTCCGCGCAAACTTAAATCTCCTATTTTTATACGTTTTAAAAGCATAATCTCTTTACCGATAGCAGCAAACATTTTTCTTACTTCTCTGTTTTTGCCTTCGGTTATGGTAATATGAACTTTTGTATAAGCCTTATTTGTTTCCACAATATGCGCTTTGCATTTTTTAGTAACGTATCCGCCCTCTATTTCTATACCGCTGCGCAGAGGATTTAAGTCGTTTTCTTTGCACGTACCCTCAATCTTTACCAAATAAGTTTTAGGTACTTCGTTTGAAGGATGCGTAAGCTTTTGCGCAAGTTCCCCGTCGGTTGTCATAACAAGCAGCCCTTCGCTGTCGTAATCAAGTCTGCCTACGGGATAAATCCTTCCTACGTTCTGCGGCATTAAATCCATTACGGTTTTTCTGCCTTTATCGTCTGAAACCGAACAGATATACCCCTTTGGCTTATTTAAAATATAGTATTCGTTCTTTTTTAAAACAACTTTATTTCCGTTTACGCAAACATCGTCGTCTTCGTCCACTTCAAGTCCAAGCGTTGCCCTGAAACCGTTTACGCTAACCTTACCTTCTTCAATCAATCTGTCGCATTCACGACGTGAAGCAACGCCCGATGCGGCAAGATATTTGTTAATTCTCATACAGTACCAGCTTTTATTTACTGTTAACTATACTATACAAATAATCGCTGAAAAGCAAGCCATTTTCGCCTAAAACTATAAATTTTGCAACTAAATCGCCTATGCGGACGTTACTGTCTTTTATTTCGGAAACAACCGTATAATTCAGCTTTTCGTTGTTTTTAACAACAAATTTGGCAGTTTTTGATAATTTGCAAAGTACTCTGCCACACATAAATACCTTATTTTCGTCTACTGTAAGCAATTTATAGTTATTAAAACATCCGTCTAAAATTTTAATACTGCGCTCGTACATATCCGGACAATTCAAAACTACCGTAACAACGTCCATTCCGCCGCGTTCCGCGGAAGACACCAAACACCTTCCGGCTTTTACCGTATATCCCGTTTTTACGCCGTTTGCACCGTCATACTTAAACAACATTTTATTTTTATTTGTAAAGTTGCGGTACTTTCCGTTATGGTTTATTGTTGAAACTACTTTTTTGAAAATAGGATTTTTCATTGCATAACGCGCAATATTGCATAAATCGCGGGCAGTTGTATAATGCCCATCCGCAGGCAATCCGCTTGGGTTTTTAAACTGCGTGTTTGCCGCGCCTAAGTTTTTTGCGCGCGCGTTCATTTCTTCTACAAATTTTTCCACGCTGCCGCTGTGATGAATAGCAAGCGCTGTAGCGCTATCGTTGCCTGACCTTAACATTAACCCGTAAAGCAAATCGCGCACGTCTATTTTTTCTTGTTTTTTTAAATAAATGCTTGAACCTTCTACTCCTACGGCTTGGTCTGCCACAATAATTTCTTCGTCAAGATTGCAGTCTTCCGCAATTATAAGCGCAGTCATAACTTTAGTTGTGCTTGCCATAGGCAATTTCGCATCTGCATTGCTTTCCGCAAGCACCGTGCCCGTTTCAAGTTCCATTGCAATTTCCGCAGACGCGCCTGCCGAAGCGGTTGTAACTTTTAATCCACCGAACGTCAAAAATACAGCTGCCGCAGATAAAATTATAGTTATTATTTTTTTACGCATTGTCCGTTATTTTATGAACTAACTCCCCTGTTTTATCAATAAGCGTTTCAACGGCGTTTTCGTCCAACCTTAAAAGCCTGCATCCGTTTCCGTCGTCAACCAAAAAACCTTTCGGTTTAACTGTAATAACCGTACCGTTGCCGCCTGCCATTTGAAATCCGTCCGCTTCTTTATAAGTTTTAACGTCGCCGTATTCTCCGCCTCCGCTCAAATTCACTACCGTAACGGAAGAAAGAGGAATTACTTCCGACCCGCTAACCGTTATAATAGATTTACCTACCACTGTGTTTGCGTCCGCCACCTTATCCACGGATATTGCCGGAGCGTTAAACTCCTTGTCTTTGTTTTTTCTTATTTTTGTGTGCATATAATGTCTCCGTTAATATTAAAAATAAAATTTTAGCAACGACGGTCAAATTCAAAATCGTTACCACTTTTGCGTAATAATGAATTTCGGAATGTTCTTGATTTAAAATCGTATAATTGCGAAGTTTACAAAAATTTCCGTTTATCTGAATAAATTTGTATATTGCCGTGGTTAAGCAATTCTGTGCAAGCACCACGTACGGAACTGCGCCGCCCTGTATTCCGTAATCTCCCAGCTGAACAATTTTAAAAATGCAGAGCATATTAAAAATTTTGTAAAAACTGAGTTTAAACTTACTCATATTCATTTTTTTGTCTTTTCCGTTAACTTGAATATGATTGGGCTTATCTTGCACCGTATTTATATTGAAAAAATTTATCCCGTACACTCCGACGTTTACGCTTGCGTACTTTTTACCTGTGTTAACATATACGTAATTGATTATATGAAAAGGAAATACAGACAAGGCAAAGCCGAAAAACGCAAGGTAAATCGCAGCTTCACTCATATAATTATTATTTGTAACAGAAAATTAAATATACAAATCAAGTTGTATATAAAAAAATCAGACGCAAAATGCGTCTGATTTTTTTAATTTAATCTATTTTTATTACGTCGTCGTCTTCCGAAATAAAATCCGGAATTTCAAAACCGTCCTCATCTGTTTTTACTTCTTTCTGCGGTTTTTTATCCTGCAAAGTTTTCGCTTTCGCTTTTTCTTCTTCGGTTTCTACGTACTCGTCTTTTTTATAAAGATAATTTCCGTCGTCTTCGTCTTCTGTAAGCAGCGTGTTGTTAAGTTCGGCAATTTGAGCCATAAGTTCGTCGTAATCCGGCAATTCGTCAATAGAATTTAATTTGAACCTTTTTAAAAAATTGTCTGTCGTTGCGTATAAAATAGGTTTTCCTACGGCATCTTTTCTACCGCACGGTACAATCATTTCAAGTTCCAAAAGCGTATGTACGGCGTAATCGCAACTCACTTGTCTTATTTCTTCAAGTTCGGGCTTTGTTATAGGCTGCTTATAAGCTATTATTGCGGCACATTCCAAAATAGTTTTGGTAAACTCTTTTTCTTTTATAGGAATAAGCACTTCGGAAACCTGCTGTTTAAATTTAGGGTTTGAAGCGAACTGTAATTTACCGTTAAAAACAAGCAACTGTATTCCGCTTTCCTGATTGTATTTTTGTTTTAACTCGTCAATAACGGCATTTATCTCTTTAACGGAACATCCAAGTTTTTCAACTATAAATTTTACAGGTACGGCCTCGCCTGACGCAAAAATTATCGCCTCAATTATATTCGTCAAACTGTTCATCAGAAACTTCCTTTAAATCCCAATTAGGATTAAGCGTTATTTTAATTGCACCAAACGAATCTTCCTGTACAACGGTAATAAATTGGTGTTTTAACATTTCCAAAAGCGCCTGAAAAGTAGTAATTATTTCGTTTCTCGAAAAACTTTTAAAAAGCGCTTCAAATTCAACTTGGTTTTGCTCTATAAGTGTTTGGCGTATAAAAGATACTTTTTCTTCAACGGTATATTCGTCTTTGGGGATTTCTTTTACGTTTTCTTTCTTACGCAGCATACTCTCGTTCTTGAGCATCATTTTCGCAAAAGCTTCCAACAAAGCGTTAACCGTAAAATCTTTGTAAACCACACGCACGGTGTTTAATGCCTTGTCTGGTTCTTTAAAGTAATATCCTATAGTTTCAAGGTCTTTAAGTTTAGGCGTTTCGCTTTTAATAAGTTCGTATTCACGCTGTTTCAGCTGCTCTATAAGCGCCTGCTTTTCTTCCTCTGCTCCGCCCATATCCTCGCCGGCAACTTCAACCGCGGGAACAAGACTTTTGGATTTTATGTAAATTATCTGTGCGGCAAGCGCAAGATATTCGCTTTCTTTATCAACGTCGCGTTTAGGCTGCGACTTCATATATTCGATATATTGCAAAAACTGTTCCGTAACTTTTGAAACAAAAACGTCTTCAATCTTTATCTGCGCAATATTTATTAAATGCAGCAAAAGATCCAACGGTCCTTCAAAGTCGTCAAGAACAGTATTGTAATCTACAACCGATTCAAAATTGTCATAATTTTTATCTGCCATTTTAAAATACCGAAACTATTTGCAATAAATGCGACGGATTTATAATCCAATTCCAAAATGCCGTAATGGGAAAACCTATAATCTTTGTTGCAAAAAATTGCAAATATCCCAAAATATCAAAATATTGTATATAAGGCAGCGTTGTATATCTTTTAAGAATTCCGCATAAAAAACTTTCAAGCACAAGAATCATTAAGATATAACGCCCGTAGTTACCCAAAAACCTTCTTACGGGGTTCCATTCACGGGTAAGCGATTCCACAACTCTGAAACCGTCCAACGGATAAAACGGCAGCAAATTAAACACAAAAATGCTCATTCCGTACGCGTATATAAAGAATAACGCCAAATACAAAACCTGTACAACAGTGCTTAAAAATAAATTTGCATTAAAAAAATCCAAGTTATTGTAATATGCAAAATTAAATACCACCAAATACAAGGGATATGCTATAAATGCTATAACGTAATTTGTAACTACGCCGGCAACAGCCGTTAAAAACAAACCTTTGCGGTAATTTCTGAAATTTGCAGGATATACAGGCACCGGTTTTGCCCATCCGAATCCCGTAAAAATACACAGCAGAAAGCCTGCCGGGTCAAGATGTTTAATAGGGTTAAGAGTAAGCCTTCCGTACATTTTAGGTGTAGCGTCGCCGCTTTTATACGCCGCAAACGCGTGCGCGAACTCGTGCGGACAAAATACAAAAATTACGGCTATTAACCCTGCCAAAGTTTCAACAAATTCACTCATTCTTCAACCTTTCCGGAATTAAATCGTTCCTTACCAAATCTTCATAAGATTGCGGTTTGACTATGTATTCCGCTTTGCCGTTAAAAACCAAAACCGCAGGCGGCACAAAATTTCTGTTATAATTGCTTGCCATAGAATAATTGTATGCACCCGTGCTGAGTACGGCAAGAATATCTCCGCTTTCAGCCTGCGGCAAAGCGACGTCAACGGCAAGAATATCTCCGCTTTCGCAGCACTTTCCCGCTACGGTAACTTTTTCCGTACAATTATCAAGGGCGCGGTTGGCAAGCAAAACCGTATATTTCGATTGGTAAAGAGCGTATCTCGGATTGTCAAACATTCCTCCGTCTACCGCTACGTATTTTTTAATTCCCTGAATGTCTTTTATTGCGCCCACGGTATATAACGTTATACCTGCTTCCGCAATTATCGAACGACCCGGTTCTATTAAAAGATACGGCTCTTTAAGAGAATGTTCTGTAGCTTTGGTTTTTATTGCATTTATTACAGTTTTCAAATAATCGGCATAATCTTCTATTTTTAATTTAGGGTCCTCGTCGTTATACCAAACGCCGAAACCTCCGCCTAAATTCAATTCCGCAAATTCATAACCAAGCGAATTTTTTATTTCCGCAGCAAAATCCATAACTTTATCGGCGGCAAGTACAAACGACTGCTTTTCGAAAATTTGCGAACCGATATGACAGTGATATCCGCGCAGTTCAAGATGCTTTTTATTTAAAACGTGTTTGCAAATGTTTTTAGCTGCGCCGTCCGATACGCCGAATCCGAACTTGCTGTCTGTACGCGCAGTTTGAATAAACGCATGGGTATGCGCCTCCACGCCGGGATTAATTCGAACAAGCACACGTTGTTTTATTCCGCGGACAGCCGCCAATTCGTCTAAAATATCCGCTTCGCGGAAAGAATCAACAACGATACATCCTATTCCGCTGTCCAATGCAAATTCAAGTTCTTTAATTAATTTATTATTGCCGTGCATATACGCATTCCCTGCAGGAAAACCTGCTTTCAATGCGGTATAAAGCTCTCCGCCGGAAACAACGTCTATACCTATTCCTTCTTGCTTGGCAATAGCATAAATCGCTTTGCAAGCAAATGCTTTAGACGCATATAGAACTGCGCCGTTGCCGCCGTATTCGCAATCTATTGTGTTTTTATAAACGCGCATCATATCTCTTATATGCTTTTCGTCAAAAACATATATCGGCGTAGAAAATTTTTCGGCAATTTCAACAGCGTCCATTCCGCCTATTTCCAAATGTCCAGCCGAATTGATTTTTAAAGTATCGCGCTCGTTCATTTTAACTCCCGTAACATTGCCGTCTTGCGTAAGACTATTCCAAAATATTTTAACAAAATTTAATAAATTAGTCAAATAAATTAATTTAAAAATCTTTATGTCAAAATAAAGAAAACGCACGCTTTATGCGTGCGCTTTCTTTGTATAAATAGCTTTAAAACGAATTTAAATTGCCCAATTAGAAGCATTTTGCCTTAAATAATCGCCGTAACTTGCCTTTTCAACGTTTTCGGCTGCCACCAAGTTTACGGTATCAACCAAAATTCCGTCTTTATAAATTTCTACGCTGCCGACTACGGAATCAGCCGCGATCGGAGCCTTTACTTCATATGGAATAATTTTATGAGTTATTTCAGGGTCTTTGTTTATCGAAGTAAATACATAACCGTTGCGCTCCGGACGAACTTTAAAGCTGTCTTTTTTACCGCCGCGAACAGCAAATTCATCGTTTAAATTAACAGACTTGTCTAAAACGATTTTATTTTTGTAATTTGCAAACCCGTAATCGAACATTTTAACCGTAGAATCAAATCTGTCATTGCTTGACGACGCGCCCAAAACAACGGAAACAAGCCTTAAACTATCTTTTTTAGCCGTAGATGCAAGACAGAAACCTGCCTCGTTTGTAAATCCTGTTTTTCCGCCGTCGCAAAACGAATACTTACGGATAAGTTTATTTGTGTTCGTCATAGAAGTTGTTCTTCCCTCATCGTGAGCAAAATCTTCAAGCCAGATTTTACTGTACTTAAAGTAATCTTCATATTTAATTAAATTGCCGAACATTACCGCTACGTCTTTGGCGCAAGAATATTGCGTATCGCGCGGCAGTCCCGTACAGTTTGCAAATACAGTATCGCTGCAACCGAGGTCGGAAGCTTTTTTGTTCATTTTAGCAACAAATTCTTCCTCTCCGCCGGCAACCGTTTCTGAAAGCGCTACGCAGCTGTCGTTTGCCGAACAAACGATAATGCTTTTTATAAGCTGCTCAACGGGATATTTACAGCCGGCGCCTAAAAACACTTGGGAGCCGCCCATTCCCGCAGCCCGTTCACTAACGGTTACGGTATCGGTTAAATTTAATCTTCCTTCTGCTACGGCGTCAAATACAAGAGTTAAAGTCATAACCTTACAAACGCTTGCTATAGGCATACGCGCCGTTTCATTTTCTTTATAAAGACATTCGCCCGAATTGTAATCCATAAGATACGCCGACTTACAGTTATTTGTAAGCGCTGCGGAAGCCTTGTTTTCTAACGTAAATCCGCATATTGCTCCGCTTGAAGCAATCATACACGACGACAAAAGTACACTGAATAATTTTTTCATATTCCTAGTATGCGGAAAAGCTTTGTTTTTATACTATTATAATTACTACCCTGAAAACAACGTTTATAAGCAGCATTAAAATAATTCCGTTTGCAACTGCGACAATCAACGGCAAAAGCCAAATGTATTTATTATTAAAACATCTGCATAAATCAAGAAAAAAATAGCAAATGCAAAGTGAAATAAGCGTTGACGGTATAAACACTATTATTGCCGCCAATCCGCCGCCAAACGTTCCCACAGTAAATAAAAGAACGCAATATACGCCGAAAAATAAACCGCGTATAAAAATTAAAATTAAGCTTAAATATTTAAACTTTGTACAATAACCTATTAAAAAGCATACGTAAAAATATAGTAAATCGCTTAAAAAATGCGAAAAGAAAAGCGGAGTATTTTTAAAATTATATACGTTAAAAATGTAATTTGAAGCTAAATTTCGTAAATAAATGTTAGAATTTAGCTGTACACATAGTACTATGCCACAAATAATTGCACAGATAACCGCTATTATGAAAGCTAAAAAAAACCGTTTATCCCATTTTTCCTTACAAAAAGACAAATTCCTCATATACTAACATATGAGGAATTATTATTTAATATGAACTTAACATATTTTCTATGCCTATACCGTATCCGCGCGTAGGGTCGTTTACAAATACGTGGGTTACCGCACCTATTAATTTGCCGTTTTGCACTATCGGACTTCCGCTCATTCCCTGAACTATTCCGCCCGTTTTTTCAATAAGATTTTTGTCTTCAATTTTTATTACAAAGTTTCGGTTGTCTTTATTGTGTCTGTCTACCTTTACGATTGAAATTTCATATTTGCAAACATCTTTACCGTAAACGGTAGAATAAATATATGCAGTGCCAACGCTTACGTCGTCAATCGTGCCCTTGCTTATTTTAATCAATTTTGAACAATCGTAATTTTTTGACAGGTCGCCGAAAACTCCGCAAGAGCAATTTATTTTTGCATTGCCCAAAACAACACCGTTTTCAAACGCGCCGCGAAGTTCACCCGGAGTTCCTCGCACACCTTTTTTAACATCGTAAATCAAACTGCCGTAAACCGTTCCGCCGTTAATTTTAATAAGTTTATTTTCAACAGTCATAACGGGATGTCCCAAAGAAGCAAATTTACCGGCAGCTTTATCTATATAGGTTACGGTTCCTATTCCGTTAATACTGTCTTTTACAAGCACGCCTATGCGTTTACCGCCGCTTGCAAGCTCTTTTACCGGATTAATGTCCAGCGTTATGCTTTCTCCTCCGCGAATAACCGTTATTTGGTATTTTTTATAATCGCGGGCTACTATTTCATTTACGTCGGCTGTTTTGTTTACTTCTTCGCCGTTAATGCTATCTATTATATCTCCGGTTTTTATGCCTGCTTCGCGAGCCGGAGAACACATACCGTTTGTAGTAATTACTTCGCACAAACCTACAACTTCTACATTTGTAGTGTTTAGTACAAATCCTGCGGGGAATCCGCCTAAATAAAGTGAATTATCGTCTGCAGACACCGCAATAGGTGAAACGGCAAACGAGCAAACTACAACCGCAATTAATAAAATTAATGCTTTAATTACTTTTTTTGCGTAAAACATAAAAGTATTGTGTGCAAACCGTTTTAATCTATACAAAAAAACGGCGAAAGTTTCGCCGTTTTTTTAATGTTTAAAACAATCTATAAGTTCTTTTGCGTGCTGTATTGCTGCTTCCGACATTATGCTTCCGGTTAAACGAACTATTTCGGCTATTTTTTGATTATCGTCAAGGCGTTTAACTTTTGTAAGTACTTTACCGTTTTCCTCTTCCTTATATATAAGGAATTGCGTTGAACTTGCCGCACAAACCTGCGGCAAATGCGAAACGGCGAGTATTTGCGCGGAATTTGCAATTACGTTAAATTTTTCTGCAACCGTATTTGCCGTAAATCCGCTTATGCCAACGTCTATTTCGTCAAAAATGTATGTTGATATGCCGTTTAAGTCTTTAAGCTGAGTTTTTACGGCAAGCATAAACCTTGACATTTCGCCGCCGCTTATAACTTTACTTAGCGGCTTTAATGGTTCGCCCTTATTTGCCGAAAACATAAATCTTACAACATCGGACCCGTTGGCAGAAGATAAATTTACGGAATTTTCGTCGTACTCGGTAAACACAACCTCAAACCGTGCGGAAGGAATATTTAAAGTTTTAAGCTCATCCTCAACTTTTTTGCAAAAAGTTTGCGCTGCCGCCTTACGCAGTTTAGTCATTTCACAGCACTTGCAATATATCTGTTTATTGCATTCTGCAATTTGATTATTATACTTTTCAATAGCTTCAGCGCCTTCTGAAAGCGTTTCAAACTGTTCTTTTGCCGTTGCAGCAAATTTAAGTATTTGTTCTTCGTCTGCGCCGTACTTTTTCATTAAAGATTTTAATGTAGCCAATCGCTCGTCTATTTCTTCAATTTCACGCCCGTCAAAAGTCATTTCTTCTGCAAAATCGGATAAGGTTTCGCATATATCCGAAGCGTCGGCATACAAACCTTCCAATCTTGTACCCAACTCTGAATATTTTTCGGAATAACCCGTAATTGAATTAACCGAATGTTGCGCCGAAGAAATTTCATCCAAGCAGCCGCCGTCGTCTCCAAAAACCGACCTGGCGGTTTCCAAAGCCGAAAGTATTTTCTCTGTATTGGCTATTACGTTGCGACGGGCTTTCAACTCCTCGAATTCTCCGATACGCACCGCGGCATTCTCAATTTCGTCAATCTGAAATTTAAGAATATCAAGCTTTCTTTCACGCTCGTCCGCGTTTCCGCCCAATTCGGAAATTTTAGAAAGCAATTCGCGCCTTTTGGAAATAATTTGTAAATTTTCCGCCCGTAACGCCAAAAGCTTTTCTCCGCAAATGCCGTCGATTACTTTTAACTGATTATCTTCACCCAGCAAAAAAAAGTGTTCGGACTGACCGTGAACGTCTACCAAGTGCTGAGTAACAGATTTAAGCATAAACGCAGTAACGGTATTGCCGTTAATTTTTATTGAACCCTTTCCGTCCAAACCGAACTTACGCGTAATTATAATATTTCCATCGGATTCTATGTCGAATTCTTCAAGCTTTTTAAGTACTTCGGAATTTTGTTCAACGGCAAACTCGGCGCGCACCATAGCTTCCTGCTCGCCGTACCTAATCATCGTTTTATCTGCTTTAGACCCCAAAACAAAATTAATAGAATCCAAAATAACCGATTTACCCGAACCTGTTTCTCCCGACAGTACGTTAAGTTTTGAACCGAATTCTATATCAGCTTCCGAAATCAAAGCTATATTTTTTATAAATAGCCTATGTAACATTAAACCAAATACTCTCTAAGCATACTTACCACACGCGGAGTGCTTTCGTTACTTTGAACAACAATAAGCAAAGTATCGTCTCCGGCTACGCTGCCGATAATTTCGTTTATCTTTAAAGAATCTACGAATACTCCTACGGTAGAACCGTTACCGCGCATTGTTTTTACTAAAATCAAATTATTTGCATGATTAATGCTTAAAACACAACCTTTAAAAAGATTGGTCAATCTGTTTGTAACGGAATCGTCCAAATCCAAGCTTGCATACTTGTACTTTTTCCGCACGCCTGCAACTTTAAACAATTTCAATTCTTTAACGTCGCGCGAAATTGTAGCTTGCGTTACGTTAAAATTTGCTTTAATAAGTTCGTCGCAAAGTTCTTCTTGCGTATCGATTTCTTTTTCCGCAATTATTTCAAGTATTTTCTGTTGTCTTAAAGTTCTTTGCATTTATTTACTCCAAATATTAAGTTTCATTAACAATTTATCAAAAAAGTTACCTTCGGCTTGGGTAATAAAATTCGCATAAATATCCGACTTGCATATCTTTACCATTTCGCCGTTATTTACTTCTCCGGCAACTTTGCCGTCTACAATCAAAACCAAAGGCTCTCTTGCGTCTATCGCGTTTATTATAAGTTTTGACTTGTCGCTAAACACAACGGGACGCGAATGCAGCGAATGCGGACAAATAGGCGTTAAAATAAAAGCATTTAAATCAGGTGTTAAAACCGAACCTCCCGCAGCAAGCGAGTAAGCGGTTGAGCCGGTAGGCGTGCTTATTATTAACCCGTCGGAAGAAAAGTTATCTACCGTTGCGCCGTCTATTTCCGCGTGCAAATTTACTGTATTTGCAAACGTTGTTCCGCCTGTGCTTCTTTGTATTACCAAATCGTTCAGCGCTAAAAATTCTTTTTTACCGCAAACAATTTTAAGCATTCCGCGCCGCCTTAATTTGTAATTTTCTTTTAAAACCAAATCTATTGCATCATTAAGCGAATAAGATTCGAATTCGGCGAGAAAACCCATATGACCGAAATTTACACCTACTATTTTAATATTTCGCTTGGCACATTCCGACGCCACGGATAAAATAGTACCGTCGCCGCCCAAAACAAATAAAACGTCTACGCCGTTAAGATTGTTATTGCTTTCCAAAATCCGGCTTGAATTACCGCTTTTTGAAAAAGCCCGCACTATTGCGTCAACGCTTGCAGTGTTTTCTCCCAAATACTTTTTATTGTAATAAATCCCCGCAACCATACGTGTATATTATACAACACTTTATACAAATATACAAATAAAAAGTCGGTAAATTTATAATTTTACCGACTCAATTAAACTTTTTATATCACTATTTTTACCGTTTTTTATAAGAAGAACTAAATATTCTTTGTTTTTATCTTTATAAATAGGCGCATTTGTCAAATTAGCGGGCGCAAGCCCAACAGAACTTGCATAATTGCATATTTTTGCAATTATTCTTTTATGCGTTTCTGCTGCTTTAACTATTCCGTTTTTACCTACTTTTTTACTTTCACATTCAAATTGCGGTTTTATTAGCGCAATTATCGCGCCGCCTTCGTCAATCAGATTGCCGACTTCACGCAAAATATAAGTTAAAGATATAAAACTTACGTCAATTACTGCTGCATCCGCCCGCTCCGGCAAAGTGTTTTCGTTTATATTTCTTGCGTTAAAATTATCTATTACCGTTACTCGGTCACATAATAGACTTTTATCAAGTTGACTTTGTCCAACGTCAATACAATAAACTCGCTTTGCTCCGTTTTGCAATAAACAGTCGGTAAACCCGCCTGTGCTTGCCCCAATATCGGCAATAACTTTATTTGTTACGTCAAAATTGAAATCTTTTAGCGCCTTTGATAACTTAAACCCGCCTGCGGAAACATAATTTTCCGTTGGCTGCAATATTTTTATGTTGTCGCCTTCTTTAACTTGGTAAGAAGCCGAAACAACTTTACCGTTTACAAGCACCAAACCTTTTGCTACGGCTTCGGCCGCTTTACTGCGCGAAGGAAAGTTATCCGCAATATGTTTATCCAATCTCATTTGTTGTAATATAATCAGCAATCGCCTGCGCACTCACACCGAATTCTTTCATAAGTTCGTTAACTCCGCCGTGCGGTATAAATTTATCGGCGTATGCAAAATTTTTAATAATTTTATCTTTACTTGCAAAATATGTGTCTATAAGCGTTCCGAAACCGCCTATTAAAGCGTTATCTTCTACCGTTAATATATATTTTTCAGTAAGGCTGTCAAGTAAACGGTTATCAAGCGGTTTAACAAATCTTGCATTTATTACGGCTGCTTTTATATTATGCTCGGCTAGGTGTTCAGCCGCCGCCAGCGATTGGCTGAGCGCGCGCTCTCCGCAAGCCAAAATGGCATATTTACCATCGCCTTCGCATATTTTTTCCCATTCGCCCAAACGAATTTCAGTCTGCTTTCTGAAAATCCGTTTACATTCTCTTGGATATCTTATAGCCAAAGGTCCGTTTAATACGGTACTGAATTCAATCATTCTTTCAAATTCGTTTACGTCTTTAGGCACAGCTATAACAAGATTAGGTATCATTGAAAGAAACGATAAATCAAAAACGCCTTGGTGCGTTTCTCCGTCAGCTCCCGAAACCCCGGCTCTGTCAACACAAAGCGTAACGGGTAAATTCTGACTGCAAATATCAATTAAAATTTCGTCGTAAGAACGCTGTAAAAAAGTAGAATAAACGGCATAATACGGTTTTAAACCTTCCGCCGCCATAGACGCACACAAAACCGTTGCGTGTTCTTCGCAAATACCCACGTCTACCGAACGCTTTGGAAATTTTTCAAAAAAGTCCGAAAGCCCCAAACTTGAAGTCATTGCTGCGGTAACTGCAACTATCCTTTTATCTTTTTCCGCAAGCGCAGTAAGCTTTTTGCCCAAAGTCTGCGAATATTCCATAGAAACACTGTCGGTTTTCTTTATTGAAATACCGTGAGTAGATTCCGGGTCGTCTTCGCAAAAAGCATATCCCTTGCCCTTCTTTGTTATAACGTGCAAAATTACCGACTCGGTTTGCAGTCTATCTTTAACTTCGGTAAGTTTTTTTATCATTTCTTCAAGATTGTTGCCGTCGTAAACTCCGTCGTAAGCAAAACCGAAACGTTCGAAAATTTTTGCGTGGCGGTCCTTTTTTTCGTTATGGGCAAAATCTTCGCTTAAAATTTCAAGATACTCGTGCATACTGCCTACAGTAGGGGCAATAGAAAGTCCGTTATCGTTTAAAATAAGCAAAATGTTGGTATTTAAAAGCCTTAAACTGTTAAACGCTTCATAAACCAATCCGTTGTTAAACGAGCCGTCGCCGATAACGGCTATAACGGAAAAATCTTCTCCCTTTATATCGCGCGCCTTGGCAATACCCAAAGCTGCTGAAACCGACGTGCCGGCGTGCCCCGTATTATAACAATCATAATTGCTTTCCTCGCGTTTAGGGAATCCGGAAACCCCGCCGCGCTGCCTTAAAGAAGAAAAGTCTTCGAATCTCCCCGATAACAGCTTATGTGTGTAACATTGATGTCCAACGTCGAATACAAGCTTATCTTTCGGAAAATCGAAGACATAATAAAGCGCAACAGTAAGTTCAACCATTCCCAAATTCGAAGAAAGATGTCCTCCGTTTTTTAATACCGTTGAGGTTATGGTTTCGCGTATTTCCTCAGAGAGCGCCAAAAGCTCTTTCAGCGTCATTCTTTTCAGTTGCGCGCAAGTTAAATTTTTTAACATTTCTTTTCCTTTATAAAGAAAGTAGTAAATTTCGCAAAACCGAAAACTATCTGTTTATTAAAAGTTACCGCAAAGTGTTTAAACAGAGCTTTACCGCCAACGGTTAATGCGCCGATAACCGCACTTACCATTACCGAAGCTATAATTTCTGCCGTAGAACCGTTATTGGCGGCAATATGCACGGCAAGAGCAGTACCCGCCGCACCGCTGACAATTCCGCAAATATCGCCTATTACGTCTGCAAATATACTTGAAAGTTTACTTGCGTTACGGCAAAACACAACGGAACGTTTTGCGCCTTTTATTTTATTGGAAGCCATAGCGTGGAATGCTTCCGGACTGCAAGACATAATTGCATTTGCAAGAATATCGCAGGAAATATTCAAAAAAAGAAGCACGACAAGAACTATAACGCAAACATAAACCGCGCTGTCCTTTACCGACACTTCCGTTAAAAAACTGAAAAGCACAGTCAAGCCCAGCGACATAAAAAATACGCTTATCCCCCATTGCAGCCAGCCGTATTTGTGCTTTTTTTTATTTTTTTGTTTATTTTTAGTAATTTTACCCTTAGCTTTTAAATGTTCGGGAGTACTTGGAGGAACTTCTTCCGTACCGGATGAAGATAAATTTTCTTTATTGTCTGTTTCCATAATTTTAAATAAAATACGCACAGTACGTGCGTAAACAAAAAAACAATATAGTGGTTTATATTAAATAAACTTTGCGGCTTAGGTTCGAAAGGATTTCCCTCAGTCCCACTTCCCGTCGCCGAAGAAGCAGTTTCCTTTTAAGGGTCTGAACGTCAAAAGACATATTCGAATTACCACTTAGTCCACACCGTAATCTCTAATATAAAGACAGTCTAGAAGCTTTCCTTGACAATTTTTATTGAGCTTATCTTCTTTTGCAAAAGACAATTTCAAATAGCAATAGGCAACGCCCGTCCGGCCGAACGGATTTTGCCGTGGGTCTATTATCCGCTGTTTTCACTCAAAGCAGGCTACTCTGTACCAAGCTTTCGCCTGATAGCAGGTTTAATCGGCAAAAGTCAAAGTTTTGCCGACCTCCACGGTGAATGGGGTGGGCTGCGGTATGCCGTTACCTAGCTCCCATACACCTTTACTCCCAGCATTCACCCACTTTTGGCAAAGCAAGCAAACACCAGAAACTTCATCGATATGCCCTTTAACGGTATTTTACCCCCGTCTTCGCATCAATAAAAATTGACTAGAATACTGCACCACTATATCAGTTTATTATATTATAGCACCGTTTAAAATAGAAGTCAATAATTTAATTAGTAAATTTAACATTGCCGATATTAGGCTTGTCTCAGCCGTTGCGGTTGCGAACATAATTTACAAGTTCCACCAAAAACTCGCTGTTGCCGCATATTCCTTCCAACAAACCGCAGCATCTTTCCGCAAGCACATCGGCGCGCAGTTTACTGCCTTCAAGCCCATAAACTTCAATCGCCGTATATTTACCTTCTTTTTCATCTTTTCCTATACTTTTGCCCAACGTTTCAAAACTGCCTTCAACATCCAATATATCGTCGGTAATCTGAAACAGGCAACCCAAATCTCTGCCGAACGACCTAAGTTCGGAATAACATCTGCCGCCGCTCAAAATGCTTGGCACAACTATAGGCGCAATTAAAAGTTTTGCCGTTTTGTTTTCGTAAATAAAATTTAACGTAGGTTCGTTAAACTTTTTTTCTTTTTCGTGCATTAAATCTGCGGACTGCCCTGCTATCATACCGTAAATACCGGCACAATCACACACAAATTCCCCGGCAGAAATATATTCGGTGCCTTTATGACACTCTTTCAGCAATATAGAATAAGCGGTATTCAGCAATCCGTCTCCGGCAAGCACAGCATTGCCGGCTCCGAAAACTTTATGATTGGAAGGTTTGCCCCTTCTGAAATCGTCGTCGTCCATTTCAGGCAAATCGTCGTGAATTAACGAATACGTGTGTATCATTTCTATTGCAAGCGCATAATTTACAATTTTATCCCGTTCAACTCCGAGCATATCGCCTACGGCAAACATTAATACCGGACGTATCCGTTTGCCGCCCAACGTTAAACTGTAATTAATGCTGTCGGCAAGAATTTGCGGTCTGCAATTCAAATTATTACAATAACATTTAAGTAATTTTTCAAAATCCTGTCTGTATTCTTCGTATTTTTCCTTAAAATTCAGCAATTTTTTCTCCTGAATGCCGCCGTAACGGTATTATACATAAGCATAGTTATTGTCATTGGACCTATTCCGCCGGGCACGGGCGTAATATAAGAACACTTTTCTTTTACGCTCTCAAAATCCACGTCGCCGCATAATTTTCCGTTTTCGTCCCTATTTATTCCAACGTCAACCACTACTGCATTGGGCTTTACCATCTCCGCCGTTATAAATTTAGCTTTACCGACTGCGGCAATAAGAATATCCGCGTTAATACACTCGTCTTTTAAATTCTCGGTTTTACTGTGGCATACGGTTACAGTTGCGTCGGCGTTAAGCAAAAGCATTGCAAGCGGTTTGCCTACAATATTCGACCTGCCTACAATTACTGCTTTTCTACCCTTAATCTGCACGTTATAAGCTTCTAACGCCTTTAAAACGCCGTGCGGAGTGCACGCAACAAGACACTGTTCGCCTATACAAAGTTTTCCCATATTTTCCGCAGAAAATCCGTCTACGTCTTTGTCCGAAGGTATTAGTTTTAACACTCTTTCCGCGTCTATTTGCGGCGGCAGCGGCAACTGCACAAGAACACCGTCTATATTATCGTCGCCTACAATCTCTTTTATTAAATCTTCTATTTGATTTTGCGATACATCGTTAGGCAGATAATATGCAAAAGATTTTATTCCTACTTCTTCACACGCTTTTATTTTATTTTTAACGTAAACCTGCGAAGCCGCGTCATCGCCCGCAAGCACTACTGCAAGACCTACTTCGCGCTTAAAACGCGATTTAAATTCTAAGGCTTGTGTTTTTATTTCCGAACGCATTTCGCCGGCAAGCTTTTTTCCGTCGATTATATTATACATATCAATCTTTCCTCAAAATATCGGCTAATATTCCGCTTACAAAATCCGCGCTTTTAGGCGAAGAAAACTTTGAAGCTAAATTTGCCGCTTCGTTTGCAGATACAACGTTGGGAATATCTTCCATAAACATAATTTCCGCAAGCGCCAATTCCAACACGCTTTTATCCGCGGGGAAAATACCCGATTCCGGAAATACCGCTGAACGCTCGTCTATTGCTTTTAAAATTTCTTGTTTATGTTCAACAAACAACGCTATAACTCTGTTTAAATATTCTATATCGTCTTTATCAAGTTTTTTGCCTTTTATAAGCGCATTTTTAAGATTAGCGTCAAATTCGTTTGTAAACTGCGAAGCAAAAATTACTTCAAACGCGGTTTCTCTTGCATCCTTTCTCATAATTCACCGTAAATAAATATATTTAACAAACAAATATACCCTTAAAACATTTAAGGGTATATTATAATATTAAATTGCAGTAATTTCAGGGAAGTTAACGTCCTGTATATGAACGTCGACTTTTGCAACTTTATAGTTAGTCATAGATTCTACATTGTGCTTTATTGACTGCTGAATTTTAAAAGCCAGCGTCGAAACGTTTGCAGTACCATCGACTTTCACGCTTATATCCGCAACAATGCCCTGCTTATCGAAATTAAGTTTTATACCTCTGTTTTTCGAAGTTAAAAGCGAAACTCCTTCAACTTCGTTTACCGCTATTGCAACTATTCCGCTTACTATATCGGTATTATACGTTATTTTACCCTTTTGAGTAGTCGTAGGGTCGTGTCTTATATGAGCCATCTGTTTCTCCTTATGCAGCTAAACGCCCAAACTGACACCGCAAGGGCATTTATTACCCTTAGTATAACACTATTTTTAAAAAATTGCAACTACTATTTATACTTGCGAATAAACAGGAAGAATAATTATACTTCCGGGAGCTACGCCAACTTCGTCTTTAAGAACGGTATAAATTGATAAAGCGGTGTTGTAATCGAGTTCGGAAGAATTGATAAATACGTTTACGTTGTCCGAATTCATTCCTATTGAAACAACTGCGTCGGAGAAACCGCGCGATTTAATAAGAGTTTCAAGCAAAAGTTCGTTTTCCATCATTTCAACTATTTTAAGTTTAAGATTTACGGCTTCGTTGTACTTTTCGCTGCCCTCGTCGTAAAGCGCTATAACTCTGTCAAGTTCCAAAATTTCTTCCGACCTTGTGGTTGTTCTTTCAGAACGGAAAGTGGTAAAATAGTTAGACGTTGTAACAGCAGTATCGCCCGAAGCAAAAACGTTTGTTGCAAGTAAAACGTTTAAAACCGCGGTTATCGCAAGTAAAAGCACCAAAGACGACATAATGATAATTTTTTTCTTTTTAGACATAAATAACTCCTTATAAATTCATTGAATATATTGCTATTAATTTTTTATCTATGTTTAGCGCCGTTGATACGGCGTTGAGAATATTGCTTCTGGTCATCAAGCTGTTTGCGCCTTCGCAAACAATTACAACGCCTAAGATGTCCCCTTCGCTTTCGTTTATCATTACGTCCGTCGTTCCGACTCCCTCTATCGAGCTCAATATAGAAGTAAGTTTGACCTCTGTTTGACTTTTGTTTGCCAAATTCGTCGCGGATTGCGTTTTTCCGGAACTTTTATTCAAAAAATAAATTGTTCCTATAAGTATTATAATGAGTACGACTACTATTATTATTTTTTTATTGTCATTCACAAAGTTAAGTACTTTTCGCATATACTGATATATTTATATAACCCAACTCACGCAAATATGCGTAAATATCTTCAATTATTTTTTCATCGGCGTCAATAACTTTAACTTCTGTTTGAGTAACCTTGAAATCTCCCGAAACAAATTCTACGGTAATCAAACATTCGCTTTCTATAAAAAGCTTTTCCTGTAAAAGTTTTTCCAACTGCTCGCTTTGATGGTTTGAATAAACCGAAGCTACATATTCGTAATCGGTTTTTATAGCCGAATTTTCAGTTGTACCTATTTTAAAAATACCCGTTAACGGCTGAATAAGCACTGCAATGCAAATTAGGCGCATTACAAAAGTTATACTTTTGTTCAGTTTTCCTTCCGGTACAAGCAACGAAACTATTACCGATAAAAATATTACGCCCGTAGCGCTTAAAAGATACGTCTTCATATAAAACTATTTGCGGAATTTATAATCAGCATAATTACCAATGCATACATAAACGCAACAGTTAACAGCCCTGCAATAAAATATTCTATGTCTTTTGATAAGTCGGATAAAAGATTATAAAGCACATTTTCGCCTACGGGCTGAACTATTGCTCCCACTACTTTCAATATAATAGAAAAACCTATTATAAGTATTACGGGCTGAATAATTTCCATAAGCAGCAAAACCAATCCGCATACGCCTACGGAGCTTTTAATAAGCAATCCTGCCGAAGTAAGCATATCGAAACCGCTGGAAAGAAAATTGCCGACTATGGGCACGGTATTACCTACAACAAACTTTGTTGCTTTAAAAATAATGCCGTCGAACAGCGAAGTTGCCGAACTTTGCACGGTAATAAAAATACTGAATACCGTTACCGTAATGCCTATTACCCATTTTAAAATACTTTTAATAAGCGCCGCAACGCCCGAAAACGACATTTGCGGATTAAATTTAGACAAAAGGTTTAAAACGACCACGGCAATAGCTGCCGGAAAAACAAAGCAGCTTACAAGTTCTACGGCGCCTCCCGAAAGAAAAATTGCCGAAGGCTGATAAATTGCAGCAGAGCCTGTACCTCCGGTTAATACCGTTAAAGTAGTTAAAATCGGCGTAATAATTTCTACCTGCCGCTTTACGTTATTTATACTGCTTATGCATCCGGAAACAATGCCTACCAGCATTGTTGTTATTATAAGAATAATAAGCGAATAACAGGCAAGATGAACTATTTTTGACGTTGACTTACCCAAAATACTTCCTTCCGCCGCGCTTACCACTGCCGAAAGCAAAGCAATAGCTGTAACGGTTGCAAATGCCGGAATAAGATTTATAACGTCTTTAAATATAATAGAAAACAGTTCGTTTAAATATCCGCCGTAATCGGTTTTTAAATTTCCGGATATTAAATATTCAATTATTTCTCTTGCGTTTTTACCGAATTTAAAAAGATAATTTCCGCTGTCGCTTTCTAAATATTTCTGCAATTCGGATAAATCCAAATCGTCTAAAAGTTTGGAAATATTTTCATTCAGTTCCACTCTTTTATCTTCTTCCGCAGCGGAAGCGGTTATGCCGCCCAATATTGAAATAAATAACGCTAACGATAAAATGACAATAGCAACAATAAGTTTTTTTAAGCAAGATTTATTAAAGCAACTATAATTTTGTACGTTGCGGAAAGTATAGGTACAGCCACAACGAAAAGTATTATTTTTCCGCATAATATAAGCTTGTCCGCAACTCCTTCAAACCCCAAATCTTTTACCGAGCTAGCCGTAATTTCCACCATAAATCCAATACCCAAAATTTTGAAAACCGTGCGTATAATTTGATTGTCTATACCCGTTGCCGATGAAAAATTTTTAATAAATTCAACGCTTTCGGCAAGATAATCGAAGGCATACAAAAAAATTATTATACCGCCCGCCGTTAAACACAGCGGTACAAGTTCGGACTTATGATTTTTTAATATAAAAGCGCATACGGCTGTAATAAGCGCTATACTGCATATACGTATAATTACCATCAGAACATATCAAAAAGCTGTCGTATTTGAGAAAATAAATCGGCAATCATAGAAATAACAACAGTAAGAACGATAATAAGCCCTACTAAACTTACAAGCGTTGCAATATCGTCCCTGTCGGATTTTTTGAGAACCTGACAAATTATTGTAATAATTATGCCGACAGCGGCAATTTTGAAAATTATGCTTATATCCATATATTTTTAAACCGTTTATTATGCAAGAAGTATTGCAAACAACACTCCGACCATAAAAAAAATTTTTACATATAGCGAACCGTATTTTTTATAGCTTTCGGCGCTTTCGTCTTTTAATTTTGAAAGCGCAGGTTTTCTGCCGTTAAGATAATCTATTTGCGAAAGAGCGTCGGTTTTTCCTAAATTAGCAAAATAATCTTCAATAAATTCGGCGTCTTTACCTTCAAACGGCTTTTTACCCTGCATAACGTCCGGAATAAAATTAAACTGCTGAGCAATTTTATCAATCGGACTGCGCGTAAATTTTAAATTCAATATAAGCTGTTCGTTAAATTCGTACAACTCTGAATAAAATTGCATACGCTTTTTTTTACCCGAAGTCAATAGTATTCCCAGCAACGTTGTAAGCACTACTATCGCAATAAGCACTAAAATTTTTATCATATATTTCCGCTTTGCCGCCTATTTTGTTCAGCTTAACAAAATATTCAAACGGCATTTTACTAAGTATCTGTTTATCGGTAATGTGCGAAGACGCTATTATGCAAATACCGCAGTCAGCCGCGTACTCCGCTGCTTTTATGTCTTCTGCTCCGTAAAGCTCGTCCGTAATTATAATCTGCGGCTTCATTGCGCGGATTGCACCGCCGATTGCGCTTAATTTATTATAGCTGCGCACTATGTCAACGTTTCCCAAATCAAATCCGTCGCCGTATCCGTCCATAGCGGCAATTTCTCCCCGTTCGTCAAATACCAAAACGTTTACAGACTTACCCGCACCGAAAGTTCTGGCTATATCCCTAAGCATTGTGGTTTTACCGAGTCCGGGTTTTGAAAAAATTAAAGTAGAGTAAGGGCGTTCACGATACAAACTGTTAAACAAAAACTTTGCGCACCCTTTAACGTCGTGCGGAATTCTTATGTTAAGAGACGTAATACTTTTTATTGTTTTGACGCCGCCGCTCTCGGTAACATACTCTCCCGCAATCCCTATGCGCACACCGTGTTCAACAGTAATAAACCCGTACTTCATTTGCTCGGTATAATTGTAAACGCAGCCGCTCATAGCTCTGTTTAAAATTTCTGTAACGTCGCCGGCAATGACCGCTGCAGCAGAAGTATTTACTATGCCTGCAGCGCCCAAATATTTATATTCGCCGCAATACTCAACAATAACAGGCTGTCCCCTTCTTATTCTTAATTCCGATAAAAAATTATAATTTAAATGACCTACCGCAGTTGATATTTGTTCGGTTAAAAAGGACAAACCCATACTTTAATTTATTTATTTAAAATACAAAAAAGAACCTGCACAAGCAAGTTCTTTTTTATTATATTAATTTTTTGATTGCCCCCTATATATGTGCCGTTTAACGCATTTTTATAAAAATTTTAATATTTTATTTTTTACGCTAAAATTATTAATTGGTGCCCATATATACTGCAATTAACGCGGTTTTTACTAAATTAATCAAGCCATTTCTTTATATATTTCTTTTGCCGCTTCTGTTGTTGCAAATTCGTAAAAAGCCTGAGCAAGGGCTGTATCAGAAAGCCTTGCAACGTAACGCGTAGAATTGCCCTGTATGCTTACACCCAATGCCTTAAACTCTTTAACCAAAGCAGAAACTTTGCTGTCGGCAGAACTCTTAATATTGTCGCCGCAGGCAAAAATCATATCAGCTCCGTCTTCCAAAGCTTTTTGAGTAAAATTAGCTATCAAGAAATACGGATCTACATTTTGAGTTTTTCCCTCATAATAAATAAAAGTTGTTTTATTAAATGCAATCCCGTTTTCGTTACAGTAAATTTCAAAGCCCTGCATTATTTTCTTATAGTTATCTTCTGTAATAAATCGACCCCAAACGGCTATAATCATTTCGTGTGTTTGCGCATAAATATTAATTACTCCGTTATTTATTTTATCCGATATAGCACTGTAACTTATTCTAGTATCTGCGGCATAAGTTATTTGCCCGTCTTCGATTTTCCAACCGGAAAATTTTTCGCCTTCGGCAACCTGCAAAGAAGGCAAATTAAATCCCATACCCTCT
Organism: uncultured Clostridia bacterium; assembly: GCA_949878885.1. GTDB lineage: Bacteria > Bacillota > Clostridia > Christensenellales > Borkfalkiaceae > Coproplasma. The sequence continues at coordinate 39,175 of CATLBN010000010.1, read as the reverse complement.
GTTACGGTTTTACTTGAATTTATTTCTCCTTTGTACCAAAAATTAACTGTATAGGTTTGTTTTTCGTTTTCGGTAAATACAGTATCGTAAGCCGCTGCACGCAAAATCTCGCAATCCTGTTCGCTTAAATTCATTGCCTGGGGCTGACCGCCTTCATTTGAAATAACTATTAAATCTTTGCCGGAAAGCGTAGTTTTGCGAACGTCGCTGCCAAGCATAGAAGCAATGTGAACGCAAGCGCTTAAATATGAGCCTGCAGGTCCGGGATGCCTATTGTCGCCGAAATATAAATTTATATTTGTATCTTGCTTAACTTTGGTAAACGCCCTGCCTACGTACGTAACGTTAAGATTTAAATCGCTGCCTGCCTGAGAGTACGCTTGATATAACTTTTCTTCCATTTCAGCAATTTTATCAACGCTGTCGCCGCCGGCAGACGCAGGAGAACCCCACGTTTCGTAAAGATATATTTTTGCCTTACTCTGCGTTTTATCGACTTTTGCTTTTATACCGTTTATTCCCTCTACGAATTTTTGATAATCTTCGTAAGGGCGCGTGCTTTGCTCTTGTAAAACTATATAGTCAAAGTCTTTCACTTTTTCAAACAGCAAATCAATTTGATTTGTACTTTTTGAGTGCTCTAAAAGCGTGCGTCCAGGCACAGCTATGGAATAAGTTTCAACGTAACATCCCAAATCGCGCGCGATTGCCGAAAACTCGACTGGAATCTGGTAATAAAAAGTAAAGCTGTTACCTATAAACAATACTTTCCTTTTATTCCACTTTTCTATTATTCCGTCGGAATTTAAGTGCCAAAAATTTGCATCTTTTTCAAACGGTTCTGCGGTAATATCATTTGTGTTTCCCCAGCTGGTCCAATGTCTGTCACAAGTTTCAGGGACGTTTTGACTGTAAATATAAACGTTTATATCCGAGTTTTGTTCCTCGGTAATTTTAGTTTCCGAAAACGCAAATACGTCCGCATTTTTAGGAAGACCGTAATTTTCTACCGTTTTTACGCCTTGAGGAATTAAAATACTTTCAACAGTAATATCAGCAAAAGCATTAGCGCCTATTCCCGTTATTCCGTTACCCAACTCTATGGCATTAATTTTATCAGACGATTGATACCACGGAGTATCTTGTTTGGTTTTAAAATTTTTCATATTCCCACTGCCGGTTACAACCAATTTATAGCCAGAGCCGCTCTCTATCAGTTCTGCGGTAACAGGTTCAGCCGAAATATCCCACTTATTTTCCTGATTGCCACCGCCGTTTGAATTGTTTTCATCTTCGCCTTCGTCATCCCCATCGCTACCGCTAGGCGGATTAGGCAACGTTGTTTCGCCGCTTGGCGAATCGTTTCCGCTTCCGCAACTAACGTTGCATCCAACTGAAAAGCACACCGATAGCATACAAGCAACGACAATAATTAATACCTTAATAAAAACGCTTTTAAACTTCATAAATGTTTCCTCATTTTATAGAAATCGGTTTCCATTGCAATTATTATACATTAAAAATTTTTACGTGTCAACACAATTGGCAAAATTTTGTCAATTGTGTACATATTTTGAGTTAAATTTTCAAAATCAGACAGTTTTTAATATTAGAATCAAAGCCTATATACTAGTTGCTATATTATTTAAAATTGCCATAAAAACACTAAAAAAGCTCAAAAACTATATGTTTTTGAGCTTTTTTTATTTGTAGCCTTTTCGTACTGCAAAGATGGTGCGGACGAAGGGATTTGAACCCCCACGGTTGCCCACAGGAACCTGAAACCTGCGCGTCTGCCAATTTCGCCACGTCCGCAAAACAAATAAGATTATAATTTAATTTTTAAATATTGTCAAGCGAACGTGTAAATATTTTATTTTTCTTTAATTCTTACATTTACTTTCGTATTTAATATACTTGCAGCTTTTTGTAGTCGGCTCCGAAACGGGGTTTCCGTAAATATCGAATCGAGACCCGTGGCAAGGGCAATCCCAAGTTTTAGTTTCGGCATTCCATTTAAGTTCGCCGTGCAGATGCGGACACTTTGTGCCCAAAATGTAAACTGCACCATTCTCATCGCGATAAACGGCGCGTTTTTTTCCGTGAAAACGCACTATTTTGCCGCAGCCCTTTGGAATTTTGCGATTAAATACTATTCTGAAATAACCTAAAAATATTTCTTTAAAGTTAATTAAAGCATTGGATATAAAATCGTTTGCGCTGTATTTTATATGCCTTTGCGGCGAAAAAACACTTGAATATCGGTTGTCCTTTTTTAAAATGCAATCGCGTACAACGTCCGAACAAACCATTGCATTAGTCATACCCCACTTATTAAAACCTGTAATTACAAAAATGCCGTCTGTCTTTTTTGAATATATTCCCGCCATAGGCATTTTATCAAAAGTCATAACGTCTTCCGCCGCCCAAAAATGCGTTATATCTTTTACGCCGAATAATTCAGCCGCCTGCTTTTTTAATTTTTTAAAACTTTCCTGTCCTGCGCTTCTTCCCGTTCTGTGGTCGCAGCCGCCTATAATAGTTCCGTCCGTATAAGGGCGAAATGATATACCGTCGTCAGTATCTTCAAGATATGCGTTTTCTGTTATATGCTTATCAGTTGCTATAGTATAAGACAAAGACTGTCTTAATTTAAACGGATAACCGCCGTACAAATCAATTATAGGGAAATGCGTTGCTATAACTATAATTTGCGCCTCTATTATCCCGTTTTCACAATTAATTATTTTATTTGCGGTATCTACGTTAATTACTCGGGTATTTTCATAAATCTCGAATTTTTTAGGCAAAGCTTTTAAAAATTTAATAGGATTAAACAGATATTGCTTTTCGGCAATAATTGCGTTTGTTACAGGAAAAACATCTGTTTTGCCTGATTGCATATTTACCTCGGCGCCCAAATTACGCATTATTTTAAAATTGTTTTTTAATCTTTCATCGCTGCCGAAAGTAAAAATATAACTTGCAGTTTCTTGTAAATCACAATCTATTGAATATTTTTCTATAAGGCTTAAAAAACCCTTTATGCCTTCTTTTTGCGATTGAAAATAAAGTTTTGCGGTTTCGCTGCCGTAACGGGCATATAGCTCCGAATAAACATAACCTTGATTATACGTTATTTTTGCAGTAGTTTTGCCGGTTGTTCCGCTAAATAATGCGTCAGCTTCCAACAGCGTAACTTTTTTACCTGCTTCCGATAACTTAAAAGCCGTTAAAACACCCGCAATACCTCCGCCTATAACAACCGCTTCTCGCTTTTCTTTACCCTTGAACTTAGGATATTCGCTTTTTACATTACCCCAAACAGCATAATTTTCCATAAAATCTCCTTTTATTGATTGTTAACTTTTTTAAGTTTAAAAATAACAAAACCAACAAAAAACAACTAGATTTATGAAACTTTAAAACAAAAACAAATTTGTTTATATAGGCTATTGTGATAATATGGCATTATGAAAAAATTTTTCAACGTAAGATTACCGCTTATATCGGCTTGTGCTATTATTTTGGGAATATTATCCGCCGTAGCATTTTTATATTATGATTTAAATTTATATTATTATTTGGCAATTCTTCCTACATATGCCGTATTGATAATAATTTTGATTTTTGCATATAAAACCTACAAACCGTTGATTTATACTATAATTACGGCAATATTCTTTTTGTTGGGCGCACTGTGCGGTTTGTTTTATATAATTAATTTTACCGCTTGCGAATTTGATGCTGCCGCAGATAACCGTTTTTACATATGCGGTACGGTTGAAGAAAAGAAATCTTATGAAAACAGAGAATATATAATTTTAAATAACGTTTATGTTGACGAAATAAAAATCGACGGCAAAGTTCAGGCTGTTTTAAATAAAAACTACGGAGAATTTTGCGACATAGGTTACAAGACGGAATTTATTGCAGAACTTGAACTTAACAATGTTTTTGCTTACGGAAACCTAAATTACAATGCCGTTAACAATATAAAATATAGCTGCAAAGTTTACGGAGAAGTAAAAAGCCAACACAGGCTTTATTTATTAGACAATATACGCGCCGCATTAAAACGTACACTGTATGAAAATTTAGACTTTGATACCGCGTCGGTTTGTTACGCAATGCTTACGGGCAACACGTTAGATATAGAAAACAGTACTCTTGAAAGCTTCCGTTACGGCGGTATAGCGCATATTTTTGCAGTATCAGGATTGCATATCGGTATAATTTTTGCAATTTTAAATGCTGTTTTCAAACGGTTAAACGCAAACAAATATCTTACTGCAATAGCCTGTATTTCTATTATTTTTATATATTCGGGAGTTTGCGGTTTTACACCGTCTTCCGTCCGCGCCGCAGTTATGTGCACAGTTGCGACTATATGCAAATTATTCTATTTTAAATACGACGGATTAAACGCGCTGTCTTTTGCCGTAATAATTTTGCTTTTTATAAATCCGTTAAATCTTTTTTCCGTGGGGTTTCAGCTTTCTGTTTGCGCCGTAATGGGAATATGCGTATTTTCTAAACATTCGGCAAAAAACATACAGAAATTGAAAATACCTAAATTTATAGCTTCGTCTGTAAGTGTTTCATTATCGGCGCAAGCCGGTACTTTACCTATAATGCTTTCAAGTTTCGGATACATAAGCGGCGCCGGTTTTATTTTAAACATAATAGTTATCCCTATAATTTCGCAACTGTTCGTTTTACTTTTTGTATGCACGCTTTTATGCGCGGCAATAACTCCTCTTTCGCCCTTTCTTTTACCGTTTGCAACGGCTCCGCTTGATGCCCTTATTTCATTTTTTATAAATGCCGGTTTTGAAAAAGCGCTGATAAGCGGCTTTGGCTCAGGTTTGTTTATTCCTATATATTTTACGGCGATTTTGTTTTTAAGCGATAAACTTAATTTGAATTTTATAATAAAATTGCTTGCAGCGTTTATTTTTGCAAGCACATTGACGGGATTTGTAATTTATTCGGCAAACGAACCTTTCAGCGGACATAAAATTATAGTTTCGGCGCATCCGGCAGGCGGCGAAGTTATTTTTAAATCTTCAGAAGGAAACGTTTTGCTGTTAACCGAAGACGTAAACCATTCTTCTATTTCACAAACTCTAAATAAGTATTACTCATCAAATTTGTTCGGTATAATAATTTTAGGCGATAACGATTGCGTTTCCGCTTTCGGTAAACTTAACGTTAAATGTAAAAATTTGTATATATTTAATTATTATATTCCTGTTCAGCCTTATAGAGATATTACTGTACACTACGTTAAAAAATTTGACGTATGCGGCGTTAATTTTGAATTTATAGACGGATATAACATTGCGGCCGAATGCAACGGAATAAAAATAGGTGTAAGCGCAAACAGGCAAATTAAAATAGATAAGTGCGATTTACTTATTTCGCAGTATTACAATCAAACAGCTCAAAGCGAAAAAACTATTTACTTTAACCTTAAAAGTTACCTATACAACGTATATGACAGCGGAGATTTTATATTTAACGCAAAAGAGGGAAAACTTTTTAACCATACAAAAATATGAAAAGCGCCGCGAAGCATAAGACTTCGCGGCGCTTTCTGTATTTTTATTTACTGTACTTTTTTTCTATTTCGGTTATTTTGTTTACGCGCCTTTCGTGTCTTCCGCCCTCAAACTCCGTTTTCAAAAAAGTTTCAACGATTTTAAGCGCATAACCTACACCTACAACCTTTTCTCCAAGAGCCAACATATTGGAATTGTTGTGTAAACGGGTAAATTCGGCACAATAAGTATCATGGCAATGCGCACAGCGTACGCCTGCAACTTTATTTGCCACTATAGATACGCCTATGCCCGTAGAACATATAACTATTCCTTTTTCACACTTTCCGTCGGCAACAGCTTCCGCCGCAGGCAATGCGTAATCGGGATAATCACAGCTATCAAACGTATCAGTTCCGAAATCCGAAACTTCATATCCGTGTTCCAACAAATATTTTTTTACTTCTCTTTTAAGATTTAGACCGCCGTGGTCGCAAGCGAGTGCAATTTTCATTTTATTTCTTTACCGTCCTTATATTGTGTAATAAAATTTTTTATTATAATATCGCAAGCGCAGTCAAGCGCGTTGCGCGTTAATCTGTAAGTTTCAATGTTTGCGCCGTACGGGTCGGGAATATCGTAACCGCATACGTCTTTAACGCTAAATACCCTGCCGCAGTCTTCAAGCATTGCTTTTTGCATTTCCGTCATACAAATTACAATGGTACTCGTTTCAATGAGTTTTTGAGTAAGCTGTCGCGGCGAAAATTTTTCAACGGAAATACCGACCTCTTGCAAAACAATTTTTGAATTTTCGCTTATAGAACTTCCTACTTCGGCGTGTATGCCGCAAGAGGCAACGTCCCACCAACGTATTTTATTTTTTTTGATTTTATTTTTTAAAAGCGCTTCCGCCATAGGACTGCGGCACGTGTTGCCGGTACATATAAACAACACTTTTTTACGCTTGTTTTTAACTTTTTTTTCGCTCATTTTTCGTTTCCGCAAGCTTTTATAAGCCTATTCATTACTCCTGTCATAATGCCGTCCTGCTTTTCAGGCGCAACGGCAATTATTAAAGTTGCGCAATTTTCTCCCTCGCGCAGTTTTTGATATAAGTTTGAAGCTGCTTCCGCTTCTGTATTTCCAAGACTCAAATATTCTGCTGTGCCGCATATTTTCGCCGTAGCTTCGTCGCACAGTAATTTTACCTTTTCTCCCAGCCTTTTCTGCTTTTCATACTCTTTTAAAGCATAATTCAAATCTTTAAAAGAAAACAGCATTGTTTTGCAATTAGGAGAATAATGCTTATATTTCATTCCCGGCGAACGGGCAGCGCAGCCTTCCTTAAACTCATACAAACCGCAACGCCCGACAACTTTTTCAATCATTTCGCGGGTAATTAATCCGCTTCTCAAAATAACGGGAAAATCTCCCGTGCAATCTAAAACCGTGCTTTCAATTCCGCCGCAGCATTTTCCTCCCTGTAAAATCAATTCTATTTTTCCGTTTAAATCGTTAAAAACGTGTTCTGCGGAAGTAGGACTTACGTGCTTTGAAATATTTGCAGAAGGCGCGGCTATCGGTAAATTTAAATATTTTAAAAACTTTTGCGCGCCTTGGTGCGAAGGGATACGCACGGCAAGCGTATTCAATCCGCAAGATACAGCTTTTGACACCGTACATTTGGAATTATACACCATTGTAAGCGGTCCGGGCCAAACATTTTCCGCCCGCGTTTTTGCATAATCCGGAACATAAGAAACCAACGACGATATATCGTAATCTTTATGAACGTGAACAATAAGCGGATTATCGTTTGGCCTGCCCTTGATTTTAAAAATATTTTCAACCGCGGCGTTATCAAAAGCATTTGCACCCAAGCCGTAAACCGTTTCGGTAGGAAACGCAACCGCGCCGCCGTTCATAATTATCCGTTTTGACAGTTTTAAAGAAACGTCGTTTATATCCAATATTTCTGTTTGCATAAATCAACCTCAAAACGGAGGGTCTTCGTCAATGGGAGGCGCGTCGTCTTCCGAAAGCGGAGTTAATTCGTCGGCAGAAGGTCTTGAGGGAAACCGTTCCGATGCACGCGCTTCCATTTCCTCGTTCATTTCGGGATTTACAAACTTTGTAAGCTCGCCTTTAAAGCGGAGTTTTATTCTGTCCAAACCGCCGTTTCTGTGCTTTGCAACAATTAAATCCGCCATTCCCTTAACTATTTTTTTCTTTGCTATATCTTCGTCGGTAGCGTTAACGTCGGGACGGTTGATAAACATAACTATATCTGCGTCCTGCTCTATCGCTCCGGATTCACGCAAATCGGACAACTGCGGTTCGCCGGATTGAATACGCCTTAGCTGCGACAGCGCAATTACAGGCACATCAAGTTCCTTTGCCATAATTTTAAGTTCTCTTGTAATTGCCGCAACTTCCTGCGTTCTGTTCTCATCCCCGCCGCGCTTACCGCTTGACATAAGCTGAATATAGTCTATCATAACCAAATCAAGCCTGCCGCCGTTGCGCGATTTTATTCTGCGGCATTTTGAAAGAATTTCCGCAGGCGTAACACGCGACGAATCGTCTATGCTTATTCTGCAGTTTCTTAACTTTTCGCTTGCTTTGGCAATGCGCTTCCAATCGGCGCTGTCAAGTTTACCCGAAAGCGCATCGGACATACTTACGCCTGCCGTACTACACAACAGTCTTTGTATAATTTGCACTTCCGGCATTTCCAAAGAAAACACTGCGCATACTTTTCCTTCGTTTACTGCGGCGTTTTCAACAATATTCATAGAGAGCGAAGTTTTACCCATACCGGGACGGGCGGCAACAATAATTAAATCCGATTTCTGCAATCCGTTGGTAAGTCTGTCAAGACGCGTAAAGCCCGTTGCCACTCCGCGAAAAGCGTCTTTATCTTCGGCAAGTTTTTGAAACTTTTCAAGCACCATATCTATACCTTCGCTTTCGCGTATATCTTTAACGGCAGAAGTATCGTTTACTCTTGAAACCGCATAAACTTTTTCTTCTGCAAATTGAATACTCTTTACGCTGTCGTCGCTGTTTTTGCAAAATTCCGCAACGTCCCTTGCCGCGCGAATTAAACTTCTGTTAACGGAGTCGCGCTTGACTATGTCTAAATAATATTTAAAATTAGCCGCAGACGGAGTTATTTGCGCAAGTTCGGTTATATAAGAAATCCCTCCGGCTTTTTCCAAATTACCGTCGCTTTCAAGCTTATCCGAAAGCGTAATTATATCCAAAGGCTTCCGCTCTGCAAAAACCATCTTTATAGCCGAAATTATATATTGATGAGATTCCTGATAAAAATCATCTTTGGATAACGAATCCAAAGTATCTCCCAAAATTTCATTATCTATTAGCATACAGCCCAAAAGCGCCTGCTCTGCCTCTAAATTATTCGGCATTTCATTTGTTTTGTTAGACATAGTACTTCGTAAACCCTCAAATTCCCATTAAATTTTCAAATTCTTTAAGTGTTTCTTCAAATTCGTTCATAGCAACTTTAAACGGTTCGGTTGTGGACAAATCCACTCCCGCAAGCTTTAACAGCGAAACGGGGTCGGTTGAGCCGCCGCCGGATAAAAATTTGAAATAATCTTTTACGGCGGTCTTGCCTGCCGTTAAAATACGTTTTGCAATATTTATAGCAGCGGTAATTCCCGTTGCATATTTGTAAACGTAGAATGCGCGGTAGAAATGCGGTATTCTCATCCACTCGCACGAAATGTTATAATCGTGTTCTATATCGTTACCGTAATACTTTTTACCGATATCGGCATAAATTTTGCACAAACTTTCCTTAGTAAGAGGTTCTTCCCTTTCTGCCATAGAATGCGCTTCATATTCGAATTCAGCAAACATAGTTTGTCTGTGCAGGGTTGCGCGAATTGAATCAAGATAGTAATTTAAAAGATACTTGCGCATATTGTTATCTTTTGCTTCGGAAAGCATAAATTTAAGAAGCAATACCTCGTTTACCGTACTTGCAACTTCGGCCACGAAAATTTTATACGAACTTTTTACGTAGGGCTGATTCTTCTGTGAAAAATAAGTATGCAAAGAATGCCCCATTTCGTGCGCAACGGTAAACACGTCGGTTATCATAGGTTTATAATTCAATAAAACATACGGGTGCACGCCGTAAACGCCGGCACTGTAAGCTCCGCCGGATTTTCCTTCCGTTTCTTCCACATCAATCCAGCGTTCATCATAAGCTTTTTTAAGCAAAGCCTGATACTCTTTGCCTAACGGAGCAAGTCCTCGAATAACGTATGCGTAAGCATCGTCATAGCTTAGTTTGAGTTCGGCACCGTCAACTAGCGGCGCATATATATCACTGAAATAAAGTTCTTTATATCCTAAAATCTTTTTTCTTACGCTTATATACCTGTGCATTACGGGCAAATTATCGTTTACGGCTTTTAAAAGATTGTCGTAAACTTTTTTATCTACATCCTCGTTGAAAAGTGCACATTCGAGCGAAGAATTAAATTTATAAACTTTGCTAAGCAAAACGTCGCATTTTACGCTTCCTACATAGGTTGAAGTAATTGTATTTATCAAAGAAATATATGCTTTGTAATATTTATCGTAAGCTTCTTTACGCTTTTCGCGATTATTGCTGTGCAAAATTATACCGTATAACCCGTGCGTAAGTTTTTCGGTTTTTCCTTCCCACTCAATTTCAGGCAAGTTTAAATCAAGGCTGTCTATCATTCCGAAAGTTTCGTTAAAAGTTCCGAAAACTTCGCTTGCCATTCCCAAAAGACGTTCTTCGGCTTCAGACAAAACGTGAGGTTTACGCTCTATAACGCGCTTTATCATATAATCATAATCGGCAAAACGCTTGTCCTCTATAAGAGAATTTAAATAACTTTCGTCCAAAGACGCCATTTCAGGGTCGTAAAACGCTATATCCGCCGCGTATTTTGCATAAAGCGAATTTACCTTTGCAAAATATCCTGCATATTTTGCAACATCTGCGTCCTCATCGTGGCGTAAATGTGCATAATCGGCAAGCCGTTCTAAAAGCTTGCAAAATTCTTCATCTGCATTTAAAAATTTTAAAAGCGTATCTTTATTGCCGAGTTTACCGGAATACTTGGAAAAATCAATGGATTTCTGTAATTTATCAAAATCTTTTTCCCAATCGCTGTCTGTTGCATAAATGTCTTCAATAGCCCATTTATAACGTTCTTTTACTTCGTTTCGCTTCAAAATTATACCTCTAATTTTTATTTGAATGAATTGGCGCGGGAATAAGTCCGCCCCGTTTAATAAATAATTCGCTGCTTTCTTTATGTATCGGCATTATAGGCGCTTTACCTAATAATCCGCCGAAATTAACTTCTTCGCCTACATTTTTACCTATTACAGGAATTATTCGTACAGCCGTAGTTTTATTATTAATCATTCCTATTGCAGCTTCGTCTGCAATTATGGCGCTGATTGTAGTATCGGGCGTATCTCCTGGAACTGCAATCATATCCAAACCAACCGAACATACCGAAGTCATAGCCTCAAGTTTATCTATACACAACGTGCCGCGCTGAGCCGCCTCTATCATACCTATATCTTCAGATACAGGTATAAATGCTCCAGACAGACCTCCAACGCGCGAACTTGCCATAATTCCGCCTTTTTTAACCGCGTCGTTTAACATAGCAAGACAAGCCGTAGTACCGTGAGTCCCCACGCTTTCCAATCCTATTTCCTCTAATATGGCAGCAACGGAATCGCCGCGTGCCGGAGTAGGCGCAAGCGATAAATCTACTATCCCAAACTCGGCATTAAGTCTTTTTGCCGCTTCCTTTGCAATTAACTGTCCTGCCCGCGTTATTTTAAAAGCTGTGCGTTTAATAATTTCCGCAAGTTCTGTTAAATCTGAATCTTTGTTGTTTTCTATTGCGTGCTGAACCACTCCGGGTCCCGAAACGCCCACGTTTATTACCGTACTGTTTTCGCCTATACCGTGGAACGCTCCCGCCATAAACGGATTATCTTCTACCGCGTTGCAAAAAACCACAAGTTTAGCGCAACCGAAACTGTCGTTATCTTTAGTTTTTTCCGCTGCGGTTTTAATGATTTTACCCATTAATTTAACCGCATCCATATTAATACCTGATTTGGTTGAACCTATGTTTACAGAAGAACAAAGTCTTTCGGTATCGGCAAGAACTTCTGGAATACTCTCTATAAAAGTTTTTTCATAATCCGCCATACCTTTGTGAACAAGAGCGGAATATCCGCCCAAAAAATCCACTCCGACAGCCTTAGCCGCATCATCCAAAGCTTTACCTATAAGATACGACTTACTTGCAAACGGTGCACAGATTATACTTGCCGGAGTTATTGAAACACGCTTGTTAACGATAGGTATTCCGTATTCTCGCGAAAGTTCATAAGTTACTTTTACAATTTTCTCCGCTTTTTTACAAATTGTATCGTATATGTTTTCCGCTGTTTTTTTTGCGGTACCTGCAATACACGGCAGCAAAGAAATTCCCATTGTTACCGTTCTTATATCGAGATGTTCTCTCTCAATCATATTTATAGTTTCAAGAACTTCGCCTGTGTTAAACATTATTTATTCACCTTAAATGCTGTGCATAGCCTTAAAAATGTCTTCGTGCTGCACGTGAATGGAAACACCTATTCTATGCCCAAGTTCGGCGCATTCTTCCGACAGTGCAGCAATTTCAACCGTAGCCGCCGTAATATCCACAAGCATTATCATTGCAAAATAATCTTCCAATACCGTTTGACTGATATCGGAAATATTTACGTTTTTTGACGCCAAAAACGATGACACTTCGGATATAATCCCTGTTTTATCTTTACCGATTACTGTTAAAACAGCTTGCATTTATTTCTCCTTTCTGTACTCATCTTCTATATACCTTTTAACGTAAACCTGAAAAACCGATGCCAAGCAGTTGTAAATGCTTTGCAATTTATTGACCACTGCGGCACAACGCCCAACACGTTTTTTAACGGGAAATCTCCGTTTTGTCTGGAATCGTTGCTTTCGTCGCGGTTATCCCCAAGCAGAAAAACACCGCCTTCTTCAACAACGTGCCCAAAATCCTTTGCAAAAGTATTAACCGATTTATCAGGGTCGTTAAATACGGCGTAGCTTTCTTCTATAAGCGTATATTCTTTTGTACCTTTGTATTTAACCATAAGCTGTCCGCGCTCTATTTTAACAGTATCTCCGCCGAATGCAACAGCCCGTTTTATTATGTTTTCATTTTGTTCTTCCCAATACAGCACAACAATATCGCCGTAATCCGGTTTTGCGCCCGTTTTTATATAAACATAGTCGCCGCCGGCTTCATATTTTGATTCAGCTCCTATAAAAGTCGGAGTCATAGACCTGTTAATAACATAAATACCGGTATAGTTTGCACTGAAAATCATCTCCGCCGCAAGTACTGCCACGAGGAAAACCAAAACTACGTTTATTAAAATGCCTACGGCGGAAATTCTTTCCTTTTTGCCGTATAACGAGTCGCCGACGGTTTTAAACATATTTACCTTAAATTATAACCAACTTAAATTATTTACGGCAAACGGCGCCTCGCCGCTTACTGTAAATTTAAGATTTTGCGTGTACGCTTCCAGCGGCACGCCTACTGCATTTTTAAATAATGCGCTTTCACAAACAATACTTTGCCATACTCCGCCTATAATTTCGGGAGAGTAATTATACACTTCACCCGTTATCAAATCTAAAAGCGAAAGCCCTATCTTTTCCGTTGTATCGCAATATACGTCTATTGAAAGCACGCTGCCTGCAAACGGCGCATAACAAGGGCTTGTAAAACGGAAAGTAGAAATTCCGCAAGGCGAAAAAACGCCTTTTATACCTTTTGATTTTTCAACTGTTTTAGGCAAAACAGACTCATCGTCTATAAATACGCCGCCAAGCGCTGAGGATTTGGGATTTGCCATAACAAAACCCGCAACGCCGCAGTTATTACTGTAAATCAATCTGCCCTTATTATGCATATTACGGAATTTTCCGCTTATCTTTTTTACGCACGTTTTTGACCATACCGTAAAACCGTTTGAATAAGTTACGCAGCCCAATACAAAAATCGTAGCGGTTTTTTCATAGATATCCAAATAAAATTCCCGTTCGCTGTCAGATACGTTGCGTTTTTCGGAACATTCTTTCCATTCGCGTATGCTTGAGTCGGCGCAATCTTCAGCAAGATATACTTTACAGCTTTCAACAATTCCGTGAACGTCGAATATAGCTTTTGCAATAAGATTCTGCTCCTCGTCTGCTTCAACGGTTATTACCGCCGGTTTAGGAATAAATACCTGTCTGGATTTAAGATTTCTGTCTAAGAACATAAACATTCCCGATATGCTCTTACCGTCAATCGTTTCGTTGCAAATTACCGAATACGAAATTGCGCTTTTGTCTATGAATTGCGGATTAATGCGTGAAAACGTATCATACGCTCTGTCATAATCAAAACGGTTATCGTTAGTAGAACAAAGCATCATAACAGGGCATTTAACCGAAGGAGCGTATGCCTGAGAATCTATACCCGCTATAAAACGGTATCTTTCATCGTCCATTTTCGGTTCTTCCGAAGCATATTTTCGTACGCCTGCATAAGCTTTCCAACCTGCGGCGCATACGGGTACAATGCAAGATAAGTCCGCAGCAACGCCGAGTTTCCACGCAATCTCGCCGCCGTCGCGAATTCCCACAACGGCTATATTGTATTCGCCCGTTTTTTCGATTACGAATTTTTTTGCATAAAGTCCTATTGCAACCCATTCGTACCAACAGGTTTTATCTGCGCTTTCGTCAACGTAATCTTTATAACGGCCGCACAATGCAGTATTGGCATACTCTATATTTTTAGGGTACTGAGTGTAAAAATCGCAATCTTTCCAAATGCCGCGGTAATCTACCATAAGCGCGGAATACCCTTGCTTTACAAACATTTTTAAAAGTTTATAATCGAAAGTTTCCGTACTGTCGGGAAAAATAATTACGGTTTCGGTTGCAGGAATATATGCGTCGCAGGCAAAAACGGCGGCAATGCGCACCCTGCCGTTACCCGTGTCGCGTCCGTAAAAATTAACTTTTTCGATTTTTACTCCTTCCGAAGTTTCCGCAGAGATGGTTTCGGAATTTGTATCCAATGAACAATCGAAATTCCCCCAAAGCGAAAGCGGAGTTAAAATATTAGCCAAAACGTACTCCTCAGCAACTTGCAAGCACGGTGGAACCGTGCGTTTCCGTTGCTTTTTTAACTGTTATTTTACTGTCTATTCTGTGTTTCAGTTCTTCTACATGGCTTATTACGCCAATAGTAAAATGAGCGTTTTTAAGTTTTTCCAATGCGTTCATTACAGTATCGACAAGAGTTGAATCCAACGTACCGAATCCTTCGTCCAAAAAGAAAAACTCTATATTTTTCATAGATTTTGCACATATGGTATGCGAAAGCGCAAGTGCAAGCGAGAGCGAAACCAAGAAAGTTTCTCCGCCTGACAGTGTATTTACACCGCGAAGATTTCCGCAATCAAAGTTATCCGCAACATAAAAATTATTGTCTTTATAGGTTAAAAAATATCTGCCGTCGGTCAAACTGAGCAAGGTTGAAGACGCAATATCCGCAACTTCGCAAAGATATTCCCCTGCGATAAATTCCATAAATTTATTATTTTTTGTTACTTCCTTTAATTGCGAAAGCAAGTTTCTCTGAGATATAACACCGTCAAACTGCTTTAAAATTTCCGTCTTTTCCGCAAGCTGTTTTTCATAACTTGCTTTTTCCGCTTTCATTACCGCAATATTTTCTTTTACCGAGCCGATTTCGCTTTCCGCATCCGCCGTCTTTTGTTCTATTGCAAGTAAATCTTCGCTTGATATTTCGTTTATTCCTTTGCAACTTTCCAGCTCTTTTTTACGCACACTTAAAACCGAGAGTTTTTCATCGTATTCACGGACGACTGCCGCCGCGTCGGAATATTCCGCAAATGCCGCAGCCAATTTTTCGCATTCGTCAAAACTTTTATAATTGCAGCGTTTAACAATTTCTTTAAGCCGTACCGCAAGATTTTCGCAGTCGGAAAGCAGTGTTTGACTTAATGTTTTTAAACTTCTGAATTTTAAATCATATTCTGCTTTAGCTTGTTTCAAACGTTCCGATTCCGACAGCAAATCGCCTTTTCTGTCTTTTAATCTTTTAAGTTCTCTGTCGTTTTGCGCAGTTCTTTCGGAAAAATTTGTTACTCCTTCGCCGAAAACTTGTGCTATTTCCGCTTTTAATTCGTCTACGCGCGCTCTTAGTTCCGCCCCGTCTTTTTTAACGGTTTGCATATTGTTTGCATTTACGTCCAACGCGGAATCTATTTTTGTTAAGTTCTCTTTTTGACTGTTTAAAACTTTTAATAAGTTTTCTTTTTTTTGTATTTCCGTCTGAATACAATTAAGCTTGTTCTTTAAATCGCTTTCTGAAAAATCTTTTAAGTCTAAAACCCTTTGCTTATATTCGTTTATCTTGTTTTTGATTTCATCGTTAACATATTCGTATAACGGGGAATTATCTTTTAACACTTCAACGCCGCTGCGTAACGAAGAAAAATAATTTAAATTATAAACGTATTCGTCTTTTAATACAGCGCCTTTAAACTCCGCTCCGAGCAATCCGTCTAAATCAGATAAAGACAAATTATTTACGGCGTTTTCCGTTTTTTCCAATTCCGCTTGCGCATACTTTCGCCGCGCATTCAAGTCCGACCGTTCGTCTTCGTAAATATAATACTCTTTTCTCTTATTTTCAAGCGCCTTATTAAGCGATTCAAGTTTTTCTGGCTTCCCTCCGCAGGCGGCGTATTGCGCGGCAAGCGCTACGCATTGCGAAATTTTTTCGTCAAATTCGCCGTCCTTTAATAATTTGTCGGTTTGAATTATTTTATTAGATAATTCTTCTATATTTTCGGTTATTAAAACGGTTTGCTGTTCTATTTCGCAAATTTTATTGCGCTTTGCTTTAATTTCGTCCGATACGTTTACCGCCTCCAAGCAAAAAGGCAAAACGCTTAATCCGTTTCTCAATTCTTCTATCTTTTGCTTATTATTTAAAAGTTCGGCTAATTTGACGTTTATATCCGAAAGTTCTTTACGCTTAGCATAAATTGTTTTTATATTTTCCGCATTTTCGCGTAAAGCTTTAAATTCAAGCAATAAATTATTAAGTTTATCCGTTTGTTCGTCTATTTTGTCCGATAAGACTGAAATTAATTGTTCGGAAACGTTTTCAAAACTTTGCAGTCTTCCGGAAAAGTTTTGATATTCGTTTTCTATCGACATTTGCCTTGCAGCAAGCTTTTCTTTTAATTTATCGCCGTAAACGGACAGCGAAAACAGCCTTTCCACAAGCGCAAGCCTATCTCTCGGAGCGGATTTAACAAACTGTGAAAATTCTCCCTGCGGCAATGCAATACATTTTCTGAAATCTTCGGCTGAAACTCCTAAAATTTCAACAATCTTTTTTTCTACCGCAGAAGCTTTATCTGCAATACATACCTGTTCGTCTCCGTCGGATTCGTACAGCATAGCTTTGTGAGTACCGCTTTTATCGCGTTTTAATAATCGCTCTACTGTATAAATTTTGCGCTTGCCTTCGGAAAAAATATCGAATATAAAGTTAACTTCCGCTGAATTACAACGGTAATTTATTATATCCGCTTTTTCTTTGCTGCGTTCTACGTTACCGTATAAAGCAAAGTTTATACTGTCCAAAATAGTGCTTTTTCCGCTTCCTGTATCTCCGAAAATTCCGAAAATTCCGTTTTTGGTTAAAGCTTCAAAGTCTATTATCGTATGCTCCGAAAAACTGTTTATTCCTTTAAATTCCAATTTTATGGGTCTCATTCTTCCTCCGTAAGCGAAAGAAAGAGCGCAAGCAGCTGTTTTGACACTTCTGCGCCGTACCGCGATTTATAGTAATCGGAAAACAACTGAGAAGAAGTTTTCCCCTTATTGGACGTTACGCCTATAGATTTTCCTAAATTTTTTATTTCCGCTTTTAACGAAATAAGATTTTCGTAAGAATGTAATGCCGCAATTTCAGTCGGAGTCATAGGTTCTGTCAAATTCAAGGTTAATTCAACATAATATCCTTTATATTCGGATAAAAGATTGAGTCCCCCCTCAACACCGTTTGCCTGCAGCCTGACCAATTTTACTGCGCTTTCTATATTTACTTTTTTTAAATTTTCAACGCCGCGTTCCGTCAAGTCAAAAACGTTCACGGATTTTTCTAAGTTGCTCTCGTCAAACGAAAACTGCATAGGAGAACCGCTGTAATAAATATTATTACCCAAATGCTGACGTTTGTGCAAGTGACCCAACGCACAATAATTACAATCGGGAAGCAAATTTTTAGCAACAAGTCGTGTGCCTCCCAAATCTATCTCCCGTTCGCTTTCGGTAACGGTGCCTCCGGCAACAAAAATATGCGCAAGAAATACCGAAGGTATTTTTAAATGCTCTTTGCCTGCTTCGCCCAAGTTTATCCAACGGTGCATTTTTTCTTCAAAGCTTTCTTCCGACTTGCCCTCTTTAAACCGCGCCTCGTTTGGATAAGGCAAAGTATTTATATAAACTTTTTCGCCGTTTGAATTTTGAAAAATTACCCAACCGCAACCTGAACTTACGGGGTACGTTCCGCCGCGCTTTGCACAATTAATCGGAGTTAACCCGTTGCCCACAATATATACGTTTGCGTCTTCGGCAAACGAAGCCGCCGCCGAAAGTCTAAGGTAATCGTCGTGATTCCCTGCAATTATCAAAACGGCGCAAACTTGGGATATTTGTTTTATTCCGCTGTAAAAAATCTCCTCCGCTTCCGCAGAAGGCAGATAATTGTCGTAAATATCGCCCGCTATTAAAACCAGTTCAACGCTCTCCCACTTGCATATTCGGCAAATTTCGGAAAGAACCGCACGGTATTCTTTATAGCGTTCCCGTCCCATTAATTTTTTACCGATATGCAAATCGGATGTGTGCAGAATTTTCATAGTTTTTTTTACTGCCTAAATACGTTGATTTTTTCGGCAGAGCGGTTTATAATTAAGTCCACCTTGATTAAGCGATATTTTTCAGTTTATTTATTATAGACCTTTTAGTAAAAGAAATCAAGCGTAATTTACGGAGTTTGACAAAATGCCATTTATTTCGGTATCGGACGAAGTAGCAAAAAAGTCGTTCACACAAGTTGAAAACAAATTTATTTCCAAGTATCTGCCCGTATTGGAACCTATGGCGGTAAAAGTTTATCTTTACGCGCTTTATATATTTCAAAGCGGAGCAACTTTTTACAACGCTTGTGATTTTGCCGCAAGTTTGGCGCTTTCGGAAGAACAAATTACGGGATATTTCGAATATCTTGAAGAATTCGAACTTATTTCAATAGTATCCAAATCTCCGTTGGAAATTAAAATTTTGGATGCGGAAAACGTTTACGGCACGCCGAAGAAATTTAAACCGGAAAAATATTCGGACTTTACCAAAAGCGTGCAAAACATTATAAGCGGCAGAATGATTTCCACAAACGAATTCAGAGAATATTTTGTACTGCTTGACGAATACGGTTTTGAGCAAAACGCGCTTTTAATGATTATAAATTACTGCGTAAACCTTAAAGGCGCCGATATCCGCTTTCAGTACATAAAAAAAGTTGCAAAAAGTTTTGCGGACGAAGGCTGCATAACCGCTAAAAAAGTAGAACAAAAGCTTTCTGCCTATACCTCTGCCACCCCTGCGCTCATAAAGCTTTTTAATGCTGCCGGAATAAAAAAACAACCGGATATAGACGACGAAAAACTATATAAAAAATGGACCGACGAACTTGGATTTGAAGAAGCGGCTATTGTTTGCGCGGCAAAAAACTTTAAATTAAAAAACTGCGAAAGACTGGACGCGGCGCTGGAAGAATTATTTAAAAACAAAAAGTTTGACGTAAAAGAAATAGAAGATTACTGTAAAAATAAAAATTCCGTATTTGTGCTTACGCGCGAGATTGCAAAAAATTTAGGTGTTTACATACAAGACCCCGCCCCCTACGTTGAAAATTACGTGGGTATTTGGTGCAACTGCGGATATTCTTTCAACTGCTTAAAAAACCTATCCGTTTACTGTTTTAAGCACGGTATAAATACGTTTAATGATATGAACGCGTTTATAAACAAACTTTTTAACGAAGGATTTGTTT
The DNA here is from genome assembly GCA_949878885.1 of uncultured Clostridia bacterium. Classification (GTDB taxonomy): domain Bacteria; phylum Bacillota; class Clostridia; order Christensenellales; family Borkfalkiaceae; genus Coproplasma. Next base: position 19,353 of record CATLBN010000010.1, on the reverse strand, counting down.
CCGACGAAAGCGTAAACGAATACTTGACAAAGCAAAATGCGGACGAAAAACTTTTAAAAAATTTACTTACCGCTTGCGGACTTACGAGAAAAATAATTCCTTGGGACAGAGAATGTCTTACAAAATGGCGCGATTGGAAATTTTCAGACGAAATGCTTTTTGAAGCCGCTAAAAAAACTGCCGGAAAATCCAACCCCGTAGCTTATATGAACGGAGTGCTTTCGTCTTGGAAGCAAGACGGCATTTTTACCGTTGATAAAACGGATAATTCGAATTATGCAATTAATAAACGCAATGACGTATCCGCGGCTCCTTTACGCTCGGAAATTGAAAGACATTATTACGATTTAAGACACGCTGCCGAACAGCGAGCAGAAAAAACCCTTGAAAAAGCTATGTCTGACAACGTTTACGGCGCAATTTATAAAGAATTGAACGATTTGAATATTCAACTTGCGTTTGCCGAAATAAGGGATAAAGAAAATGCTAAATTAATAAGCGCACGCATAATCGAACTCGAAAAAGCGGGCGAAGAACGATTAAAAGATTTAAAAATAGATAAATCGGATCTTACACCTAAATATTATTGCAGCAAATGTAACGATACCGGTTATGACAACCAAGGTAATTTCTGCGTTTGTATGAAAAAATTTATATCTACGCTTTAATATTATTAAAAACGCAATTAAAATTGCATTTTAAGCCTAAAAACGCTTGAAATTTATCGGCGTTTGTTATAATATTTAAAAGCAATGCAGAGATGGCGGAGTGGTCGAACGCGCACGACTCGAAATCGTGTTACGGGCAACTGTACGGGGGTTCGAATCCCTCTCTCTGCGCCAAAAAACGGACAATGGTTTTTACCATTGCCCGCTTTTTGTTTAAATAAAAAACTTAATTTTAATAAAACATAATTAATTTATTTTTTACGTTGACTTAAAAATAAAAAAAAGTTATAATTCGGTTAGAAAATATTTACTATATTTTCTAATTTTTTAAGGAGAAAAAATATGATTACCGTAAACACCGACAAAGCTCCGGCAGCTATAGGACCTTATTCGCAAGCAAAAATTACAGGTAATTTTTTGTTTGCTTCAGGACAGCTTCCCGTTAACCCCGCCACTTCTCTTATTGAGTCAGATAATATTGAAGGACAAACAGAACAGTGCTGTAAAAATATTGCCGCACTGCTTAAAGAGTCCGGACTTAAATTTGAAAACGTTGTAAAAACAACCTGTTTTTTGTCAGATATTTCGAATTTTGCGGCTTTTAACGGTATATACGAAAAATATTTTGTTTCTAAACCTGCAAGAAGCTGTGTAGCAGTTAAAGATATTCCTAAAGGCGCACTTGTAGAAATTGAATTTATTGCAGAGATTTAAGCAACAAACGTTAATGTTGTGTTGACTTTTTAAATTGAATTTTTTATAATTTTAACTATAAAAATTCATTTCGGAGAACAAAAAATGAAAACAGCCATTATTACAGACAGCAACAGCGGAATTACGCAAAGCGAAGCTAAAGAGTTAGGTATCAGCGTAGTTCCTATGCCCGTATTGATTGACGGGGAACTTTATTTTGAAGATTTAACTTTATCGCAGGCACAGTTTTACGAAAAGTTGAAAGCAGACGCCAATGTTTCGACTTCACAACCCAACCCCGTTGACGTTGGAGAGCTTTGGAGCAACGCACTTAAAGAACACGACGCGGTTATTTACATACCTATGTCGAGCGGACTTTCTGAAACGTGCCACACGCTTCAGCATTATGCGGATACCGAAGAACAATTTAAAGGCAAAGTGTTTGTTGTTGATAACCAAAGAATTTCAATAACCCAGCGTCAAAGCGTTTTAGACGCGCTTAAATTTGCAGAAGAAGGAAAAACCGCACAGGAAATTTACGAGTTTTTAATGAACACCAAAATGCAGTCAAGCATTTATATTATGGTTGGAACTCTTAAATACCTAAAAAAGGGCGGACGACTTACTCCCGCCGTTGCCGCAATAGGCACCTTACTTAAAATTAAGCCCGTTTTGCAGATACAGGGAGAAAAACTTGACCAATACGCAAAAGTAAGAAAAGTTACCGACGCGAAACAAACTATGATTGCCGCTATTAAAAACGATTTTGATACAAGATTTAAGGATTTATACGAAGCAGGTAAAATGACTGTTGCAGTTGCTCATACCGAAAATTTTGAGGAAGCGGAAAAATTTAAGGAAGAAATTTGCGAAATGTTCCCCAAAGCGGAGTTTACTTTTATTAACTCTCTTTCTTTAAGCGTTTCCTGCCACATAGGTCCGGGTGCACTTGCCGTAGGATGCGCAGTTAAAGCCTGAACTTTTACTAAGGAGAATTATATGAAAATAATGTTAATGGCCGACAGCAGCAGCGGCATTACCCAAAAAGAAGCAAAAGAACTCGGCGTTCAGATTGCACCCGTTCCCGTTTATATAAATGAGGAACTGTTTTTCGAAGACCTCACTCTTACTCAAGAACAATTTTACGAAAAACTCCAAGCCGACGCCAGCGTTGCCACCTCGCAGCCCAATCCCGACACCGTTGCCGAAATGTGGGAAAAAGCGCTTGAAACCAATGACGCCGTAATTTATGTACCTATTTCAAGCGGACTTTCCGCCACGGGACACATTCTTGCAAAAGTAGCCGAAAACGACGAACGTTTTCGCGGAAAAGTATTTGTTGTTGATAACCACAGAGTTTCAATAACTCAGCGTCAAAGCGTTTTAGATGCGCTTAAACTTGCAAACGAGGGCAAAACTGCACAAGAAATTTACAACTATATGATGGAAACAGCCGCAAAATCTAGCATTTACATAATGGTAGATACGCTTAAATATCTTAAAAAGGGCGGCCGACTTACCCCTGCAGCCGCGGCTATCGGCACTTTACTAAAAATTAAACCCGTTTTGCAGATACAGGGAGAAAAGCTTGACCAATTTGCAAAAGTAAGAAAAGTTTCCGATGCAAAACAAACTATGATTGCCGCTATTAAAAAAGATTTGGAAACGCGTTTTAAAGACTTATACGATGCAGGCAAAATGACTGTTGCTGTTGCGCACACAAACTCGCTTGCGGAAGCGGAAAAATTTAAAGAAGAAATATGCGAAGCTTTCCCCAATGTTGAATTTTCTGTTATAAAGCCTCTGTCGCTCAGCGTTTCTTCCCACATAGGTCCCGGAGCGCTTGCTATTGGCTGCATATCAAAATATTAAAATTTAATTTAATTTTAAGCGTTCTCTTGCGAGAACGCTTTTTTTTGTAAAATTTTGCAAACAATATATTTATGCGGAGTTTTATAAATAATGTTAAAACAAATTTAAAATATTACTTTGACAAAAGATTTTCCACCATTGCCGGAACCTTAGTATATTTTATTTTGATGAGCATTACTCCTTTTATGCTTTGGCTTACTCTTGTGCTCGGTAATGCCGATGTTGTGAAGGTTTTGGACCGCAGAATACTTGACGGAGTAAGTCCGTTTTTAAGATATTTAAAAAGTTCCGCCGAAAGCGCGGCAAGCGGCGCTGGAATTTTATTATTGGTAACGTCGCTTTATTCTTCGTCCAATTTTTTTTACCATTTACGCAGAAGCGGCGAAATTATTTATGAAAGCGCAAACATTAAAAGCGGATTAAAATTACGCATACTTTCGCTTATACTTATAGTTGCTACAATAGCTTTAATTGCCGTTACCGCAATTATTTCGGTAGTTGGCTCGTCATTTTTGAATAAATTTATGCCAATTTTTGTTTCAGACGCAATTTCTTTAATATTTATTACCTTAACAATGTTTGTAATTGCCGTGGTTTTAAACATTTTTGCTTGCCCTTACAAAATGAAACCAAGCGAAGCCGTCCCTGGCAGTTTGCTGACAACCGCATTATGGCTTATATTTTTTGTAGGTTTTGCTGTTTATTTAAAATTTGCAACTCCCGAAAGACTTTACGGAAAAATAGCATCTTTAATAGTTTTTCTGCTTTGGTGCTATATAATGATGAGCTGTTTTGTTATAGGAATGATAAATAACGGAAAATACAAACAGCCTGCATTGTTATTTGATAAACCTCTCCCTTTAAAAGAAGTAAAATATTTTAAAAAATAAAGAGTCTTCCGTTTGGAAGACCCTTCATTTTTTAAACTCAGTTATTGCAACCGCAACCCGTACGCGTTTGGCAGGAAAACCAGTTGCTATCGCCGCAGCAACCCATATTTAATTTGTATTGATTTGCATAATAGGCGTCAAAACAACCGCAGTTGTTATTGTTGCGTCCGCAACCGCAGCCGCACCTGTTAAATCCCCAATCGCTGCAGCCGCAGCCGTTGCGATTGCCGTTACAACCACATCTGTTACAGCCGTAATTGTTGCAACCGTTTCTTCCGAATAAAAAATTTAAAAGCGAACAGTAATTACCGCAGGTATGACAGCCGCAGCCGTTGCGGTTGCCGTTACAACCGCATCTGTTACAGCCGCAGCCGTTGCGGAAATTATCCGAACAGCAATTTGAAAAATTACACATTTGTATTTCGTTCCTTTATCGATAAGTTAAAGACAAAAGTTTTCCCTCTTGTCTTTACTTTATTATATGAGTAAAATAAATTTATTGTGTAACAAAAAATTTCAATTCTTCTGAAACAAAAAGAGAACGGTTTATAAACCGTTCTCTTTTATGCTTATTATTTAATTTTTTTATCTCAGATTAATTATTTGCCGAAATATCTCTTTAAAAGACCTGCAAAACCCGCGCCGTGTCTTGCTTCGTCCTTAGCCATTTCGTGTACGGTATCATGAATAGCATCGTAACCAAGCTGCTTTGCACGCTTAGCAATAGCCAATTTACCGGAGCAAGCTCCCGTTTCTGCCGCTGTACGAAGTTCAAGATTTTTCTTTGTTGAAGGCGTAACTACCTCGCCCAAAAGTTCTGCAAATTTAGCTGCGTGTTCGGCTTCTTCATAAGCGTAACGCTTATATGCCTCCGCAATTTCGGGATATCCTTCTCTGTCGGCAACTCTCGACATTGCAAGGTACATTCCCACTTCGGTGCACTCGCCTGCAAAATTAGCGCGGAGACCTTCCATTATTTCTTCGTCGTCAACCTTACCGTCGCCTACAACGTGTTCGCAGGCATAACTGCTTTCAGCCGTTACCGGTTCAAATTTTTTTGCTTTGCATACGGGACAAACTTCAACGCCGTCTTCTACGATTTCGCCGCAAACTACACATTTTTTCATAAAAAATAATACTCCTAAATTTAAAACTTATTATCTTTATTATAGCACCAAATTAAACTTTTATCAATACAAAACATTAAAAAATATTCAAAATTGGAAAAAAATGCCAATTTATGTGTGACATAGTACTTTGTAAATATTAAAATTACATTTTTTCGGGTACGTCTATACCTAGTAATTTAAGGGCATTTGTCAATGTTTGCAATGTAGAATTCGTCAGCGCAAGTCGGAACGATTTTGTGTCCCCTGTTTCTGAATTGATTTTGCAATTAATATAAAATTTATTAAACTTTTGCGCTAAATCCACGGCATACCTTGCAACAACGGATGGTTCGTATTTTTCAGCTGCGTCGGCGACCGTCTGCGGAAATGCAGCCAAGCTTTTTATAACTTCCGACTCCTCTGCATTAGGTTGATAATTTTTAGGTAAAGCGTAGTTTTGACCGCTTTTTATCAAAATTGAATTAGCGCGTGCGCAGGTGTACTGAACGTAAACGCTGGTTTCCCCTTCGAAACTTAAAACTTTATCGTACGAAAAAGTTACGTCTTTTATTTTACTGTTATACAAAGCGCCGAATATAACCGCGCCTATACCAACCGTTTTAGCTATCTGCTCCTTGTTTTCAAGCGAAGGATTTTTTTCGTCAATAACGGCATAAGCCTTTTGTTCACAGCGGTTTATAACGTCTTCAAGCCAAACAACCTTTCCTTTTCTGGTAGACATTGAACCGTCTTCAAGCGAAACCATTCCGTAAGCAACGTGCACAAGGTCCTTTGCCCATTCTTTGCCCATAAGTTCGAGCACCTTAAAAAACTGCTTAAAGTGTAAGTTCTGCTGGTAAGCAACAACATAAAGACATTTATAAAAATCATATGTGTTTTTGCGGTAAACTGCCGCGGCAAGGTCGCGCGTAGCGTAGAGCGAAGCGCCGTCGGAACGCAAAATTAAGCAGGGAGGCATTCCGAATTCTTCCAAATCCACTATCTGTGCGCCTTCGCTTGTTTTAAGAAGGTTTTTTTGCTTTAATTCATCAATTACGGGCTGCATTTTATCTATATAAAAACGCTCGCCGGCATAACTGTCGAATTTAATGTTAAGCTTATCGTAAATTTTACTTACATACGCCAAAGTAATTTCTTTAAACCACTCGAAAAGCTTATTGGCTTCTTCGTCGCCGTCTTCTATAAGTTTAAAATAATTACGGGCTTCTTCCTGCATTTCTTCGTCGGCCTCGCTGTTAAACCTAACGTATAAATCATTAATTGCGTGTATCTCGCCATTTTCCACAAGCTGTTTATTTCCCCAATGCTTGTATGCGGATATAAGCTTGCCGAACTGTGTGCCGTAGTCGCCCAAATGATTTATTCCTATAACGTTATAGCCCAAAAACTCCAATATTTTATATAAAGCGCCGCCTATTACCGTAGTTGATAAGTGCCCTATATGAAACGGTTTTGCAACGTTTACAGAAGAATACTCAACAATAACCGTTTTCCCTTTTCCCAAGTCTGACGAACCGTAACGCACGCCCTCTTTTTCTATTCTGCTTAAAACGCTTTGCGCAAGACCAAGTTTGTTAATCTTAAAATTTACGTAACCGTTTACCGCAGAAACTTCGCTTATAAATTCGTCGCAAACATACGAGTTTTTAATATCTTCGGCTATTGCTACGGGACTTTTTCTTAAAATTTTTGCAAATTTGAAGCAAGGCAATGCATAATCGCCCATATCCGAATTAGGCGGCAACGCCAATAGCAAAGCAATTTCTTCAGGCTGCACGCCTTCTATTTTTAATTTTTCCGAAATATGTTGTTTGTAATCCATTAAAACACCTTTATACTGCATAATTTTAACATACAGTTAAAAATTTGGCAACTTTACTGCGCTATTCATTTTGATTTTTTAACTTGTTATATTATAATTATATTGTTAACAGACTAAACCAGAGTTTAAATAAAAAAATTAACTATTTAAGGAACTTTAAAAATGAAATTAGGTGTTGTAGGTTTACCCAACGTTGGCAAATCGACGTTATTTAACGCAATCACGCACGCAGGCGCAGAAGCGGCAAATTATCCGTTTTGTACCATTGAACCGAACGTTGGCGTAGTTGCCGTACCGGACGAGCGGCTTGACAAACTTGCCGCATTATACAGTAGCAAAAAAGTTACGCCTGCAATTGTGGAATTTGTAGATATTGCCGGACTTGTTAAGGGCGCTTCCAAGGGCGAAGGTTTAGGTAATAAATTTTTATCGCACGTGCGCGAGTGCGACGCAATAATTCACGTTGTAAGATGTTTTGAAGATGAAAATATTACGCACGTAGGCGGCGTTATAGACCCCGTTGCCGATATACAGACAATAACGCTTGAATTAATACTTTCGGACATAGAAGCAGTTCAGAAACGCGCAGACAGAATACGTAATGTTGCACGCGGAGGCGCGAATAAAGAAGCCGCAGCAGAATTTGCTTTTTTAGAAAGACTTGAAAAATTTTTAAGCGAAGAAAAACCCGCAAGGCTGTTTAACTGCTCCGACGAAGAAAAACCGCTGTTTGAAAATTTATTTTTGCTTACAAGCAAGCCTGTAATATACGCTGCAAATATTTCCGAATTCGATATGGGAAAACCGGAAAACGAAATTGAAAACGTAAATAAAGTTAAAGACTATGCCGCAAAAGAAGGCAGCGAGGTTTTGGTAATTTGCGCAAAAACCGAAGAAGAACTATCACAAATGCCGCCTGAAGACTGTGCAATGTTTTTAAATGAACTCGGACTTGAAGAAAGCGGACTAAACAGACTTATTAAAAAAAGTTACTCGCTTTTGGGACTTATCTCCTATCTGACCGCCGGAGAAAAAGAAACGCGAGCCTGGACAATTATTAACGGCACAAAAGCACCGCAGGCAGCAGGAAAAATTCACAGCGACTTTGAAAAAGGCTTTATCCGCGCCGAAGTTGTGGAATGGGAAACGCTTTTGAATTGCGGCGGACTTGTAGGCGCTAGGGAAAAAGGCAAAGTGCGTTCGGAAGGAAAAGAATACGTTATTAAAGACGGCGACGTGGTATTGTTCCGTTTCAATGTTTAAATTAATTGAAATTTATAAAGCGGCGATTTGTTTCGCCGCTTTTTTATAACTTATTGTACGTGCAATATATGAAAAAAGCACTCGGACATTTTATTCGAGTGCTTTTAACCACACATTATAAAAAGATAAATTGAAATTTAGTTATAATAATTCTTTGGCTTGTTTGCCGGTTATATGTTCTATATTAAATCTAATTATCAAAAATGCCGTTTTATATTTCTCAATTTCATTTTGCAGTTCGTTGCTATGATTAGGGTAATATTTTTCGCCCAATTCTTGAATAGCTTGCAATATTTCGTCAACGTCATCAACGATTTCAATATTACCGAATATTATTACGCTTTTATAAAAGGTGGTATATTTTTCAGGTTTAACGTCGTCTTTATCAATTATGCAAAAGGTTGCTTTATTATAGTTTTTTATTGCATCAATTTTATGTCCAGATTTAGCACTGTGAAAATATATTTTTCCGTTTGAATATACATAACTCAACGGCACGGAATACGGATAACCGTTATTATCCAATAAAGCCAAGACTCCCGAAGTGCTGAGTCGTAAAATCCGTTCAATTTCATTATGCTGCAATTCCTGCTTAAATCTTCTCATTTCCCGAAACATTGCTTTCCTCAGCTAAATTACTGTTTATTGTGCAACCATTATATCACGAAATATGAAAGAACGCAACCGATTGAATTTTGCGGAATATTTAAAACATATCTATATCTCATTAGGCTACAATTAGTCTCGTTCATCCGCGCAATATAAATATCAAAAAAGGCGCGGCTTAACGCCACGCCTAATTCTCTTTTACCTGCGGCTTACCTATTTTTCCCTATGGGAATTAGGTAAATCCGTCGGAAGTTTTTTATAATAATTATTTCAATTCCGCAAAATATTTAATTGTGCGTACCATCTGCGAAGTGTACGAATTTTCGTTATCGTACCAAGCAACAACTTTTACAAGAGTTGTGCCGTCGCCGAGGGGCATACACTTTGTTTGCGTAGCGTCGAAAAGCGAGCCGTACGTCATACCTATAACGTCGGAAGAAACCAATTCTTCTTCTGTGTAGCCGTAAGAAGCCGAAGCCGCAGCTTTCATAGCAGCGTTAACAGCCTTGCCGTCCACTTCTCCCTCGCAAACAGCTATAAGTTGAGTAAGCGAACCGGTGGGAACGGGAACACGCTGAGCACATCCGTCTAACACGCCGTTTAATTCGGGAATAACCAAGCCTATTGCTTTTGCCGCGCCCGTAGAGTTGGGAACGATATTTACCGCAGCGGCTCTGGCGCGTCTTAAATCGCCTTTTCTGTGAGGTCCGTCAAGAACCATTTGGTCGCCCGTATATGCGTGTATTGTGGTCATATAACCTTTTTTAATTTTGCAAAGCTTGTTCAACACGTCTGCCATAGGCGCAAGGCAGTTCGTTGTGCAGCTTGCCGCAGAAATAACGGTATCGTCTGCTTTTAAAGTGTTTTCGTTTACGCTGTAAACAACCGTAGGCAAGTCGTTGCCTGCGGGAGCGGAAATTACACACTTTTTAGCGCCTGCTTTAATGTGAGCGGAAGCCTTTTCCTTTGAGCAATAAAAACCGGTGCATTCCAAAACTACGTCTACTTTCAAATCTTTCCAAGGAAGATTGATTGCGTCTTTTTCAGCATAAATTCTGATGGTTTTACCGTTTACAGTAATGGAATCATCGCCTGCAACAACGGAATCGCAATACTTGTATCTGCCTTGAGCCGAATCGTACTTTAACAGATGCGCCAGCATTTTGGGGCTTGTTAAATCGTTGATTGCCACAATTTCATAACCTGCTGCGTCGAACATCTGTCTGAACGCTAATCGACCGATACGGCCGAAACCGTTAATTGCTACTTTTACATTTGCCATAAATTTAATTCCTCCGAACTATTTTTTTAATTTGCAAATTTTAGTTTGTTTAAAAACAGACTTATTATAACAAAGATATTTTTTTAAGTCAACAGTTTTTCCATAATTAACCTATTACCGCTTTGGGTTATTCAATCGTTCAATTTTTTGTTTTTTAATACTCTTTTTTACATATTTTAAATAAATTTTAAAAATTGCTTGAAAATCCGCTATATTTGAATTATAATTGTATAAGGTAAATTTTTACCTAATTAAAATTAATTGCTAACTTTCGGAGGTATTTATGGCATTGGTTTCGGCAAAGGAAATGCTTGAAAAAGCAAGGGACGGCAAGTACGCGGTAGGTCAGTTCAATATTAACAATCTTGAATGGACAAAGGCAATTTTGCAAACCGCCGAGGAATTAAAATCTCCCGTTATTCTCGGAGTTTCGGAAGGTGCGGGAAAATATATGACAGGTTTTAAAACTGTTGCGAATATGGTTAAAGCTATGATTGAGGAATTAAAAATTACCGTTCCCGTTGCTTTGCATCTTGACCACGGCACCTACGAAGGCTGTTATAAATGTATTGAAGCCGGATTTTCTTCCATTATGTTCGACGGCTCCCACTTCCCTATCGAAGAAAACGTTGAAAAAACAAAAGAACTTGTTAATGTTTGCAAAAAGCAAGGTTTAAGCCTTGAAGCCGAAGTAGGCGCTATAGGCGGCGAAGAAGACGGCGTTATAGGCAAGGGCGAATGCGCAGACCCCGATGAATGCAAAAGAATTGCAGACCTTAAAGTAACAATGCTTGCAGCCGGAATAGGCAATATACACGGTAAATATCCTGCAGATTGGGCAGGTTTAAGCTTTGAAACGCTTGCCGCAGTTAAAGAAAAAGTAGGAAAAATGCCGCTTGTTCTTCACGGCGGAACGGGAATACCGACCGAAATGATAAAAAAAGCAATTTCTTTGGGCGTTGCAAAAATTAACGTTAATACGGAATGCCAGCTCGCCTTCCAAGAAGCTACAAGAAAATATATAGAAGAAGGCAAGGATTTGGTAGGTAAAGGCTTTGACCCCAGAAAATTACTTGCTCCCGGCGTTCAGGCTATTAAAGATACCGTTAAAGAAAAAATGGAAATTTTCGGAAGCATAGGCAAAGCCTGAATAAAATAGATTATAATCCGAACATTAAGTAAAGCCGAACACTTTTAACAAGCTGTTCGGCTTTATTTTTATTTATGCTTATTTTTTTATAAACTGCACATACTGTTTCGGCTATGAAAAAAAAATTAATTTTGATTGCTTTAATATTTGTTATGGCGCTTACCGTTCTTTCAGCGTGCGATATTGACGCAAACGGTTCGATAAAATCAATAACAAAACCCTATATAACCGAATACGAATGTATTGAAGGCTACCTTGGAGGAGAAAATTTACTTGACAGTTACGAATTTATTAAAATAACGCTTGTTGACGATAAAGAAATGCAGGTTAGTTTTAAACCTAAAAACGGCGACAAGCGTTCTTTTAAGGGATTTTACGAGGTTAATCCTGAAACAAGAGAAATAAACGCCGAAATCGGTTTGTTCGGTGTTAAATTCAGAGAAAAAATAACAATTAATAAGGGTATGTTTGTAATTACAAAAAATATTCTTACAAAAACATTACTGTTAAAATTTAAAGCTGTTTAAAAATAATTTACCGCCGCACGCAGTATTTGCGTCGGCGGTTATTTTTTATTTGAAACGTCATCCGTTAAATTTAATTCATTATTATCTGAAGACTTCTTACTGCCTCGTTTTTTTAGATATAAAGCAATTAAGTTTTTCGAAATAAAATATCCTCCCACTCCGCACAGCGAGCCTATTAACATTCCGCCTAAAACGTCGGAAGGATAATGCACGCAAAGATAAATTCTGGAAAGCGCAACTAATAGCGCAACTATTAATGCAGGAATGGCTTTCCACTTATACTTTATAAGCAATACAACAGTAACCGCAAAACACGCCGCAGTATGTCCGGAAGGAAACGACGAATCCGTTGGCACCCGCAAACCTATTTGATTATAAAAAATTTCTATTTCCGGAAACTGAGTCCAAGGTCTTGCACGGTTTACACTCAGTTTTAAAATAACGTTTACAATAAGTACATCTAATAATAGCGCTGCTCCTGCGGCAAAACCGGCACTGCGCGTTTTAGGAATAAACAGCAAAACCAACACGCATATTATTGCACCCGCGCCGAATTCGCCTATATAAGTTATATATTTCATTAAATAGTTTAACCACGTTTGCGAATGAAACGTAGCGTCAAACCATTTTAAAATCTGCAATTCCATAAATTTACGGCGTATAATTTCCCGTTATTTCGTCCAAACCGTCTTTATCCACGGTTCCGAATACCGCTTCGTCGGCGGCAGCCGCCCCTAAATTAATTATGTCTTCCATAACAATCTGTCCGTCGGATTTTTGCATATCGGAAATTCGCCTTGCCGTTTCCTCGTCATAAACCGCAAAATCATAATCCATTTTAACAAGATTTTCATCTGCATACATTTTTTCAAGTTCATCGTAAAGTTTAAGTTTATTATTCTCGGAACGGCCGTAAGATATTAAAAATATTATAAATATAAGCAAAAAGATTGAGCTTAATACTATTGAAATTATATATTCGTAAGGCATATTTTTATTTTACAACTACTTTATTATTTTGTCAAGTTTTATTTGATTTAATCGTCAAAACGTAGTATAATAAACATATCTTTATCGGTTTGACGGAGAACTTTTATGGATAAAAGGATTTTAAAAACAACCACAAACATAAAAAACGCTTTTATGCAACTTGCCACAGAGGGCGACGTAAACAAAATTACGGTTTCCGACATTGCCGAAAAAGCTATGATAAACCGCTCTACCTTCTATTTGCATTACCAAGACGCGCAAGCGGTTTCCTTGGATATTGAAAAAGATATTTCGGACAAAATCGCGCGTCATTTTAAAAAATTCGATATCTATAATATTTATAATTCTACGTTTGATATGTTTACAAGAATAACAGATGAATTAGACAAGGATATTGTGCTTAAAAAATATCTTGTATTTTCTTCCGATTCCGTAAGAATGGTTAAAAAACTTAAAGAGTTTTTTACTGAAACCGCCGTTGAAACATTGCTTTCAAGTTTTAAAAATCTTGATAAAAACGATATTTATTTTCCGTTAAATTTTGCTACCGCAGGAATTGTGGAAAATTATATTACTTGGGCGCGTATAGAAAATTGCGAACGCCGCTTTGAAGAACTTATAAGCGAAGTTGTAGCTTACACCAATTTTATTATAGAGTCAATAACTAAATAATTATAAATAAATTAAGCCGTTGTATTTGCTCATATTAAGCGCAAATACAACGGCTTTTTGTTTTTACACTGAAAAAATATAGATAGGAGGAAAAAAAGGAGGCGGCGATTTGGGACTCGCCGCCAAATAGGGATGTAAAAACGCGCAGTAACTGTGCGTTTTGGGTAAAGTTAAGGCTGAAATTAAGCGAACAGCCTGCGCTTTAAAGAAATAAGATAAAGTTTTTCGTCATAAGCCAAAGCCGCAATCCCGGTGTTTTCGGGTTGGATAATAAATTTACCCGTAGTCCAATCAAACACGAAGTTACCCGTGGTTTTAACGTTTACTTCGAACTCCGCCGTTGCACTGTCGGCGTTAAGCAGATAATTGTTATAAACGTTGTCTTCGGGAGCGAACTCCGCCGTTGCGATGCCCTTGCCCGTAAGCACTCCGCCCGTTACTTTAAGCTCTGTTTTAAGTCCGTTAACGTCTGTGTAATACGCCTTAGGCGCCGTTTCCGCTCCGGTATATTCAAGCTTGCCGCTTAAATCCTGCCATTCCGCGTTTACCTCTTTGGGCGTTATTACTACAGTTACCGTAGGATTGGGGATTATTCCGTTTGCATTTGAACTTATTACGGTTACGGTGTACTCTCCTGCGTTTAATATATCCGTTACCGCCGTACCGTTTGCGTCGGTTACGGTATATGCGAATTTAACGCTTGTATCCGTGCTTACCGCCTTGGGTCCCTGCACTTTGCCCGTGTACTCGTAATAATATTTTCCGTCTTTAAGCGTTCCTCCGCAGGCGTCCCATTCAAAACTGTCTGCAAGGCTTACAGGCTTTATTGTATAGTTTCTTGTTACGCTGTTATTTTCTTCGGCAAAGTCGTAGTTTACAAACGTATCGTGCGCCGTTGCTTTGTAACTTCCCGCAACTATACGTCCGCCGGTTACCGTTACTTCTACTCTTGCTCCGTTTTCCGTTATCTCGTTTCCGTTTCTGTCCGCAAGCACCGCCTTGGGACATATCTGCTTGCCGCTGTAATTCCACGTAAACGGCTGTCCGCCGTCGCTGTCGTCAAGCCACTTTATCCATACTTGCTTTGCGGTTATTTCAAACGCGTATTTATTATTTACGCCTTCGCCGAACTCGTAGTTACCGGAATCCTTTAACGTTGCTATCGCTTCGTAGCCGCTGCCTGCGGTTATCCGCGCGCCGCTTACTTCAAGCTCCGCGCCCATACCGTGCACTTTTGCGTACGGGCTTTGCAATTCGCCCGTGTACTCGTATGCGTAATTTTGTTTTTCGGTTATGTTTTCGGCTCCTTCGTCAGAACTTGCAAACCAATCTATTTCGGTTATTCGGCGTTTTATAATACCGAACTTCTTTTTGCCGCTGCTTTCGCCGCCGATTTTCGCAAACTCGCAGTTCTCGGGCAGTTTTACGCTTGCTATATATCCTGTGCCTGCGTTTACCTGCGCGCCGAGCACTTCAGCTTCCGTAAAATCCTGTTCGTCTTCTTTTTCGTTGTACCAAAGTTTATACTTTGCGCTAGGCGCGTGCGCCTTGCCGTCGTATTCCCATTCGTACTTCCCGTCGGTATTGCCGCTCCATATAACCGTTATTTCATACGGCGTTATTTCATAGCGCTTTTCCGCGTTTTCAAGCTCGTAATTCGCATTTGCCGCTACGCTTGCGTCAAGCTCGGCTATTGCCGTGTACCTGCCTACGTTTACCGCTCTGCCGTACACAAGTATTCTGTTTGCCGCGCTCTCGCCGAAGTTCAATACTCCGTAGCTGCCGCTTGCTTCGGGTCCGCGCTCTTTAGAGTTGTATCTGAAATACATTACTCCCTGTTCCGCTCCCGCGGGCGTATAATTGTCTTTACCGGTCCAGCTTACGGTTATCTTGCGCTTGGTTATTACATATCCGCGCTCCGCCGCTTCGCTTGCGCACGTGTAATTCTTATTTACAAACACTATCTCCGCTGTATATTCGCCTGCGTTGACTGCGCTTGTTATATAATAATCTTCGCCTATTACCAAGCCTTCCGCTATTGCTTCGGGACTGTGCGCCTTGCCGTCGTACTCAAATTCGTACTCGCCTTCCGCCCACGTTACCTGCACTTCCTGCGGCAATATCTCATACCTTACGCTTGTTTGCGCTTCCGCCGCATACGTGTAATCTTCCGTTACGTACGCCGTGTACTTGCCGGCTTGAATATATTCTCCGAACACGTTTAACTCCAGCGTGCGGCCGTCGCTTGTAGTACACTCCGCGTACGGCTTATGCGTTTCACCGTCATATACATACTTCAATTCGCTTTCGCCTGTTGCGTGGGTTTTCCAAGCTATGCTTATTACCCGTATCTTCGCTATATCAAACCTCTGCGACGCTACCGCTTCGCTGCCGTCCGTTTCCGATGCCACAAGCTTATAGTTCAAATTATCTTCGTCGCTTTCGTCCAGCACCGCATACGCCGTATATCTGCCCGCCGACGTGCCGCTGCCCAGTATCAACAGCTTTAAGCGCTTTTCTTCGCCGTTCTGCTCTATCCTGAGCTCCGCCTTAGGAGAATGCGGCTTGCCGTCGTTTTCATATACGTAATATATATTGCCTGCTGCGTCTACGCTTTCGCTTGCTCCGTCTGCCTTACTCAAACTCCAATCAACGTTGCTTACGCTTATCGGCTTGCGCGTAATCTCTATTTCTCTCTCGCCGCCGATTATCTTGTAATTGCCGTTGGGTTTGCCGTTTGTGTAAACTTCAGCTATTGCTTTGTGTTTTCCTGCGTTTATTCCGTACGTAAACGCTATAAGCTCGTCGTCCGCCAACAACCCGTGTACGCTGTCCTCGCTTACGCTTACCGCCAGCGCAGGCGCGCTGCCGGTATATTCATACCGAGATTCTCCGTACCAATTTACAGTTATCTCGCGCGCCGCTATTCCGTACCTGCATTCGCTTTCGCTCTTTTGGATTTCATAGCCGTTTATCGCGCTTAAATGCACGCTGTAGCCGCTGCCTACGTTGGTCTTTTTGCCGCTTTCCGTTACGTTTACGTATATCTCTCTGCCGTCAGCGTTCTTTGCCTTAGGATGGGGATATTGAGCTTTGCCGTTGTACGTAAACGTGAACTCGCCGTTTAACCAGCCGTAGCCTTTTACCGCGTCGTACGCGCCAAGCTCGTTTATGTTCACTTCGGCGCCGTCTACGCTTATTACCCACTCGATACTTATCTGTTCCAAATCGGTGCGGATGTCCGTTACCCAAAACGTTATATATACACGCTTTACTCCGTTGTCGTCGCTTAACAGCTCGTCTTTAAACTCACTGCCGTTTGCCGTATCCGACGTCTTGTACTCGGCTATTGCTTTATACTCGGTTTCTCCGTTCCTGTCCCACCAATAGCCGCTGTGATAGCTCGGATATCTTACGTACAGCTCTATATATACCGCTATATCTCCGCTGTCCGCAGGATATATCGATATTGCGCTTGCCCGCAATCTGGGTCCGGTTTCCCCGTACACCATCGTGTACTCGTACCTTAAATTTTTTAAAAGTTCTTCGTTTATCGCTTCGCTGCCGCCGAACTCGTACCATTCTACTCGCTCAGCTACAAACTTCTCTATTTCTATTTGCTTGCTTTCCGTACCGTCCGCAATTTCAAAGTTTAAATTATAATCGTATCCGTCCTCGATATCCTCCGCAAGCTCTGCCGTTATCAAGCCTGCGCCTACCGATGTTCGTCCTTTATAATTTAACTTTACGCTGTTGATTTGGTTGCCGCCGCGGTAGATTTCCACGCCTTCGCCAAAGCTTACTTCATAGCTCGGCTTATGCTCCTTGCCGTCGTACAGCCACTTCATTACTTCGCCGTCCGTCCGAGAATATTTATCTCCGCTCCACGTTATCCATACTCCGCGCTTGCTTATTGTAAACTCCTCGTCTTCAAACGTGTAATCTCCGTTGCTCTCCGTTACCCGCGCTATATATCTGCCTGCGTTTACATACTTCTCCTGCCGGAACTTTGCACCCTCTTTCTTTTCGCTGTAACTTACGGTTATATCCAGTTTCAATGCGCTGTCCCCGGCAAACAAGCCGTAATACTCGCCTACTACCGCCGCACCCTGCGCTTTGCCTGTAAACGTCAAGTCGTCCAAGTGCTCCCACACCAATTCGCCGCCCTGCGATTTATAGCTTACCGGCGTTATTGTAAACTTCTTTACTGCGTTTTCCGCATTTGAAAATACATAGTTCCTATCGTTGAGTTTTACCTCTACTCGGTACTCGCCTGCGTGCACGGGTTTGCCGCTCATTGCTCCGTTAACCCCGTAATATGTTACGGTTAAGCCGTTTATAGGGTTTATTCCTGCCGCAGGTACGCCTGTTATTTCAAGCACTTCAGCGCCCTGTCCTGTGCCGTTATACGCATAGCTGTCCGCGCTCCATTCAACTGTTACCGCGCAAGCCGCTATTTCGTATTCCGCGTTCCATTCGTTGCCTGATACCTCCAAACCGTTTTCGCCTTTGCAATAGCTTTTTAATATTTCTTCCGGTATTTCTATACGCAGTATATATTTTCCTGCGTTGATACTTTCTCCGCGGCTCAATACTCCGCCTACCCCTGCTATTATCCTTACTTTAAGCTCGTCTGTTATATCCAATCCGTTGCTGCTTGTTACTGTAAACTCGGGCTGTTGTGCTAACCCGTTATATACGAATTTGTTTGTGCCGAAGCTTATTTCTATCTTCGCTTTTCTTATTTCGTATTCCGTTTTTATCTGCGTTGCCGACGCGTTGCTTGACGACGTTGTAAAGTTGCAAGCCGCGCTTGCGGTAAGCGTTGCCGTTACTACGTGAACGCCTACGTCTGTCTGTCCGCCTGTTACTTCAAAGATACTTACAGGCTTTGCACTGTCTATTACTGTTGTTGCCGTTGTTATACCTGTTAATACGGGACACTGCTCTACGCCGGTGTACGTGAACTCCAAGCTTACATAATTTAACCCGGTTATTACCGCTTTGTTTATTTGCCACGTTACTTCGGACGCAGTTACCGTATAGTTTGTTGTAGGCGCCGCATTGCTTACGCTTGCTTTATAATTGCTGCCCGCACCAATTACCTTGCCGGTACTGTTAAAAGCTGTTCCGCCGTTGGTCGTGCCTTTATACGTTACAGTGGGCTTGTAATTCTGTCCGCTTACCAGGTTGCTGTACGTTGCCGTAGGACCCTGCTCGCCTCCATTGTAAGTGTAAGTATGCGTACCCGTATTGGTTGCGCCGGTGTAATCCCACACTACTGTTAAATTGCGCTTGTTTACTTTTGCCGATACGCTGCCTACCGCAGAATTATTGTGGTTGGGCGCGCTTACGTAATACCATACGGTGGTACCTGCCGTGTAGTTGGTTACCTTGGGTATTGTTGTGGAAAAGCCCGTTGTTGCGCTTGTGGTGCTCCAATACCACGTCTTTGCCTGATTGTTTACAGTTGTACAACTATACGACGTTACCGCATTGTGCGCCGCTCCGTCATACGTGCCGTTATACGCCGTTGCGCTTACGCTTGTTATATTTGCTTTGTTTATGGTAAACGTTATTGATTTTTTGGTGTCGCCGCTCGTTCCGTCCGCCCACTCTACGTTGCTTGCTCCGGCGACAGTAAAGTTTATTGTGTACGTGCCGGCATTGGTTGCATATATCGGCAACGTGCCTTCCGTGCTGTTGTATTCGTCAGTTTTATACGTTACTCCCGTAGGGCAAATAGGCCACGATAGAAATGTGTGCCCAAAGCTTATTGCTTTTA
>CATLBN010000009.1 GCA_949878885.1 uncultured Clostridia bacterium | reverse complement strand
CTGTTCCCATACCGAACACAGAAGTTAAGCTCTGTTACGCCTGATGTAGTTGGGTTTTAACCCTGCAAGATACGGTAGTTGCCGGATTTCATTTTTAAAAGAGCAGTATTTTTACTGCTCTTTTTTCTTTATGTTTCCGTAAGCATAATTATTTTCAAATAGGTATTGCAAATACCTTAAACGGCATTTATAATATAATAAAATATGTTAGGTAGGCGGTATAATGATTAATATTCCTGCAATTAAAATAGGTATAGTGGCGGTTTCAAGAGACTGTTTTCCGGAAAGTCTGTCGGTAAACAGAAGAAAAGCGCTTGTAGCGGCGTATGAAAACAAATACGGCAAAGCGGATATTTACGAGTGCCCTGTTTGCATAGTAGAAAGCGAGCTGCATATGCTTAATGCGCTTGAAGATATTAAACAAGCGGGCTGCAACGCGCTGTGCGTATATTTAGGCAACTTCGGACCGGAAATATCCGAAACTATGCTTGCGCAAAAGTGGCAGAAAGAAACGGGCAACCCCGTAATGTTCTGTGCGGCGGCAGAGGAAAATATAGGCGTTTTATCGTCGGACAGGGGCGACGCGTATTGCGGTATGTTAAACGCTTCGTATAATTTAAAACTGAGGGGGGTAAAGGCATATATACCGGAATATCCCGTTGGCGACGCGGACTATTGCGCAACCCTGATAAACGGATTTGTGCCCGTTGCAAGGGCTTTGGTTGGCCTTAAAGATTTAAAAATAATTTCTTTCGGTCCCCGTCCGTCAAACTTTACGGCTTGTAATGCTCCTATAAAACAGCTTTACAACTTAGGCGTTGAAATAGAGGAAAATTCGGAACTTGACCTGTTTGAAAGCTTTAACAAACACGCTGGCGACAAGCGAATAAAGCAAGTTGCCGCGGATATGACAAAAGAACTTGGCAATGGCAACAAAAAACCCGAAATTCTTGAAAAACTTGCGCAGTACGAACTTACTTTGCTTGATTGGGTAGAAACGCATAAGGGCAGTAAAAAGTATGTTGCAATCGCAGGCAAATGCTGGCCCGCGTTCCAGACACAGTTCGGCTTTGTGCCTTGCTACGTTAATTCAAGGCTGACGGAAAGGGGTATTCCCGTATCGTGCGAGGTAGATATTTACGGAGCGCTTTCGGAGTATATAGGTACGTGCGTATCAGGCGCAAGCGTAACGCTTTTAGACATAAACAATACGGTGCCCAAAGATATGTTTGATGCCGATATATGCGGCAAATACGACTATAAATTTACGGATACGTTTATGGGCTTCCATTGCGGAAATACCTGCGCAAGCCGTCTTTGCAACCCCACTATGAAATATCAGAAGATAATGGCTAGAAGCCTGCCGGCAGAAGTAACCAACGGCACGTTGGAAGGCGACCTTGCCGCAGGGGAAATAACTTTTTACCGTTTGCAGAGTACGGCGGACAATCACTTATACGCTTACGTTGCGGAAGGCGAAATTCTGCCCGTGGCTACGCGTTCGTTCGGCGGAATAGGTGTGTTTGCAATTAAGGAAATGGGCAGGTTTTACAGACACGTTTTAATTGAAAACGGCTTTCCCCATCACGGTGCGGTTGCGTTCGGACGTTACGGAAAAGCTTTGTTTGAAGTGTTTAAATATTTGGGCTCTGAAAAAATAGGATACAACCAAAAAGAAAAATATTCTACGGAGAATCCTTTTATATGAAAACTTATATCGGAATCGACCTGGGCACCAGCGGAGTGAAATTGGTTCTTACCGATTCAAACGGTAATATTTTAAACGAGGTTTCTGAAAGCTATCCCGTTTTCAGTCCTAACAGCGGCTGGTCGGAACAGAATCCGGAAGATTGGTTTAATGCGGTAATCCGCGGACTGAAAAAGCTTAATTCTTCGCAGGTTGCGTGCTTGGCGTGCGCCGGTCAAATGCACGGGTTAGTTGTGATTGACGACGTAGGAAACGTGATACACCCCTGTATATTATGGAACGACGGCAGGGCATACGCCGAAACGGAGCTTTTAAACGGCGTTATCGGCGAACGCTTTTTAGCGGAAAACACAGGAAATATAGCTTTTGCAGGTTTTACCGCGCCCAAGCTTTTATGGCTGAAAAACAACAAAACAAACATTTTTGAGCGCATTTACAAAATTATGCTGCCCAAAGATTATATTGTTTATAGGCTTACGGGTCAAATTACAACCGATTTTTCGGATGCCGGCGGCACGCTTTTGCTGGACGTTGAAAACGGTTGCTGGTCAAAAAAAATGTTGGATATTTGCGGCATATCCGAGGGGCAACTGCCTCAATTATGTAAAAGCTACGATAAAATAGGCACGGTAAAATCCGAAATTGCGCAAATGCTGGGCTGGGGAGAAGTAGCGGTTGCCGCAGGCGCTGCGGATAACGCAGCCGCCGCGTTGGGAACGGGCGCTGTGGAAAACGGCTGCTGCAACGTTTCGCTGGGAACCAGCGGTACATTGTTTATTGCTACCGATAAATTTGTAAAGCCCAATAACAATGCGCTGCACTCTTTTGCGCACGCAAACGGCGGCTGGCATCTTATGGGCTGCATACTGTCCGCGGCAAGCGCAAATAAGTGGTGGATAGAGGATATATTGGGCTCAAACTATAATTTAGCGGAAGGGGCACGCCATTTAACGGGGCAGAACGAAGTGTTCTTTTTGCCTTATCTTATGGGCGAACGCTGTCCTCACAACGACGTTTCGGCGCGCGGCGCGTTTATAGGAATGACGCCCGATACGACAAAAGAGCAAATGTCGCTTGCCGTGTTGGAGGGCGTGGCGTTTGCCTTGCGCGATTGTTTGGAAATAGCAAAAAACTGCGGGATTTGCGTTAAACAGGCTACTATATGCGGCGGAGGTTCCGCTTCTCCGCTTTGGCGTGAAATTATTGCAAACGTATTAGGCGCGGAAATTTATACGGTAGAAAGCGCGCAGGGACCTGCCGTGGGCGCAGCCGTACTTGCCTTAACGGCAGGCGGAGAGTTTGAAAACGTAAATGCCGCCGCGGATAAAATAGTAAAAAAACGTTTGTCGGCAGTGCCGGACAGTCGCATTGCGGAAAAGTATAATTTTAAATATTTAAAATACGGAAAACTGTATTATTCGCTTAAAGAATTTTTTAAAATGCGCTAAACTTAGTTTGCTCGGTGCAAATTTAAGAACGAATATATTAATTTTTTTTAATTTTGAATAATAAAATGTATATAAATGGAAAAATAAAAAATTGACAAATTAAATTATTTAACTTATACTTGTAATTACAAAAAATAATCGTGAGGTAAAATATGTATAATCCCGATGCGGAAAGAAGGATGCGCAGATTGCAGCGCAAGCTTATACCTGTAAACTTTATTGTTTGCTTACTTTGTATTGTGGCTGCGGTTTCTTTGTTTTTTACTCCGCTTCTTAAGCTTGATATAGGCAAAATTTTAAACGATGAAAACGTTATAAATTTTGTAAGCGGTTTGATTGATAAATCCAACGGAGACGGAGGAGAAGAAACCGCCGACGGAAATTTAAAACCGTTGGCTGCCGTTGTTGAAGGCGAAGGCGGTTCGGACGGCTCCCAAGAAGGGAATCCCGACGGAGGCGAAAACGGAGACGGTACAACAAACGTTACTGTTACCGTAGACTACAAAAAACTTTTAAAACCCGTTTTAAAGGAAGTGTTGGGTTCGGTTAAGGGAGATTTTTCGGTTTCTGCATTTGCAGTTACAAAAATTACGTTTGCTTCCGAGCCTATTAACGCGCTTATGGAGTATATATACGGCAAAGGCAGCGTTATCGACGATATTGCCATAAGCGTTGCGGGCTGTCTTAAAAATATTTCAGGGAATCAAGAAATAACTAATGCTATAACCGAAGTGGTAATTGAAACGGTTGCTGCAAACATAGCAAGCAATCTTCCCGAAGAATTAGGCGGCTCAATAGACCAGGAACAGCTTGTAAATACTTTAAAAGAGCTTGATAACGTTAAATCGGCAGACGAAGCAAGCGATAAAGTTTTGGAGTTTTTGGATACCGTGCAGTTTGAAGGTGACGGACTAAGCCCCGAAGACAAACAGCAGATTTCGGATAACATAAAGAAAATTTACGAAGATACGGTAATACATACGCGCGACGAAGCAACGGGCGAAGACAACTTTTCTGTAGAAGCTATGATTTGCGTTATGGCTTCCGGTCCTCTTGCGGAGATGGGCGATTTCAACGATATATTGGATAAACTGCTCGGAGGACTTAAAGGCGAACCTACGCCCGAACCTGCTCCCGAACCCGCGCCCGAACCTACGCCCGAACCTACGCCCGAACCTACGCCCGAACCCGCGCCCGAAAGCGCTTTAACCGGCCGCGGCTATTTAGCGGCAGAGGGAGAAGTAGGCGGAACACCCGAAGAAGGCGGCTCTGCGGAAGGCGGAGAGCCGGAGAAAGAAGTAATTTATTATACTTCTTACCAAGAACTGTTGGGTTCGGTTACGGGCGACCTTAACGAAGAAGAAACTTCCGCGCAGGTACGCGAAGCTGTTGCGGCGTTTTTAAACGATAAAACGGCTTCTTTGGAATCAATGAACAATCAATATCATATTTTAATGATATTGTTCGGCGTTCTTATGTTCTACATTGCGCTTTGGGTTATTCTTTTCCTGTTTTCGTTCTTCCATATGCTGGCAAAAAATAAACGTTTCACTATGTGGTACGTAAAATTATTTGCTCCTTATCCTTGCATAATTTTCTGGCTTGTTCCCACGCTTGCAAAACTTGCAATTAAAAGCGGAAACATTACAATAAACGGAAGCGCGGCAAGCCCCGAAACGATTGCAACAATACAAGGCGTTTTAAACGGAGTTTCTTCAATGGCTTGGATAAGCGGTATTTGCTATCTTTTACTTTGGGCTATATCAATCTTATGGGCGTTCCCCATTAAACACAAAATAAGAAAATTGAAGCGCGAAATGTACGATTAATTTGCTATTCGGATTTTCGGATAAATACGGCGCGGATTGCCTGTCAATCCGCGCCGTTTTATTTGGCAGATAACATATATTGCCGTTTTGCTTTTATATAATTTTATTGACAAAATCGACAAAATTCGATAAAATGATTAATAAGAGAGAATTAAAAGAAAAAGGAGAAAATATGAGCGTTATTTTATGTGATTCAAACTGCGAACTTTGGCATAGCAGATTAAGCGAACTTGGCATAAATTTCATTTCGATGCCGTACAGCTACGGCGGAGAAGAATATTTTTACGATTTAGGCAAAAATACGGATTTTGATAAATTTTACGGTGCTGTGCGCGGAGGTACCGTTCCAAAGACAATGGCGCTTAATCCCGAAAACTACAAAGAAATTTTAACGCCATATTTCGAAGCGGGAGAAGACGTGCTGTATATAAGTTTTTCGCACAAAATGAGCGGTACTTTCGCTCAGCTCGATTCGGCGCTTAAAGATTTAAAAGAACGTTATCCCGAGCGCACCTGTACGGTTTTCGATACGGCGTCTATATCGCTTGGCGCGGGAATACAGGTAGAAGCCGCCGTTCAATTAAAGCGGCAAGGCGCTTCCGACGCGGAAATTATTGAATTTTTAAATAATTTTACAAACAGGGTTGCGGTATATTTTGTTGTTGACGATTTAATGCACCTCAAACGCGGCGGCAGGCTTTCGGCAACGTCTGCGGTTGCAGGCACGCTGCTTTCCATTAAACCCGTACTTACAGTAGGCGCCGACGGCGGACTTTGCGTTTTGGAAAAAGTTTTGGGACGTAAAAAAGCAATACGAGCGCTTGCGGATAAGGTTATTAAACAGCTTTCCGGTACCGAATACAGCGTATATATTATCGACGCCGACTGCAAAGAAGACGGCGCCGAATTGGAAGCGCTTATAAAAGCGAAACGTCCCGACGCAAAAACGGTTAGGCAAACGGTAGGACCTGTTATAGGTTCGCACTGCGGACCGGATACTCTGGGCGTTATATTTATAGCGGATAAGCGCCCTGTAGATTTGGAGAAACGGGCTGATGATAGAAGTTAAAGAGATATCTTCAAAAAGCGATAAAAAAAAATTTTTTAAATTTATAATAGATTTGTATCGCGGAAATCCTCACGCCGTGCCCAATCTTTACGCAGACGAATTTGCGGAATTCGACCCGCAAATAAACGACGCTTTCCGCTTTGCCGACTGCAAAATGTTTTTGGCGTATAAAAACGGTAAACTTGTAGGCAGAATTGCAGGTATTTGGCATCGCGGTTCAAATCAAAAAACAGGATTAAAGCAGCTGCGTTTTACCAGGTTTGACGTAATAGACGATTTTGAAGTTACCAAAGCGCTGTTTGCCGAGCTTTTTAAGTGGGCGAAAGAACTCGGAATGAACGAAATTATAGGTCCTATCAGTTTTTCCGACTTAAACGAGGAGGGAATGCTGATTGAGGGCTTTGATAAAGACAGTACTTATATAGAAATTTACAATTATCCGTATTACGCAGAGCATATGCAAAAGCTTGGAGCGTACAAAATTGTAGACTGGAACAGTTACAGAATAACCGTTCCCGAAAAGCCCGACGAGCGGCTGAATAAACTCAGCAAAATTATATTGCGGAAAAACGGATATACCGAGTTGGACGTTAAATATCTTTTAAAACACGACAAGAAAAAGCTTGCGGACTATATTATACAGTGCTTGGGCGTTCTCGACGAAGCCTTTGCGCATTTGTACGGCACAAGTCCGCTTAACGAAAAGCAGAAAAAGCGCGAAACAAATACGATTTTTACAATTCTCGTGCCCGAGCTTGCCTCTGTTATATTAAAGAACGATAAAGTTGTGGCGTACGGATTTTTAATGCCTTCTATGAATAAAGTTTTGCAAAAAGCGCGCGGCAGTTTGTTCCCCAAAGCGGTGTTTGCATATCTTAAAGCAATGAAGCATATCGAGGTTGCGGATATGATGAGCATAGGCGTAACCAAAGAAGAAAACAATAAAGGTTCGGTTGCGGTAATTATGAACAGCTGTTTAAACGGGCTTATAAAACTCGGCGTTAAATATCTTGAAACCGGACCCGAATTGGAAACAAACGACAACGTTCAGAATCTTTGGAAAAATTTCGATAAACAGCTTGTAAAACGCCGCCGTTGCTGGGGGCTTAAAGTCGATTGATACAGGCTTAAAGTTTTTGCAATATTTTATATTTTCTGTATTGCAAACGCAAAAAGTAAGTGATATAATTCAAGCAGTATTAACCTAATCGGTTTCAGGAGGAAAAAATGAATAAGGAACAGCTTATAGAAAAAATAGGCAATACTAAAATAGTGCCAGTGGTGGTGCTTAATACTTTGGAGGAAACTCTGCCTAAAATGCAGGCGCTTGTAAACGGAGGACTGCCCTGCGCGGAAATCACTTTCCGTACACCCTGCGCGGCGGAAGCCATTGCGTTAACCGTAAAAAATTTCCCCGATATGCTAGTAGGCGCAGGTACCGTTATTAACAGAGAACAATGCGAAAAGGCTATTGAAGCCGGCTCTAAATTTATTGTATCTCCCGGTTTTTCCGAGGAGGTTGCCGACTGCTGCAAAGAGCGCGGCTTGCTGTATTTACCCGGTATAGTAACGCCTACCGAGGCTATGGCGGCAATTTCAAAAGGACTTACCGTTTTAAAATTCTTCCCCGCGTCCAATTACGGCGGACTTAAAACAATAAAAGCCATTTGCGCCGCATTCCCTTATCTGCGTATTATGCCCACGGGCGGAATTAACGAAGAAAATATAAAAGAATATCTTGCATACGATAAAATTCTTGCTTGCGGCGGAAGCTGGATGATGAGCGGTACGCCCGAACAAATAGAAGAAAAAACCAAGGCGGCGGTAGCTTTGGTAAAATAACTTAAAGTTTTTGAGGACGCTTACGGCGTCCTCTTTTTTAAAACCAAAATATAAGCGTAACTTGTTTTATGAAATTGGCATTTTTTTCTATTGACAACGGATTGCCGTTATGATATGATTTATTGGCTTTAAATTCAAGGTAAACAAATGGTATGAAAAAACACAAACCGAAAGTGAATGAAATTACGGCAGACGACGTTGCCGTAGCTGAAGAAACGCCTTGCGGCGAAGAAGAAACTAAAGCGGAAAATACTGCCGCGGAGCAGCCTTCGGAAGTAGAAAATACTCAGCAGCCGGAAGTCTGCGGAAATGCGGAGCAGGCGGCGGCGGAAGCTGCGCCTATGACCGATATCGGCAACGGCTTAAAAGTATATCCGGATAAAGTGCTTACCAAAAAAGAACAGAATATGCGTACGGCGCTTAGGTGGATACTTATAAACGTAGGCGCTTTTATGATGTCGCTAAGCGTTTACTTTTTTCAAGTACCGAACAACTTTGCAACGGGCGGCGTTGCGGGGCTTTCTATAATTTTGGCAAAATTCATACCGCTTTCGCAAGCGGTAATTATGCTAATTATAAACGTAGGGCTGCTTATTATAGGGCTTATAATTTTAGGTAAGCAGTGTACGTTCCGTACGATTTACTGTTCGCTTTTATATACGGGGCTTATTTGGATTTTCGAAAGATTTATTCCGCTTGAAGCGCCGCTTACAAACAATCCGTTTTTGGAACTTTGCTATGCCATTCTGCTTTTCGGCGTTGGCGGCGCAATGATTTTCAACTGCAACGCATCGTCTGGCGGCACCGATATAATTGCGCTTATACTTAAAAAATTTACAAAAATGAACGTAGGCGTTGCGCTTTTAATAGTGGATTTAATTGTTGCAACCGTTTCCATTTATACGTTTAAAAGCATTGAAACGGCGCTGTACTCTTTCTTGGGACTGTTTGCAAGAACGTTCCTTTTAGACGGCGTTATAGAAAGCTTTGGTAAAACAAAATATATAACCATAATTACAAGTAATTACGAAGTTATATCCGATTATATATTAAACGTAATAAAACACGGTTACACCATGTACGACGCGGAAGGCGGATACACGCACGAGCAGAAAAAAGTGCTTATAACTGTTTGCAAGCGCGGCGAGGCGCTTAAAATAAAGGGCAAAGTAAAGGAAGTAGACCCCGCGGCGTTTGTAATTATTACCGACGCCAACGAAATACTCGGCAAGGGTTTCGGCGGCACTTTTTAGCCGCAGGTTAGTTTATGGGCGGAAAAAACGTCGAAAAAATCAACGGTAAAAAAGTAAAAGACGCCGTTGCATATTGGGCGTTTCTGAATTTGGGAACGCTGCTTCTTGCCGCGGGCGTATATTTTTTTAAAGCGCCCAACAACTTTGCAACGGGCGGAGTCAGCGGTCTATCTATAATTTTAACCCGTTATTTAACGCCGCTCGTACCTTGGCTCGGGCAAACGGAAATTATGATTATAATAAACGTTTTTCTGCTTGTTCTGGGTTTGATTTTTTTGGGCTGGAAGGGCACGGCAAAAACAGTTTATTGCAGTTTGGTCTATTCGTTTGAAATGTGGCTGATGAAATTTATCCCCGTTAAACTGCCTATGACCGACCAAATTTTTTTGGAATTTATGCTGGCTATGCTACTTACAGGCGCAGGCGCGGCTATAATTTTCAACTGTAAAGCATCGTCTGGCGGCACCGATATAGTTGCGCTTATAATTAAAAAATTTACAAAAATAAAAGTCGGCAGAGCGCTGCTTGCAACCGATTTTTTAATAGCTTCGTCAACGTTTTTTATATTTGATATTCAAACGGGTCTGTTTTCGCTTTTGGGCTTGTTTACAAAAGCTTTTCTTGTGGACGGCGTAATAGAGAGCATAGGCAAAAACAAATTCGTAACCATAATAACTTCCAATCCGGAACTAATTGCGCCGTTTATTTTAGATACAATGCACCGCGGTTTTACTTCTTACAAAGCAAAGGGCGGATATTCGGGAGAGCTAAAAACGGTTATGATAACCGTGCTTAAACACGGCGAAGCTTTAAAACTTAAAGCGCGTATCCTTGCCGGCGACCCGCAGGCGTTTGTAATTTTAACCGATACTAACGAAATTTTGGGCAAAGGTTTCAGAGATACGGCGGAATAGCAATAAATATAAATTTTCGGCCGCGGCTTAATAAAGCCGCGGTTTTTACGTATTTGTCTGCCTAAATTTGGAAATACGATATTGACTTTGTTTATACTGTATGCTACAATTTTTAAGGCGGTTTTGCCGCTTTGTTGTAAACATCTATTAAAGGACGGTTTAAATGATTAGCAGAAAAGCGCTTTTCAGCGACGAAACGGAATACTTTAAAACACCTTACGAACCTAAATCCGGCGATAGGGTTACCCTGCGCATAAGAACGCTTGCAAACGACGTAATTAAAGTTTACGCAAAAATCAACGGAGTAAAACGGGCTATGACCAAGTATCGCTCGTTTGAAGCTTTCGATTGGTACGAAATGTCTTTTACCTGCACGGAAAAACCCGTGCGCTATCATTTTGAACTTTTCGACGATGACGAAAAGGTTTGCTATAACAGGCTGGGCTGCGTTGAAAATCCGCAGGAAGAATACGATTTTTCGTTTGTTCCAAATTTTAAAGTGCCCGATTGGGCAAAAGGCGCCGTTTATTATCAGATTTTTCCCGACAGATTTTGCAACGGCAATCCGGACAACGACGTTGAAGACAACGAATATTATTATACGGGCGGACATTCGCGCAGAGTGCGCGAATGGGATAAATACCCCGACGTTTTAGACGTAAATAATTTTTACGGCGGCGATTTGCAGGGGATTTGGCAAAAGTTAGACTATTTGCAGAATTTGGGAATAGAAGTTATTTATTTAAATCCCGTATTTGTTTCTCCTTCTAACCATAAGTACGATACTCAGGATTACGACCATATCGACCCGCATTTGGCGATTATAGAAGTTGACGACGATTATCGTATGCAGCATTGGGAAACGCATAACGGATTTGCTCCTAAGTATATAAAGAGAGTAACTTCTAAGGAAAACCTTGAAAAAAGCAATAAATATTTTGCAGAGCTTGTAAAAGAAATTCATTCCCGCGGAATGCGCGTTATTATAGACGGCGTTTTCAACCACTGCGGTTCGTTTAACAAATGGCTTGACAAAGAGGGAATTTATTTAAACAAAGAAGGGTTTGCCGTCGGCGCTTACCAATCGGCAAAAAGCCCTTACAGAAGCTATTTCAGATTTACAAAACCCAAAGAGGACAAAAGCGATTACGAAGGTTGGTGGGGCTACGCTACATTGCCAAAGCTCGATTACGAGCACAGTCCCGAGCTTGAGGAGTATATTTTATCTACGGGCGGCAAATGGGTTTCCGAACCGTACAACTGCGACGGTTGGAGGCTTGACGTTGCCGCGGATTTGGGGCACAGTTTAAAATACAATCATAAATTCTGGCGCAAATTCCACGAAAGAGTACGCGAAAAAAATTCCGAAGCGCTTATTTTTGCGGAACACTACGGTTCTCCCGAAAGTTGGCTTTACGGCGGCGAGTGGGATTCCGTAATGAACTACGACGCATTTATGGAACCCGTAACGTGGTTTTTGACGGGAATGGAAAAGCACAGCGAAGATTTTGACGGCAACAGGTTAGGAGACGGTAAACATTTTTTTGACAGTATGTTTAAAAATATGAGCAAGTTCCCCAGACCTGCACTGGATTCGGCTTTAAATCAGCTTTCCAATCACGACCATTCGCGCTTTTTAACGCGTACTAACCGTACCGTGGGGACGCTGCGCACAATGGGTCCGCAGGCGGCGTCTTACGGCGTAGACAAGCGCGTTATGCAGCTTGCGGTGTTAATTCAGATGAGCTGGCCGGGAGCACCCGGACTGTATTACGGCGACGAAGCCGGTCAGGTAGGCTGGACCGACCCGGACAACCGCAGAACCTATCCTTGGGGAAACGAGGACGCGGCGCTTTTGCAATTCCACAAAGCGGCGATAGCGCTTAGAAAGCGCGTAAAGTGCTTAAAAATGGGCAGCATTAAAGCGCTTGACGCAGGCAACGGTTATATTTGTTACGGAAGGTTTGACGAAAACGAGTGCTGCGTAGTTGTAATTAACAGTAACGATGCCGAAATTTCTTTGAGCGTTCCTGTATGGGAATTGGGCGTTCCGCGCGAAAACAGAGTTATGAAAAGAAAATTTTTCTGCGGAAACGGAGGATTTAACGATGAAGAACAAGTATCCGACGTTCGCTACGGCAGACTTTTCGTAACCTTGCCCGAACAGTCGGGAGCGGTATATTATTTTAACTTTAAAGAGGATTAACTCTTTTGTATAAATGCGCTTAAAGCGCAATAAAGATATAGGGGTAGATTATGGAAAACAAGTTTTTCGGAGATTTGGACAGATATTTGTTCCATCACGGCACTCACTACGAACTTTATAACAAAATGGGCGCGCACCTGCGGCAGATTAACGGCGTGTGGGGCGTTCATTTCGTGCTCTGGGCGCCTAATGCGCGGGCTGTATGCGTTGTTTCCGACGGCAACGGCTGGACGCCTTGGCGCGATATTATGGAAAAGGTAGACGATTCCATTTGGGAACTTTTTGTCCCCGGTATGTGCGAGGGCGTAAAATATAAGTATTTGGTTGTACGCGCCGACGGTTCCGAAGTGGAAAAAAGCGACCCGTACGCATACCGTACCGAATTGAGACCGGCAACGGCTTCGGTGGTGGCTAACCTTGAAAGATACGAGTGGGGCGATAAAAAGTGGCGGCAGGAAAACAAGGGCGCAAACTTTTTGGAAAAGCCGATGTCCGTGTACGAAGTGCATTTGGGAAGCTGGAAAAAGGATACGTGGAAACAGGACGAAGACCAATTTTTGGATTACCGCCGTCTTGCCTACGAGCTTTGCGAATACGTAAAATGGATGGGATATACCCACGTTGAACTTATGGGCATTTGCGAGTACCCGTTTGACCCTTCCTGGGGATATCAGGTTACGGGCTATTACGCGCCTACTGCGCGTTACGGCACGCCCGACGATTTTATGTATTTTGTGGATTATATGCATAAAAACGGAATAGGCGTAATTTTGGATTGGGTGCCGGCGCACTTCCCCAAAGACGATTTTGCGCTTGCGAATTTCGACGGAACAAATCTTTACGAATACAGCGACCCTCTGCGCGCCGAGTACGGCGAATGGGGTACCAAGGCTTTTGATTTAAGCAAAAAAGAAGTTTCCAATTTTTTAATAGCTTCGGCATTTTTCTGGGTTGAAAAATATCATATAGACGCATTGCGCGTGGACGCGGTTGCCGCAATGCTTTATAACAGTTTCGGCAGGCAGGAATGGCGCCCCAATATGTACGGCGGTAATGAAAATTTGGAAAGTTTTGAATTTTTCCGCCATTTAAACAGCGTGTTAAGACAGCGGACCGACGCGTTTTTAATTGCGGAAGACAGCTCTATAATAGGCGGAATGACCAAGCCCGCAAAAGACGGCGGCTTCGGCTTCGGCTTAAAGTGGAATATGGGCTGGATGAACGACAGTATAAAATATTACAATAAAGACCCTATTTACCGTCCTTATCATCACGGTCTTATGACGCATACGCTTGAATACGTTTTTGAAGAAAATTATATATTAGTGCTTTCTCACGACGAAGTGGTGTACGGCAAGGGCAGTATGATAAACAAATTCCCCGGCAACAAAATGGATAAGCTGGGCAGTTTGAAAACCTGCTATACTATGATGATGGGGCACCCCGGCAAAAAACTGCTGTTTATGGGGCAGGATTTTGCGCAGGAGCGCGAGTGGAATTTTAAAACGAGTTTGGATTGGCATCTTTGCGACGACGCGGCACACAGAGAGGTTTTGGATTGCTTCCGCACGCTTTTGCATATTTATAAAGAGCGCCCCGTACTTTATAACGACTGCGGCGGTCCCGTAACTTTTGAGTGGATTAACAGCGGCGATTATCAGCGCAGCATATTTACTTTTATACGGCGCAATCCTTGGAATTATAACGACGCGCTTGTGTTTGTTTGCAATTTTGCGCCCGTTGAAAGATGGGAATACGGCGTGGGCGTGCCCGTTGACGGCGTTTATAAACGCATTTTCTCTACATATCCCGACGGAAGTCCGCTTGAAATTCAGGCGAAAGAGGAGCTTTGCGACGGCAGACCGTATAAACTTACATTTACTTTAAGACCTTTTGAATCGGTAATTTTCGAAGTGCCGTATAAACAGGCTACCGAAGCAGAACTTAAAGCCGAAAAAGCCGAACGCGCAAGGGTTAAACGCGCGCACAAGGCAGTTAAAACAGATAGCTCTCATATACCCCAAGTTCCGCCTATGGACGGCGCGGAAAAACCTGTAAAAAAGCCTGCGGCAAGAAAAACCGCAGCTAAAACTGCGGCAGCAAACAAAAGTACGTCTGCAAAAAAATCCGCAGTTAAAACTTCCGTTAAAAAAAGCGGAAACAGTAAAAAATAAAAAAACAGCCGACGGGTTTAAACCGTCGGCTGTTTTAAAAATTATCTTCTTATTTCGTATTCTTGATTCATTAGTTTTATAATTGAGTCTTCGTCGTCGGTAATATTAAAATCTCCGTGCATTGTATGCTTTATAACCGAAGACGCAACGGCAAAATTTACTATATCTTCGGCATTCATCTTGCGCATAAGCGCATAAATCATACCGCTGGCAAACGCGTCGCCGCCGCCCACGCGGTCAAGAATGTTAAAACGGAAGGTGCGGCTTTCGTAAGTTTCGCCCTCGTACCACATAAACGCTTTTAAACTGTTTTCGCTGCCGGAATGAACGTAGCGTACGTGGCGGCCTATGGCTTTTATATTGGGATAACGTTTTGATATTTCGCGGAAAACCCTGTCTTGCTCTTTGTACGTTGGGTTCATAGACAATCCGTCTTTTATATCGCCGCCGTTAGGCGCGGGAAGATTGAACGGTTCAACTCCGAACAAAATGTTAACATACGGTAAAAATTCTGTAATGCAGTCGCGCGCTTGCTGCCAGCCCCAAAGAGCGGAA
This sequence comes from uncultured Clostridia bacterium, assembly GCA_949878885.1. Taxonomy (GTDB): domain Bacteria; phylum Bacillota; class Clostridia; order Christensenellales; family Borkfalkiaceae; genus Coproplasma. The sequence continues at coordinate 49,786 of CATLBN010000009.1, read as the reverse complement.
CGGAAATTGCAGTCGAAGCTGACCGTTATATTAAGCTCTTTTGCGGCTTTAAGCGCGTACATTACAAGCAAACGGCAGTTTTCCGAAAGCGCCGGAGTTATGCCGGAAAGATGCAGCCATGTAAAGCCTTTAAGTTTTTCTTTAAAGTTTACCTGCGAAAAGTCGTATTTGGCAAAAGCCGAATCTTTTCTGTCGTAAGTAACTTTGGACGAACGCACGCCGAAGCCTTCTTCCAAAAAATAAATGCCCATTCTGCCGCCCTGCGCGTAGATGCAAGGCGAACAGTGAACGTCGTTCGAACGCAAATATCGTATAGCCGCTTTGCCGATGGAAGAATCGGGCACAACCGTAAAGTAAGACGCGTCTATTCCCAAATTCGATAGACTTGCCGCAACGTTTGCTTCTGCTCCGCCGTACGTAACTTTGAATTCATTGGTGGAACGTATTTTTTCGTAGTTCGGCGGAGAAAGTCTTAAAAGCAGTTCGCCCATAGTTATAAATTTGATTTTATCGGTATTTCCGGTCATAATATCTCCCGTTTTTTTGCGGTAAAATTTTATTTTAATACCGCAAATAAGTTACATAATATATTATACCACTCGCTATACGTTTAGTAAATACCCCAAATAAAAATTTTATAAAAGAACGGCGCAGGCGTTTTTTAAACGCCTGCGCCGCCGAATTGTTTAATTTGCGCTTCCGTCGGAAGCCGTTGAATTTTTGTTTTTTAACCGTTCTTGTTTTCTTTTTAACAGCTTAGGCGCGATATAACGCTCGTAAACGAACAGCAATGCATATACGGCTGCGGTTACCGCAGGGAAAACCATATACCAAGTAAGCGGACCTACAAGCGGAGAGTAAATGTACATAGCCGTTTCGAATTTAAGCGCGTCTACAAGAAATATGCCGAAAACCAAGGTAAAACAAACGCCCAACGGGAAAGCGAAAAATTTTTTAAAACACGGTTTTACGTAGCCCGTTAAAACCATTATAAGCGCCAAATCAAGCGAAAGACTGTGATGCAGCATTCCGGAAATGGTTGCGGGGAACATAAAGTAGTCGGCTTGACCCAAATAATACGGGAATAAATCGTTGGCAATGCCTCCGAAAACAGCAATGTATATAAGATAGTGGAAGGGCAGTGCGTCGCGTTTGCAGAAAATTGCGCAAATTCCCAAACACAGGCTGGATACGCCGCAAAAGCTGTCAGGCAGAAGCATAAGCCAATTATTTTTAAAAACGGCAATGGAAATTCTGTTCCAAATCAAAAGCGCGATAAGCGCGCCGCCCAAGCATTTTACTGTTATATCAAGCGCTTTTGGGCTTTTTAATTTAAGTTTTATAGCAGTTATCGCCCCTGCCGAAACGGCAATGAATACCGCCAAAAACACAAGGTGCTGCCAACCGTAAATTTTTGGGGGCATAGTTATCTATTCCAAAGTTTGCTTTCTATTTTTTCCAAAGTATAATTAAGCGTGCCTAAATTATAGGCAAGAGGAACCGAAAGTTTAAGCAACGTAGCTCGGCTTGTGTTGTTTGCCGCGTTATCTATAGCAGCAAACCAATAAGTTTGCGAAACGCCGCTTTTTTCGCCGTTGTAAAGCACGCTTACCGCAACGGTGTTCAATCCTACGGGGTTGCCGTTTTCGTCGGTTGTCTTTTTAAACAAGCCGTTACTGTAAAGTTCGTTTTCAAATGCGGTTTTTAATTCCGCCGCCTTGTCCGCGTTTGCCGAAAGAGGGGTATTAGAGCCGCTTAGCGTGTAATTTTGCACGCCGCTTTCGTTGGAATACAAACTTATTACCTGCGAAAAGTTGGTGGAAAGTCTTGTTGCGCGGGTTACTATGTCAAGCGAACACATATCGAACAGTGAATTGGCGCATTTGTCCAAATCGTCTTTCAAAGTAGTTTTTCTGGCGTCTCCGGCAAGCATATCCTGTTTGAATGATTTAACCGATTTACCGTCGTAACTGTAAAAGGTTTCATATTCGTTTTCTATAAGCTTATAGGCGTTGCCGTCTTCCAACGCGGTAGCCTGCAAGTTGGCAGGGGTAGTGCTTTTAACGTATTGACGCGAATAAAGCGGTCTTAAGTATTCGCCTACAGGCAAAAAATAACATTCCGTTTCAACCGTGTCGTTTTTAAAAGTTTCGGTTTTGTTTGAGCCCTTCAATGTGTAAATTACCGAAGGCATTACAAGTTTGGTTTTGTAGTAATAAGCGGTAAATCCCGCTTTTGACGGATAGCCGTCTTTAAAATCGGGGTCTGTCAGCTTGTCCACTACAAAAGTTTTTGCGTAGAATTCCGTTGTGTAAGTGCCGTCTTCGTCGTAATTTACGGAATAAGTTGCGTTGCCTTGCGCGGGCGCTTGGAATTTTACTTTATAAGTAATTTTTTCGGCGCCTTCTTTATCGGTAAAATTTGCGTTACCTTCGATAATGGTGGGCTGAATGTCTTTAAAAGCCGTATTTGCATACCAATTAGAACTTAATGCCGCTTTATTTTGGGAGTTTGAGCCGCACGCGGAAAAAGTTAACGCGCAGCCTGCCGCCAACATAACGGCAATTATAGATACGGTTTTTTTCATTTAACACCTGTTAATTGTAATATTTACAGCGGTATTATAGCATACAAATTTAAAATTGTAAAAACTTTTGCGCCATAAATCATTAAAAATACGATAACTTTATGTTATAATAAAGCTATGATAAAAACTTACCGTTGCGCCGCGCTGTCTTCGGCGCTGGAAAAACTTAAAACTATAATAAAAGAGGGCGAAGCCTTGGGCAAAAAAACCGTGGTTTTTTGCGAGGACAGGCTGTCGCTTGCGGCAGAACGCACGGTCTGCGCCGCGGTAGGCGGTACTTTTTTAACTTCCGTATATACTTTTGCGCGGTTTCTTGCGGCGGAAAAAGGCAGCTGCGGCAATGTGCTTTCGGCGCAAGGCTCGGCAATGGCTATACGTAAAATTATAGAAGAAAATAAAAATTCTTTAAAACTTTTTAAAAAACTTTCTTCCGCTTCGGCGGCGCAGGCTGTTTACGACACCATTGCGCTGCTATATTCTTCGCGCGTTTCGGCGGAAGACGTGCGCGCCGCGGCAGAGCGCGGCGGAATTTTGGGCGGCAAACTTAACGATTTGGCTATAATTTACGGCGAATACGAAAAGTTTTTGGCGGCTTCTGGCAAACAGGACAGAAACGGTTATTTAAAGCAGCTTTGCGGAGTTATAGAATCAAGCGCTAAAATCCGCGGCGGCAGAGTTGTGTTTTTGGGATTTCAGGCGTTTACCTGCACGGCGGCGGAATGCGTGCGCGCGGCTTTTTCCTCTGCCGAAAGCGTTTACGGTTTGTTTACGGGAGGCGACGAAGATATTTACGTTAACGAGGCGTACGCAAGTTTTACAGGCGCGGCGGCGGAGTTCGGAGGAGCGCAAACCGAATACGCCGAAAACAATCTGATACCGGAAGCCGACGCGTTAAGACGGGGAATTTTCAATCCGGAAAGTTTTTATGCAAAGCCGTTTCCCACAGACAAAGTGCGCATTTATCAAGCGGCGGATTTGGACGAAGAACTTGAATTTATTGCGGCAAGCATTAAAAAACATATTTTCGACGGCGGCGAACGTTATGCCAAAATTTCCGTTATGCTGCCTGATTTGCAAAATTCCGAACGCGCCCTTGCGCGTGTTTTCAAGCGCTTTAAAATACCTTATTACGCCGACAGGCAAATTCCGCTGTCGGAGCATCCGCTGTGTTCTTTTATTACCGATTATTTGGTTTGCGTTGTATCGGGCTGTGCGCCGAAAGACGTTGACGCGGTAATCGCTTCGCCGTTTTTCCCTGCGGAAAGAGAGGACAAAGATATATTCAGAAATTACGCTTTGAGGCTTTGCAACTTCCGAGGGGCGGTAAAAAAAGAGCCGAAAAAAGAAATTGCGGAAAGCTTGGGTTTTGATTTAACGGCGGTTGAAAAGGTGCGCAATTTGTTTTTAAACGGCTTGCGCATATTAACCGCGAACGGCGTTAAATCGGGTATATTCGGGGGGATACGCGCTCTTTTGGAACAATTTGGAGTTAGCGGCAAGCTGAAAGCCCTTGCCGAAACTTACCGCGACGAAAGGCCGAGTTCGGCGCAATTCAGCGCGCGCGCATACGACAGCGTTTTAAGCGTTGTTGCGGAAGCGGAAAGTTTAGACGGCGGCGAAGCAGATTTAAAAGAACTTATAAAAATATTGAAAAGCGGTTTTGCCGCAATGAAAATTTCGCTTATTCCTCCCAAGTCGGACGCCGTTTTCGTGGGCGACCTTGCGGCAACCGCAAATACGGGATCTAACGTTGTTTTTGCGGCGGGGCTTACGGGCGACGTGCCTTCTGCAAGCGCAGACTGCGCGCTTTTAACCGACAGGGAAATTTCTGCTTTGGAATCGGTTAACCTTAACATATCCCCTAAGATAAGGCAGGTAAACGTAAGAAAAAGGGAAGTAGTTGCGCTTAATATATGCGCTTTCCGTAAATTGCTTTACCTAACGTACCCTACTCGGTTAAACGGGGAGGAAAGCGGCGTAAGCGAAGTAGTTTCTTATGCTTCGGCAATATTCTGCACGTCTTCGGGCGCCGCGCTTTGCGCTGCGGATTTAAAGCGCATAGAAAAATCCGACCGCGCCGCTCCTTATTATTGCAGCGAAAAAATACCCGCTTTGAGATATATGCAAAAGCATACGGGCAGCGGAGCGGCTTCCGCGGCATACGGAATATTGGCGCATTCCGGGTTCAAAGACGAGGCGGACGTAGCGCTTAAAAAACGCGTTCGCCGCGATATATCCTGCGGTCAACAGCTGTATTTAAACAAAAATTCCATATCGCCCACCGCTCTTGAAACTTATTTTTCTTGCCCTTATTTAAGTTTTATCCGTCAGGGGCTTAAAGTCAAGGAACGCGAAGAAGGCGCGGTCCGCGCCGTGGATACGGGCAATTTCATTCACTCCGTTTTACAGGATTTGGCTTCGGAAATAAACGGTATTCAAACCGAAGAACGGCTTATAGAACGCGCCCAAGAGCTTGCTAATACAAAGCTTCAAAAACCGCCGTATTCTTCGCTTACCGATTCCGCCGGCGGAAAGTTCGCCGCCGATTCGCTGGCGGACGAAGCGGTTAAAATTTCCTGCGGAATGTACGCGCAAATAAAAAATTCGGCGTTCGGCGTTTCGGGGGCGGAGAGCAAATGCGAAATTTATCTCAACGGCGGTATAAAGCTTTTCGGCAGGATAGACCGCGTGGATTCCGCGGGCGATATGGTTAGAATTATCGATTATAAAACGGGCTCTGTTGACGCTTCTGCTTCAAAATATTACACAGGCGCAAAATTGCAGCTGCCGCTGTATCTTTTATCCGTTTCCGAAGGTAAGCGTCCGGTAGGGGCTTATTATTTCCCAGCGTCGGTGGAATATAAGGAAAAGCAAGACGGTGTTTTTAGACTGCAAGGGTTTATGGACGGAAGCGACGACGTGGTGTCGGCTTCGGACAATAACGTTAAAGAAAAGCAGAAAAGCGGTTACGTAGACGCATATTTAAGCGGCAGAAAAGTTGACGCCGCTATGCCAAGGGAAGATTTTGCGGCGTTTTTAAGATATTCTAAATTGGTTGCTTCGCAGGGCGCTTCGGAAATGATTTCCGGCAACATTGAGCCTTCGCCGGCGAACGGCGTTTGCGATTACTGCAAAGCAGGCGGCAGCTGCGGATTTGCCGTAGGCGCGGACGGTTCGGAAAGAAAGACGGGGGCGGTAAAGTGCGGCGAAATTGCCGAGCTTGTTAAAAAAACAGAGGAGGGCGGAAATGAGTAATCTTACAGCCGAACAGCTTGCCGCGGTAGAGAGCCGAGGAAAGGTAATAGTTTCCGCTTCGGCAGGCAGCGGCAAAACTTTTGTAATGATAGAAAAGCTTGTAAAAGCTATTGCGGAAGGCGCGGACCTTGACGACGTGCTTGCAGTAACTTTTACCAAAAAGGCGGCGGCGCAGATGAAGGAAAAACTGCGTACGGCGCTTATAAAGCGCATAGACGGAGCGGACGGCGAAACCAAGGCAAGGCTTAAAGTTCAGCTTTCCAAAATTTCTGCCGCCAATATATCAACTATACACTCTTTCTGCGCAAGGCTTATAAGAACTTATTTTTACTTGCTGGGCGTTGACAGCGGATTTGACATAATATCTTCCGACGACGCGGCAGCCAAAGATTTAAAGGCAAAAGCTTTCGACGCGCTGTTCGACAGACTTTATTCGGACAACGACGGAGATTTTAAACATCTTTTGAATTGTTTTATGAAAAAGCGTTCGGACGCTTCTTTAAAAAAACTGTTGAATGAAGCCTACTCCGATATCCGCTCGGTGGCAAGATACGAAGAAATTTTGGAAAAGTCGCAAAATTTATATACGGAGGAAGGGTTTAATAAAATCTGCGCAGAGTATGCAAAAGCCGTTGCGCCGGAATACGAAAAACTGCTTGCCGCCGTTAAAAAATACCGCGAGGGCTTTTTAACGGTTAAAAACGCAAAAACGTATTCGGCTATTTTCGACGAAATGGAAGCGGCATTGAAGTTAAGCGCGGCAAGCGGCATTTTCGATGAAAAGCCGCCGTTTACGGTAACGCGTAAACCTTCCGACCCGCCGGAAGACAAGCAAGCCGGCGAGCAGTTTAAAAACTTTAAAGACTGCGTTCAAAAAAAATACAACGCTTGCCGCAAAGACTTTAAAAGCAGAGAGCGCGAACTTGAACTTTTTTTAAAAAGCGGTGTTACCGCAAAGGCATTTTGTAAGGTGCTTTTACAATTCGATAGGGAATATGCCGCACTTTTGCGCGATGAAAACAAGTTGGATTATAACGATTTAGAGCATATGACGCTGCGTTTACTGCAAGACGAAACGGTAAAAAGCGAAATAAACTCTAAATATAAATACGTGTTCGTTGACGAATATCAAGACGTTAATCCCGTGCAGGAGGAAATAATTTCGGGGCTCGGCGGCTGCGTTTTTTTGGTCGGCGACGTAAAACAGGCAATTTACGGTTTCCGCGGAAGCAAGTCGCTGTTTTTTGCGGAAAAGTATTCCTGCTTTTTGGGCGGAGACGGAACGGCTTTAAAACTTTCAAATAATTTCAGAAGCGCAGACGGCGTTTTGAATTTTGTGAACGCGCTGTTTGCGGATATAATGAAACCTTCGGTATGCGGAATAAATTATGCCGAAAGCGGAGTTATGCTCCCCGGCGGGGGTTATCCGCATAACTGCGGCGGTGCGGAAATAAACGTTTTCGGCAAGGACGCGGCGGAAGACAGGGAGCTTACGGTTTATTCCGTTAAAAACGACGGCAGAGAAACCAGATACACTCGCGAAGGGCTTGCCGTGCTGGCTATAGTAGAAAAGGAACTGCAATCTACCCATTACGATTTAAAAAGCGGCGCGTACGTGCGCACTCAGCCCGAAGACATTTGCATACTTACAAGAAAGAACAAGGGAGGGTCTGCGGAAGGCATTGTAAAAGCGCTGAGAGCCGAGGGTTACAGCGTTTCCGGAGCGCAGACAGATAACGTTTGCGAAACGCCGGAAGTTAAAAATTTTTTGGATATTTTATCGCTTATAGACAACGCCGAGCAGGATATGCCGTTTGTTACGGCGCTGTTGTCTCCGATTGGAAATTTTACCGAAAACGAGCTTGCGCACATAAGAATCGCAATTAAGGACAGTTCTTTGAAAAACGGGAAAAACGAGCTTTCGTTCAGAGAGTGCTGCAAGCTTTACTGCAATAGAATTCCGGGCGAAATTTCGCAAAAGTTAAACATATTCCTGGGTAAATTGCAAAAATTGCGCGCGCTTTCCGAAATTGCGTGCGTAGGCGAGGTTGCCGACGAACTGCTGGAAACTTACGGGCTGGAAGCGGCGATAGGCGCGGCCGGCGCGGATAAAATTAAAAACGTTTTAAAACTCATTGCCGAGGGCGCGGAACTTTCGCTTTCTGCGTTTTTAAATAAAATAAAGTCCGGCGGGTACGACGTTAAGGCTCCTGCCCAATCGTCGCCGCAAAGTATAAAAATTATGACGATGCACGCTTCTAAGGGGTTAGAGTTTCCCGTAGTTATAATTGCCGATATATGCCGTACTTTTAAGGGCGCGGATTACAGCGAAATGCCGTTTGACGAAGTTTACGGCTTTGCTCCCAAATATTACGACAGGGAAAATATGATTTCCGATAAAACAGTTTTAAGGCGTTTTTGTAAATTTAAAGCCGACGGCGAAGAATTAAAAAACGAGCTTAACTTGTTTTACGTGGCGTGTACGCGCGCTATGTGCAGATTGCATATTCTTGCCGAGGAGATAAAGCCGTTTTCCGAATTTGCCGTAAACGACGCAAAATGTTATGCGGATACTTTCGATATTTCCAAATTCGGATATTCGGAAATAATTCCGCATTCGCAGATAACAGATACCGCAAAGCAGGAAACGGTTGTTTCAAAAGCCGATAAAGATTTGACCCGGCGTATGCAAAAACTTTTTATGGCGGAATACTCATATTCAGCCAGCGTGGATTTACCCGTTAAAAGCTCTGCTTCCGCTATTTTAAGAATGCGCGACGAAAGTCCTTATTTTGCCGTGAACGAGCTTTTCGGCAGCGAAGGCGAAACGGGAATTGAACGGGGAGTTGCTTATCACAGATTTTTGGAACTTTGCGATTTTTCCAAAAACTCGCAAAGCGAAATAGCAGCGCAGGCAAACAACTTTTTAAACAGCGGAAAAATTTTAAAAGAACAGTTTGAATTGCTGGATTTTTCGGAACTTTGCGAAATACTGCAAATGTCGGTATTTAAAGAAGTTAAAGGAGCGGAACTTTTCAGAGAACGCGAATTTTTGTGCAGGCTGCCTGCAAACGAGGTGCTGCCATACGTTACCGCCGACGACGGTATTTTGCTGCAAGGCGCAATAGATTTATTGGCCTTGGGAGATTTCGGCGTTAAAATAATAGATTATAAATATTCCAAAAAATCCGATGAACAGCTTATTGAAAGTTATGCGCCGCAGCTTGCGCTTTATAAAAAAGCCGTTGCGCTAATAACGGGCGTTTCGGAAGAAAAAATAAGCTGCGCAATAATAAATCTTTTTAGGCGCAGGCAAATTATTTTATAGACAAAAACAGTGTTAAATCGACGATATATGCGGATGTTTGCAAAATTTTTGGGCTATAATTTAACCGTGATGTTTTCTGAATTTGCAAATAAAATTTATTCGTTAATAGCTAAAATTCCGTTTGACGCGCTTGTTTGGGCGGTTTGGGGTTCGTATGCCGCAATCTTTTTGATATGTTTTGCGCTTACTCTTAAATCAAAGCGTATAAAATGCGTATCAAAACGTCCGTTTTTGTGCTTAACCAACGCATATACGGCGGTTAATCTTGCATTGTTTTTGTTGAAATGCGAGTTGGCGCAAACTGTTTTGATAAGCGCACTGTTCTGGGTTATAGGATATATTTTATACGGAGCGCTGTGCGCCGCGTCTTGCGACAGCCGTAAAATAAAAAGAGTAGAAAGCCCTGCGCTTGCGGCGGCGCTGCCTCAGGCGGCTATGCCGACTCAGCCCAAAATTGCACATCCTGAGGTGCACGCGGCAAAAAACAGCGTGCGCTTGGAGCACGCCGTTTCCGTTACCGATAAACTTCTTTCCAAAAATTTAGGGAAAAGCGACAGGCAGGAGCTTGAAAAACTTAAAAATACTCTTGCGGTGCTGCAAATAAAAGGTTCGCTTTCTCCCGCGGAATCGGATATATTAAACGAAAATTTTAATACGCTTTTAAAACTTATGGCAAAATACAACGTTTAATTAAATGCTTTTCATTGTAAGCTGTACGTATTCGCCTTGATTTTCGGCGGTTTTAAGCACGTCCTCGGTTACGGGCGTGCCTTTTTTTATTATAATTTTGCCGTCTTTGGTTACATCGCTTTTAACAGTTTTAACGTTTTTTACAATTATTACGTCGCCTGAAACAATCCTGTCTGCAGGATAATTTTTTTTGCCTATTTTAGCCGACAGCAATCCGTTTTTATTAAAAGATACGTCTGCAAGCGTGCCCAAAAAATTGCCGCTTTCGTCGAATCCGGGACTGCCCAGCCTTACGGGTTTTGCACGCGATATTGCGGTTTGCCTGTCTTCGTAAATTATTTTGTTTTCGCCTATTCTCAATACGTTTCTTATGTCTATTGCAAATTCGTTTTCGTCGGAATCGGCGCAGATAAGGCATTCTGCTTTGCCGCCGCTTATGTTTACGGAAACAACGTAACCTCTTTTGCCTTCGGTGCTAACCGTTTTTTTACCGTAAAAATCAGAAATTTTCATAATTAACTCCTTACGTTTTATATTATTTTAAAATTTAAGCCGTAAGCACGCAAAATTATTTATTATTTTGTCGATTTAAAAAATTTTTGCTGTTGATTTTTAAGGTTTGCTATGATAAAATAAATAGTGTAGTTATTAAAAAAGTTCGGTTAACGGAAACGGCAGACGAGGTGAGAGATTGAAAACTTTAATTGATTTAAGCTCTGAAATTTTTGATACGGAAGGGCTTTTTCATAAAACGGGCAAAGAGGGCGACAAAATTGAATTAGCCGAAAAGCGGGTAAGCGCCGGCAGCGGCGGAACAAAAACGGAAAAATTGCCTTTAAACGGCTGTACTTATAATTTTAACCGCGACATTGATAAACTGTGTTTTAAAAACGCGCTTGCGAGATTTTTACGCACGGGCACCAAAGAGGACGCTTTTGACGTGTTTTTCTGTTATTCGGAAATTTATAATGTTTTCGGCGGTTACAAGCAGGGGATAGACCGGCTTTTGGAGCTTTTGTTTCAGCACGAAAAGAGCGGAGCTTCTCTGCTTTCAAAGCATCGCGACCATTATTCGCATTCGGTTTACGTATTTGCTTTGGGGCTTGCCGTTTTTACCCATAACAAAACTTTTCGCAGCGCGTTTGCGAAAAAATACGGAAAGGAAGATTTAAACGGCAAATTTTTAAAATATTGGGGAATGGCTTCGCTTTTTCACGATATAGGCTATCCGTACGAAATATCTTTTTTGCAAGTTAGGGAATACGGAGAAAAAATAGACAACGACGCAGAGAGCGAACGCCTTAGAATGAGCTATGTAAATTTGGATGATTTCTGCGCGCTCAGCGGCGATGAAATAAAAAAATGCGGTCAGTTTATGCCGGAGGGCGAAAAAGATATAAACGCGCTTTTTGCTTCGGAAACGGTTAAAATGTTCGGCGGAGCGACGGGCGATTTTAAAACCGATTTTACAGCCGCTAAAAACTGCATTAAAAACAGAATTACAAACGCCGTAAAGTTTATGGACCACGGCTATTTCAGCGCAGTGCTGTTTTTTAAAAAGCTTTTACGCGGAAAAGACTTTGCCGCCGACCGGCTTACCGTTGACGCAATTACGGCTATTTTATTGCATAACAGTTTTTATAAAAGAACTTATAAGTCGGAAATTATGCAAGACAAATATAAACAGATAAGCATTAACGTGCATCCGCTGGCATATCTTCTGATGTTCTGCGACGAATTGCAGTGCTGGGACAGGGCGCCTTACGGAGAAATAAGCCGTAAGCAGGAGCTTGCCTGGGATATCGATATTTATATAGACGATAAAAAGATAGACGTTAAATATTATTTTGAAACAGGGGCGGAGAAAGACACAAAAAAGATAACTGCGCTTATAGACGATATAAACTCCGACGTGGTTTGCGTAAAAGAGATGGCGGAAGTTACGGCAAGCGCGGTAATAAAACGCAAGGATAAAAAAGTTTACGATTATTTTTCCGACAGTAAATTCGTAAACCTGTGCAAAATAGCCGAAACAATAAACGTAAGCTATATGGAAGATTGCGAAACGGCGCGTATCAAAGAATATATGCGCGAAAATTTTGACACGTTGACCCTGGAATATAAGCTGTCTAACGTTGCTCAGGCAAAAAATTACATCCGCCATTTAGAGAATATAAACTGTTTTTTCAGCGACAGGCAGCTGGACTATCCGCAGGTTGAAGAATTTACCGAAAACGAGCTTGAATATCTTGCTATAAACGAGCATATACGCTGGGTAAACGAAAAAGTGGAAATGGGCTGGAAGTACGGCGAAGACTATACCGACAGAGAGGACAGAGCGCGTAAACGCATACATAAAGACATTATTCCTTACGGAGATTTAACAGCTAACGAAAAGAAAAAAGATTATTTCCCCATAAACAATATGATTAAGCATCTTGCCGAGTACGGTATAAAGGTTTACCGTATGAATAACGTGCGTAAACCGCAGTATATTCTGGGGTGTACGGGACACAGAGATCTTAAACGTATTGCAGGATTCGACGAGGAGCGCGTAAGAGGGGAAGTGCGTTCGCATATAAGAAAACTGAAAGAACGCTACTTGCTACAGCTTTTCTGCGGATTTGCCGACGGCGCCGATTTGCTGTTTGCCGAAGAAGCTCTTAAATGCGGAGTTGACGTTATAGCCGTGTTGCCGTGCGAGTGGCGCGAATTTATTTCCGAACATAAAGACGGCGGCGTAAAATTTATGCAGATTTTGGGGCAGACGAAAGAAGTTAGGGTAAAACCCAGCAATATTAACAGATACGTGGATATGAGCCGTTATATTGTACGGCAGAGCGACGAAATGCTTGTGCTTTGGGACGGAGTGAAACTTCCGCTTAGCGACGAAAACGGCGCCGAAATAAACCGCGGTGGCACTTACGACACTATGATTGCCGCTATAAACGGGTCAAAGGTTATAACTGAATTTTAATTTTGGAGGGAATATGGAAAACGACGTTTTTATAAGCTATGAAAACGGTTCTAAAACAATAGCAGATAATATTTGTTCTATTTTGGAGCACGAAAAAATACGCTGTTGGTACGCTCCGCGCGACGTGTACGGAGATTTTGCTACAAGCGTTGTAGACGCAATAGAAAATTCCAAAATTTTTGTTGTTGTTTTAGACAGCGAATCTTCCAATTCCGCGCACGTTTTGAACGAAGTGGAAATAGCTTATAAACAGCTGCTCGACGGAAAAAGCAAAATTTCTATAATTCCGTTCAGAGTTAACGACGACGAGCTGTCAAAAGCAATGGAATACTACGTAAAACGTATGCATTGGATAGACGCCTGCAACAGCGGATTGGACGCTGCCATAAGCGAACTCAAAGATAAAATCCAGGCAATTCTGGGCGTTGCAAAACCGGTAACGGTTCAGCCTGCCGGAAGATATGTAAATCATTTTTTTCATCAGGACGACGAAGAAGAAAAGCGCCGTTTGGATTTACAGCGCAAACTGCTGCGGAAATTCGACGAACAGGTATTTGCCGAGGCAATTTCCGCTTACTCCGAAATTTACGTGCTTGATTTGGGCAGCAACAACGGCGATTTTATAATAGACAGAGTAGGCGGCTGCGACAAGGTTAAAAAGATTATAGGTTTTGAATACGACGATGAAACCGTTGCCGTTGCAAACTCAAGTTATGAAAGCGCAAACGTACGCTTTTATCAGGCGGACGTTGAAAGCGACGAGTTCGATTTGCAGCTTGCGGAACTTTGCCAAAAACACGGAATAGAAAAATTTAACGTTGTAAGTATTTCAAACTTGATTATGCATCTTAAAAATCCGAGAAAAATGCTTAAAACGGTGCGCAAGTATCTTGCGCCGGACGGACGCGTTATAATTAAAGACGTTGACGACGGACTTAACGTTGCCTATCCCGACCCCGACGGTATTTTCGAACAGGCGGTAAACATTTGCGGAAGTTTGGAATTTACGGGATACAGAAAGAGCGGCAGGCAGATTTATTCTTTTCTTAAAAAGTCAGGGTACAAAACGGTAAAATTAATTAAAAGCGGTCTTTCTACCGCAGATATGACTTATGAGCAGAAAGAAGCGCTTTTCAGTATTTACTTTACATACGTTTTTGTAAATTTGGAAAAAGCGCACCGTTCGCATCCGGACAACGACGAAATTTTTAACAACTTACAGTGGTTTTCAAAAAATTACGACAGAATGGAAGAAGCTTTTCTTGCCGACGATTTTCTGTTTTCGCTTGGATTTATGAGTTACGTGGCAATGAGGTAAACGGCAATGGCTGAGATAGAATTAAAAAAAATTACCGCGGAAGAAGCGCAAAATGCTTATAAAAGACTTGAACAGAGTTTTTGCAAAGAAGAATTAAGAGATTATAAAGATTATTTAAAAGTACTTGAAAAACCCGAATACAGACTTATGCATATTGTCAGCGGCGGAGAAAACGTGGGACTTATAGGAGTTTGGGATTTGCAGGATTATTTGTTTATAGAACACCTTGCAATAAATTCCGAAAGCCGCGGCAGAGGTTACGGACACTCCGTAATTAAAAAATTGCAGGACAAGTATAAAAAAATAGCGCTTGAAATGGAGCCGCCCGTTTTGGATAATCAAATAAGGCGTTATAATTTTTATGCCGGTTTGGGGTTTAAACTTAACCCGTTTGAATACTTTCAGCCTCCTTACAGGGCGGAAGACAAACCGCTGCCGCTGAAACTTATGACTTATCCCGAATTGGTAAGCGAAAGCTGCGGACTTGTAGAAAAAATTTACGGTACGGTGTACGGAATTGCGAGGTTGGATTTATGAATGATGAGATAATTGTAAGACCGCTTTCTATAAACGACGATTTAGAGCAGGTTGCGCGGCTTATTTATTATACCGACGACTATATATTTCCTTATCTTTACAACAACGATTTGGACGACGGCGTGGAAGTTATAAGAAAAATGATAGAGCGTAATACCCTATACAACGTTTCAAACGTTGTAATTGCTATTATAAACGAAAAAATAGTGGGGATTGTGGTGGCAAAACGCACGCCGATTGAAATTTTCCCCGAAGTTATGATAGATTCGTTTATAGACTCCAATATGATAGTGGACGAACGGTTTTCAAAAGTTTATAACGATTATTATAAATTGCTGGCGGACGAACCGGACGGCGTGTACATAGCAAACGTTTGCGTTGATAAAAATTACAGAGGAATGGGCGTTGCAAAAAAGATGTTAACCGCAATTTTGCGCGACGACGAGGAATATAATTTGGAAACTGTTAAAGATAATCCTTCGGCGGTAAATCTTTATAAAAGTTTGGGATTTGAAATTCAGGGAGAGTATTTGGGTTTTATAAACGTGCCGTGTTACAGAATGCACAGACCCAAAGCAAGTAAAGGAGAATAATTTATGGACGTATTCATTAGTTACGAACACCAATCAAAACCTATTGCGGACAACATTTGTGCGGTTTTGGAATCGAAAGGCGTGCGCTGTTGGTACGCTCCGCGCGACGTTTACGGCGATTACGCAACGTCTATAGTAGAGGCTATCGAAAACTGCAAAGTTTTTGTGCTGATACTTAATTGCTCATCGTCCAATTCTCCGCACGTTTTAAACGAGGTTGAAATAGCGTATAAGCGCATTTTAAAGGGCGAGCTTGTTATAGTGCCGTTTAAAGTTGACGAAGGCTTGCTTTCAAAGGCTATGGAATACTACGTAAAGCGTTTACATTGGATAGACGCTGTAAGCGCTCCGCAAGAGCAGGCGATTATTCAGTTATACGAACAGCTAGTGCCTATTTTGGGGCTTGAACAAAAGGACGATTTAGGAGATACCGACATTTCCAATACCAATCTCGTCCGTAAAAACAACAAATATTATTCCGCCGACGATTTGGTTGAAATTAAAAGGTTGGGGCTTGAAGACGAGCTTTTGTTCGAATACGAAAAGCCGTATTACGATAAACTTTTAAAAGGCAGAAAAAACCTTGTGGCTTTGGATTTCAGTACACTGAATCCGCGTTCTTCTTTAAAGCGTTTAAACCGCGCGGAATTCGATAAAGTAATTTGTATGGCGTACGACCAAAACGTTGTTAACGAAGGCAACGATATGTGCGCCAATGTGGACAGGATTAATTTTTTCCGCTTTGATACCGAAACGGACGATTTGGATATTGTTCTGCCCGAGGTTATGAAAAAATGCGGCGTAGATAAGTTGGATTTTGTTAATTTTCAAATGGCGTTTATGGACTTGAAAAATCCATTCAGAGTACTAAGAAAAATTAAAAAATATCTTGCGCCCGACGGACTGGCATACGTGCGCGACGTAGATGACGGCGTAGTGTTTGCTTTCCCCGACGAAAACCGTTATTTTGCCGAAATTAAGGAATTTTATAAACTTGACCCGCTCAGCGGTTCGCGCAATTCCGCGCGGCAGGTTTACAACACTATGAAAAAGCTGGGAGCCAAGGAAATAAATTTGGAAAGATGCGGACTTTCCACCGCGTCTATGGAATACGACGAAAAAAGGCTTTTGTTTAAAAGCTGGTTTTCGTTTATTCCCAACGATTTTAAGCAGCTTTTAAAGAAAGAACCGCAAAACGAAAAATATAAAAAAATAGTTAAGTGGATAGATGAAAATTTTGACGAGCTGGAAGAAGAATTTTTCAGCGAGGATTTTCTGTTTAACAGCGGATATATTTTTTATACCGTAAAATTTTAAATTAATATTAAAATTACGCCGCCGCAAAATATTGCGGCGGCGGTTTTTAAAATATTTTTTATAAGGTTTACATATGACTTGACAGGTGTAAAGTTTTGGTGTAAACTTTCGTATAATATTTATGAAAGTTATGAAAAAAGTTTACGATGTTATAATTGTGGGCGCGGGAGTTGCGGGTTTAAACGCGGCGCTGCATTTACCGCGGGATAAAAAAATTCTTTTGATTTGCAAAGGCAAGCCAGAAAAAAGCGACAGTTATTTGGCGCAGGGCGGAATTTGCCGTTTGCAGGGAGAGGAAGATTACGTAAGCTATTACGAAGACACTATGCGCGCAGGGCATTCCGAAAACAATCCTGCCGCTGTTGAGTGCATGATTAAATCTTCGCCCGAAGTAATAGACGGTCTTTTAAAACTCGGAGTCGACTTTGCTCGGAATTCAGACGGCTCGCTTGCGGCAACAAGGGAGGGCGGTCATTCCAAAAACAGAATTTGTTTTCATAAAGACTGCACGGGTAAAGAGATAACGTCAAAACTTATGCAAAACGTTTTAAAACTTGCAAACGTTGAAATTTTGCCGGAAACAACTATGCTTGATTTGATAACCTATAACGGCGACTGTTACGGCATTGTTGCTATGGATAACGCAAGTAAAAAAGTAAACTGCATATTATCCTGTTACACAATTTTGGCTTGCGGCGGCATTGGCGGAATTTATAAGCACTCAACAAATTTCAGGCTTTTAACGGGCGACGGCGTTTCGGTAGCACTTAAACACGGAGTTGCCGTAGACAACATAAATTATGTGCAAATTCATCCCACAACGCTATATTCGGAAAAAGAAGGCAGAAGTTTTTTGATCTCCGAATCGGTGCGCGGCGAGGGCGCCGTGCTTTTAGATAAAAATTTTAACAGATTTACCGACGAGTTGCAGCCTAGGGATATAGTTACTTCCGAAATTTTAAAACAGATGGAAAAGGACGGAACAAAGCACGTGTGGCTGGATATGCGGACGATAGAACGCAGAGAGATAGAAGCGCATTTTCCGAGTATTGTTGAGCATTGTTTAAGCGAGGGTTATAACGTATTCGAGGAATGCGTGCCCGTAGTTCCCGCGCAGCACTATTTTATGGGCGGCGTGCGCAGCGACTTAAACGGCAGAACTACAATGAACAGGCTTTACGCAGTAGGTGAAACTTGCTGTAACGGTGTGCACGGCGCCAACAGGCTTGCTTCAAATTCTCTTTTGGAAAGTTTGCTTTTTGCTCATCGCGCGGGGTTGGATATAGGTAAAAATTTTAAAAGGTTTGAACGGTTGGATGCCGAATATGCTTTAAATAACGTTGATTTTAACGAATACAGCCGTTCGGATGAATATTTGGAAAAGCTTAAAAATAATTTGAAAAATGCAATTAGGGAGGCAAAAAATGTTTGACGGAGTAACCGGAGCGGTTAATGCGGACGAGCTTATAAAGCTTGCGCTTAAAGAAGATATTACCGGCGAGGATATAAGCACAAACGCCGTGATAAATTGTTATAAAAAAGGCACTGTAAAGCTTATTTGCAAACAAAACGGAATAATATGCGGATTGCAGGTTTTTGAAAGAGTTTTTAAACTTTTAGACGGGACAACGCAGGTTGAATTTTATTGTAAAGACGGCGAGAAAGTTGCAAAAGGTCGGCATATTGCCACGGTAACGGGGGATATACGCGTGCTTTTATCAGGCGAGCGCACCGCCTTGAATTATTTGCAGCGTATGAGCGGCATAGCAACTTATACAAACGAAGTGTGCGAGCTTTTAAAAGGTTCAAAAACCAAATTGCTGGATACCAGAAAAACAACGCCGAATATGCGTATATTTGAAAAATACGCCGTTAAAACGGGCGGCGGAAACAATCACCGCTATAATCTTTCGGACGGGGTTATGCTTAAAGATAACCATATAGGCGCGGCAGGCGGAGTTAAAGAGGCGGTTGCGGCGGCAAAGCGTTATTGTTCTTTTGTGCATAAAATAGAAGTGGAAGTTGAAAATCTTGAAATGTGCCGTCAGGCGGTTGAAGCGGGCGCGGATATAATTATGCTTGACAATATGTCGGCAGAGGATATGAAAGCGGCGATAAAACTTATAAACGGCAGAGCGCTTACCGAGTGCAGCGGCAACGTTACAAAAGAAAACATTAAAAATATAATAGACTGCGGAGTGGACTTTGTTTCAAGCGGAGCGCTTACTCATTCCGCGCCGATATTGGATTTGTCGCTTAAAAATCTCTGTCCCGTAACGGAGGAGAAATGAAGGCGGATAAGCGTAGAGAAGAAATTTTAAGCCTTATCGGCAACAGCGAAAATCCGATTCCAGCCAATGTTTTAAAGGAAAAATTTAACGTTTCCAGACAGGTTATAGTGCAGGATATAGCCGTTTTACGCGCCGGAGGTTACAATATTACCGCCACTAACAAAGGATACGTTTTAAACGATAAAATTCAATCTGCGCGCGTATTTAAATGCAGGCATACGTTTGAGCAGATTGTAGACGAGGGTGTGCTGGTTATAGAATCGGGCGGAAGAATAGAGGACGTTTTTGTAAATCACAGGGTTTACGGCAGGATTTCTTCAAGGCTGGATTTGTACAGCAGAACGCACGTTGAAGAACTTTACCGTTCGCTGGTTTCCGGCGCGTCCAAGCCGCTTATGAGCGTTACCGACGGATATCATTATCATACCGTATCCGCAGAGAACGAGGAGATTTTAGACAAAATAGAAAGTAAACTGAGGGAGAAAGGCTTTTTAATAGAAATATAAAAAACGCCGCCGCGGATTATTCTGCGGCGGCGTTTGTATTATTTGTATCGTTATCCGAACGGTTTGCGTCTTCGGCTTCGGCTGCCTGCCGTTTTTTTCTGCGCGTCCAGCTTATAAAACTGTATAGGTCGTTTATAAAGAATACCGAAAAACATACTACCATAGGCACGTAATTTAAAGATTTTGCGCAGGCAAAAGACCAAAGAATTATAAGTATAATATCGTTTAGCATAAATGCTGCGGCATAGGCAGGCACGCGGAAAACCATAAGGTAAAGCGCAATAAAACTTGTGCCTACCGAAAGGGTGCTTACAATTAGGTTGGCGGTATTAAAGGCGCGTAAAATAAAATAGAAAGCGCAGGTTACGGTTGCAGCGGCTATGCACATAATTAGGCCATATACGGGGAGCAATCTGCCTACTTTGGCTTCTCCGCCGCCCTGCTTTGCCGGATGTTTAAGCCAACTTACAAGCGAAGTTATGCATACGGGCAGCTGCATACACAAATAAATTATCATTTCCCCGTAATATCCGAAACCGAATGAAACAAACGCGTAAACGCAGCTGAATAAAACCATAATCATAAGACCGAACGCGTCGCCTTTAGCTGCAAAAATCAAAGAAGTTACGCCTATAAGCGAAACGGCAAGAGTGGCGTAGTCGGTGTTTCTTGCGGCAAAAAAAGAAATTATAACGGCGGCAAGCGAGCATATCCATAGCGCCCATTCGAATTTAGTTAAATTTTTAAAAGGATTTCTCGGTTTTTTCATTTTTCCTCCGTAAAAAAGCACCCGTAGCCGCGTCTTCAAAGACCTAACGACGCGTACGAGTGCATAGGACGGCCGCCCCGGTGGGTTCCGTCATATTTAATATACGGTAAAAAATGAATAAAAGTCAAGAAAATACGCTTATAAAAACGCTTAAACAAAATTTTACCGTATTTTATTAAAAAAATGTAACTTTTTTGTTTAAGGGTGCAAATAAAGCTTTATATTAATAATGTAAAGACTGAATAAAGGATTTAACGATGTCAAAGAAAAAAGACGAAAAAGGACGGAACATAAACGGCGGACAGGCGGAAGCCGCCGAAAATACCGAAGCGGAAGTTTCTGAACTTGATAAGCTTAAAGAGCTTGCCGAAGATTACAAGCGCAAATGGTATTCGGTTTCAGCCGAGTACGACAACTACCGCAAACGCAACGCGGCTGCGGTTTCAAAGGCTTATGCGGACGGTTCGGCGGAAGCGGTTTTAAAACTTTTGCCTGTTGCGGATAACTTCGGATACGCGCTTGACGGCGCCGCCGACGAAAAAACAAAAGCCGGTATAGAAAAGGTAATTAAAAGTTTTAATTCGGTTTTAAGTTCGCTGGGGGTTGAAGAAATTTCTATTGCCGCCGGCGACGCGTTTGACGAAGGGATTATGGAAGCCGTTATGAACTGCCCTTGCGAAGACGGCGAGCAGCCGAACACGGTTAAACTTATACTTAAAAAAGGATATAAATCAGGCGATAAAGTAATTCGTTTTGCACAAGTTACGGTAACCGTTTGATTGGCTTAATATAAATTATGGAAAAAGGAGATTAAAATTATGGGAAAAGTAATAGGTATAGATTTGGGAACCACTAATTCTTGCGTAGCGGTTATGGAAGGCGGAGAGCCTGTGGTAATAGCAAACAGCGAAGGCAGCAGAACAACGCCTTCGGTGGTATCGTTTAAAGCGGACGGAAGCCGTGTTGTAGGTCAGGCAGCTAAAAGACTTGCCGTTGCCCAGCCCGACAAAACTGTTATTTCTATAAAACGTCATATGGGCGAATCTTACAAAGTAAATATAGAAAAGGGTTATTCCCCTCAGGAAATTTCTGCAATGGTGCTTTCTAAGCTTAAAGCGGATGCCGAGGCGTATTTGGGAAGTAAAGTTACCGATGCGGTTATTACTTGCCCTGCATACTTTAACGATTCGCAGCGTCAGGCAACAAAGGACGCCGGCAAAATTGCAGGACTTAACGTTTTAAGAATTATAAACGAGCCCACCGCGGCGGCGCTTGCGTACGGGTTGGATAAGCAGGAAGGCAGCCAAAAGGTTATGATTTACGACTTGGGCGGCGGCACTTTCGACGTGTCAATTCTTGAAATAGGCGACGGCGTGTTCGAAG
The DNA here is from genome assembly GCA_949878885.1 of uncultured Clostridia bacterium. Classification (GTDB taxonomy): domain Bacteria; phylum Bacillota; class Clostridia; order Christensenellales; family Borkfalkiaceae; genus Coproplasma. The sequence continues at coordinate 28,235 of CATLBN010000009.1, read as the reverse complement.
TTTTGGCAACTAACGGCGATACTCGGCTCGGCGGCGACGATTTCGACCAAAAAGTAATGGATTACCTTGTAGATACTTTTAAAAAAGAAACGGGTGTTGATTTATCAAAAGATAAAATGGCGATGCAGAGACTTAAAGAGGCTGCCGAAAAAGCTAAAATAGAGCTTTCCGGAATGAGCACGACCAACGTAAACCTGCCGTTTATAACCGTAGTTGACGGAGCGCCTCAACATTTGGATATAGATATATCAAAGCAGAAGTTCGACAGTCTTACAAGCGACCTTGTAGAGCGCACGGTAGAACCTATGAAAAAGGCTATGAACGACGCGGGTTTGTCTTACGGCGATATTTCAAAAGTAATTATGGTAGGCGGTTCTACGCGTATTCCCGCCGTATTCGATAAGGTTAAGCAGGTAACGGGCAAAGAGCCGTTTAAGGGCATTAACCCCGACGAATGCGTTGCGATAGGCGCGGCAATTCAAGGCGGCGTGCTTTCCGGCGAAGTTAAAGACGTGTTGCTTTTAGACGTTATGCCGCTTACGCTCGGAATAGAAACGCTGGGCGGAGTATCTACGCCGCTTATAGAAAGAAACACAACCATTCCCGTTAAAAAGAGTCAGGTTTTCTCAACCGCGGCGGACAATCAGCCCGGAGTGGAAATTAACGTTTTGCAGGGCGAAAGAAAATTTGCACGCGACAATAAATCGCTTGGTAAGTTTATGCTTACCGATATTCCTCCCGCACCGCGCGGAGTTCCTCAGATAGAAGTTACATTCGACGTGGACGCAAACGGCATTGTTAACGTAACCGCAAAAGATTTGGGTACGGGTAAGAGCACTAACATCACAATAACGGCTTCTACAAATCTTTCCGAAGAAGATATAGACAAAGCGGTTAAAGACGCGGAGAAATACGCTGAGGAAGATAAAAAGCGCAAGGAAGCGGTAGACAATAAAAACAATCTTGAAAATATGATAGACAACCTTGAAAAGACCGTTAAGGAAGCAGGCGACAAGCTTTCGGACGAAGATAAAAAGGTTGTGGAAGACGCTGTTGCAAAAGCTAAAACAGAACTTGAATCCGGAGATAACGACCGTATAAAGGCTGCAATGGAAACGCTTACAACCGAAGTGCAGCCGGTTGTCGCAAAAATGTATCAGCAGGCGCAGGGCGCGTCCGGCGATAACGGCGCGGGCAGCGACGGCGGAGATACCGAGTTCAGACAGCACTGATAATCACGTTTACAATTAAAATTACAGGGGTGTATTGCACACCCCTGTAAGCGGTTATTTAAACCATATTACAGGGTATATTATGGCGGACAAAAAAAATTTTTACGATATTTTGGGAGTTTCCAAAACGGCTTCGCAAGCGGAAATAAAGTCGGCTTACAGAAAGCTTGCCAAGCAGTATCATCCCGACTTTCATCCCGGCGACGCTGCGGCTGCCGAAAAGTTTAAAGAGATAAACGAAGCTAACGAAGTGCTTTCCGACGAAAACAAGCGCAAGCAATACGATTACGAGCTTGAACATCCCGGTATGGGCGGCGGAAATCCGTTCGGCGGATTTTCAGGCGGATTTTCAGGTGGTATGGGCGGCTTTGAAGATATTATAAGTTCTATGTTCGGCGGATTCGGCGGCAGGGCGGAGAGCGCCAAACCACGCGGAGCGGATATAGAACAAACTATTAATTTATCTTTTTTAGATGCAATTAAAGGCTGTTCTAAAACTGTAAGCTATATGCGCAACGAGCCTTGTTCGTCTTGCGGCGGCACGGGCGCAAAAGGCGGCACCGCGTTTCAAAAATGCTCGCGCTGCGGCGGAAGCGGAAGGGTAAAGTTTCAGCAGGATACAATTTTCGGCAGAACCATTCAGGTCGGCGTTTGTCCCGATTGCAGCGGAACGGGCAAAAAGATTTTAGACAAATGCCCCGATTGCAAGGGCAAGGGTTATCAGCGCAGCGAAACGCGGTTTACCGTAAATATTCCTGCAGGGGTTGATAAAGACAGCCATTTTATAAAGCGCGGCTTCGGTCAGGCGGCAGGCAACGGCGGCGAAAACGGAGATTTATATATTTACTTCCGTATAGAGCCGCATAAAATGCTTAAACGCGAGGACAGAGATTTATACGTTACCGTTCCTATTTCATATAAAACGGCGGTTATGGGCGGTAAGGTGCAGGTGCCGGGCATTGACGATACTTTGGAGCTTTCTGTTCCCGAATGCACGGCTTCCGGAACGCGCTTCTGTATGCGCGGTAAAGGCGTAAAAACAGTGAACGGTACAGGTAATTTATACGTTACGGTGGAAATAGAAGTGCCCAACAAACTTTCGCGCGAGCAAACTAAAAAACTTGCGGAGTTTGAAGATTGCGTGCCTTTGAAGTCTTGCGGAAATATGCAAAAGTATTCCGATAACGTTTCCGCAATTTACGGCAAAAAAATCGGTAAACAATAAATATAACGGGTGCAATTAAAGCGGCGGCAACTTTAAAGTTGCCGCCGCTTGGCTGTTTTTCAATAAAAAATCAGGTAAAAAACTGTTAAAATTTAAAATTGTGGATAACTTATTTTTATTTTTTGCCAAAATTAAGCAGAAAATGTCGAAATAAATGCCGTTTTTTAATCTTGGTGGATAAAATGTGGAAAATTATTTTCAATAAAATAAATTTTTGCTTTATCAACAAGCATTTTGTGGACAACTTTTTGTGGAAAAAGCGTAATATTACGGCTTATAAAGCCGTTTTACAATAAGTTATCCACATTATACTTTTTTATATAATACTGCGCGGTTGACTGAAATATGTCAACCGCGTTCAAATTTATTTGCGTAAAAATTTTAAACCCAATTATCCGTTTGCGGCTTTTTCCTTGCGCAGAACAACTTGTCCTGTGCAGGGGGTTAAAGTTCTGCTGTTTATTATTTCTCCTACGGAGTCCGCAATTATAATGCCGCTTTTGGGATTTTTTACCGAATCTACGTGTCCCTCAATCTCCGCATAGGTTTCAGACATTTCAAATGCTAAATCGCAGCCTTGCATACGGCAGTTTATAAGTTTAAGGTTTTTGCAGTAACAAAGCGGTTGGGTGCCGCATATAACGCAGTTGTCAAGCGTAAGATTTTCCGAATACCAGCCTAAATATTCGCCTTTTAATACGCTGTTTTTAACATACAGATTTTTGCAGTTCCAAAACGCGTCTTTGGTGTCGAAATTGCAATTTTCTATAAATCCGTTTTCAATGTATTGAAAAGAATATTTACCCTGCATTTCAACTTTGTTTAAATTAATATCGGAGCTTCCGAAAAGCAGATATTCCGATTTTATTTTACAGTCTGCAATGTTTACTTTGCGGCACTTCCAAAGCGTTTCGGGCGAGGATATGCGGCAGTTAACAAGGTTTATTTCGTCGCATTCGCGCAAAACTTTTATACCTTTAAAAGTGCAGTCGGTAATTTTGCCGTTTTTGCAAAACCACAGTGCGGCGCGTGCAAACTCGTCGGTTTTGCAGTTTTGCACATAAAAATTTTCTGCGTGCCACATAGGATAGCGCAGGGAAAAAGAACAGTCTTCCACGCCGAAATCTTTACATTCTTTCAATGCCGATTCGCCGTCGGCTGCGCCTTCGAATCGGCAGCCTTTGACTATAACGTTTCGCAATCCGTAAAGCGCGCGTTCTTCGTCAAAAACAGAGTTTTCAATTATTTTTTTCATTTGCATTTCCGTTTGTTTTTATTGCTTTATTATAGCTTAAAACCTGTCAACTGTCAAATCGTAAAAACGTTTGACATATTTTTTATAATAGTTTAAGATATGTAAACTTAGGTAAAATTTATGAGAATTCAGTTATCGGACCATTTCACTTTTAAAAAATTATTATTATTCGTAACGCCGTCAATTATAATGATGGTATTTGTAAGCATATACAGCGTTGTAGACGGATTGTTTGTATCCAACTTTGTAGGGTCAAACGCCGTTGCCGCTATCAATCTTATTTTCCCGCTTATAATCGTGTTGGGTTCGGTAGGATTTATGATAGGCGCAGGCGGAAGCGCGTTGGTTTCGAAAACATTGGGCGAAGGCAACGCGGAAAAAGCCAACGCATATTTTTCTATGCTCGTTTACGTTACTTTTGCTTTCGGTGTGGCTGTTGCCGTATGTGGTCAGTTTATTGTAGCGCCCATTGCCAAACTTTTGGGCGCCGAGGGGCAGGTATACGAATATTGCGTACTGTACGGAAGAATTTTGCTTGCAGGTCAGCCGTTTTATATTATGCAAAATATTTTCCAAAGCTTTTTTGTTACTGCCGAAAAACCCCGTTTGGGATTAATAGTTACCTTGGCTGCGGGCGCAACCAACATAATTTTGGATGCTGTGCTTGTTGTAGGCTTTAAACTAGGCTTAATGGGTGCGGCGCTTGCAACGTTTGCAAGCGAGGTTTTGGGCGGCGTAGCGCCTGTAATTTATTTTTTAAGCAAAAATAACAGTCTGTTAAGACTTACAAAAACAAAATTTTACGGCAGGGCGCTTTTAAAAGCCATTACCAACGGCTCGTCCGAATTTTTCTCTAACGTATCCGCAGCAGTAATAATGATGCTTTATAATTTCCAGATTATGCGCATAGTGGAAGGCGACGACGGTGTCGCGGCATACGGCGCTATCGGATATATAATGATGATTTTTGCTTCTATATTTATGGGTTATGCGGTGGGAAGCGCACCGCTTATAGCCTATAACTACGGCGCGGATAACAAAGCCGAACTTAAAAACCTGTTTAAAAAAAGTTTTATAATAGTTGCCGTATTCGGAGTATTAATGACGGTGCTGTCCCAAGCCTTGGCTTATCCTGCAATAAAACTGTTCGGTTACGACGGCGAACTTTTTGATATGACTTTGCGCGGATTCAGAATTTATTCGGTATCGTTTTTAATTTACGGTTATTCTGTGTTTGCTTCGTCCCTGTTTACGGCGCTTAACAACGGGCTTATATCTGCGGTTATTTCATTTTCGCGTACTTTTATTTTTCAGATTGCGGCAATATTCATTGTGCCTATTTTCCTTGGATTAGACGGAATATGGTCGGCTACCTGTTTTGCGGAAATATTCTCCATAACTGTGGCGTTTATATTGGTTGCCGTTTACAGAAAAAAATACGGCTACGCGTAATTGCATAGGCAATATGCTTTAATTAAAGTTAAAAACCGCCTCAAAAGAGGCGGTTTTTTTATAGTACTTTAGACAAAAAATCTTTTAATCTATCGCTTTGCGGATTTTGGAAAATCTGCTGCGGCGAACCCTGTTCGGCAATTTTTCCGTCAGCCATAAAAAGCACTCTCGTTGCAACTTCTCTGGCAAATCCCATTTCGTGAGTTACTATAACCATAGTCATACCGTCGTCGGCAAGCTGCTTTATAAGCTGCAAAACTTCGCCTACCATCTCAGGGTCTAGCGCAGACGTAGGTTCGTCAAACAGCATAACTTTGGGGTTCATTGCAAGCGCGCGCACTATTGCAATGCGCTGCCGCTGTCCGCCGGAAAGAGTGGAAGGGTAAACATTGCATTTATCTGCCAGCCCTATACGCTGCAATAAAGTTATTGCGTTTTCACGTGCTTCCGATTTTATTTCTTTTGCGGTTTTCTGCACGGGCAGCAGCGGCATTTTTTTATTTGTGGACTTAAACAGATTTTTAAACCTAATAAAAAAGTTTTTTCTTTGGGCGGCTCTCAAATCCTGCAAGCCTATGCGTACGGGCGCAAGCGTTATGTTTTTTAGTACGGTAAGATTGTTAAAAAGATTGAATTGCTGAAATACCATACCCATTCTGCGGCGCTGAACGTTTATATTTACTTTAAGGTTGCATAGATTGTTTCCTTCAAAAAACACGTATCCGTCGGTTGGGTCTTCCAAAACGTTTAAACATCTTAAAAAAGTACTTTTTCCTCCTCCGGAAGGTCCTATAATCGCAATTTTTTCGCCTTGAAAAATTTTTTCGTTTATATCTGATAAAACTTTTAAATCGCCGTAACTCTTTGTAAGATGCTGAACTTCTATCATAGCGTTCGGATCGCAAGGTTCAACGGGCGTAACCTGTGTTTTAATAAACTTCTGTCCTTTTATTTTTTGCGGCTTAATTTTTGCGGCGTTACCGTTTTTCACTTTTTTTAAGCCTCCTTTCTATAAGCTTTATAATAAGCGATATAATCATTACCAATACAAAATAAATAAGCGCGAGCGCGATATAAGGAATAAAATATTCAAACGTAGAATCCGCAATGGCTTTGAATGCGCGCGTTATATCCGCAAGACCTATAACGCTTACAATAGAAGTTTCTTTTAAAAGCGAAATAAATTCGTTGCCTATAGTAGGCACGGCGTTTTTTACGGCTTGCGGCAAAACAACGCGTATCATTGCCGTGAAATAGCTTAACCCCAGCGAACGCGCGGCTTCCATTTGCCCTTTATCAACCGAATTTATGCCGCTGCGCATAATTTCCGCCATATAAGCTCCGCTGTTAAGCCCGAAAATAAGCGAAACTTCTGCAACGGGGGGTATGTTTACGCCTATAAAAACCGCAAAGTGCAGCAATAAAAGCTGCACCATCATCGGCGTGCCGCGGAAAACGGCTATGTATGCGTCGGCTAAGCGTTTTAATATTGTTACAAAAATATTTTGCGACGGTATTATTTTTACGGTTGCAATAATACAGCCTATTAAAAAACCCAATATAAGCCCGAACACGGCAATGGCTGCCGTATTCTGCAATCCCGTAAGCACGCTTTTCAGCGTTCCGGGGGTAGAAAATCTTTCCCAAAAAATTTCAAAGCTTGACATAAATTTATTTCAGTTCTTTATTTAAGCGTTTTGTTTATTGTTTCGGCAATCATAAGCGAAGGCTGCTTGTCAAGAATTACCGCGTTTATTTTACCGTTTGACAAATCTTTTATTGCAAGGGCGCCCGTGTTGTAAGCTTTGGTTTCCAAGTTTGCAAAGCCTTCGTAACCGAAACCTTCATCGCCTGCGGAAAACATATAGCCCGTTGTTCCGGCCTGCGCGCCGATTTTGTAGTTTTTGCTTTGCTGTTTTAAAATTGCTGTAACTTCTTCGTCTGACGTGCAATTATCAAATGTTGTGTCAGATTGTAAAACAGTTATAACCTGAGCGGACGTATAGTATCCGTTGGCAAAAGCAACGTCTTTAAGGCGGTCTTCGTTTACTGTTATTCCTGCCATACCTATGGCGCTTTCCCCTGCTTTAACGCTTGGAATAATAGAGTCGAAATCCATATCTTTAATAAACAGCGTTTTATTTAATTTTTGCGCTATTTTATAAGCTATTTCAATATCAATACCGACAAAGTCGGCGTTTTTGTCGTAAGACTCAAACGGGGGGAAGTAGGCGTTGGTGGCAACTACAAAATCTCCCGACTGCGCCGTGTTGCTTTTATTTTTATAGCTGAACTCGGCCGTGCCGTTGAAATAAGAGTTAATAAGGTTTTCCAACGTTCCGTCGCCTTCCCATTCGGTAAGATAGCCGTTAATCTGTGTAAGAAGTTCGTTATTTTCTTTTTTAACGGCAAACGCGTAATCTTCTTGGGTAAGTTCTATATCTTTAACTTTTACGGGCGCACCCTTACCGCACGCGGCAAACGGCAGCGCGCAAATTACGGCTGTTAACGCACAAACTAGCGAGATAAGTAATTTTTTCATAAAATGCCTCTCTTTATATGTAATTATTCAAACTATAACATTGTATAAATATAAACGCAAGCGTTTTGCGTATAAATTATAATTATTCAAAAAATTGTATAAATTTACATAACAATGAAAAAAACATTCAATATTAAAGTTTGTATTTAATGTTAAAATCAGGTAAAAAATCAAATATTTTTAACATAGGTATTGCAAAATCATCTGAAAAATGCTAAAATTAATAATGTAGTTTTTATTTGCGGTAACGGGGCGGAAGCATATGGAAGAACTTATAAAATCTATTACCGAAGCGGAAGAAAAAGCTTTGGAAATTAAAAATGACGCGCAGCAGCAGGCGGCGCGTATTTTGGCTGAGGCTGAACTTAAAGCGGCTGAGATTACAAAGGTATGTGAAGCCGAACTTAAAAGTTTGCGCGAAAAGCGAATTAAAGAAGCGGAAGACGCCGCGCAAAACAATTATGACGAAACTTTAAAACAAAATGCAGTATCCGCTAAGTCATATGCGGACAGCGTTATTAAAAAAACACAAAAGTGCGTTAACGATATAGTAAGGAGGATTGTAGGTGGCGATTGCTGAAATCGGCAAACTTAATCTCATTGCAATGTCGTACGAAAAAGACGCGGTGTTAAACGCGTTGCAGCGCACGGGTGCAACCGAAATTAAGCTTTTGAAAGAAACCGAAAACACCGCCCCTATGATTAAAAATACGGGGTTGCTTCCCGAATGTCTTGCTTATTTCGAGTCGGCGTTGGAGTATCTTTCAAACGAAGTCGAAAATTATAATAAAGAAAATAAAATAAAAAACAACGAGCATTCAGACGATTTAACAGTTAATTATTCCGAATTTATAAAAGCAGGAGAGCTTAAAGCCGAGGCGGAAGGGCTTGCCGCAGAAATTTTACGGCTTCGCGACGAAAAACGCAGCATCCGTTCGGAAATTAACGGAATTGAACGTGAAATTAATTCGGCTGAAATTTTTTGCGCAGTAAAAGCGCCGTTTAACACATTTAAGAACACGCAGCACGTCAAAGTTAAACTCGGCGCAGTTCCCGCTGCTGCAGTGGACGCGCTTTCAGAGTGGAATAAAAGCGCAGACTTAGCGGTTATTAAAACAGTAAATAAAACGTTGGACGGCGCCGTGATATTGATTGCATATCATAAGTCTTTTGCGCAAGCGGCTGAGGAGGCGCTGACTTCTTTCGGCTTTACGGCTTGTCCGTACGCGGAGGACAGCCGCAGCGGAGAAGAAGTGCTACGTGATTTAAACGAAAAGAAACAGGAATATAAGAAAAAAGCGCAAGCGACGGACGGCGGACTTATTGCGCTTGCTGATAAAATAAAAACGCTTAAAATTTATTGCGACTATCTTTCGTTCGAACTTGAAAAAGCCGAGCTCTCCGATAAAATGCGGCAAACGCAAACCACTTTTCTGCTTGAAGCCTACGTGCCCGTAGACGCGCAGAGCTTGGTTGCGGAAGCTTTAAACGGTGTTTCAAGCGCGGTGTATTACGAGTTTACGGAAACGGATAAAGACGAGGTTCCGCCCACGCTTTATAAAAACAACGCGGTTGTTAAAAATTTTGAAGCGATTACAAATATGTATTCGCCGGCAAACTACCGTGAATTCGACCCCAATACAATAATGGCGGTGTTTTACAGTATTTTTCTCGGTTTTATTATGGGGGATATAGGTTACGGGCTTTTAATGTTTTTTGGCGGCGGTTTTGTTTATTTGAAAAACCGCGGAAAAGACAGCGGGCTCAAACGGCTTGCAGGAGTGTTTGCAATAGGCGGTATTTGCGCCATAGTATGGGGTGTATTGTTTAATTCCTTCTTCGGAATAAATTTAAAATTTATGTCCGCGGTAATGCCCGACGCGCAGAAAGATATGTGGACGTTTATGGGAATATCTGTTCCTGCGGTGCTTGTTATAAGTTTGGAGATAGGTATCGTTCAGTTATTTGCCGGATATATTTGCAAAGCCGTTCAGTTTTGGCGGCGCAAAAAAATATGGGACGGTATTTGGGAAGGAGTAACCTGGGCGCTGTTTTCGCTTGGAGTAGCCATTGCCATAGTAGGGCTTATAGGCGAAGCCGATACGCCGTTGTTGGCATATATAGGCGGAGGTATTGCGGCGGTTTCACTGCTTGCCGCCGTATTGACCGCCGGCAGGCACGAAAAAGTTTTAGGCAAGTTTACAAAGGGTTTCGGCGCGGCATACGGCGTTATAAATTATGCATCGGACATTCTGAGTTACGCAAGACTTTACGGGCTTATGCTATCCGGCGCTGTTATTGCGCAAATAGTTTCCAAATATGCCGTTCAGTTTGTAACGGGCGGTAATCCCGCGCTTATAATTCTGGGTATTCTTATTATGGTTATAGGGCACCTGTTCAATTTGGCAATGGGACTTTTGGGCGCGTATATTCACGACGCAAGGTTACAGTACGTTGAATTTTACGGCAGGTTTTACGAAGGCGAGGGCGAGCTTTTCAAACCGCTCGGCTCCGAGCATAAATATATCAGCTTAAACAAATAATATTTTAATAAAACGTTTTGAAAAATTTAACTCTTTGGAGGTTTTTTATATGGTTGGTTACGCAATCGGAATGGTGGGGGTAGCGCTTTGCGTGCTTTTGTGCGGAGTAGGCTCTGCAATCGGTCTTTATAAGACGGGCAGCGCCGCGGCTGGCGTTTTGGGCGAAAATCCCAAAAAGTTCGGTAAAGTATTGGTGCTTGTGCTTCTTCCCGCAACGCAAGGTATTTACGGATTTATTATCGGTATTATCGCTTCGTCTTCGCTTGCCGGTTTGGAAACGGCGGCTGCAGGCTGGGCTTTATGCGGTGCGGTTTTACCTATGGCGCTTTCCGGTTTGATTACTGGTATTTTCCAAGGCAAATCTGCGGTAAATTGTATTTACGCTGTAGGTAAGCAAGATTCGCTTGGCGGTAAACTTATAATATATCCCGCAATGATAGAGTTCTATGCGATTTTGGGACTTATAGTATCCATAATGCTTATTGCGGTTTAAGGCAGAAATATGAGCAGAGAGCAAATTATACAAAGAATTTTATCCGACGCGGAGGAGAACGCCGCATCGATAATTTCCCAAGCCCAAAAAAGGGCGGAAGAAATTATTTGCGAAGCAGATAAGCGCGCAGAAAGAAACCGTTTGGGCACGGAAGCCGAAATAAAAGAGAAAACCTGCGCAATTGCCGACGGATTAGCGGCTGCGGCAAGATTGGATTCTGCAAAAGTACTGCTATCGGAAAAACGCAGAGTTATCGACGATATTTACGCCAGAGCGTTTGAAAAACTAAACGCGCTGGAAAAAGCCGACGTTTTAAGGCTTTGCGAAAAACTTTTGGACAATTATGCAGAAGACGGGGACGAAATTGTTTTTGCTTCCGCATTTAAGTTTCAAAAAGAAGTTGCGGCGTTTGACGTTGTAAAAGAAAAAAAGCTTAAAGTTTCGCCTAAAACTTCGGATAAAGTCGGCGGCGGATTTATACTTCGCGGAAAAAACAGCGATAAAGACGTATCTTATAAAGCGCTCCTTTCCGACGACAGAGAGCGCAATCAGGTTGAAATTGCCGCAACGGTTTTTTAACGGTTAATTATGGTAAAGGATATCACCTATACAAGCGGCGTTATTGCCGTAAAAGAAAAGTTTCTTTTAAAAGATAAAATTTACAAGCTTTGCGAGGGCAGCGCCCAAGACGCGTTCCGTACGCTTTCCGAAAGCGGCTTCGGCAAAGGCGCAGAAGCGTCTTCGGTGTGCGATTACGAGCGGCTTTTGCAAGCCGATATGTGCGATTTGGACGTATTCATACGGGAATATGCCGCAACTAAGGCAGAAAAAGAGTATCTTTTATCTCCTAGAGACTTTCATAACGCCAAGTCGCTTGTAAAAGCAAAATATTTAAATTTGAGCGGCGAAAGCGCAAATGCTATGCTTGCGCCGGACGGAATGTATGAAGCGCAGTATCTGCGCGAAATAACGGAAAGCGGCGCGTACGCAAATTACGGCGGCGAGCTTTTTAAAGCTATTCAGCAGGCAATGTCGCTTTTCTGCGGCGAAAACGAAGGAAACGGAGTGGGCGGCGCCGAGATAGGACGAATTTTCGATAAAGCATTGTTCAGACATTTAAGCGCGGCGTGCGCAAACAACCGTTTTTTGAAAAAGACGGTTGCGGCTAAAGCCGATATGACAAATATTTTAACGGCGTTAAGGTCAAACACCCCCGAATATGCTGCGCTTTCGTATGTTGAAGGCGGTATATTAAAGCAGGAAACGCTTGAAAAATTATTTGACGGCGACGCAGAGAGAATAACGGAGGCTTTTGCCTCCACGCCGTACGGAGCGTTTGTTAAAGCCTGCATAGAGCAGAAAAACGACGGATTGCCTATGACGGAGGCGGAAAGGCTTGCGGACAGCTTTGAAATTGACGCGTTGGCTGAAAAGAAGTATGAACTTAAAAACCGTCAGCCGTTTTTATATTATGTTTTCCGCCGCCGTACGGAAAATGCGAACGTGCGCATTTTGTTTGTATGTCTGCTTGCAGGTATGAGCGGTAACGAAATAAAAAAAAGATTGAGAAGCATTTAAACCGCACGGCGAATTGCGGCTTAACGGAGCGTTATGAAAGGAAAAATGGCTATAGTCGGCGACGGCGACAGTATAACGGTATTCAAGGCGGCGGGCGTTGCCGCGTTCCCTGCGGAAAACGATGTTAAAGCAAGGGATATACTGCGGCGAATCGCAAAAGAGTATCAAATAATTTTTTTAACGGAAGAACTTGCCCGTCCTCTGTCGGAATTTACAAAACGCTTCGACGAGGAAACATATCCCGTAATTTTAAGCGTGCCCTCTAAGGCGGGAAGCACAGGCTACGGCACGCAGCTGCTTAAAGACGCAATGGAGCGCGCTTTGGGCGTGGACATTTTGTTTAACAGTTAAAACACCGTAACGTTCTAATTTATCAGGAGAAAGAAAAATGGCAGGTAAAACAGTAAAAGTTTCCGGACCGCTTATAATTGCCGAAAATATGGCGGACTGCAAAATGTACGACGTTGTGCGCGTATCCGAAAAAGGGCTTATAGGCGAAGTAATAGAACTCCGCGGAGATAAAGCTTCCATTCAGGTTTACGAGGAAACTTCGGGATTGGGACCCGGAGAAGACGTTGTTTCCACGGGAGAACCTCTTTCGGTGGAGCTTGCGCCTGGGTTGATTCAAGGCATTTTCGACGGAATTCAGCGTCCGCTTACCACGTTGTATTTTAAATACGGCGCACGTATTTCCAGAGGCGTATCCGTAAACAACCTCGACCGCGAAAAAAAGTGGAAGTTTGTTCCCTCGGTCAAGGAAGGCGCAGAAGTGGAAGAAGGCGACGTTTTGGGTTGCGTGCAGGAAACGGAAATTATAGAACACCGCATTTTGGTCCCTAACGGTATGCGCGGAAAGGTAGTAAGCATTTACGCAGGCGAATTTACAATAGAAGATACGGTTGCCGTTATTGCTACGGATTCTGGCAAGCGTCCCGTAAGTATGCTGCGCAAGTGGCCGGTACGCTGCGGCAGACCGTATAAAGAAAAGCTTGCGCCTACAGAGCCTATGGTAACGGGTCAGCGCGTTGTGGATACGCTGTTTCCTATTGCCCGCGGCGGAGTTGCGGCGGTGCCCGGTCCCTTCGGCAGCGGTAAAACAGTAGTTCAGCATCAGCTTGCAAAGTGGGCGGACGCAGATATAATAGTTTACGTTGGCTGCGGAGAACGCGGCAACGAAATGACCGACGTTTTAAACGAGTTTCCGGCTTTGAAAGACCCTAAAACGGGCGAGCCTATAATGAAGCGCACGGTGCTTATAGCAAACACTTCGGATATGCCCGTTGCTGCGCGTGAAGCCAGCATATATACGGGTATAACCATTGCGGAGTATTTTAGGGATATGGGCTATAACGTTGCAATTATGGCAGATTCCACTTCGCGCTGGGCGGAAGCTCTCAGAGAGATGAGCGGCAGATTGGAGGAGATGCCCGGCGACGAGGGTTATCCCGCATATCTTTCTTCGCGTCTTGCGGAATTTTACGAGCGCGCCGGCATTGTAAAACTTTTGGGCTCTGGAAAAAAAGTGGGTTCGGTTACCGCGATAGGCGCGGTTTCTCCTCCGGGAGGAGATTTAAGCGAACCCGTTGCTCAGGCAACGCTGCGTATAGTAAAAGTTTTTTGGGGGCTTTCGGCTTCGCTTGCGTATAAGCGCCATTTCCCTGCAATAGATTGGCTTATAAGCTATTCGCTGTACGCCGATAAAATAAAAGATTGGTACGATAGCAACGTAAGCGCGCAGTTTTTCAAATACAGGCAGTTTATAATGACCGTTTTGCAGGAAGAAGCCGCGTTGGACGAAATAGTGCGCCTTGTCGGTATGGACGCGCTTTCCTCAAAAGACAGACTTACAATGGAAACTGCAAAAATTATACGCGAAGACTTTTTACACCAAAACGCGTTTGACGACGTTGATACTTATACGTCTATGAAAAAGCAGTTTTTAATGCTTAAACTCATTTATGAGTTCAACGCGCGAGCACGCGAGGCTATTGCCGACTTTACAGGTTTAAACGATATTCTTGCAAGCTCCTGCAAAGAAAAAATTGGCAGGGCTAAATATATTACGGAAGACAATCTTTCGGAATTCGATGAAATTTTAAAGCTTATTAATTCGGAAATGAAAGCGCTTGCACAGGGAGGCGACGGCAATGTTTAAGGAATATAAAACCATCCGCGAAGTCGTAGGGCCTCTTATGGTTGTGGACGGCGTAGAAGGCGTTAAATACAACGAGCTTGTAGACATAGTGTGTCATAACGGAGAAATCCGCCGCGGCAAGGTGTTGGAAATAAACCGCGATAAAGCCGTTGTGCAGTTATTTGAAAATTCGCAGGGGTTGCAGATTGTTTCTGCAAAAGCTCGTTTTACGGGGCACAGCCAGCAGCTTTCCGTTTCGCGTGATATGCTTGGCAGAGTTTTCGACGGTATGGGTAATCCGCGCGACGGCGGCGCGCCCGTAATTCCCGAAAAAGTTTTGGATATAAACGGCGAACCTATAAATCCGGCCGCAAGAAATTATCCCGACGAGTTTATTCAAACGGGCATTTCGGCAATAGACGGATTGAACACGCTTGTGCGCGGTCAAAAGCTGCCGGTATTTTCTATGAGCGGTCTTCCGCACGCGGAGCTTGCGGCGCAGATAGCAAGACAAGCCAAGGTGCGCGGCGGCGACAGTAAGTTTGCCGTTGTTTTTGCGGCGATAGGAATAACGTTTGAAGAATCGCAATATTTTGTAAACGATTTTAAAAAGACGGGCGCAATAGAAAGAACGGTGCTTTTTACAAATCTTGCAAACGACCCTGCAGTAGAGCGTATTGCAACGCCGAGAATGGCTTTAACATGCGCTGAATATCTTGCTTTCGATTGCGGTATGCACGTTTTGGTAATTCTTACCGATATTACAAACTATGCCGAAGCGCTGCGCGAAGTTTCCGCGGCGCGCAGAGAAGTGCCCGGGCGCCGCGGATATCCCGGTTATTTATATACAGACCTTGCAACGATGTACGAACGTGCAGGCAGGATACGCGGTTCGGAAGGTTCCATTACCCAAATACCTATTTTAACTATGCCGGAGGACGACAAAACTCATCCTATACCCGACCTTACGGGTTATATTACCGAGGGTCAGATAATACTGTCGCGCGATTTATACAAAAAGGGCGTAAATCCGCCTATAGACGTTTTGCCGTCGCTTTCAAGACTTAAAGATAAAGGCATAGGACGCGGCAAAACCCGCGAGGACCACGCGGACACTATGAATCAGTTATTTGCGGCATATGCGCGGGGTAAAGAGTGTAAAGAACTTGCCGCAATCTTGGGCGAGGCGGCGCTTTCGGATACCGATAAGCTGTACGCCGAGTTTGCCGAACAGTTTGAAAAACTTTACGTGAACCAAGGTTTTGAAACCGACAGAGCCATAGAGGACACGCTTGCTCTGGGTTGGGAACTGTTGAAAATTCTTCCCAAATCCGAACTTAAACGCGTGCGCCAAGCATATATCGATAAGTACCTTAGCAAGGACTGATTTATGACAAGATTAAACGTTAACCCCACGCGTATGGAGCTTAAAAAACTTAAAGCGCGGCTTGTTACCGCAACGCGTGGGCATAAGCTTTTAAAAGATAAATCCGACGAAATGGTGCGCCGTTTTTCGGTAATAATAAAGGAAAACAAAAAGCTTAGGGAGGAAGTTGAAGCACAGCTTTCCGAAGTGCTAAAACAGTTTTCGGTTGCGCGTTCGGTAACTGCTTCATACAGCGCCGAAGCGGCTTTTGCGATGCCTGCGGTTTCAATAGAGGTTGAGTGCGGTTCAAAAAGCATAATGGGCGTTGACGTGCCCGTAATAAGCCCTGTTCAACAGCAGTCTTCCGAGAGTTTGCCTTATGCGTTTTCAGAAATTACGGGCGAGGCGGATTATTCCGTGGAACAGGCGTCAAAACTGCTGCCTAAAATGCTGAAACTTGCGGAAACGGAAAAAGCCGTTAGATTGCTCGCCGATGAAATAGAGCGAAATAAGAGGCGTGTAAATGCATTGGAGTACGTTATGATACCGCAGCTGGAAGAAACTATTAAGTATATAAAATCCAAGCTTGACGAAAACGAACGGGCCGCGGTTATAAGATTAATGAAGGTAAAAAGCAAAACTTAAATTGTAAAAATTAATAGGGGCTTCGGCGGTATTTAATCCGCCGAAGCCCCGTTTGTTTATTAAAAAAATATAATTGCCCCCGTAATATGGCAGAGTTTAATCCGATTATACTGCGTCTTTCATATCGATGTCATAAATAACGTTATTGTTTACGCTTATTTTAATAACTTCCGCTCTGTCTGTTTTTACACCCGTTGTGTTTTTACCGTCGGCGGCAATAATAACGCGTTTGGTAAATCCGTTGTTTACCGTTTCGTCAATATAAAGCGACGCGGAATATTTATTTAAAATAGAAAAAGCGGTGTACAATCCTATTCCGCTGCCGCCGTCGGCTTTATGTGTAGTAATTTGCGTTTTGCCCATTTGAGCTATAACCTTAGGGTCGAAATGCGGTCCGTTATCGTAAAAACATATTCTCGGCGCGTCTTCGAATACGTCGTAAACAATTTTTATTTTTCCGTTTTTTACGTCTTTTACCGCAATAACGGCGTTTTCTCCCAAATCGCATAAAAGCGTGTTTAAATCGGTTAAGTTTGTAAATACCGAAACCAATTTTGTTACGGCGCCTTCTTTAATTTCAATTTCGAAACCCGCTCCCTTAAATATTGCCCGTTGCGAAATGTAGTCGTTTATTGCGTCTACCGAGGTAAAGCCCGTTGAAGGGATAGCGTCTTTCTTTTTAAAGTTTTCTATAATGCGGCTGCGTTCGTTAAACATATCGTTTATGCTTTCCAATACGTCTTGCAAATTTTTGGGGTCGGGAGATTCGATAAGCTGTTTTACTGCAATAATCATTGCGGGCAGTAGTTTGTTATCTCTGTGAATAATTCTGGCAAGTTCTTCGTTTTGCTGTTTGAGTTTGCTGTTATTTTCCTCGTTTGCTTCAAGCGTGAGGTTTAGCATTTCGATATTGTGTTTTTGAATTTGATACGTTTTTTCCGTTGAAAATATTTTGCACCACCATAAAAGCAGTGAAAGACCGAAAAAGATTATAAAAATAAGTATGCCCGTTCCGAAGTTGGAAGAACCCAAATCATACGCGTAAGACAGCATATATCCGAACGCCGCCACGGCGCCCAAATAAACTAGCCATTCCAATAATTTGCTGTGCTGCAAATCTTTAACGCCTCTCTTAAATCTTTTAAAAACAAAAATAAAATTTGTAAAAAACAAATTCAAAAAACCCAAAACGAGTTGAGAAGTTAATACTTTAAGCCATTCGGATTTTATGCCGTTTATAAAGCCTGAAAACGGATATATCAGGCAAGAGCTTATAATGTGTGCAAAGCAGGTTAAACCGACGGATATTATAAATACGTTTAACGAATAAACTTTGGGTAATTTAAATCTTAACCAAAACAGAGCGTAACAGTATAAAAACATTAAAGGCGGCACTAAAAGTTTTACGTATAAAGTTATATAGTACAGCCCTACGGAAACTATTACCGAGGAAAGTAAGCCAAGTAAGTCCCAAGCGCCGAGTTTAAAGCGGTTTAACTGTATGTAAGCCAAATACGAACAAACAAAAAATACCGTATATTTAATTGTATAGGAGATTAAGCTTAACATAATAATTGATATACATAATACTACAAAAAATAATAAAATCCAACAGTTTATTGAAAAATTCAATTAAAAACGCAATAAAATTTAATTTTTTAATAAAATCAAATAAATTTGAAATAAAAAACAACAAAAAAACAACAAAAAATTCAAATTTTAATATTGCTTCCCATTGCCTATAATCGCATTAAAGGAGGCACATTATGACAAGATTTTTAAGATATTTAAGAGACACTTGGAATTGGTGGATGACAATGGTATTCTATTGATTATCAAAATTTAAAGTGCAAAAAGCGGGGACAGTCTCCCCGCTTTTTGCATATGTTTAAATGCCGCAATGCTGCGCTCCCAATATATTTGACAATTATGCGGAATTTGTGTATAATTCTATAGGATTTCGGAATTGATTATGCAACAAGAGTTACAGCGAAAAATAATTCAACTTAAAAACGAACGCGGAATATGCGTTTTGGCGCACAGTTATATGTCTGACGAAATTTGCGAAATTGCGGATTTTACCGGTGATAGCTATGCACTTGCGTTAAAAGCTAAGCAAACTAAGCAAAAAACGGTTATAATGTGCGGTGTGCGCTTTATGGCGGAAACGGTTAAAATGCTTGCGCCTGAAAAGCGTGTTCTGCTTGCAAATCCAAATGCAGGCTGTCCTATGGCAGAGCAAATGGATAAGTCGTTTATTTTAAAAATAAAATCCGAAAATCCTGAATATGCCGTTGTTGCTTACGTTAACACGACAGCGCAGCTTAAAACCGTTGCCGACGTTTGCGTAACTTCTTCCTGCGCGGTAAAGGTTTGCCGTAATATGCCGGAGCAAAATATTATTTTTATTCCGGATATAAATTTAGGTACTTATGTAAAAAACAAAGTTCCAGAAAAAAACTTTATGCTGTTGAACGGCGGTTGCCCTTGGCACGCGGCTATGACCAAAGAAGATTTTTTTGCCGCTAAGTCCGCGCATCCCGACGCGCTGTTTTTGGCGCATCCGGAATGTCCTCCGCATATAACTGCGCTTGCCGATTTTGTAGGTTCTACGTCCGGTATTATGGATTATGCTGAAAATTCAAGCGCTTCGGAATTTATTATAGGCACCGAAAATTCCATTGTAAGCCATTTGCGGCTGAAATGTCCCCATAAAAAGTTTTATCCGCTTTCCGATAAGCTTGTATGCAAGGATATGCGTATAACTACTTTAAACGACGTTTTAAACTGTATAACGGGATGTGGAGGAGAGGAAATCGTTTTGGACGAGGACACCCGAGTTAAAGCGGTGCGGTGCATAGAAAGAATGATAGAACTCGGCGGCTGAAAGGTAATATTATGATGATAACCACAAAGGGCAGAAACGCCCTTAAAATTATGATTGATTTGGCGCGGCACGAAGGCGAAGGATATATATCGCTTGCGGATATTGCCGTAAGACAAAAAGAATCTTTAAAATATTTCGAAACGTCGGCCGCAAGTCTTTCTCAGGCTGGACTTGTGGTAAGCGCGCGCGGCAAAAGCGGCGGTTATAAGCTTGCAAGGCGCGCGGAAGACTATACGGTTGCGGAAATTCTGCTCTCCGGCGAGGGCTCTCTTGCGCCTGTGCACTGCCTTGAAAGCGGAGCGGTTCCCTGCGAAAACGCCGGTACTTGCCAAACGTTGCCGCTTTTTAAAGAACTTGACGAAGTAATTATGAAATTTTTGAGTTCTAAAACTCTTAAAGATTTATTAAAATAATTAATTTTTTCGGTGTCGCAACTCCAAAACGGTTGCGCCGCGTTTTTATACTTAAATAAAACTTTGAAAAAGCGCCTTGAAATAATTAAAAACTTTTTAATCGGCAGGTAATTCCTATTGACAATATAGGAATTATTATTTATAATAAAATCATACTAATTATGTAGGAATTAAAACATTGAATAAAAAAATAGTTTACGTTGACAACGCCGCTACTACTGCAATGAGCGACGTTGCGGTTAAGGCAATGCTGCCGTATTTGCAAAACTTTTACGGAAATCCTTCTTCTTTGCATACGATAGGTCAAATTGCCAAGGAAGAACTTGATAAGGCGCGTAAAAAAATCGCGGAGCTGTTAAATTGCGAAGAAAGAGAAGTATACTTTACCTCAGGCGGCAGCGAAAGCGACAATCAGGCAATACGCTCTGCGGCGTTGCACGGCGCAAAAAAAGGTAAAAAACACATTATAACAACCGTTTTCGAACATCACGCCGTGTTGCATACGCTTAAAAAACTGCAAACCGAGGGGTTTGAGGTAACTTATCTGCCCGTGGACTGCAACGGACTTATAAAAGCGGAAGACGTGGCAAAGGCAATACGCAAAGATACGGCGCTTGTTACCGTTATGTTTGCAAATAACGAGGTGGGCACGGTTTTGCCCGTGGCAGAAATAGGAGAGGTCTGCCGCAAGAACGGCGTGGTTTTTCACACGGATGCGGTGCAGGCGGTTGGGCATATTCCCGTAGACGTAAAAGCTCAAAATATAGATATGCTGTCGCTTTCGGCGCATAAGTTCCACGGACCTAAGGGCGTGGGTGCAATATACTGCCGCAAGCAGATTCCGCTTTATACGTTTGTGGAAGGCGGAGCGCAGGAACGCGGCAAACGCGCCGGTACCGAAAACCTTGCAGGCGCGGCGGCAATGGCGGCAGCGCTGGAAGACGCTTGCCTGAATATGCGGAAGAACGCGGAAAAAGAGCGCAATCTCAGGGACAGGCTTATTGAAGGTCTTTTAAAAATACCGCATTCCAAACTTAACGGAGATTTTAAAAACAGACTGCCGAACAACGTTAATATATGTTTCGAGGGGATAGAGGGCGAAAGTTTGCTGTTGCTTTTGGATGCAAAGGGTATTTGCGCTTCGTCCGGTTCGGCGTGCACGTCGGGCTCTTTGGACCCCTCTCACGTGTTGCTTGCGTTAGGGCTTCCGCACGAAGTTGCGCACGGCTCTTTAAGACTTTCGCTTTCCGAATACAACACGGAAGAAGACGTTGAAATTATATTGCGGGAAACTCCTGAAATCGTGGAGTATTTGCGCAGTATTTCCCCTGTTTGGGAAAGTCTTGAAAAAGGCGAAAAACCGCATTTAATTTAAATTATTAAAAACAACGGCGCAAATAAGCGCTTTAAGGAGAAAATTATGGCATTGTACAGCGAAAAGGTAATGGACCATTTTACAAATCCCAGAAACGTTGGGAAAATAGAAGACGCCGACGGAATAGGCGAAGTGGGTAACGCAAAGTGCGGAGATATAATGAAAATGTATCTTAAAATAGAAAACGACGTAATAACCGACGTTAAATTTAACACTTTCGGCTGCGGAAGCGCTATTGCTTCGTCGTCTATGGCTACGGAACTTATTAAAGGCAAACCGCTTTCGGAAGCGCTTACCCTTACTAACAAAGCGGTAGCGGAAGCGTTGGACGGTTTGCCCGCGCATAAACTGCACTGTTCGGTGTTGGCGGAAGAAGCTATCCGCGCAGCAATAAAAGACTATTACGATAAAAACGGCATTGCTTACGATAAATCGCAGTTCCCCGAACACGACGCAGAGGAAGAACACTCTTTTACGGAAGATTAATTTATAAACTGACGTTAAAGAAGCGCAAAGTGCAAAATTGGCACTTTGCGCTTCTTTATATTTGCAAAAGCATATAACGGGGTTTGTCCGAATACTTTAATTAAGAGGTATTTTATGGATAATTTCTGTTTTGATGAGGTAAGTCAGGCGTTCGGCAAATTAAAAACTTCGTCGGACGGGCTGTCGCGTACGGAAGCGGCGGCAAGGCTGGAAAAATACGGAAAAAATCAGCTTGAACAGGGAAAAGCCATAAGTCCGATTAAACTGTTTTTTGCGCAGTTTAAAGACTTTATGACAATTCTTTTAATAGTAGCCGCAGCCGTTTCAGGCGTAATTGCTTTTATATCCAAGGATAAAAACGATTTAACCGACACGGTTATTATTCTTTTGATTATTTTTCTTAACGCGCTTGTAGGCACAATTCAGCAATACCGCGCCGATAAAGCTATAGAAAATTTAAAAAAGCTATCCGCTTCGTTTTGCAAGGTAAGAAGGGAAAATAAAGAGTTTGTTGTGCCCAGCGAAGAACTTACCGTGGGCGACGTTGTGCTTTTGGAGGAAGGCGACGTTGTACCTGCCGACTGCAGAGTTATAGAAAGCAATTCGCTTATGTGCGACGAGTCGGCGCTTACGGGCGAAAGTGCCGGAGTTGAAAAAAACGAAAAAAGAATTCACGGCAACAAGGTTGCGCTTTCAAATATGTCTAACACGCTTTTCGGCTCAACGTTTGTGGTTCGCGGCAACGGCGCGGCGGTTGTAACCTCGGTGGGAATGGGCACGGAAATGGGGAAAATCGCCGCAATGCTTCAAGGCGGAAAAGCGGCTAAAACTCCGCTTGAAAAGAGTTTGAATAAGTTGGGTAAAATTATTTCCGTGTTTGTACTTGCGGTAACGGCAATAATTTTTCTTATGGGAATTTTTGTGCGGGACGAAGGAATACTTAAAAACTTTATGACGTCCGTTGCGGTTTCCGTTGCCGCAATTCCCGAAGGACTGCCTGCCGTTGTAACAATTATAATGGCTATGGGCGTTCAGAAAATGAGCAAAAAAGGCGTTGTTATAAGAAAGCTTAAATCTGTTGAAACGCTGGGCGGATGCTCGGTTATCTGCTCCGATAAAACAGGTACGCTTACGCAGAACAAATTAAAAGTAGTTGCGCTATATTCGGGGGGTAAACAGCGGTTATTGCAGGATATATCCGGCTCAAACGCAAATAACGACAGGCTTTTGCAGTGTATGGCGATTTGTAACGGCGTTAAAGGCGTAAAGGGCAGCTATTTGGGCGACCCAACCGAAGTTGCCCTGCAGATATGTGCCGACGAATGCGGTTTTGACGGCAATTTTAAAAAATTGGGCGAGCTTCCGTTTACTTCGGAACGAAAGATGATGACAGTTGCGTCAGCTATAAACGGCGAACAGATAAGTTTTACAAAAGGCGCGCCGGATATTCTTATAAACAGATGTTCCGAAATTTTAACCGCGCAAGGCGTTAAACCTATTACCGAAGCCGATAAACAGGCTGTTATTGCGGAAAACGATTTAATGTCGGACGAGGCGCTGCGCGTATTGGGTTTTGCGTATAAACAATATTCGGGCGGACTTGACGAAAACAATTTGATTTTTATTGGACTTTGCGGAATGACCGACGGGCTTAAAAACGGAGTTGCAGAAGCCGTTAACGAATGTAAAACTGCCGGTATTGCAACGGTAATGATTACGGGAGACCACGTTCGCACCGCGTTTTCCATAGCCAAAAAACTGAACATAGCAAAAGACAGAAGCGAGGTTATGACGGGCGACGAGCTTGACGACCTGCCCGAAGACAAGCGCGACGCCGCTATTGAAAACTGCCGCGTTTTTGCGCGTGTTTCGCCTAAACATAAAAATATGATTGTAAAATCGCTGCAACGCAGAGGCAAGGTTGCGGCAATGACGGGCGACGGTATTAACGACGCTCCCAGCATTAAATCGGCTGATATAGGCATAGCAATGGGCATATCCGGCACCGACGTTACAAAAAGCGCCTCCGATATGGTTATCACCGACGATAATTTTACAACGATTGTTTCCGCCGTGCGCGAAGGCAGAAGAATTTCCGCCAACATAAGAAAAACCATTCAGTTTTTCCTGTCTACAAATCTTGCCGAAGTGCTTGCCATTTTAATTGCTTCGCTGTTTTTGTTTAAATTTAATTTTATGCTGTCTACCCAGCTTTTATGGTTGAATCTTATTACAGACAGTTTTCCCGTTTTGGCGCTCGGAATGGAGCGCGAGGACAGCGACGCTATGAAGCGTCCGCCCGAACGCGCGGAAAAAAGTTTGTTTTCAAAAAGCTCGTTAACGTCAATAGCGTTTTACGGACTGTTTATGACGGCGGTAACTATAGGCGTGTTTACTTACGGCTTATCGGCTTGGGGTAACGCGGCGGCAACAACGGTTACTTTTATGACTTTATCGTTTTTGGAACTTTTTCAGTCGTTTAATATCCGCACGGAAAGGCAGTCGGCGTTCGGAAGGGGAATGTTTGCAAACAAAGTGCTGCTTATTACAGTTATTACGGGCGTGCTGTTAAACATTATGCTTTGCATAAGTCCTCTCTCGTCGGCGTTCGGGCTTGTAAAACCTACGGCAGTGCAGTGGATAGTAATATTTGCATCGTCGCTTTCGGTTATACCCGCGGGCGAGTTGTATAAGCTGGTAATTCGCACATATTCCCGTATCAAACTTAAAAAACACGGTTAAAATAAAGCGCGGAAAGTTAAAAATACTTTCCGCGCTTTTTTAATTGTTTTTATTAAACGTTTTTAAAATATTTTTCCGCATACGCGGCAACTAACGGCGCAATTTCTTTTATATTTACGCCTGTTGTGTTAACGCACAAATTATAGCCTATTTTATCTCCCCAGTTAAAGCCCGAGTATAAATCGTGAACGGACTTTCTTGCGCCGTCTATTCTATTTATCTTGCGTTCGGCTTCTTTGTCGGTTTTAATTTCGCCGTCGGAACTGCGTTGTTTGCACCGCGCAATTTTAGAAGGCATATCGGCGTATACAAAAATTTTAAACGGTTTTAAATCGTTTAGCACGGCATCTGCGCCTCTGCCTACAATAAGGCAGTCTTCCGCAGCAAGTTCTTTTATTACTTTATGCTGCTTTGCAATAAGCATTGCCGAACCGCTTACCTGCGACACGCGCGAAAACGAACGCGTAGAAGCGTAAGGGTAATTTGCTATGCCGTTTTCCAGACGCGTATTAAGATAATTTTCGTCCATATGCGTTTCCTGCGCCATAGTCTGAATAATCTGGCTGTCAAAATATTTTAAATTCAATAACTCGGCAAGCATTTTTCCAAGTTCTCTGCCGCCGCTTCCGTATTCGCGGCTAACCGTTATAATTCTCATATTTAAAACACCTATATTTGTTCGAGCACAAGCGCTTTTTTAGGACAGAAGTTAGCGCATTTGCCGCATTTAATACATTTGTCTTGGTCTATTACAGGCGCGTCGAAAAGGTTTTGCGAAAGCGCGCCCACCGGACACACTTTAACCGCAGGGCAAGTATGGTTTTGCGGACAGTTTGATTTTTTTACAGTTAACCGTTTATTCAAAGTTTTCCTCCTCGTTAACTTCGTTGTTTTTAACGTTATTTGATTTTTTTCTGCGTTTTTTCTTTTTTGTTTCCGCAAACCGTATAATTTCGTCGGCTTGGTCGTTTAACAAAAAATCAATGCTTTGTACGCCGTCAAATCTTGTTAAATAAATTGTTTTATATTTAGAAGATTTTACAATCCAATCGTTAAATTTTTCAAAATAATAGGTTATATCTCTTGCGGATTTGTCTATTTCCTCTTTTTTTAAAGATACGCTTTTGAGTTCGCTCCAAGTATATACCGACCAGGAGGGGGCCAGAAATCTGCGTCTGCCCATAAAGTCAGGCGCGCCGCGCCACCAAAACGAACTGTAATGCGCAATCCATATTCCTTCGTCGGTTACAAAAACGTGTTTTGAAAATTTCCAAAACCATATACCTACAAAAATTGTTATAAAATAAGTAAGTCCGAAACAGGAAGACAGCGTGTAGGCTATAATTTTAGACATCAATTCTTCGTTTCTAACCAAATAAACGCCTACAATGGTTAAAATAAACGAAATAAATACCGCAACTTGTTCAAATTTGAAAAGCATATATTTAATATAACCTTTTAAACTTTTAGCATAGTGAACACAAGTTTCTTCGGCTTCTTCTCCGTTAACGTTGCGCATTTTTAAAAATAATTTTTCTTTTTTGCTCATTTATTACCTTTTAAATTGAAAATCAACATTAAAACGCTGTTGTAAAAATTATAACTTACGCATTTTAAAATTGCAACATTTTATTATACGGTAAAATTAACTGTGTTTTTACAATATTTAACTTATTCGATTTTATGAAAATATAAACTCCGCGAAAGTTTTCGCAGAGTTTTAACGTTAATTATAATAAATTTCTTTTGTTGCGCTTTCATAAATCCGTTCTGCCCACAAGTTCGTCAATAGTGCAGTTAAAATAATTTGCCAACAGCCATAAACTTGTAATACTCGGTTCTTTTTTATTTAAAAGCCAAGCGCTTATCGCGCTTTGGGCAACCCCTATTTCGGCGGATAGCTTAACTTGGTTAATTTTAGACTGCTTCATTAAAAGCCTTAAATTTTCCGAAAATTTTATCTTAAACATAGTTGACATTATATCTCCTTGGTGCTATAATCACTAAAAATAGCTCCTTGGAGATATTTTTGCATATAATAATAAAAGGAGAAAAGTATGAAACAAAAAACAGGCATAATAAAACTGTTAACATTAATTATGCTTAGTCTTTTAGTATGCGCATCGTTTTCGGCATTTATAGCAATTAATTTGGGAAATAAGTTTTTACCGACTTGGGCAATGGTAGGCAAAGACCCCGACGGCAATTATATTTTGGATAAAGATGAATATTTTGTAATAGATTCAGCCGGCACCTTAACAGGTATTTCAACGGAAGGTTACCGTGCGATAGGTATGGGGAACAACATAATTTCCGCCATAGATAAACCTATTGCAGTACATATTCCCGAAAGCGTAGTAAAAATAAGAGAACTTGCGTTTGACGGATGCAGCGCGCTTAAAGCGGCTACTTTACCCGAAGGGCTTAAAGAAATGGGTTCGCTTATTTTCCGCGGAACAAATTTGTCAAGCATACATCTGCCTTCTACTGTGGAAAAGATGGCGGACGGCGCTTTTGCCTGTCCGTTAAAAAAGATTACGGTTGACCCTGCAAACCAATATTTTTACAGTTTAAACGATAACTGCATTATAAAAAAAGATACCGACGGCAACGGCGATGCGCTGTTTGTGGGAACTAAAGACGTTGTGTTAACCGAAAATATTACAGTTATCCAATCCCACGCGTTCCGCGCCGCAGATAACCTTGTAAGTTTTAACGTGCCCGCGTGGATTACGGCAATCGGCTCAAGTGCGTTTGCAGACACCGATTTACGTTATATAACCGTTGATGAGGCAAACGAGTTTTACAGAGCGGAGAATAACTGTCTTATATCAACGCAAAAAACAACATACGCAGCAAATCCCAATACGCTTATGGCAATGGGGGGCGGAGCCGACGGCGTTGTAAACGTTCCCGAAGGCGTTACGCACGTTGCGTCTAATGCGGCGCTTCAAAGTCATATTATAACGGATATAAGACTGCCTTCGACTTTAGAGTCCAATGCAATGGACTCTAACAGATTTATGGCATACCATTTACAGCATATTTCCATTGCAGAAAACCCTTATTATTACAGTCAAGACGATTGTATTATCAGCGTAAATACCGCAGGGGAAAAAGTTTTGGTATGCGGTACCAGCAATTCCGTTATTCCTACCGACGAAGCTTTATACAGAATAGGCTCGTATGCGTTTGGTTTTAATAAGGACTTAACTTCGTTAACCGTACCCGACAACATAACGCATTTAGACGGCAGTGCATTTCAAAGCAGCGGTATTCTTAATTTAACTCTGCCCGACACGTTGACGAATATAGGAGAAAATGTGCTTTCATTTACTCCGTATTATGCAGACCCTAACAACTGGGACGACGGCAACATATTTTATATCGGCAATTATTTAAGTAAAATTATAGAACCGATATCGGGAACTTACGCCGTGCGCGAAGGTACGGTTTCCATTGCGCAAATGGCTTTTTACAGTTTTGAAAATTTAAGATGTATAATTTTGCCGCAAAGCTTAAAAATTATCGGTTCAGGCGCTTTTTCAGGCTGTAATAATCTTACAACCGTATATTTAAATTCTTCTTTACAGATTTTTAATTCTTCAATAGGAGCAAATACAAGGCTTATTGCAGAAAGCAAAGAGGTTTACGATGCATATGTTGCCAGCGAAGGGATTTTTAACAGTGCCTCGCACAAAAGCAAATTAAGCTATGAAATAGGAGCAACGTTTAAGGTAGCGGAAGAAGTAATAGAAACAAAGAAGTTGGCAGGCCAGACGTTCGGATATAAATATAACGAGCATACTTTGGAATGGCGGAACGACGGGTTTTCGCCTAACGGATTCTATGTAGAGCTGTGGCGCA